>DIMA01000001.1:0-139420 GCA_002425325.1 Caryophanales bacterium UBA5578 | reverse complement strand
CATTTAGATGAAGAAGTTATCACCTAATACATACTCGATGCAAATTTTAAATCAATAACTCCCCCATTACTCTATATATAAATAAGAGGGGGCTTAAATTATAAAATAAGCTGAAGAACTAATCAACTTTTGATTTGTCGATGCAAAATTAATTTTCATTCAAGTGATAGATTATTCACTTTTTATATTCTCGATGCAAATTTTTTTTAGTGAGATGATAAGTTAATCATAAATAAAATTGTCGATGCAAATTTAAAATTAAAATAAAGTGATAAGTTGATCACAAAAACAAAATTCGATGCAAAATTTTAACATAAATAATTTTTATTTAAATTCAGATGAATAATTTATCATATTTATATTACTCGATGCAAAAAAAAAATTATAGTAAATATAAATACTATCGAAAGTAGGGTACTTCCCCTACTTTTTTCTATTTAATAATAGGGGAAGTAAAAAAGTTAGAATTAACTTCCAACTTTTCTTGATTGAATTTCTGCAATTTTCTCAAATACTTCTGAAGCATTATGTTCGTTAATTTCAGTATAACCTAATTCTTTAAGTGCTAAAACTTTTATATTATTTAATTCTAAAGTTCTACTTAATTTATCTTCCATTTTTTGTTCAATTTGATTAGTAAATCTCTTATGACATTCAGCTAATTTAGTCTTACTAGCTCCCCCACTGTTATATAATACAAAAGCAGAGTACATAATACTTTCAAAAATAAATTGTTCTTCTTCATTGAATACAAATTCTAATGGTTTAACAAAACCAGTTTCTTTAGCAACATATCCTAAAATATATTTTAATTCTTTTGAAGTATCAACTGATTGTAAAAAATGATATAAATACTTAACTGTATTATGACCATCAGCATCATTAGTATCTTCTAATTTTTCTTTTAAAAGATCAATAATACTAATCATTAATTCTTGATCCATTTTACTTAATCCAGATAATAAAGAACCTGAAACATCATCTGTAGAAACTGTACTTTGTTCAGATACAATACTATTTAAACGAGCTTCTACATCTGACATATAATCAGTATCTATTTTAATATTTGGAATATCTTCTGGAGCTTTTACTCCTAATAAATTTAATAATAAAACCTTTTTATCTTTTGGCCATTTATTGATGTCTTCTAATTCTAAATAATTATAAATCATTTGACGAGAAACACCTAAAAATTTAGCTAATTTTACTTTTGAAATGCCTAATTCTTTAAGAATGTTATTTAATTGATCCATTTCTTTTGCCTCCCTATTATCATTTTATATCATTGATGTGTCAATTGTCAAGTGTAAACTTACGTAAATTTAACATTTTTCTATTGACATTTAAAAAATATATATTTTAATAATAAAAAAAGAAATATAAACTAATATATTTCTTATAAATACCATAATTTTTCTTTATTTTTTCTTACTTCTTTAATTATTCCTCCACCAATACATTGATCACCTATATAAAGTGTACATGCTTGTCCTGGTGTAACTGATTTAACACCTGTAGGATATTTAACTAGTATTTTGTTATCTTCCAAATATTCTAATTCTACATTTGTTTCTTCTTGTCTAAATCTAAATTTAGCACTACATTTATCAACTTTTTCATCTATTAAAAGATTAGCATCTTCAATAATACATGAGTCACTAATTAGATATTCACTATCGCCATACGCTATAAAAAGAAAATTATTTTTATAGTCTTTTCCAACTACAAACATTCTTTCTTTAGAACCACCAATATCTAATCCTCTACGTTGACCAATTGTATAATAAGATAAACCATTATGAGTTCCAACTTTTTCTTTTGTTTTTACATCTAATACATCACCTTTTTTATTACATGAATTATTATTCATATATTCTTTAAAAGATGAAGTTATAAAACACACATCATAAGAATCTTTCTTATTAAATACATTTAAACCATTTTCTAAAGCTATTTCTCTTACTCTTTCTTTTGTAATACCTTCTAGTGGAAAAATTACTTTTTCTAATTGTTCTTTAGTTACTTCACATAAGAAATAAGTTTGATCCTTATTTTTATCTTCACTTTTATATAACTTTCCGTCTATTATTCTTGCATAATGTCCAGTAGCAATATAATCGCAATTATTCTTTATCATAAAATCATATAAATAATTAAATTTAATTTTCTTATTACATAAGATACATGGATTTGGTGTAAGTCCATTTTCATAATCTTTTATAAACTTTTCTTTTATTTCTTTATTAAATATATCTCTATAGTCAATTACATGATGTTCTATATTTAATTTTTTACATACTTCTATAGCATCAGTAGGATCATAGTCATCTGTTAATTTATATGTAAGACCAATTACTTCATAACCTTGTTCTTTTAATATAATAGCAGCACTACTACTATCTACTCCCCCACTCATACCTAATACAACTTTCTTCATGAAAATCACCATTTAAATTATAACATATTTAATATTTTTTTCAATAAAATAGGCATTATATATGTTTCGTATAAAGATGTTAGTATTAATATTATAATTGTAATTAATAACATAATTAAGTATTTATTTATTATAGATTTAAAATTAATACTTTTCTTATATATTATTGATTCTATTAAATAACCTGAAATTTTAATTGAATAAACACCTAAATATATATATGTAATTAAATTAATAACTTGATGAGGTAAATTATAAATAAGTGCTAGTAAAATACCTTTTTTATTATAATTTAATATAAAACTAGATATAGTAAAACTAATTAAAAAAGATTTATAAAATATTATAAATATAACAATTGGAACACCCATTATAGATATACCTAATATCCATATAATAAATCCATATAATATATTTATACTCATATTATTAAATAGGTTATTTTTTAATTTTAAAGGGTTTATTTCACTCAAAAAAGTGTTTAATGAGGAAAATATCAATTCTTTATCATTTTGACTTAAAATCGTCATAAATATACTTCCTGTAATTATTCCTATAATACTTATTACTGTTAAAAATATAAATACTTTTTTATCTACGTTAAATAGTTTGACAATTGCTTTTTTCATAAGTTCACCTATTTAAATATATTAATAAAATTAAATAATATTCCATTTTATTTGAATTTATATTATAATTATATTGAGGTGTTAAGATGAAAAATTTTATTAAAAAGTTATTTATCATAATTTTAGTTGTTGGAATGGTAGCTGTATTATTTTTACCAGCTCTAGCATTATTATAAAAAAAACTAATTCAATTGAATTAGTTTTTCTTTTTTAATAAATCTCTTATTTCTTCTAATAAAAGAACTTCATCTGATTTTTTAGCAGGTTCTTTTTTCTCTTCTTTCTTAAATAATCTATTCATAAATTTAACTATTAAGAAAATAATAAATGCCATTATAACAAAGTTAATAACATCTGTTATAAAAGCCCCATATTTAATATTTAAATGTACAAATCCAACATCTAAATTAAATACAAAACCTGAAAAATCTGTTTTACCAAACATACCAATAATAGGTGAAATAATATTATCTGTTAATGATGTAACTAAACCTGAAAAAGAAGATCCAATTAATACACCAACAGCTAAATCCATTACATTACCTTTTGATATAAATGTTTTAAATTCATTAAGCATTTTTTTCATAATACTACCTCCAATCTAATTATAACAAATTAATTATAAATATCAATTATCATAACTTAATATTCTTAAATATTTTTCATATTCATCACTAATTTTAATCAAATAATCAGTTTTTCTTAAAGTATTTAACCAATCTTTAGGTATATTATTTATTCCATAATATATACCACTTAATAAGCCAGTTATTGAACCTATTGTAGAAGTATCTCCACCTAAATTAGTAGTAGCAATTAATGAATCTTTAAAATTATTAGATTTCATAAAACACCAAATACTACTCTCTATAGTATCTACTATATAATTAGATGAATTAATTTCTTCTATTAATAAGTCATTTATATCTCCTATAAGAATTCTAAAATATTTATTTAATACATCATTAGAAAACATAGAATAATCTAAATTTTTAAGTATTTTTAAAGCTTTATTCTTATCATTAGTATTATATAAGTTAATTATAAAATTTGTTAAAATATAAGCACCACAAATAGATAATTCATTATCATTAAATAATTTTGTAATACACTTTATATTTTTATATAAATCTTCTTTTTTATTAGACATACAATATAAAATAATTGGAAATAATATTGTAAGACTACTATTATTATAATTTTCATTAGTTTCTATCTTTTCATTATTAGAAATACTAGCTAATATTTTCATAGATTCATTATCAATTCCAAATGAACTATTAACTGATGAATACTTATTAATAGTAAACCATTTAACTATATTACCTATAATTTTAGTATAATCTAAATTATTTTCTTTAATAGAATCAATTGTTGATACAATAACAGATGTATTATAAGACCACGCACCAGCAGGTATACCTTCTTTAATATTAGAATTCATCTTTAATACTGGATTTTCTAATAAATAATTTCTATCTAAATTTCTAGTTGATATACCTAATGCATCTCCAATAGCACATCCTAATATTCCTTCTTTTACTCTATACATAATACACCTCTAATAAGTTAATTATATATTAAATACAAACTAAAAACAACATTTAAAATGTTGTTTTATTTAGTAAATGAATCAAATAAATAGTTACCATCTGAATTCTTTTTAAATGTATAAGTATACTTAGTAAAACTTCCTTTATTAGAATCATCAATAGTATAACTTTCTTCTACTTCTAAATCTTTAATTTTTTTAGATTTATTAACATCTCCATATAATACATTATTAGATATATATCCAGCATATACTTCAACTAAATATACATTACCATCGTTTTTTACACTAGAAACATATGATAATATTTTATCTTTATTTTCACAATTATGTTGTACATAATATACTGATTGTTGTTGATTATAAATATAATTTGGACAAGAATTAGTAGTAGCATTTTTTACTGTTGTAGATCCAAATATTTTTTTAATATTATTTTCTACATCTGCACTACTTATATATGAGTATACATTTTTCATATTATTCTTTTCAAAGTATGCTATTTGAGCTGGAGTTAAATCAATTTCAGCTTCTAATCCATAAGCTGTATTTAATCCGATTAATAACATATCTTCACTACTATAATCTTTAACTGTTACTTTATCTTTTTTATATAATTCTATTGTTTTTGGTGAACTTTCAATAGCAATAACATAGTTAGTTAATAAATTTTTAACAGCATCATCTTTTACTTCTTTATATGAAGAACTAGTACTATTATTTGTACATCCAACTAATAAAGTTACTACTAATAGTGCAACAAAATATCTTAGTTTTTTCATTTTTTACCCTCTTCCTTATTCTACATACTAATAATAACATAAAGCCAAAATAAAAGCAATTATTTTTTGATAATTGCTTTAGTGTCTACAGATTCTTTATTAGTTAAAAATCCGTCAATTATAGATAAATCTAATGAATCATAATATATTACCGCATCAAATGTATCCTCTAATTGTACAGTACCTTTTCTTTTTTTGTCAGCACAACAAATTGTACTTACATTTTTATAATTTTCTATATAATGAGGTAACTCATTATAATCAATATTTAATACAACGGACTCTACTTTCTTACCTAAATTATCACATACAGATTGTCCAACATCTGAATTAATATAACCACTTAAACCATGATTTGTATAGCTAAAAGTTCTGATAGTAGGAGTATCATCATTTCCTAAGTATTCTGAAAACTTATCTAATGATATATACTCATAAAATTCAGGGTATTTATCTAAACTTTCATCGGTAGTTACTTTTTTGGTTACATTTACATTATACTTTCTGTTAATTTCTTCTAAAACTTTAATTTTAGATTCATTTTCATTTCCTATAATTAGTAGCACTTTTAATTGTTTCATATAAATACCTCCTTTTTTAAGCACTTGTTTAATTTTAACATAAATATCTAAGAAAGTATAGGAAAATAAAGGAATTAATGATATTATTTTATTTAGGTGATATTATGGATATAAAAAATGATAAATATATTATATTTGAATTAATTCCAACAAACACATTAGAAAACGGAGGCAAAATAATTCAATTATCTGCTTTAAAAATTAATGGTTTAAATTTAATTGATAGATTTGATTATAGATTAAAAGATGAAAAATTACCTATTATAGAAATGAAAAGTTGGATAGACTATGATATTGAATCATTCAAATATGTAGATGATGATTCAGAAATACTTAAAGAATTTAATAAGTTTATAGATGATTATACATTATTATTATTAGATGATATATATACACCTGCATATATAAAAGATATAACTAATAATAAAGAACAAATATTAAAATATTTAAATATAGAATATGATAAATTTGTAATAAATAATATAATGGATAAATATCATATACAACCTACTAATTATATTGTAGATATATTATATGAAGCTTT
The DNA here is from genome assembly GCA_002425325.1 of Caryophanales bacterium UBA5578. Taxonomy (GTDB): domain Bacteria; phylum Bacillota_I; class Bacilli_A; order RF39; family UBA660; genus UBA5578. The sequence continues at coordinate 132,895 of DIMA01000001.1, read as the reverse complement.
AATGATGGAATATAAATAAAAAAGGATGATTATTCATCCTTTTTTTCTGCTTCTTCTAACATCTTTACTATAAAAACTCCATATCCTTTTTTAGGATTATCTATTACTACATGTGTTACAGCACCTACTATATTATTACCTTGAATTATAGGTGAACCACTCATACCTTGAACAATACCACCTAAAGATAATAATCTATCATCAGTTACTTCAAATAATATATTTTTAGTATCACTTTTTTTATTAATACTAAGTATATTAATTGAATATTTTTCTACTTTATTATTATTTAATTCAGTAAGTATATAAGCTTTACCTAATTTAATATCTTTATTTTGTGCTACTTTATAAGTATTAGATTCATTAATTCTTTTATAGTAATCACCAAAAATTCCTTTATTAGTATTAGAATCAATATCCCCTACTACATCATTACTAATTTTGGCATTTTTTTCACCTGGTATCCCTCTTACACTTTTCTTTATATTACTAATAGTAGATTCTAAAATATTACCATCTTTTTCTTCTATTATAATTCCACTATTATTATCTACTATTTCATGTCCTAAAGCACCATATATTTTAGTATTAGGATCTATAAAAGTAAGTGTTCCAATACCAGATATAGAATCTTTTAAATATAATCCAGTTTTACCATCTTGTACTTTTAAATTCATATATTTAATTTTATTTTTATTAATGTAACCTATTTTTATTTTATTCTTTTTTTCTATTAACTCGCTAAGTAAATCAACAGAAATATCATTATTATCATTTATAGATACAATAATATCTCCTTTATCTAAATAGTTATTTAAATTATTATATCTGCCAACTACCAATATACTCTTAGTATTTAATTTAATACCGATATTCTCTCCACTAGCAATAATATAATCAGAATAAGCATAAGAATTAAATGGTGTTAGTAAAAGAAGCAATATGAATATAATTATTTGTTTCTTAGTCATATTCTCTCCTTTATAGGTTACATATATATTTTTCTCATTTTATTTTAAGATATACAAAAAAAACTACTAGATAGTAGTTTTTATTTTTAAATTTTTATTCTCTAAATTTTTTAACATAAGTAAACGATTTGAATCTACTCTTTTTATAATAGCATAACTAACTTCTCTTGCCATTTTTATCAGGGCCTTCCAATCTTGAGAATCATTTCTTATTTTACCAATGTTTACTTCTTTTATTTTTGCTTTTAAGTTATAGACATCAATTAATATACCAACATCTACACCATAGTCTTTGTCAAATGTAATTTTCTCGAATAATCTTTTCTTTCCTGCAATAATTCCACTCAATGGTTGATCAAATTTTAATAATTTTGGATAAGCAATTTCTAATAATGGTTTTGCTACTAATTCTGTAACTCTACCACCTTCTCTAGTAAATGATGACTTAACAAAATCAGCTTTTTGATTTAGTATGGGAGAGACTAAATCTTCTATAAAACCTTTTTTATAATTGCATATATCCCCATCAACAAATACTACTATACTTCCAGTAGATTCTTTTAGTCCCATTTCCATAGCGTAACCTTTACCTCTTTTTTTGCATAATATTGTTTTTACACCTAAAGATTTAGCTATTTCATTAGTACTATCTGTTGAGTTATTATCCACTACTATTATTTCATCAACTAAAGTACAAGCTTTAAGTATTTTAATTACTCTTGCTATGTTCTTTTCTTCATTTAAAGCAGGAACAACCACACTTATTTTCACTCTTTTTGATCCTATCCTTTCTCCCTGACAAATCATATTATATGTTAAAATTTACAAAAAAGCAAATTGATTATTTAGGCTATATATAATATAATAATTTCAGGTGATTTAATTGAAAATAGTATTTTATAATAAGTCAATTTTAAGTGGTGGAATTGAAAAATGTATTGAATTATTAAGTAAAGAAATTTATAAAAAATATGAGTTAGAAGTTGTTTATACTGATGAATCTAGATTAGATATGAATATTGTTAATATTTTAAAAAGATATGCTAAAGTTTATAAAATAGAAGAAGGTATGAAAGTAGATTGTGATATATGTATTTGGTGTTATTTATATTTTGATTATGATAATTTAAAAAATATAATTAATGCTAAAAGATATTTTACTTGGATACATAGTATGCCTAGAATATTACCTGATTGCCTATTAGATAATGAAACTTTTGTAAATGATTGCACTGACTTTGTATGTGTATCAGAAGCCGTTAAAAATCATTTAGATATAAATAAAGAAGGTATTGTAATACATAACTTTATGGCTGAAGATATAAAAGAATTAGGTAATGTTTTTAATCCTTTTGAAGGTATAGATGATAATGTATTAAAACTATCTGTAGTTTCTAGATTATCAAATGGAAAAGGATTTGATAGACTATATTTATTTGTTAAGGCATTAGAAGATAATAATATACCATATAATGTTAAAGTAATTGGTAAAGGAAGAGCTAAAGAGCAAGAAATTAAAGATGATTTTAAAGAATTTACTAATGTTGAATTTGTTGGATATAAAGAAAATCCATATCCATATATTAAGCATTCAGACTATTTAGTTCAATTAAGTGACGATGAATCATGGTGTAATGTTATTACAGAAGCTAAATTATTAAATGTACCAGTTGTAGTTACTAACTTTGAAAGTTCTAAAGAACAAGTAATTAATGATTTTAATGGCTTAATTATCGATTTAAATGAAAAAGACTATAATAGTATAGTAAATGAATTAAACGCTAAAAAAACGCATTTAAAAAGAAATTTAGATAGTTTTGAATTTAAAAATGAAGTTGATGAATGGATTAATTTAATAGAAAAAAAGGATGTATAGAACATCCTTTTATTTTTTACTACTTTTAACTAATTTAGCTTGAACTACTATTCTATTACCATTGTAGTCTTTACAAGTAGATAACGTTAAGAATTTATCTTTTGTAGATACAGGTACACCAAAATTATATACACTACGAGATAACATCTTATTAATCCATTTTTGATATGATTCATCATTTTCAAAATTATGAGTTAAATAATATGCTTCTGCAGGTACTACATATATAGAAACAATATGCCATAATGTATTACTTGTAGGTGTAGACATTTTAATAATATAATTATTTTTATTTGTATACCATGATTTATGTAATGTTTTCTCCAAACTACCAAACATAACTTGGTCTACCCTACCATGACCATATATAACTGTATTACGTTTAAATTTATCGAAATCAGATCTATAATCCCCATATAACCAACCAGCTACATTTACTTTCTTATTAAATGAATGATTTAAATAATAAGTATTATTTCTAGTTTGAACTATTGGATAGTTAATATTAGTGTTATTTACATATAACCATGCTACTGTATCACTATTAGTTTGTTTTAATTTAGTAAAATTAACATTAATTAATGGAGTATTTAAATAATTCCAATAATCTTTACCATATTTACCAGAATTTTTTACATTAGTTGGTTTAGAATTGTCATTAGCAACAATATATTCAATGTCTGGTGCTTCAAAATTACCATCATCAATTGTTTCTTCTACTAATACATCACCATAGATATCTTTTAATTCATCTTTTGTATCATCACCAGTTTTTTTCCATTCATATAACATTCCAAGGCAACTAGCAAATACTACAGAACATAAAACAATAATAACCATATAAATATTTAATACTTTATTATTAAATAACCAATCAATTGGAGATTTTTTATGCTTATTATTAGATTTTCTAATACTTTCATAAACTATATCTTTATTACTCTTATAATCTAACCAGTTTTCAGATAAGAAAATATCATTCGTTGTACCAGCTTCATCATTTGTTTTAAGTAAATCCATCAAAGTAGTCTTTTTAAATTTACCATCTAATTTTTTAATAGTATTAGTTACTTCAAACATAGCTTGTTTATTAAAAATTAATGTGCAATTTGGGTTAGTCATTTTTCTTATATAAGGATCACTAACAATCTTTTCAAATTGGAAAATTATTTCAAGCAATTCATCTGAATCTACTATATCTCCTATAGATATTTTATAATTAACTGTGTTTACAAATGTATCTAATAAAACTTTAATATTAAAAATAGATGGGTTTTGATATTCAGGGAATAAATGTACTAATTTTTCTAATGATACATAACTAATTCTTTCATGAATATAATTCTCTTTTAAATAAATTATTTTTTTAGTATTTACACCAACAAAAAAAGTAAAACGTTTTTCGGATAATTGAATCGTTTTAATTACTACACATTCCTCATCTTTATACATAATTACTTTCTTCATCAGTAACACCTTCTACTTTAAATATTTTACCATAAAAGTGATATAAAAAAAAGAGCATTTACGCTCTTTTATTTATTATGCATGTTGTTGATTTAATTTAAAGATACTGAATCCTGCTAAAGCAACAGTTCCAACTAATCCAGCAACAATTAAAGTTAAATTCATATCTGCAGTAACTGGAATTGGTGAGTTGTACATAATTACTGGTGCAGCAACTTCTCCATTTTCATTTACTTCAAATTCAATAACTTCATCACTGATACCATAACCTTTTGGAGCTATAGTTTCAATTAATGTATATTTACCAGCAGGTAATTTTTTAGTTATATAATGTGGTTGAGTTGTTGATACCCATTGATCAACTATTTCACCAGCAGAATTTTTTAATACTAATTTAGCTCCTGGTAATTCTTTTTTAGTTGTAATATCTTGTTTACTAATTTTAATTGGAGTTGTTTTTGTATTGTACATAACAACTTTTTTAGTTACTCCACCATTAGCTTCAATTACAAAACTTACAGTTTCAGTTGTTTTAATATATCCTTCTGGTGCAATTGTTTCAGATAAAATATATTTACCTGGAGTTAAGTTTCTTACAATATGAGGAGTAGTTGTTGATACCCATTGATCAACTACTTGTCCTACAGCATTTTTAAGAACTAAATGAGCTCCTGGTAATTCTGCTTTTGTAGTAGCATCTTGTTTACTAATTTCAACTGGAGAAGGTGTTTTTGAATTTTGAACTTTAACTTCTACAGTTTCAGAAGGCTTAACTGTTACATTAATATTTGAAGCTTTAATGTATCCAGCTGGAGCAACTTCTTCGATAATAGTATATGTACCTAATGGTAAATTATTAATTACATATGGATTATTTGTATCATTAGTAACCCATGTAGCAATTACTTTACCAGCAGAATTTTTAACTGTTAATTTAACGTTAGATAATTTCTTTTCTGTTCCATTACTAACATCTACTTTAATTACTTTTAATGAACCAAGTGGTGATAATGTAACACTTGTTTCAGCTTTTACTTTTGTAGTTTCATTAAATAATAAACCAATATCTTGATATTTAGTATTTACATATTTATAAATATAAACTTTTTTAGTTAATCCATTAGCTGCTACTTTAACTTTAATATTTAATGAATTAGATACTTTTTCAACTGGAATTCTAACTTTGAATTTTGTACCAGCATTTAAAGAAGCACCATTTGATTTAGTTTCACCATTTGATGTATAAATTTTAACATCAGCTGGAGCATTTACTAAAGTTACAGTATATTTTGAGAACCCTGAACCATTAACAGTCATGTTCTTACTTTCATAATATTTACCATCTTTAGATAAACTCATTGATCCACCATTACTAATACTAATAGATGGTTTTGCAACAGTGTTTTTTAAAGCTGCATTATATAAAGCTAAAGCTGGCTTTCCAATTGTTCCATTAGCATTTAATGATGAAGGACTTAAAGATCCTTGAACCATCCATAAAGCTAATTGTGTAACATAATATCTTTGATCATTTGATAATCCATTTCCTAATAATGCACTATTCCATGTTCCACCATAACCATTATCTAAAACATAAATAATAGCTGCAGTTGTATTTTCTCTATCTAAAGTTAATGTTGATCCATCTGGTGGAGCATTTAATGCTTTATTAAAGCAATATGCAATACGATTTCCTGCAGTAGTAGTTACATACTTATATGATGTACCTGCATTTTTATATTTTTCAACCCCTACTAAGGCACGGTTATGATAAATTACAGTTTTATCTATTGCGCTAACACTAGCTATATTACTAAATACGATTAATAATGTTAATGCAATAAAACCTAACATTTTTTTCATAAAATTTCTCCTCCTAAAATACTACTAAAATTATAATACAAATGTTGCATTTTGTCAATTATTATTCCTCAATGCTAAAATCCTCTAATTCCCCATTTTCATTAAGAATTTTATTAACTTGTTCTTCTATATTCTTTAATTTAGAATCACATTCTTTTACAAGTTTCATAGCTTTAGTATATTTTTCAATTGATGAATCTAAATCTATTTCTCCGGATTCTAATTCATTAACTATATCTTCTAATTCTTTAATCTTATCTTCAAATTTTACATTATCTTTTTCTTTAGCCATCTCTATTCTCCTTTACTAGATCAATAACATCTGCTTTTATAACCCCATCAGATACACTTATACTAACTGTATCTTTCTTTTTAACATCTTTAATAGATTTAATTACTTTATTATTGTCATTCATCGTAATTGAGTAACCCCTTTTAATTACATGAATTGGACTAACTAAATCTAGCTTTGATATTAAATTATATAAATTTACTTGTTTATCTTTATATAATTGTTCTGGATTATTAAGTATATAATTAGATTTTAAATTATTTAATTTAGTACGATTAAATTCCACCATTTTTAATATATTTGAATTTAATTTATCAATAATTAAATCTAATTTTTGTTTTTTTGAATCATACATAATTAAAGGATTTTTAAGTACATATGATCCTTTAATTGATTCTAATAATAATTTATTATAATTAATATTTTTTAAAATTGATTCTTTAATTCTAATGTTTAATTGTTCAATATAACTAATTAAATCTGTTAGATTAGGAACAGCCATTTCAGCTGCACCTGTAGGTGTTGGAGCTCTTAAGTCAGCTACAAAATCTGCAATAGTAAAATCAATTTCATGCCCTACTGCACTAATAATTGGTATATTAGAAGCAAATATTGCACGTGCAACTATCTCTTCATTAAAGTTCCATAAATCTTCTATAGAACCTCCTCCACGACCTACAATTAAAACATCTAAATCATATTCTTGAGCAATATTAATCTTATTAACTATATCTTGTGCTCCATATTCACCTTGAACTAAACATGGAAATAGAATAGTTTCACATATTGGATATCTTCTTTTAATTGTAGATAAAATATCTCTTATAGCAGCACCAGTTGGAGCTGTTATGATACCTATTTTTCTTGGATATTTAGGAATTGGTTTCTTATATTTTTCATCAAACAAACCTTGAGCTGATAAATCAGCTTTTAATTTTTCATATGCTAAATATAAATTACCAACACCATCTTCTTCCATTTCATCTACATAAATTTGATAACTACCTGTAGCTTCATAAACACTAATTCTACCTTTTACAAGAACTTTTTTACCATCTTGTGGTTCAAAATTAATTTTTTTAGCACTACTACTAAACATAATAGCGTTAATTCTACTAGTCTCATCTTTTAATGAAAAATATAAATGGCCAGTTGTATGGCCTTTAAAATTTGATATTTCACCCTTTAAATAGACAGTTCTTAAATGTTCATTTCTATCAAATTGATCTTTTAAATATCTATTTATAACTGATATGGATAAATATCTATTATTATTCATTATTTTCCTTTTCATGATAAACTTTATCTAAAACACCGTTTATCATTTTTCTTACATCATCATCACTAAAAGATTTAGCAAGATCTACTGCTTCATTAATAACAACTATTGCAGGAGTATCTGTATACAATAATTCATAAATACCTAATCTAATAATTGATTGATCAGTATGACCTAATCTATCAATAGTCCATTTATTTAAATATTTATTAGCTTTTTCATCAATAATATTTATATTTGTTAAAACACCATAAACACAATCTCTAACAAAATCATTATCTATATCTAAAATACCATTAATTACTTCATCAACGTTATATTTAATCTTATTTTTATTATATACATTTATTTGATATAAAATTGTCATTATTTTTTCTCTTAATTCACTTCTAGTTAATTGTTTCATCTGCATCACCTACTCTAATTTTATCACATATATAAAAAAATGAGAATAAAATTCTCACTTATTTTAAAATAGAATTAATATTTTTTCTTAATGTTTCTAATTCCATATATTTCTTATTTTTAAATCTCTTATCCTTTTGAGAAGATGTAATTAGTTTATAGATAGAAATAAAGAATGCTAATAAAACAAATACTATACCAAGAACATATTCATCAGTAATTAGTAAATATAAACCAACAGCTAAAATAACTACAGCAATAGCTAAAGTAATTAAAATAACAACATTACTTTGATATTCATTTTCTAATGAAGTTAACTTAGTTTTTAAATATTCTATTTGTTCATCCTTACTCATTTTTTGCTTATTCATAGCATCAATTATATTTTTATAAACTATTTCATTTTTGTTTTTTTCATCGCCACTAATAGCAATATTTAATATATCCTTTTCCATAAACCCTCCCACTTATGAAGTATTATATCACAATTAAAAAGTTAAAGTATACTATTCTTTAACAAATTTTCCTAAATATGAGAAAGATTTAGATATTACTTTAGATAAAGTACTACTAATAGTTATAGATGTCTTTTTACCAAATGACGCTAATTTATTATTTTTAATAGTTTGTTCTTTTACTAAATATTCTTCAATATCTATATTTTTACCATTTTTTACATCTTGTTCAAATTTTTTTATTTGTTCATTAGTAAGAGTCATTTTATCATAATTTTTATATTCGTAATAACCTGCTGCATTAGTAAAAAATAAAGCTAAATATGTAATTAATAATAATATAAAAACACTTTTAAATATTTTATCTTTTTTCATATATGTATTCTCCTATAATTGGCACAATCAAATCAATTGTATTTTTAACTTCTTCATAATTATTCAAATGTCCACCTACTTCTAATAAAATCATATTAGAATTTAAATTTTGATTATAAATACCATTTACATTTTTACCACTCTTTAGCATTACTCCTTTTGTTAAACTAGGATATTTATTTTTAATTTTATTATTAATTGTATTAGCAAGATTATAATTAACTTTATAATTTTTATGTTCTTTTCCAACTACAAATAATATCTTAGCACAACTCTTTTTATTTATTGTAGTAGTAGTATTTTTTTTAGGTGCTGCATCTCTATGTAAATCTATTATTAAATCAAATTTATATTTACTTATAGCATCTTTAATAAAAAATTTACTAGCATAATAACTATATCCATATGATAAATTATTTACTCTCATGAATTCTGTTATATTAGTATCTTCTACTATTACATCAATATTTAATTTATTTAATTTTTCTTTAAAATAATAAGATGCATCATATACATCTTTTTTATCTGTATATGCTTCTTTTTGATGAGTGTTATAAATATATATAATTGGTTTATTATTTAAAGTATAGTTAGCTTTTATGTAATTATATTTAATAATATCTTTTTCCTTATAATAACTTAATAACTTTTCAGGTTTATTAAATTTAAGCAAATTTTCTTTTANNTTATTTTAAAGAAAAATTAAATAAATTAAATATTGATGTAATAGTAGAAGATACTAATATAACAGAATTTACGTTAAAAACATTATTTAATATTTTAGAATTAAATAATATTGAAAAACATAGTCTAATAATTATTATAAATAAAATAATAATTATAAATAATTTTATTAATAATTCATTTCGCATTTTAGATTTAGTTTTAAACATTTTTTTCACTTTATCACCATATTATTTATACAATAAATATATTAAATAATATGTCAAAAAAAGACTATATATTTTCATATATAGTCTTTATTCAAAATATGGTTCTATTTCATCAATATAATCATTATTTTTTTCAGTGTTATCTTCTAATAATATATCAACTAATTCACTTATATTTTCTACTTCTTTAATAGCAAATTTTTTTAAATCTTCTTTAGAATCTTTTAATACATAAGATTTAAAATTTTCTACCATTTCTAAATCGTTTACTCCTTGGCCTAATACATATATGTCATCTTTATTTAAATGATAATTATCAATCAAATATTCAATAGCAGTCTTTTTATTTACTTCTATATCAATAATATTTAACCAATTATCATTTACATGACCATGTACTGATGGATATTTTAATACAATTTTATTTAATAATACTTCAGCTTTTTCTTTATCAAAAGGTCTAGCCACAATTCCATTAGCACATTTTTCAGCATCAGATACAAATCCATGAGTAGTATCTATAAATGTTTCTAATATATTATCATCATCTTTTAACATATTAATTATAGGTCTAACAACATCACTACGCATATCTTTTCTATAAATTATATTATAATATTTATCAAAAATAGCGGCACCATCATTACAAATAAAATACTCAATATTAATATCTATTAAAGATAAATGATCAGCAATATAATTAATAGCTTTATCTGTAGCACAAATAAATATATTACCTTCCCTAGTAAATCTCTTTATACTCTCTATTTGTTCTTTTCCATTTAAAACAATATCATTATCTAAATCAGAAATTAATATTTTCATTTTATCACCCTAACTTGTTAATATATAAGATATCATATCCCCTATATTTATAAATGTATCAATCATTATATAAAATTTTTCTTTTAATCTACTAAATTTTGCTTTACTAACATCAACAACACATAAATATTTATTATCTTCTTTAAAGTTTGTAATTTGTACATCATATCTTTTAAATTTTTTAGCTATTACATCAGCATCAATATACTCACTAGTTCCATATACTAATACTTTTGTATTACATATATAAATTGAATTACTAACTAAAAATTTATAATAATCAAATATATTATCAATATTAATAACTATATATTCTATAGATTTTTTCTTAAATATCTTTCTAAATTTTTTAATATTAACGGATTTTCCACCCTTTGTTTTTATTCTTTTTCTTTTCTTAAAGAGACCTTGTTTTTTATTTCTATATAGTTCATATATTGAAATTTTATCATTCTTATTTAATTTTGACATAACTTTATCATCATTAATTTCAATACATAAAACATTACCTTCTAATTTTCTAAATTCATCAAACAACTTTTTCATAATTTAATTATATCATTAATTATAAAACTAGTACATAGTAAACCTGCAGTAGCAGGTACAAAAGAATTAGAAGGAATCTCTTTATAATCATCTATAACCTTTTCTTCATCAGAACAAACAACATATATATCTTCTTTAATATTATTTTTCTTTACATATTGTCTTAATAAACGTGCTATTGGGTCATAATTAGTATCTTTTAATTTCATAATTTTTAATCTAGATGGATCTAATTTATTACCAGTTCCCATACAACTAATTAACTTAATATTTTTATCAATACAATTCTTAATTACACATTGTTTAGTTTTAATAGAATCACAACAATCAATAAAATAATCTATTTCATAATTAAATAATAAATCAATATTATCTTCTGTTATATATTCTGTTATCTTAATAACTTCAATATCTTCATTTATACTTTTAATTCTATTATAAAAAGCATCTGTTTTATATAAGCCAATATTTTCTTTAGTAGCAATAATTTGACGATTAAAATTAGTAATATCTACTTTATCAGCATCAACAATAATTATTTTTTTAATACCACATCTTACAATACTTTCAAGAGCATATCCACCTACTCCACCTAATCCTAGTATTAATACTGTTGTATCTTTAATTATATTTATTTTATCTTTAACTAATAATTCTAATCTATCTGTCATACTACTACCTCTTTTATAATTTTATCATATAAAATATCAAAAAAAAAGTAAGAAATCTTACTTTTTAAATTGTGAATTATATAATTCAGCATAGAATCCATTTTTACTTAATAAAGTATCATGATCCCCTTGTTCAATTATATCTCCATCTTTTAATACTAATATTAAATCAGCGTTTTTTATAGTAGATAATCTATGAGCAATTATAAAAGATGTTCTACCTTTCATTAATTTATCCATTGCTTTTTGAACTAATTCTTCAGTTCTCGTATCTACATTTGATGTTGCTTCATCTAGAATTAAAAATGGAGCATTTTCAATCATACCACGAGCAATAGTAATTAATTGTTTTTGACCTTGACTAATAGAGTCACTATCATCTATTTTAGCATCTAAACCACCTGGTAATGTCTTAATAAAATGAGATAAACCAACTGTTTTACATGCTGCCCATATTTCATCATCAGATACATCTGGATTATTAAATTTAATATTATCTCTAATAGTACCATCAAATAACCATGTATCTTGTAAAACCATTATAAATAATTTATGAATATTTTCTCTAGTTAAATTATTAATTGATACTCCATCAATAATAATATCTCCACTATCTATTTCATAAAATTTCATTAATAAATTAACTAAAGTAGTTTTTCCAGCACCAGTTGGTCCTACAATAGCAATCTTTTGTCCTGGTTGTGTCATAGCACTAAAATTATTAATAATAGTTTTGTCATTATTATAACCAAATTTAACATTTTTAAATTCAATTTTTCCTTTAACTTTATCTCTATCTAAACTACCATTAATATGATCTTGATTAGATAATTCTTTTTCATCTAAAAATTCAAAAATACGTTCTGATGCTGCAGCAACTGATTGTAAATTAGTCATAGCTTGAGCCATTTGAGTTAAAGGATTAGTAAATAACCTAACATAAATCATAAAAGCTACTATAACTCCAAATGTAATATGGTTATTCATAACAAGTAATGCACCAACTACACATACAGCTACATATCCAAAGTTACCAACAAATCCCATTATAGGATGCATTAAACCTGATAAAAATTGGCTCATCATATTACATTTATATAATTTTTTATTTAAATAATCAAATTCTAAAATTGCATCTTTTGTTCCATTACATGTTTTAACAACATTATGTCCTGAATATATTTCTTCAATATATCCATTTAGATTTCCTAATTCAGTTTGTCTTTGAACAAAGTATTTTTGAGATTTACCCAATATTAATCCCATAAAAGTAAATCCAATTAAACTTGCAATCATAGCAGTAATAGCCATTATCCAATTAGTATAAAACATCATAATTATTGAACCAATAAATAATGTAATACTAGTAACTAAAGTAGATAAACTATTATTTAAATTCATACCAACAGTATCTACATCATTTGTAACTCGAGATAATATATCTCCTGTTTCATGTTCGTCAAAATACTTCAATGGTAATATATTTATTTTATTAGATATTTTACTTCTTAAAGTTTTAGCAAAATTATTAGATATATACGTCATTATTAAATTTTGAATAAAATTAAATATTGCACTAACTAAATATAAACTAATTAACAGAATTGCTAAAAACTTAATTTTAGATTCATTAACTTTTGGTTTTACATAATCAAATACTTTTTTAGGTAAACTATCTATTTTCTTATAAACCTTTAAAGTATCTTTTTCTTTCTTAATTTCATCCATTACAATTATAAATTCAGCTTTATCTTTTTCATTTATATTTTTATCTTCCATTATTTGATTAATAGTTTTTTCATTTATATTTGGTTTTAATCCATCACTAATTAAATCAGTAAAATCAGATAATTTATTAGGTGCTGTTAAACCTATAATAGCACTTAACATAGCAAGTATCAAAGAAGTACATAATAAAACATGCCAATTCTTTAAACTAGATATTAATCTTTTCATAGAACCTTTAAAATCTTTTGATTTTTCCATAGTTTTTCCATGTCTAGGCATTTTCAAGTTCCTCCTTTGATAATTGAGATAAAGCTATTTCTTTATATACTTCACAGTTTTCCATCAATTCCTTATGAGTACCCATACCAACACATTCACCATCATCTAAAACGATAATTTTATCTGCATTTATAATTGTACCAATTCTTTGAGCAACTATAAGCATAGTAGATTCTTCTGTATATTCTTTTAATGCTTTTCTTAATACAGAATCAGTTTTATAATCTAAAGCTGAAAAAGAATCATCGAATATATATATTTCAGGTTTTCTAGCTATAGCACGAGCAATAGATAATCTTTGTTTTTGACCACCTGATATATTTGTACCACCACGTGCAATATGAGAATCTATACCTTTATCCATTTTAGATACAAATTCATTAGCTTGTGCTATTTCAATAGCTGTATTTATATCTTCTATAGTTATTTCATTATCAGTATTTCCATAAGCTACATTTGATTCTACTGTACCAGTAAACATAACAGCTTTTTGAGGAATATACCCTATTTTATTATATAAAGTTTCTAACTTATATTCTTTTACATTTATACCATCTACTAATACTTCACCTTCAGTAGCATCATAAAATCTTGGTACTAAATTTATTAAAGTAGATTTACCAGATCCTGTAGAACCAATAAATGCAATAACATCACCTTGATTAGCTTTAAAAGAAATATTATTTAATAGATATTCATCAGCATCAGGATATTTAAAACTTACATTTCTAAATTCAACTGTCCCTACTTCTTCAGTTTCAACATATTTTATAGAACCATCTTCTATAGATAATTTTTCATCTAAAACTTCATTAATTCTTTTAGCAGCAACAGTAACTCTAGGCCACATCATAAATATCATTGCAAGCATTAAAAATGACATAATTACTTGCATACCATATTGTGTAAATACCATAATACTGCCAAATATATCTATTCTATCAATCATATGAGCATTTAAAATTAAGAATGTACCTATAATATAAATACCTAATGTAAGACCATTCATAACAATAGTCATAATAGGATTCATAACAGCAAATACTCTCTGATTAAATAATTGTGTATTAGTTAAATCATTATTAACTTCTTCAAAACGATTTGTTTGATAATCTTCAGCATTAAATGCTTTTATAACTCTAATACCAGTTAAGTTTTCTCTAGTTACGCCATTAACTTTATCAATTAATTTTTGTACTTTTTCAAATCTAGGTATAACTATAAACATTATAATACTAATAGTTATTAATAATGTAAGTACACAACATCCAACTAAAATACTCATTTCTATATTTTCATTTAATATTTTACCTACTGCCATAAAAGCCATTAATGGTGCTCTTATTATCATAGATAATCCCATAGCTATAAACATTTCAAATTGAGTAACATCATTAGTTGTACGTGTAATTAAACTACTTGTTTGAAATTTCTTAATTTCTGATGTACTAAATGATTGTACTTTTTTAAAAATTCTATTTCTAAGATTAAAAGAAAATTTACTACTTAAATAAGCAGCAATAAAACCACCTATAACAGCTAATAATAATCCTCCAAACGAACATCCTAGCATATATAAACCTTGTTTTAATATATCATTCATTGTAGAAGAATCAGTATTAATTAGTTCAGTAATTTCCTTCATATAATCAGGTATTTTTAATTCTAAATTAACTTGTACATACATTAAAATAACTGATAATATAATCATTAAATACTCAGTAAATTTAAATTTACTTAATAATTTTAACATTGTCTCCTCCTAATTTTTTCTTTTTCAAATTTGTAAATAATGTAAATGCTAGAGCACCTGTAATAGCAACTCCAGCAGTTATTAATGCAACTTTAGCTTGTTTCTTCATACTACACCTCAATATTATATTCAATACGAACAAGATTAATTATACTATTTCAGTGTTACATAGTCAAACAAATATAAAAAATAATTTCTAATTTAGTGTAAATATGTTATAATATTTTATGGAAGGATGATAATATGAAAAAGTTATTATTAAGTATCACATTAGCTAGTTGTTTATTTTTAACTGGTTGTGGTGAAAAAAAAGTTGAATTAGAAAAAAATATATCTGATAGTATTAAAATAGATGAAAAAGATGCAGCATTAGTATGTGTATCAGATTATGATTATACTGAATTAGAATATGTAATTGGTTCTAAATATGTTGTATGGGTTGATAAAGATAAAAAAGTTACAAAAATAATATCTAGTGAAATAATTTCATCAAGTGATAAAACTAAATTAGATGAATTTGAAAATTATTTATCAGAAAATCATGAAATAGCTAGTCAATATGATGGATATGAATATGATATAAAAAGAGAAAATAATAAAGTTACATCTCGTGTAGAAATTGACTATTCAAAATTTGATTTACAAAAATTTGATGAAGAAAATGATAGCGTTAGTTCAAGTGATATAAATTTAACTTTAGATTCAGTTGAAAAACAATATGTATCATTAGGCGCTAAATGTACTAGAAAATAAAAACAGGATTTAATCCTGTTTTTTTGTTTCATTTAATGAGAAAGAACAACCACAATAATCTTGTCTATACATATCAAATTCTTTAGATAATTCTAAAGATCTTTTATATCCATTTTTCTTTTTAAAATCTGCATATAAATATTTAATATCATATTCTTTTTCTAATAACTCTCCTATTTCATTAATCCAAGAACTAATCTTATAAGGACTTATAGATAAAGTTGTTGTAAAATAATCAAATTTATTTTCTTTAGCATACTTAGCTGCTTCATTCATTCTTAATTTATAACATTCGTAGCATCTTTCACTTTTTTCTCCTAAAAGTTCTAATCCTTTAACAGCAGAATAATATTCTTTAGGTTCATAAGGAAGCTCTACTAATTCTATTTTATTTTTATAATTTCTTTTAGGTAAATATGTTTTCAATTCTTCTAATCTTCTATTATATTCTTCTTCAGGATATATATTAGGATTATAATATAAAATTGTTATTTCAAAATAATTACTTAAATATTCAATAACATAACTACTACATGGTCCACAACAAGCATGTAATAATAATTTCTTTGTTTCTGTTAAACTCTCTAACTCTTTTTCTAATAATAATTGATAATTCATACTACCTCCTAAAAAGAAACACAACGTGTTTCTTATTTTATTCTAATACAGCTTTAATTCTTCTAACACCAGCACTAGATGCTTCTTCTTTCTTTATTTTAAAAGTACCTAATTCACTAGTATTAGTAACATGTGGTCCACCACATAATTCTTTAGATACTGTACCAATTGAATATACAGTTACAATATCAGGATATTTTTCAATAAACATACATTCAGCACCACTATTAATAGCTTCTTCTTTATTCATTTCTTCAACAGTTACATCTAAACCTGCTTTAATCCATTCATTAACTAACTCTTCTGTTTTTGCTTTTTCATCATCAGTTAATTTGTGATCACAGCTAAAGTCAAAACGCATTCTTTCAGATGTAATATTAGAACCTTTTTGATGAACATCTGGCCCTACAACTTCTTTTAGTGCTGCATTTAATAAATGTGTAGCTGTATGGTATTTAATTTCAATCTCACCATTACTAGCTAACCCACCTTTAAATTTACCAGCTGATGCTGTTCTTGATAATTCTTGATGTTCTTTAAATTTAGCATTAAATCCTTCTATATCTACACTTATATTTCTTTCATTTGCTAACTCTTCAGTTAATTCAATTGGGAATCCATAAGTATCATATAAATGGAATGCTGTAGTAGCATCAATATTATTCATTTTAGCGACTACTTTTTCAAATTCTCTTAAGCCTTTTTCTAAAGTTCTATTAAATTTAATTTTTTCATTACTTAAAACATCTAATACAATATTATAATTATCTTCTAATTCCTTATAATATTTTTTATATTTATCCAATATTAATGTAGCAATTTTTTGTTCCCAATCACTATTAATATCAATATTTAATTTTTTAGCATGTCTTATAGCACGTCTAATTAATCTTCTTAAAATATATCCTTGATCAGTATTACTTGGTTTAATTCCTGCAGGATCAGCTGAAATAAATACGGCTGTTCTAATATGATCAGCAATAATTCTCATACTCTTTTCATTACCTACATAATCTAATCCAGCAATTTCAGATATTAACTCAATAACATCTTTCCAAACACTTGATAAATAATTATCATTAACTCCTTCAAGAATAGCAACTGTTCTTTCAACGCCCATTCCTGTATCTACATTCTTTTTAGGTAATTCAGTTACTTCTCCCGTTGAACTTTTATAATATTGCATAAATACATTATTCCATATTTCAACCCATCTATTATCTTCAGGATCAAATTTAGAAGGAATTTCATCATTACTTCTAAAATAGAATATTTCAGTATCTCCACCACATGGTCCAGATTCACCAGCTATCCAAAAGTTATCTTCAACAGTTTTACATATTCTATCTTCACTGATTCCTAAACTAATCCATTTATTATAACTAACTTCATCAAATGGAATATTATCATTTCCAGCAAAAACTGTAACAGCTAATTTTTCTACTGGAATGTTTAAAATTTTTGTTAAAAATTCAAAACTCCATTCAATACTTTCATCTTTAAAATAATCACCTAAACTCCAATTACCTAACATTTCAAAAAATGTATGATGTGTAGTATCTCCTACTTCATCTAAATCATTTGTACGAATACATTTTTGATAATCACATAATCTTGTTCCATATGGATGAGTTTGTCCCATTAAATATGGAATTAATGGTTGCATTCCTGCAGTATTAAATAAAACTGAAGGATCATTTTCTGGAACTACTGGAGCACTAGGAATTTGTTTATGATCTTTACTTAAAAAGAAATTTATATATAAATCTTTTAAATTCACAATTACACCTCTATTACTTCAATCATTTTATTAACTACTTCATCAATAGTTAAATCAGTAGAATCAATGTATACAGCATCTTCAGTTCTTGTTAAAGAACCTACTTCTTTATGCATATCATTGTAATCTCTCTTTTTAATATTTTCTAATATTTCATCATAACTTGATTCAATACCTTTTTCTTGGTTTTCCTTAAATCTTCTTAAAGCACGAGACTCAACAGAAGCATCTAAATAAAATTTATAATTAGCATCTGGGAAAACAACTGTAGTTATATCTCTTCCTTCCATAACTACATCTGTTTTACTTCCCATTTCTCTTTGTTGTTCAACTAATAATTCTCTTAATTCCACAATACTAGAAATTTGAGAAACTATTTTTGTTACTTCCATAGTTCTTATTTCATGGCTAACATCTTCACCATTTAAATAAGTCTTACTATCTTTAAAATCAATTTCACAATTACGAGCTAAAGCTACTATAGCTTCTTTATCATCAATTACAATATTATTTTTTAATGTTGCATACGCAACCGCTCTATACATAGCACCTGTATCAATATATGTTAGATTTAATTTTTGTGCAATTAACTTTGCAACTGTACCTTTACCACTACCTGCTGGTCCATCTATAGCAACAACTTTATGCATTAGAAACTACCTCTTTCTTATTTGTAGGTTCATCATCATCTGAATTTAAACCTTCTATTAAATTAAATTTTTCATTAGCAAACATAAATATTTGTTTCATAACAGCAATAATTGGAGTAGAAATAGCCATTCCAAGTATTCCTAAGAAATGTCCAAATAATAATAATCCAATAATAATTGTAACTGGATGTAAATTAGTTGTTTTAGCTAAAATAACATCTTGTAAGAAGTTACCTTCAATAAATTGAATAACAACTATCGCTATTAAAGTGAATAATCCAATTGTTGGACTCATTGAGAACGCAACTATTAAAGCTGGAACAGCTCCAATATAAGGACCTACATAAGGAATAACATTTGTAATAGCACAGAATAAAGCAAATAATAATGGTGCTTTTAATCCTGTAAATGAGAATGCTATAGAACATATAATAAATATTATTATAGCATCTACTATAACACCAATAACATAATTATGTAATGAAGCATTAATTCTTGTAGTTAATTCATTAACATCTTTACGCCATTTTTTTGGAAAGAAAACTATTAATGTATCTCCAATATTATCAAATCCTAATAATAAGAAGAACCCTATTACTAAACCTACTACAAAAGTAGTAATTCCTTCAACTATTCCTTTAGCAACGCTAACTACGTATTTTGGAACATCACTAGAAATACTAGTACCATATTTTTCAACTTCAGCCATTAAATTAGATTTTAATTCTTCAATATCCAAACAATCTATTCTTTTAAATACATTTAAGAATTTATTTAAACTTGTTTCTAATTCAGAAATTAAATTTGGCATACTTTCAGCAAAACTTAATATTTGATCATATAATATTGGAATAATTGTACAAATTAATGTAGCTAAGACCCCAATAAATAAAACATATACAATTATAACTCCAAATACTCTTTTAACACCCTTCTTTTGTAAAAATTTAACAAAAGGATTAAATAACCAGGCAACCATGATACCTAAAAATAATGGTGCTAAAATACTTAAAATATCTAAAACAAAATTAATAACTTTTAATTCTTGGCAAACTTTAACAATAACAAATATGCTTATAACTATACATAAGAAATAAACAATATTTAATACTTTTTTAGTTAAACCTAAAACCTCATTAAACTTTTTAAAATTTACTTTAGATTTTCCCTTATTATCTTTTTCATCTAACATTTCAATCACCTTTTATAATTATATCAAATAATAATAATTCATACAATAAAAAAGAAGAATTAAATAGTCATTAATTCTTGCTCTTTTTCCTTAAATTTTTCATCTGTAATTTTATTATATTTATTGATTAATTCTTGAACTTCTTCTTGTAATGATTTAGCTTCATCTTCTGGAATTTCTAATTTATCAATTGCTTTATTAGCATCTTGTCTAGCATTTCTAAGTTGAATACGACAATCTTCACTATATCCTTTAGCTTGTTTTACATATTCTTTTCTTGTATCTTCTGTTAAAGCTGGAATATTTAAAATTACAGTTTCACCATTATTATTTGGTGTTAATCCGATATTAGCAGCTAATATAGCTTTTTCTATTTCTCCAATTGAACTTTTATCAAATGGTTTAATACATAATTGTCTAGCTTCAGGTATAGAAATAGTTGCTAATTGTTTTAAAGGTGTTTCAACACCATAATAAACAACCATAATACCATCTAACATAGAAGCATTAGCTCTACCTGCTCTAATATTTAAAAAACGTTTTTCCATATTTGAAATAGCTGTTTCCATTTCAGTTTCAGCTTCTAATAAAATTTCATCCATGATTGATTCACTCCTAACAAAATAATTATAACATATAAATAATTCTTAATATAGTCTAAAAACCACTTCTTTTAAACATTTTTTCTAAATCTAAAGTAGTATAATAAACTATTGCAGGTCTACCATGAGGACAATTATATGGATTTTTACATTGTCTTAACTCATCTATTAAACTTTGCATTTCTTCTATTGTAACAGCTGTATTAGCTTTGATACTCATTTTACAAGCTACAGTAGCAGATATATGATCATAAAATCTATTTAAATCAAAATTCTTTTCTCTTTTTATAACCATATCGATTAACTCTTTAATCATTTCTTCTAAATCACCTTTATGTACCCATGTAGATGATTGTAACCATATAGGATGAGCTTTAATAATAATAGAATTAATACCAAATTCATCTATAATAAATCCCATATCAGTTAATATATTTATATTCTCTTTTAAAATAATATATTCATTATTTGAAAATTCTAATGTGATAGGAATTAATAAATCAATACTATCATTTTCTCTATTGCTTATTCTATTTTTTACTTTTTCATAATTAATTCTTTCTTTGGCAGCATGTTGATCTATGATATACATACCTAATTCATTTTGACATATTATATAAGTTCCGTGAACTTGACCTATTGGATAAATAATAGGAAGTTTATTTTCTACATCTTCATGAACCTCATATTCTAAATCTGGTTCATTAATTAAATCTTCATTTATAGTAAGTTTTTCTTCATAATCCATAATTGGTGTATCAAAATCTAATTTTAACTCTTCTATTATTTTTTTTGGTTCTTCTATTATCTCTTTTTTTTCTTCTTTTACAGAACCAACTAAATCAATATGAGGAATTAATGTTTTAGTAGATATTTTTTCTTTAATAATATTAAAAACTAAATCATTTAATACTTCTTGTTTACTAAATTTAATATCCATTTTAGTTGGATGAATATTTACATCAACTAATGATGTATCTACTTTAATATTTAATACTACTACAGGATATCTATTATCAGGTTTATATGAATGATATGCTTCATTTATATATCTATTTAATTCAGCATTTCTAACTATTCTACCATTTACAATAGTAACAATGCTATTTCTATTACTTCTATGAATTTCAGGTAAAGAAATATATCCTTCTACTTCATAATCTTCAGTTTTACCTGACACTTCTACCATTTTCTTAGTTATAGATAATCCATAGATAGAATTAATTACTTTTAATAAATTATTTTTACCATCTGTTTGTAATAGTAATTTACCATCATTAATTAATGTAAATCTAATATCTGGTCTAGATAAAGCTAATTTATTAATATAATCAGTTATATTAGCTAATTCTGTATATAAACTTTTTAAATGTTTTAATCTAGCTGGAGTATTATAAAATAAATCCTTAACAGAAATAATAGTACCTACTCTACCATCACTTTTAGTTACGCTATCAATTTTACCTCCTGCTATATTAACAGTAGTTCCTACTCCACCAGATGAAGTAATTAATTCCACTTTAGAAACAGAAGCAATAGACGCTAAAGCTTCACCTCTAAATCCTAATGTATTAATATGGTATAAATCATCTTCATCAATAATTTTACTTGTAGCATGTCTTGAAAAACACATAATAGCATCATCATAATCCATACCTTTACCATTATCAATTACTTTAATTTCTTTAACACCAGACTCTAATAGCTCAACTCTAATCTCAGTACTTAAAGCATCAATACTATTTTCAACTAATTCTTTTACAACAGAAGAACATCTTTCAACTACTTCACCTGCTGCTATTTTATTTGATAAAATTTCATCTAATTGTTTTATTATTGCCATATTAACACTTCTTTCTTATATCATTATACCAAATAAAAAAGAAAAGGATAAACCTTTTCTATATAATTTCATTTTTAATATTAGGATTTTTTAATACTTCAACTAATTTATCTATTTCTTCTTTTGTATTATAGAAATATAAACTTAATCTACATGTATTTTTAATACTAATTTCTTCTTTTAATATTTTAGCACAATGGTTACCAGCTCTTAAACAAATATTATATTTATTTAGATAAATTGCTAAATCTTGAGCAAATATATCTTTATAATTAAAAGCAATAATTCCACTTTCACTATTTTCATTATAAATAATAATATCATCTATTTCTTTTAATCTATTTACAGCATAATCTCTTAATTCTTTTTCATATTTTGAAATATTATCCATACCAATATTATTTAAGTAATTGATTACGCTTCCAAACCCTATAATACCTGCAATATTTGGTGTACCTGCTTCATATAAATAAGGTTGTTCATTGTAAGATATTTCACCATCTACTGAAAATGAACCATTCATACCTCCACCAACAATTAAAGGTTGCATTTTAGATAATAAATCATATTTACCATATAAAATTCCTAATCCTGTTGGTCCACACATTTTATGAGCCGAAAAAGCTAAAAAATCAATATCTAAATCTTTTACATCAACTCTCATATGTGGAACACTTTGAGCACCATCTATTACAGTTAAAATATTATTTTGATGAGCATAAGCAATTATATCTTTTATAGGTCTAACATCACCTATTACATTAGTAATATGCGCAATAGAAATAACTTTAGTTTTATCTGTAATAGAATCTTTTACATTTTCTAATGTAACTTTATGATCATCCGTTAACTTAATATACTTAATTACAATATTTTTTCTTTTTGCTAATTCAAACCAAGGTAATATATTAGAAGCATGTTCACTTAAAGTTAATAAAACTTCATCACCTGACTCTAAATAATTCAAAAAATAACCAAATATAATTTTATTTAAAGAATCAGTAGCATTACTAGTAAATATTATTTCATTATTTGAAGCATTAATAAAATCGGCTACGGCTATTCTACTATTTTCTAATAAATTTTCAGCCTTTAAACTAATATCATAATCTCCTCTATGTACATTAGCACTATAATTATTATAATAATCACTTATAGTTTCAGCTAATACTTTAGGTTTTAATGTTGTAGCTCCACTATCAAAATAAATAATATCTTGATTTAAAATATTAAAATCTTCACGATGCATTTAATCACCCCCAATATTCATTTATATTATTCTTTATTTCTTTAATCATTTTTACATTATCAAAATCACTAAGGAGAAAACCATTTATTAATAATCTATTGGCATCATTAATACTTAATCCTCTACTTTGTAAATAGAACAATTCTTGTTTACTAAATCCCCCTATTAAAGCAGAGTGATTAGCATTACAATCATATTCATCAATATATAAATTTGGTCTAATTTCACATTTATTGTCAGTTAAATTAATAATTCTATTACTTTGATCAACATTACATCCAATATTACCATTATCAACATAACTTGAAACTTGAATTGTAGTTTTACCGTCTTCTACATTTACAATATTATTTTTTATAAAACTATCTGTATTTTTAGAATTATGATTAATAACTAAATCATAATTTTCTTTAGATTTAGATATACTTTTAAAATTATAATTAAATTTAGAATATTCTTCATTTAAATTAACTAGAATCATTTCTTTTATACTAGTTGTACCATTATATTTATATAAATTTATTATACTATTATTTAATAAAATATAATTATATTGAATTTTAGCTTTATTACCTTTTTTCATTTCATAAATATTTAATGTTACATTATTATCAACTTCTATTTCAATATAATATTTAGAATTATCAATATTTATATCAAAAAATAGATTTGAATTTTTTAATACTTTTATAAATATCTTAGAAATACCAAATTCACTTTCTCTTAATTCGAAATTAACGTCAATACTCTTAGTAATTTTTTCTAGTATAACATTTTCTTTATCTATAACTATTTTATTCATTCTTTAAAGATTCCCTTACTATACAAGTCCCAAGTTTTTCTGTTTTTTTAGAAGAATCCATATATTCATTATATCCATTATCTTCAATATATTTTACAAGTTTATAATCACCTGTTTTTACAATTTTACCATCTACCATAATATGAACAAAATCAGGTTTAATATAATCTAATAATCTTTGATAATGAGTTATTAATAGTATTCCACAGTTACTATCTTTTTTATACTCAGTAACATTATCTCCTACTATTTTTAAACTATCTACATCTAAACCACTATCTATTTCATCTAATAATACAATACAAGGTTTTAACATATACATTTGAAGTATTTCATTTTTCTTTTTTTCGCCACCACTAAAGCCAATATTTAAATCACGATGAATAAAATCCTTATTTAATTTTAACTTATCTGAATTACTTTCAAGTTCTTTAATAAAATGCATTAATTTAAAGTTATTTTTATTTTTAGTACTACAAGCAGTTCTCAAAAAATCAGCATTTGATACTCCTTCTATTTCAATAGGAGTTTGTAACCCTAAAAATATTCCTATATTAGCTCTTTCATCTACAGTTTTATCTAAAATGGATTCATCATCAAATAAAATATCACCATTAGTTATTGTGTAAGTATCATCTCCCATTATTACTTTTAATAATGTACTTTTACCAATACCATTTGGTCCCATAATTGTATGTACTTCACCACTTTTAATTTCTAAATTGAAATTATCTAATATTTTTTTATCTCCAATACTCACTGACAAATTATTAATTTTTAAATTATGCATACAATCATCTCCATGATTTATTATACTAAATTATATTTAAAAGATAAAGAAAAATATGGTATAATTTATATGGAGATGATGATATGGACTGCATATTTTGCAAAATAATAAATGGTGATATACCATGTTATAAAATATATGAGGATGAAATTGTTATAGCTTATTTAGATATTAATCCATTAAGTAATGGTCACACTTTAATTATTCCTAAAGAACATACTTTAGATATAGAAACAATTGATAAAAATACATTAAATCATATATTAGACTGTTCAATTAAAGTAAAAGATATATTAAAAGAAAAATTAAATATCGATGGATATACATTACTTCAAAATAATGGTATAGCTCAAGAAGTTAAACATTTTCATTTACATGTTATTCCAAAATATGAAAATGAACAAGAAATTATATCAGTTGAAGAAATTTATAACAAAATAAAATAACTACAAAAGTAGTTATTTTTTTATTTTATTTTTTAAATTAATAAATGTTTTAATCAATAGCATAATTTCAATATTTGTATAAGCATCTAATAATTTTGTAATTGATTCTTTATTTTCAGTATTAACTATTTTTAATTTTCTTAAATTATTAAATACAATTTTATTTAATTTTGTATAAAAGTACTTAGTGAAAAACAATAATATTGTAAATATGAATATTAGTAAAATACAAAATTTAAGAATTTTAATATCTCTAACACATGCAGAAATAACAAATATTATATATATAGCATTAATTAGAAAATGAATAGTAGGTACTAACTTTCTATATAATTTAAATAATTTTGAATTATATGAAGAAAAACTTGAAATAAAAGTTGCTACTAAACATGATGTTAAATTTTGTGAATCAAATATTTTATTATTTAATTTAACAATATTTCTATCAAAATTATAACTATCATCAAATACATCTTTTGTTTTTATAATATAACCATTATTTATATCATTAAACTCTAATACTTTATTAGCACATTCAAAACCAGTTAATTCTGTTTCAATTTTATTACATAATTTAATTGCTTTATGAATATCATAATAAGATTTAATAATTATAATAATAGTTAAAGCAAAAATAATAAACAATACTAAACTATCCATTATTTAACCTCAAAGATAGTTCCTTCTCTGGTATCTTTAATAATAATACCTTTAGATAGTAATTCTTCTCTAATAGCATCTGCTAAAGCATAATCTTTATTCTTTTTAGCATTATTTCTTTCTTCTATTTTACTATTTATGTAAGATTCTAATTCACTATCTATTTCTTTTTTATCTTCAACTAATAAATTTAATGATAATACTTTATCAAATTCATTTACTAAGTATTTCTTTTGCGCATCTGTTAAATCACTTTTTAAAACATCATATAAAACAGTAACAGCTGCAGATGTATTTAAATCATTGCTAATAACTTCTTTAAATTTATTTATATAATCTAAAGTATTAGTTTCATCCATTTCATTACCTAAACTTAATGTTTTAGTTTTTAATTTATCATAAGCAATTTTTGCTTGATCTAAAGCATCAAATGTGAATACTAACAATTTACGATAATGTGAATTTAAACACATAAATCTATATATTAATGGACTATAACCCTTTTCTTTTAATAAAGATACAGTTAAGAATTCACCTTTACTTTTTGACATTTTTCCTGATTGATCATTTAAATGTTCACCATGTATCCAATAATTACACCATTTATGTCCTAAATACCCTTCAGATTGAGCAATTTCATTTGTATGATGAGGAAAAATATTATCTACTCCACCACAGTGAATATCTAAATATTCTCCTAAATATTTCATACTAATACCAGAACATTCTATATGCCATCCTGGGTAACCATATCCCCAAGGGCTATCCCATTTTAATTCTTGATCATCAAATTTTGATTTAGTAAACCAAAGAACAAAATCAGCTTGATTTCTTTTATTATCGTCTTGTTCTACTCCATCTCTTACACCAACAACCATATCATCTTCTTTATGATTTGTTAGTACATAATAATCATCTAATTTTGATGTATCAAAATATACATTACCACCTGCTCTATATGCTAATTCCTTATCTAATAAATTAGTTATTATTTTAATATATTCATCTATATTATTAGTAGCAGGAGAAACAATTTTAGGCCAATCAATATTTAAATCAGCACAATCTTTTTTAAATTCATTTGTATAAAATTCTGCAATCTCTAAAACTGTCTTATGTTCTCTTTTAGCACCTTTAAGCATTTTGTCGTCACCAGAATCAGAATCGCTGCTTAAATGTCCAACGTCAGTGATATTCATACATCGTTTTACGTTATACCCAATAAATTTTAAAGTTTTTTCAAGAACATCCTCAAATATATAAGTTCTTAAATTTCCTATATGAGCATAATGATAAACAGTAGGCCCACAAGTATACATTGTTACCTCATTTTCATTATGAGGTATAAAATCTTCAACACTATGTGTTAACGTATTATAAATTTTCATAATATCACTCCCATATTGATTATATCATACAAAATAAAAAAAATGCTTAAATAAGCACTTTTTTATTTTAATTCTCCTGTATTATAGTTGTATACTGCAATATTATTTTCAGCACAGTATTCATCTACCATAAATACTATATCATTATATACATTAAATCCAGGTACTGATCCATCTACTAATGACATCATATCATTATAGAATTGATCATTATTTATAACTGTCTTATTATTTAATAATGTATAATAAGTAATCCAATCAACTAATTGATTAGCACCTTTAGATAAAGCATTTTTATCTAAAGCCATTGTATTTTCAAGAACTACTCCATCTTCAGTTACTATATTATAATTAACTGTTCCTTGACTTGAATATTGATTATAAGCTTTTAAAGCAGATAAAGCAGCATTTCTAGTTTCAATATCTTCTGATCTAATATCAGCATTATTTTCAACTACAGCTCTTACAGAGATAATATCTGTTTCATTAGATATAAATAAATGTCCGTAATTATAAGCATCTTCTGCACCAACTGTTAAATTATATTCTTCAATTTTTCTAACAGCACTTTCAGCATTTGTAAATGTTGTATTTATATCAAATGATTCTGGATATAATTGAGTAAATACATTATAACTATTTGTTGAATCCATAAAGTAATCAATATTTGCTACTACGAATAAAGCTTGAGCTTCTTCAGCTGTTACATTATAAGCAGCTAATTCTTGAGTATTTAATTCAATCATTGTATTTACATTATCTAATATTAAAGCTTGATCTGTTGTAGATACTTGAGGATTTGTTACAGATGCGATTGCATTATTTTCAATCATAATAGTTTGAATTTGTGCTATTACATCTCTTGATCTTAAACTATTATCTAATTCAGTTCTCTTATCTTCTGAAACAACAGGTTGACTTAATACTGAAACTGTTTGCATATTAACTTCTGAACAGATAACTCCACCTAATGATAAATCGATTTGAGCTAAATCTACTTGTTGTCCGTCTAACTCAACACGAATTTTTGATTCACCTAATGAATATACTGAAATAACATCAAATATTTCATTAATTCTATCTACATTTTCTTGTTTATCTAAATCTCTACTTAAAATCATAATTTCCTTAATTAATGATTCTAATACAGCCATAGCAGCTTGATCTTTTTCTTCTATTAATAAATTTGATAATGAATATAAATCATTTGTATTAGTAATTGTAGTATTGTATTCACGAATTTGTGATACTAAACTCCATAATTTATTTAACTCATTTTCAACATCTATACCTTTACCATAATATTCTCTTAAAATTTCTGGATTTGTTTCATTTAAATATTCAATATTTAAAATCATTAAAGCAGCTTCAAAATCTTCTTCACTTATATTATTAATTTTTCCTTGAATTCCTGTCCAAGCTTCAGATGCATATGCATCCCACATTTCTTGAGTATAAGTTACTTCTTCAGTAGATTCTGTTGTAGGTTCAGTAGTAGTTGTTGGTTCAGTTGTTTGTTCTACACTAGTTGTTGGAGTTGGTGTTGGTGTTGCATCTTCATTTTGTTTGTTACTACATCCAGTTAAAGATGATAAAGCCATTACACTAACAGTACCTAAAACTAATGCTTTTTTAGCTAATCCATTTTTATGTAATTTTAAATTTTCTTTTAATCTTTCTAAGTTTATTTTCATATAATATCCCCCTTATCGATAAGATGCCGTTTATATTAACATTTTTTATATATTTTGTCAAATTATTACACAAAGTTTTTTTAAAGTTTTTTAGAAAATATACTTGCAATAGAGAATTATTTATGGTATATTTAATGAGTACGAGATGTACATGTTGGATCTTTAGCTCAGTTGGTTAGAGCATCCGGCTCATAACCGGGCGGTCGTAGGTTCGAGTCCTACAAGATCCACCACTTGCGAGTGTGGCGA
This sequence comes from Caryophanales bacterium UBA5578, assembly GCA_002425325.1. GTDB lineage: Bacteria > Bacillota_I > Bacilli_A > RF39 > UBA660 > UBA5578. The sequence continues at coordinate 102,501 of DIMA01000001.1, read as the reverse complement.
AATTGGCAGACGCACTAGACTTAGGATCTAGCGGAGCAATCCATGGGGGTTCAAGTCCCTTCACTCGCACCATTAAAGAATCTGGTTGAACTTTGGTTCAATTTACTAATAAATATCAATTCTAGAAATGGAATTGATTTTTTTGTTTATTAAGAAAGGGATGAATTTATGGTAAGAGTAATAACACAAGAAATTGAGATTGACGAATCATTAAAAAAGAAAATAGAATTTATATGTAGTTTTTGTAATACTACACCAATAATTGAAAATGGTAGTTTAAGAACAATAGAAAGAACTAATCTAGCATATGTAGAACCTCATAGGATAATAATTAAGGGAATAACATTTTTAGCCTTTAATTATGAAACTAGTATATATGTAGAAGATTTAAGTAAAAGATTATTAATAAAAGATTTAGAAGATTATATAAAAAGTATTTAATTAAATATATCAATTCCATTTAATTTTATACGAAAGTATTGACTTTTGATAACTTAATGATTATTATATATAACCAATAAATGACAAGCAGTATCAGTCTTTTATTAGAAAGAGAGGTACAACTATGGTCAAATACATACTGGAATTGAAACAAATTTATGTAAATAATTATAGAGGAGTCAAGAGCATTACTTGTTAGTGCTTTTGTCTCCTCTTTTTTGATATTTGAAGGAGGAATAAATATGAATGAAGAAAAGAAGATAGCAGGACTTTATATAAGAGTATCAACAGAAGATCAAGCAAGAGAAGGATTTAGTTTAAAAGAACAAGAAGAACGCTTAAGAGCAATGTGCCAATATAAAGGATATGAAGTATATAAAGTTTATAAAGATGCTGGAATAAGTGCTAAAACTGGTAATTATAGACCTAAATTTGAAGAACTGTTACAAGATATAAGAGAAAAGAAATGTAATACTATTGTTGTATTAAAACTAGATAGATTAACTCGTTCTGTATATGACTGGGAAAATATATTAAAGTTTTTAGAAGAAAATGATGCTTATTTAGATTGTGCTAATGATGATATAAATACTACTAATGCAAATGGTAAAATGATTTCAAGAATATTAACAAGTGTATCTCAACAAGAAATAGAAAGAACAAGTGAAAGAACAAAAATAGGACTAGCTGGAGCAATTAAAGAAGGACATATACCAGGACATTGTCCATTAGGTTATAAAAGAGTTGATAAAAAGATGGTTCCAGATCCACTTACAAAAGATATAGTAATAAGAATATTTCAAATGTATTTTGAAGGTAATTCATATCAAAAAATAGCCAATAAGTTTAATGAAGAAAAAGTATTAAATAAAACTAATTGGAGAGATAATACAATATTAAATATGATTTCTAATCCACTTTATAAAGGTGATTATTTACATGGTAAAACAGGAAAGAAAGCAACTTATTATGAAGATGTAATTGAGCCAATAGTATCAAAAGAAATGTGGGAAAATTGCCAAGCACAGCAAAAGAAGAATTCTAGAAGTTATAGTAGAAATAAAACATATTTATTCTTACAAAAATTACTATGTCCAAATTGTGGTGCTATTCTAGGTGGTAAAGCAACATATAAAAAGAAATTTGATAGAACATATTATTACTATGGATGTGAACATTGTAAAAACAATATTAAAGAAACTACTATTGAAGAATCAATAAAAGAATTACTTGGAGATATATTTGAATATGATTCAGTTGTTAATAATTTCTTTTTACCACTTTTAAAAAATAAATTAGAAAATCCAAAAGAAAAATTAACTAAAGAAATAAATAATTTAAATGCTAAAAAAGAAAGAGTAAAACGAGCATATATAAATGGTTCATTTACTTTAGAAGAACATGATAGCGAGATAGAATATTTAGATAAAACAATAAATGAATTAGAAAGAAAAATATTAGAACAAGAAAATATAAAAGATTTAAAATTTAGACCAGAAGATATATTGATAAAAAGAGATATGGATTTTATAAATCAAGTTAAAATACCAATGTTATATAAAGCAATAGAAGATTGTTGGAATGATTTAACAAGAGAAGATAAAGCAAGAATAATAATGAATTATATTGATGATATAGAAGTAGAACAAGATTCATTAAAAAATTGGATTGTTAAATCAGTTAATTTTAGAACAACATTCTTTAAAGATTTTAAGAAATTATATGAGGATGGATTTATAGATTGTAAAAGAAAATTTATATATGAAAAGAATGGTATAAGAATTGATAGTAAAGTTAGATATAGTGAATTTTTATCAGCCAAACAAGTTTATAGACACTTTAAAAGTTTAAATGAATGTTATGATGTTAAATTTTATAAAGGTGTTTATTATAAAGATAGAGAAGAATTTGATACAGTTCCACTTACAAATGGAGAAGTTATTATCAGAATGTTTCCAACGGAAATAGATGATGATAAAAAGGAAATATTAGGTATGGGTATGTTTACTACTAAAAATAATCCTAATGATATAAAAGTAGATATACCAGATTTATTTGAAATGATACCTGATATTGACGATGGTAATAAGCCCGTTTTGTTGCAAAGCAATGAAATGGATTATTAATAATAGAAAATGTTTTAAATAAAATATTTTCTACAATCATTTATTAATTTATATAGTATATAAATTTAAATGATTTATAAATTATCGTGGTTCGTTTTGTTCTGTAAAGAATGAAAGAAGTCGATAATTATTTCGGTTTCTAAGGTTTGACCTTAGCTTCCATATCTTGTTTATGACAAGATATATAGGAAGTTATGAATTATGTCTTTGAGGGTTTCATCGCTAAAAAACAAATTCTTATTTAGGGGGAATATATGGAAGAACTATCTTATTCATTTCATTTAAGTAATGATAAAAATAAAACAATTAAAGCAAAACAAGAAGCATTAAATTCACCATCTGGAACTACATCAAAGAATAATAATGCTATACAAAATATAAAACATTTAGGAAAAGTAAATCATCATAATTTAAGACAATATGATAATAATAATGAACTTATTACTACTATTAAAGGTAGTAATGATATTATTAAAGATGTTAAAGATTTATATTTAGATTTATTTGATGAAGCAAGAATTAATTATAATAATAAACAAGTTCGTGATGATAGAAAAATAGATGATTATTTTTATAAAATATCAAATGATGATAAACATGATCTTGCTTGTGAGATTATAATTGAAATTGGTAATATGGCTTATTGGGAAGATAAATCATTAGAAGAAAAATATAAAATGACAGATGTATTTGAAAATCAATTAAAGGATTTAAAAGAAATAGTTCCAGACTTTTATATTGCTAATGCTACAATTCATTTTGATGAAAATTCGCCACATATGCATATAGTTGGAGTTCCAGTAAAAGAAAATTGTAAAACAGGTATGGAAAGACAAGTTGGTAAAACATCAATATTCACAAAAGAATCATTAGTAGTTATTCAAGATAAAATGAGAAGTAAGTGTATCGAAGAATTTAATCTAGCTTATTCAAAAGATAATAAATTAAAGAAAAAAGAAAAAGGTAAGAATAGAGATTACTCTGCATATGAAAGATTAAAATTTAATGAGAAAGCCGAAAAGTTAAAACAAGAATTAAATGAATTAAGAGAAGATGTTTCTGAATTAAAAGATAATAAACAAAAAATAAATGAAGAAATTAATGATTTAAATAATGATAAAGAAGATATAAAAAAAGAAATTGATAAAAAGAGAAGAGTTAATAATAAAATAGTTATTAAATCTAAAAATAAAATGCAGGATCAAATAAATAAATTAACTGAAGAAAATAATCATTTAAAGTGGGAAAATAAATACATTGAAGAAAAATATAATGAATTAGAAGAAAAAACAAATTATTTGATTTCTCATTTAAAAAAAGTACTTAAAAAACTTCCTAAATTCATACAAAATATAGTTGATAAGATGTTTGACAATAATTATAGTTTATTTTCTTTCAAACATGACTATGATCCAGATATTATGGAAGAAAGAAAAAAATTAAGACAAAAAGAACAAGAAAGTAAACAACAATATTCATATGATTATTATTATGAGGAGGAAGAAGAATTAGAAAAGAATAATGATGATGGTATGGAAATATAGGTTTGTGTGGTATAATTATATTGAAAATATTGACAATCAGGCTGTTTTCATATATTATACTTAAACAAATGAAAGGAGTGTGATTAATCATGAGAAATTTTGTAAATATTGAAAAATTAAAATTAAATAGTAATAGTGGGTTAATCGCACTTTCTTTAAACTTATAAAAATTTAAAGTGCATTTTATCAAAAGACTTTCTATTACTTAGGGAGTTTTTATATGCTCCAAAATATGGAGGAATAAAATGAAATTAATAAGAAAAACAAATGAAGCAGAAATGATTCTTGAATTTTTAAAAGGAGAATTAAATTCAAAAAGATTTAATGAGGATTTAAATAATGCTATTAATGAATTAGGTTTGGATTCTAGTATCATTTTAAATGGTAACATAGAAGATGAACAAGAAAATAATGATAGATTAAAGATTATGAAAAAATTTAGAGGTTATCCAGATGAAGAATTGTTTGAAAGATTTCCTAATATAGAAGAATGGAAATTTCTAGAACTAAATGAAAGCGATATAGATAATATATATTATATTGATTATGATTATTGGAATGAACTATCTAATGGAACTTCTAAGCCAGTAGAAGCTGCAAAAGTTATAAAAAGTGGAAAAGAGATATATGAAGTATCTAATCAACCATTTTTAGATGGTGTTGAGTATAATAAAACAAACAAGTTTCCACCAGTAATTTTAATTACTTGTAATAATGAAAAGTATTTAATAATCGAAGGACATTCTAGAATGACAGTTTATGGATTTAATTCAAATAAATTAAATGGAACATATGCATATGTTGGTTATACAACAGAAGAAGAAATGAAAAAATATGACCCAAGAATGTTAACTGGTGAAGAAGTAAAAACTAGAAAATATTAAATGTATATAATTAATAAATAAGTTATAGAGGTGAGAAAATGAGAACATTAACTAAATAAGTATGGCATAAACTTTGATTATGCCGAAAAAAGGAGGCATAATATGTTAGAAATAAAAGATTTAACAATATCTATTAATGATAGATATTTAATTAAAAATTTTAATTTAATACTAAATAAAGGTGATAAACTTGCTATTATTGGTGAAGAAGGAAACGGGAAATCCACTTTATTAAAATCAATTTTGGGTATTTGTGAATATGCTGAAATAAGCGGAAATATTAATGTAAAAGGCAATAGAATTGGTTATCTAGAACAATCTATTAGTACTGATAAATTAGATAATAGTGTATATAAATTTTTGTTTATTGATGAAATGGATTATTATGATAAGATTAATAATTTATATAAATACTTAGATTTGATTAATTTAACTGATGATATTTTAAAACAAAAAATAAAAACATTATCAGGTGGCGAAAAAGTTAAAATTAATATTTTAAAATTACTATTAAACGAATATGACATCTTATTTTTAGACGAGCCTACTAATGATTTAGATATTGAAACATTAGAATGGTTAGAAAAATTTATTAATAATACTAATAAGCCAATTATGTATGTTTCTCATGATGAAACATTACTAGCTAATACAGCAAATATGATTTTACATTTAGAACAAATAAAAAAGAAGACTGAATGTAGACATACTTTATTAAAAATTGATTACGATACTTATGTTGAACAAAGACTTAGAATAATTGAAAAACAAACACAAGTAGCAAAATCTGAAAAAAGAGAATTTAATAAACAACAAGAAAAACTACAAAGAATAATGCAAAAAGTTGAACATCAACAAAATACAATCACAAGAGCAGATCCACATGGAGCTCAAGTTTTAAAAAAGAAAATGCATTCATTAAAATCACAAGAGAGAAAACTAGATGAAACTGAATTAACTGAAGTACCAGATGTTGAAGAAAGTATAAATTTTTCATTCGAAGAAGTTGAAATACCAAGAGCAAAAAATATAATCAATTTAAATATGGAAGAATTAAAAGTATTTGATAAGTTATTATCTAAAAACATAAAGTTAGATATAGTTGGCAATGCACATTTATGTATTATAGGTAAAAATGGTGTTGGTAAATCTACACTAATTAAATTAATTTATAACGAATTAAAAGATAGAAATGATATTAAGGTTGGTTATATGCCACAAACTTATGATGACATCTTAAATAATTATAAATATGTATTGGATTTTGTATGTCCTAATGGTAGTAAAGATGAAATTACAAAAGCAAGAATGTTTTTAGGAAATATGAAATTTACTAGAGATGAAATGATTAGTAATATTAAAGATTTAAGTAATGGAACTAAAGCAAAACTATTTCTTGTTAAATTAGTATTAGATAAATGTGATGTTTTAATACTTGATGAGCCTACAAGAAATGTTAGTCCATTATCAAATCCTGTTATTAGAAAAGTATTAAGTGAATATAATGGTACTATAATAAGCGTATCACATGATAGAAAATATATTGACGAAGTTATAAATGAACTTTATTTATTAACAGAAAATGGAATTATAAAAGAAGAATAGGAGATGATTATATGTCAAAGGTATATTTAATATGTGGAAAAATATGTAGTGGTAAATCATATTATTCAAAAAAATTGAAAGAAGAAGTTAATGCTGTTATTCTTTCACCAGATGAAGCTACTTATGATTTAATAAATAATGAACAAGGAGAATTTTATAATATTTTTTGTGAAAGATTACTTAAATATATGAATAAAAAATGTATTGAAATAGTAAATTCTGGTGCAAATGTTATTTATGAAAGAGGTCTTTGGAGTAAAGAAGAAAGACAAAAGGTAAAACAATATTTTGAAGAAAATAATATTGAAACAGAATTACATTATATTCATGTATCAGATGAAAATTGGAAAAAACAAATTGAAGAAAGAAACAAAAGAGTTGAATCTGGAAAAGGTGGAGCAGATTTTTATCTAGATGAAGGATTAATGAAAAAATTAGTTTCAAAATTTGAAGAACCAACAGAAGATGAAGTTGATGTTTGGTATGAAAACGATTATATGAGTAGAAAACAAAAATAATTTATTTAATTTTTAAATATATATGATATACTATAGATAGAATTGATATTTATTAGATTCTATCTTTTTTGATATAAGTGTTCAAAATATACTCTTGTATCGCACCAAAAAGCAAACTGAACAATCAATCGATTGTTTTTTTTATGAAAAAAGATAATGTAATCATTATCTTTTATTTTTTTCTATTAATTCATTAATAATATAATTTATTGAATTACCATCATATTCTAATAATTTTATATACATACTTGTATTCGTGAAACCTGGAATTGTATTAATTTCATTTAAATATAAAATATTATTATCTTCATCATATAAAAAATCTATTCTAGCAATATCCTTACAATTTAATTTATTAAATATATATAAAGATATATTTATAATCTTATTTTTTATATCTTCATTTATTTTACTAGGTATAAGTAATTCTGATTTATTATTAAAATATTTTGTTTCATAATCATAAAACAAAGAATTATATTTAATCTCTCCAATAGAACTAATATTAATATCATTATTTTGATATACTGCTACTTCTAATTCTCTTGCTTTAATAAATTTTTCAATTATAATATTTTCATCATATTGTAAAGCAAAAGATATAGATTCTTTTAATTCATTACTATTATTAGCTACACTTATTCCAATGGAAGAACCACCATTACTAGGTTTTACAATAACAGGATATTCTACATTTAATTCATCAATATTATCATTCTTATTAAATATAATAAATGGTATTTGAGGTATATTAAAATAATCAAACACTATCTTAGATAAACATTTATTTAAGCATACTTTACTGGAAATGGAGTCACAACCAATATAAGGAATACCAAACATTTCAAATAATCCTTGTAAATTACCATCTTCACCATTAATACCATGTAAAATTGGGAAAACACAATCATATTTTTTTAAATAATTAATAATATTAATTATTTTCTTATTATATGTTATTAAACTATTTACTTCATCATAATCACATTCTATCCAATTATTTTCTTTTGTAATGTAAATATTAGATACTAGATATTTTTTCTTATCGATATATTTATATATATTTTTAAAAGAATTAATTGATACATCATGTTCTGATGAGGTACCACCAAATAATAATACTATTTTATTAATAATAATCACTCCAATAAATAATATTATTTTGGAATAATTATATGATAAAAAAAGATTAGAAATAATTCTAATCTATAACTTTAATTGATTTAATTTTTGGTTGATTAACTTTTAATACTGTACCATTATCATCTTCTACTTGAGTATCTTTACAAATAGCATCTACTATTTCAATACCTTCTGTAACATGACCAAATGCAGCATAACTTCCGTCTAAACTTGGAGCATCTTTATGCATAATAAAGAATTGACTACTAGCACTATTATATGATTGTGCTCTTGCCATAGAAATTACTCCTCTTTTATGAGAAATATTATTCTTTATTCCATTTAAATCGAATTCTCCTTCGATTTTTTCTTTAGAACCACCTGTTCCATTACCATCTGGATCTCCACCTTGAATCATAAATCCAGAAATAATTCTATGGAATGTTAATCCATCATAGAACCCTTCATTAGCTAATTTAATAAAATTAGTAACAGTTATTGGTGCATTATCAGCATCTAATTCTAATTTAATAACACCATATTTTTCTATTTCAATTTCTACATGATGTAAACCGCTCATATAAGTTACCTCCTCTTCTTCATCTACTTTTTCTTTCTTATCTGAATTACATCCAGTTAAAAATATAACTGAAATAAATACCATCATAAATAAAAATACTTTCTTCATTATTATCACCTATTAAATTATAACATAAAAAAATAGAGAAATAAATTTATTTCTCTATCATATTTAATAAATTAATTTTAAACATGTCTTTTTCAGCATGTTGTTTTGAAACCATTACTCCTTTATAAGTAACTAATTCACTAGCGTGACCTTCACTTAAAATTTCAGTTGGTTCAAATTTATCTAACATTACTATCTTTTCATTTTCATAAACTAAATAATATAATTTAATATCACCATGTACCTTAGAAAATAAAGCATCTGTTGGTAATTTTAGTTCATAAGTTTTTGTACCGTTTGTCTTATTTGTTGAAATTAATTTTCCAAGGAAATTACCTTCTTTTAATGAAGGATAATATTCAAAATATAATTTCTTATAGGCAAGCATGTTATACTTTTTAATGGAACGTTCTAGCTTTTTAAATTCATTTTCATTTACGTAATCAAACAAATATGTGCTTTTCATGACAAGCCCCTTTCCTATTATCTATCATACTATTCTTATTCTAAAATTATGATAACATATTAAAATAAGGTTGTCAAACAAAAAGAAGCTAAAAGGTGCTTCTTTCTGCTCGCTTTACATTATGCTTGTTTTTTATTTCCAGTTAAAGTATAACCCTTATTTATTAATGAAGAATCAACTGGATTACATGTACTCCATTTAATATCTTGAGTACCTCCAATATATTTTCTTGTTCTTGAACGATAGTAAATTACTGTTGTATATACAGGTACTTTTTTAGTTTCATATATAGGTACTTCTCTTGTACCATATACAGGAACTTTTCTTGTACTATATACAGGAATCTTTCTTGTACTATAGATTGGTTCTTTCTTAGTACTATAAATTGGTTCTTTCTTTGTAGAATATTGTGGTACTTGTCTAGTTTTATAAACAGGTACTTGTTTTTCTTCATATATTGGTTCAGTTTTATAAACAGGTACTTCTTCTGTAGTAGTTTCTGTTTTATAAACTGTAGTTACTTTGTATTTATCCCAAGTATATGTTGTTATAGTAGCACAACTAGAACAACTTTGTGTAGTTTTTGAACCAGTTTTAACATAAATATATCCATTTCCATTAGCTGGAATAGTAGTTCCACTACCTGAACTTACATAAACATTTGTAGTTCCTACTGCAACCTTCTTAGTTACAGTCTTTTTAGTAGTACCAACTTGTACTTTTTTAGTACCAACTTGTACTTTTTGAGTTGTATAACCTGAGATATATTTTTCTGTTTTATATCCTGAAATATATTGTACATCTTTATATCCAGAAATATATTTTACTTCTTTATAACCTGAAATATATTTTTCTGTTTTATATCCAGAAATATATTTTTCGTAATTATATCCTTTAATATATGTTTCAATTTTAGTACCAACTTGTACTTTTTTAGTAGTATATCCAAATATTTCTTTTACAGATTTTGTTTCAACTAAAGTAGATTCATTTGCAGTTATTTTATTTCTTGTCCATGCAGACCATTCACCATAAGGTCCCCAATATCCATTAGTTACCTTTTTATATTCACATACATATTTTTTAGCTGAACTACATGATTTTTCATAAGCAGCTTTAGAAACAACATTACCATTTTTATCGTAATATTTTCCATTTACAATTTTACATGAATATTTAGTAGGTGTAGGAGTTGGAGTTGGTTTTGATTCAACTTTTTCACAAACACCATTTCCATCACAATAATCATAACATCCTAAGTAAACAATAATGTAATCTTCTTCATTAGTACAACTTAAATTAACTTTTAATCTATATTCATTTTTATATTTAGTAATTTCAACATATGATTTAGTTGGATCACATGGTTTACCTTCCTTATCAGTTAATTTTAATACTAAATGTTTATCATACATTTGTTGTAAAGTCATTTTTTCTGAATCACCAATATTTTTTGGTAATCTTTCATTTGTATAATAACCAATAGCAGCATCTTTCATTGCTTTAATGTTATTAGCAAATATTTGATTATATAATACAGATAATTTATCTATATCACTTTGACTTGCTTCTACTTTAACGCTTTGTTCACCTTTATTGTTAATTAATTTTTTTACATATCCCTTTGTTGGAAATAACCATAATAAAATTAATACAAATAAAATAACAAATAAAATTTGTAATATAATATCTCTTACTGAAAAAGTGTCTCTTCTTTCTTCGTACATACTAAAACCCCCTCTTTTAGATAAGATGTGTTCTATAATAACATCAAATATCTGAAAAGTCAATAATTAATTGATATTTAGCTCAATTATCGTACAACCAACGTTCATTGAAAAAATCTTAAAATCTTTTACTTTTTTATTTAGACGAAGTGTATCTTGTGTCACTCTTCTTATTATGCCATCACCTATACCATGAACAATAACAATATTTTTGTTACGCATAATATAATTATCATTAATAAATTCATTAATTTTAATTACAGCATAATTACTATCAAATCCATGAAGATCTAATGTAGGTAAACTATCAATAAATATTATTTCATCTAACTTCATTATAAACTTTTTCTACTTCTTTTAATGGAAAAATTGAATAACGTCCACCTATTTGAGTAACACTTAATGCTCCAGTTACATTAGCAAATTTTAATATTTTTTCCATAGGCCAAGAATTAGCAATTCCATAAGTAAATGCACCATGGAATATATCTCCTGCTCCGGTTGAATCAACTGCTTTTACTTTAATAGATGGAACAACTTTTACTACACCATCTTCCATATAAGCACATCCATTACTTTCTAATGTAACTATAATATTTGTATTAAATTGATTATTAAGTTCATTAAATATATCTATTAAATTTTCACTAGTATATTTTATACCACTTACTAATTCAGCAAATTCTAAAGAACAAACTGCATAATCAACCTTAGTACATAAATCTCTAATTTCTTTTCTATCTCTTCCTGCATCAATTATTTTAATAGCATTAGGATATTTTTCAAATACCTTTAAAGACATCTCATATTCTTGACCATCTACTAAAATAACATCTGGATTAATATCAATATCTACATCTGTCATTTTCATTGAACTAGGTTTATATGATAAAACTGTTCTAGAACCATTAGATGTATTAGCTATAATCGTAGCGCATGTTGTAATATGTTCTTTATTTAATTCTAAATAATCAGTATTTACTCCTATATGTCTAAATTCATCCCTAATTCTTTTACCATATACATCATCACCAACTATACCTGCTATATATGTATCAACACCCCATAAACCTAAAAGATAGGCAGCATTAGAAGCTGGTCCTCCACCACATTCTATTCTATCATGTACTCTATACTTAACATTTTCTACTGGAAAAGTATCTACCGGAGTAGTTATATCATAAGCATTATTTCCAATACATAAAACTCTCATATTATCACCAAATACATTATATCATAATACTAAAAAAAACGACATAGTCGTTTTATTTTATCATCTTTTTTTGATAGCTACATACTGTTTGTACTTTAGATAATTTATTATCTCTTCTATAACAAGCTGCTGCTAAAGAGAAAGCACTTTCATCTTCACTTACATTACTAAAAGGATTCAATCTTCTATCTATTCTATCTGCATCATCTTTCATTGCAACAGAACATCTACATCCTATACCACCATTATGTTCTAATAAATACTCATAAAAGTTAGTTAATAATAAGTTTTTCTTTAATCTTCTTTGTTTAGATGTTCTTGGCATAAATGTAGTATCATCAACATTTTCTTTTAAATGATATAAAAATGAATTATCAAATATAATTTGATCTTTATTATAACAACAATAATTTTCTCTTATATATTGTTTTTGATATGCTTTAATTAAACCTGTTTTATCATATAATACATCACAAATAGCTAAATCAGTAGCATACCCTAAATAATCTTTAGGAAAACTTCTATAAATAATATTAGTATCCCCTATTTTATTGAATGCAATATTACCAAAGTCATCTGAATCAGTAAGACTAATTACATCTATACATCTTTCATCATCTTCCATGTAACCGTAGATAAATGTACCAATATAGTCCTTATCATAATTCATTACACCTATGTAATTTGCTATTACTCCAATAACATCTTCATCAATCATTCCATTATATAATTTAGACATATTCCTCACCAATTAGTTATTTTAACACACATATTTTAGAAATACAAATAAAAAAGACTTATAAAATAAGTCTAATATTTTTTTACTACTTCACATTCAAATTGTCCACCTTGAATATATAGTTTATTTGATCCACCAAATGGCATTAAATTTCTTCTTTCTCCAAAGTATGCTTTATTAGCATGTAAAATTAATAATCTTTCTTTAAAACCAAATTTATCAATTTTATATCCTTTTTTATCTTTAGCACATTTTTCATTTAACATATCGTTATATCCAATATAAATGTTTTTCTTTGGAACAAAGAAACTCATCAAAAGTAATGCTAACATTTTAATACTTTTACAAGCTTTAAATTTATTTTTTAATTTAGTAAATTTCTTTCTATTTTCAACTAATAGGCAATCTTCCTTTATAGTAATATTTTTATCATTATAAACTCTTACATCAGCTACTAATGTTCTACCTTCTATTTTAAACTTATCGATTCCTTTAGCACTAAATGTTATCTTAGTAGTTTCTTTAGGTAATTCAATAAATACTTTTTTTCTAAATCTATCTACATATTTACTAAATGGCACTTGCTTAATCTTCATAGATTTCTTTTCACCATTTACAATATAATTACAATTAATATTTACATCGTTTTCTTGGAAGTATGGAATATTAATAGTTAACTCTAAATTAATTTTATCATCAACTTTAATTTCATCTACAAATATATGAGAATCTATATCACATTCAAATTCTTTTCCATCTATACAATATTTACCATTTTTAATTCTACCTTTTCTTCCAGATAAACCAACTATTGAATAAAAAGTACTCATTTGACAAAGTTGACTATGAGCATATTTTGAAAAGTCCACATGTTGTAAATTTTTTCTAATATTAATTAAATCTGAATCTTTTAGGTAATTTTCATTCATACGCCAACTAACGTTATGAAAAATTGATGATTGAATATATGGATGTGGTCCAAATTTTTCAACTAAACTTTCATAATATCCTTCAAATATTTTATCAAAATCTTTTTGGCTATTAGTAGCAGTTACACTAGCATCATGTCTTCTATAATAATGTATAGCTTCTTTTACATACCCTATTTTTTTCTTTTTCATTACAGCTAATGTATTAAATAATTCATCTTCACCAAATTTATATCTTGTATCATAGTAATTTTTTCCATCATTTTTAACAACAACTTGCATATTCGTTTGAATTGAATAATAATCATCGCCATCTACATCATATACATCTGTTCCCCTATGGAATCTCTTTTTATATAAATCTCTTTCTCTTTTTGTACCATCATCATAAAATAAAATATCATTATAAGAACAAATATCTATTTCATCATAATGTTTATCAAAGAAATCTACAATTAATTTTATAGCATCTTTATGTAATAAATCATCAGCATCTAATGGTAATAAGTATTTACCTTTTGCTTTTTTAAATCCAAAATTTCTTGTATCCGAAACACCACTATTATCCTTATAATAATAATGGAAATTATCATATTTTTTTTACATATTCAGCACATACTTCTGCACCATTATCTTTAGAACCATCATCTATTACTAATACTTCGAATTCACTTTTATCAATAGACTGATTTACTAAAGAATCCAATGTTTCACTAACTAAATTTCCTGAATTATACATTGGAATAATTACACTCATTTTTAAACCCATAATATACACTCTCCTTTTACATTATAACACATATGCAATACACAAAAAAAGGATTCTTAAAAAAAATAACATATTTTTATATATAAATTTATGAAATAAAAAAGATAGAATTATCTATCTTTTATTAAATATTATTCTTGATTTCTAAATGGATGTTTAATTTTATCTTTAATTATTGATGTGATTAAATTAGATGAAATATCAAATATTCTAGCTGCTTCTAACTCATCAATATTTAATATTTCAATAAAATCTTTTACTACCTTATCTTTATTCTTTTTTAAAAATAAGAAATTATCTTCTAAAATATTAATTATTGTTAGACAATCATCATCATTGTAATTAATTTTTTCTTTTAACAAACTAGCTATTTCTTTTTTATTCATTTTCTTTTCCATAAATCGCACCTTTTGAATCTAATTGTATTTGATGTCCATAATCAAATATGTAATAAATACAAATCATAATTAAAACAAATATAAAGTTAAAACTTTCAAACTCAATTCCCATATCTATTTTTGTAACTAATTGAAATATATAACCAGATAATTCAGGAATAATAGAATATCCAATTAATAAATATGTAATTTTTTTAATTAATTTTAAATTATCTAATGTAAATGGTGAATTTTCTTTATTAATATTTATAAATAATTTAGATAAATATTTAAATGCAAAATATAATAATAACATTGTTACAATTAAACAGCTACAAATAGAAATAGAATAAATAATTAATTCAGTATTTGAATTATTAGTAAATATTTCTTTTACTTGATCTATTTCATTTATAGAAAATTCATTCCCGTATATTTTAATACTATCATCATATACTTTGGTATTATTAATTATCATAGGTGTACATATTGCAAATAATAAGATACCTATGGATGCTACTAAAGCTCCTATAGATCCAATTTTAGATAAAATAGAAATTATCTTACTTGTTAGTTTTAATTTAGCTTGTTTTTCCTTATTAAATTTAACTACATTCATTTTAACTTCTTCATCTAATGAATTAAAATCAATTATATTTTCAGTAATAATATCATTAATATTACAATTAAATATTTTACATAATTCTAATATTCTATTCATTTCAGGATAAGCATTACCATTTTCCCATTTAGAAACACTTTGTCTTGATACATCAAGTTTTTCTGCTAATAACTCCTGACTCATATTTGCTTTTTTTCTTAAATTATATAAATTTTCTCCAAACTTCATTAGACTACTTCCTCCCTTCATGAGTACATTCTAAAATAAATGTAATTAAATAACTAGCAACTTTCGGTTGCACTTTCATATTTTTTTAATATCAACCAAATATTTACATTTTAATTATACTAATTCTTTATTTTCATATCTTATAAATGTGCCAATAATAAACACTAATGTAATTACCAAACTTAATATAACCATTAAAGGATTAATAGATACATTTACAATTACATTTCTAATATCTGCTAATGTATAAACTGTAAAATATTTAAAAAACTCTGTCACTTCATTCATTTCTGCTAATACTTGTAAAAAATAACTACCTAAAGCTATACCTAAACTTACTCCAAAAGTCTTTTTAGTCTTATGAGAAAAAGTAGATACAAATATGTTAATAGCAAACAAAGGCAATGCTGAAAATAATGGTGTAATGCTTAACAAAATATATTGTTTTCTATCAAAATCTTCACTTAATTCTAAACCAATAAAATTAAATAGTCCTAATATTAATATCATAGAAACTATATAAATAATAGCGCATATAATTTTTTGTGTTAAAACACTTCTCCTAGTAATAGGTAATGCATTTAAATATTCAATAGTTTTATCACTTTCTTCTTTTAATACAATATTAGAACCAAGAATAGATGCATAAACACCAGTAATTAATAAAACCATTATAAAACCTTCTGTCTTTAACCAACCAAATGCTGTAGACATAGAAGCAATATCCATATTAAATGCTTTTAACATTTCTTCTGGAAACATTTTAACATATTCATCCATCATTTTTATATTATCACTTTCAATTATAGATGGATAAACTAAAAATACTACAAGAAATAATAATAATAAAACACTAGTCCAAATTAGAAAACTTTTAAAATTTATTTTTAACTCTCTTTTTAACATACTTAACCTCCTACTCATAATACTCCATAAATAAATCCTCAATAGAAACTTCTTCAATTAACAATTTATTAATTTTATATTTAGAAATTTTTTCCATTAATTCGTTTGGACTTAAATTATTCATAAATTTAATTATATTATTTTGTTCATAAATAATTTTTAAATCTATTTCATTTTTGATTTTATTAATTTCATCTGAATCAATAGTTAAATATGTAACACTATTTTTGGTAATATTTTCTACTGTGTCTTCCTTAATTATTTTCCCGTCTTTAATTATTCCGATGCGATCACAAATCTTTGATACTTCACTTAGTATATGTGTTGAGTAAATTATCGTAGTTCCTTTTTTCTTTTCTTCTAAAAGTAAATTATAAAATATATTTTGCATAATAGGATCTAAACCACTTGTAGGTTCATCTAAAATTAGTATTTTAGGTTCATGCATAAGTGCTAAAATTATACCTAATTTTTTTGAATTACCTAAAGATAAATCTTCAACCTTTTTTGATTCATCCAATTTTAATAATTTTACTAATTCATTTCTTCTATTTTTTAAATTTCTTTTATAAAAAGATTGATGAAAATCTAACATCTCTTTTACTGTTAAATCATCATATAAATAAATTTCACTAGGTAAATATCCTATTAATTCTTTTAATTCCAAATCATTTTTATTAGATTCTTTTCCATTAATAATGATTTTACCACTAGTCTTATTAATTAAATTCATAAGTGTTCTAATAGTAGTAGATTTTCCAGCACCATTTGGTCCAATAAATCCATATACTTCCCCACTATGTAATTTTAAAGAAACATCTTCTACACCACGAATTTTTCCATAATATTTTTTTAAATTAATTATTTCTAAAATAGTATCATCTTTTTTCATATACTCCTCCTTCTTTTATAAATCTTATTTTACATAAAATAAAAGAGACTATGCTTGTAAAATAAGATTTCACAAACAAGTCTCGTTATTTAAAATAATACCAGATATAAATATCAGTATGTTGGTATTATTACATAATATATGCTAACTACTCCCTCGTCATTTTAAGTTTATCAAAAATTTGTACTTTTGTAAATATTTAATTATATTGCTTTAAAAATTCTTCTAATTCTTTTTCATCTGCAAATATATTTTCAAATATATTATATAAAGAATCTGTAGCATCGAATTCTCCAATAGCGTAACATTTTTTACCCATACCATAAGCTATACCAGATTCAATATGACCAGATTTTCCAGCTGGTAATACTAATAATAAATTTCTAGATGCTCTTTCATTATCTAAATCTTCTTTAAATATTTTTAATACAACATCACTCTTAAGTCCTAAGTTTTCAAAAACTTTCATTTTTTCTTCTTCACTTTGACCTTCTTCACCATAACTATTCATAGTTTCATCATTTTTTAAAAAACAATAATATGAGATATTATATTTATCAAATAAATCACATATTTTTAAAATATTATCTTTATTTCTTGTCTTACCTGCAATAAAAAATTCGTACTTTATATCCATTTTAAACACCTCTATATTAATTATATCAAAAAAGAATAGATATTTCTATCTACTCTATAAATTGCTATTCACACATTCCATTATTATTTTTAAAATAATCTTCAATATTTTTTGTAGTTTTAGGAATATCTCCAAAATCTATATAATCTTTTTTTAATTCCTTTTGTAATTCTTTAGAACAATTTGAGCAATTAAAATATCCATCTGATCCTACTTCAATCATATAATCATTTTCATTTAATGTACATGTCATTTCAACAGATTGCCCCTCAGATATAACAGGTGATTTATGAATACCTACAAATAATATAAACGCTATTATATCTATAATTAAAAATACTAAAAAAGCAATTCCAATAAACTTTAATATTTTAATAATTAAACCAGCTAATTTTTCAGTATTAGATGTTCTTTCAATTAAAATATCTTTAATATCATTATCAACTAATTCATCTAAACTAACATTAAATATTTTTGATAATTCCTTTGATTGTTTTAAATCTGGAGATGTTTCTCCTAATTCCCATTTAGATATTGTCTGTCTTGCAACTCCTATTTTTTCAGCTAATTCTTCTTGTGAAAGATTATTTTTCTTTCTTAATTCTAATATTTTATTTCCAATTTCCATATTATTTCCTCTCTTTCACAACAATTTTATAATTTTATCAAATAAAGTTCTATCAATTTTGAATGGAATTTGCGCCCGATTTCTTAACATTTCAAAAATATACTTTTTTCAAAATGATTATAACATAAAAAAAGTAAATCTAAAAATAGATTTACTTTTTAAAAATAGAAAAGTTCTTCAAATTTCATATCTAATGCAATTGCTAATACTAATGCTAATTTTGCTGTTGGTTCAAATTGACCAGTTTCAATTGAACTAATTGTATTTCTTGATACACCAACCATATCTGCTAATTCTTGTTGAGATATTTTTCTTTCTGCTCTAACTTCTTTTAATTTATTTTTTAATACTAATTCTGTTTTCATATTATATTACCTTAAAATATTCAAGAACTAATAGAATTGTTAAAATTGTCCATATGATAGAACAAAACATATTAAGGAATCTATTTTTTTCTACTTTAAATCCTTTATATCCATACATTACTGAACAATAAATAGTAATTAATGAATATAATGTAATATTTTCTCCAATTCCTTTATATATTTCATAGCAATAATAAAAAGTTGCTAAAATTAACATTGATATTGAAGCAATTCTACATCCTTTATTTTCAACTTCGATTTCATAAATATCTTTATTCTTATTCTCTTTTCTACTCATTTCTAATATATCTTCTTTTTTCATAATTTCCTCCTTGCCAAGTTAACTTGGTAATTAGAGTATATCATTTGCAAAGTATACTTGTCAATAGTTTTTTTGATTTTTTTTTAAAAAAGAAAAAAGACTAGTAAATCTAGTCTCTTTTTTTATTAGTTTTGTTTAGCTTTGATAGCGGCTTGTGCAGCAGCTAATCTAGCAATAGGTACTCTAAATGGAGAACAAGAAACATAAGTTAAACCAATGTTATGACAGAATTCAACACTAGTTGGATCTCCACCATGTTCACCACATATTCCTAATTTAATATTTGGTCTAGTTGACTTACCTTTTTCAACAGCCATTTCAACTAATTGACCAACACCATTTTGATCAATTCTAGCAAATGGATCTTGTTCATATATTTTTGTTTCATAATATGAACTTAAGAATTTACCTGCATCATCTCTTGAGAAACCAAAAGTCATTTGAGTTAAGTCATTTGTACCAAATGAGAAGAATTCAGCATCTTTAGCAATTTCATCAGCTGTTAATGCAGCTCTTGGAATTTCAATCATAGTACCAATATGGTATTCGATATCAGAATTCTTTTCACTCTTAACTAATTCTGCAGTTTCAACAACTACATCTTTAACAAATTTTAATTCTTTAACTTCTCCAACTAATGGAATCATAATTTCAGGAATAATTTCATATCCATCTTCTTCTTTAACTTCAATAGCAGCTTCCATTAAAGCTCTAGTTTGCATTTTAGCTATTTCTGGGTAAGTAACAGCTAATCTACATCCTCTATGACCCATCATTGGGTTGAATTCATGTAATTCATCACATTTAACTTTTACATGTTCAACAGTTACACCCATAGCATCTGCTAAAACTTTCATTTCAGCTTCAGTTTTTGGAATAAATTCATGTAGAGGAGGATCTAAATAACGTACAGTCATTGGTAATCCTTTTAATTCCTTGTACATAGCTTTGAAATCACCTTTTTGATAAGGGATTAATAAATTTAAATATTTTTCTCTATCTTCTACAGTTTCAGATAAAATCATTCTTCTTAAATTGAAAATTCTTTCATCATCAAAGAACATATGCTCAGTACGGCATAGACCAATACCTTCAGCACCTAATTCAATAGCTTTAGCAGTATCTTTTGGTGTATCAGCATTAGTTCTAACACCTAATGTTCTATATTTATCTGCCCATTCCATAACTCTTCCGAATTCACCAGCAATAACTGCATCTACAGTAGCTATAGCACCATCATAAATGTTACCTGTAGTACCATCAATTGAGATAACATCTCCTTCATGGAATACTTTACCAGCTAAAGTAAATTCTTTATTAGCTTCATTCATTTGGATTTCACCACATCCAGAAACACAACATTCACCCATACCACGAGCAACTACTGCAGCATGTGAAGTCATACCTCCACGAACAGTTAAAATACCTTGAGCAGCTTTCATACCTGTAATATCTTCTGGAGAAGTTTCTAATCTAACTAAGATAACTTTTTCTCCTTTTTCAGCCCATACAACTGCATCTTCTGCAGTAAATACAACTTTACCACAAGCAGCACCTGGACTAGCTCCTAATCCTTTTCCTATTGGAGTAGCTTCTTTTAATGCTTTAGCATCAAATTGTGGATGTAATAAAGTATCTAAGTTTCTTGGATCTATCATAGCTACAGCTTCTTCTTCTGTACGCATTCCTTCGTCAACTAAATCACAAGCAATTTTTAAAGCAGCTTGAGCTGTTCTCTTACCATTTCTAGTTTGTAACATATATAATTTACCATGTTCAACAGTAAATTCCATATCTTGCATATCTCTATAATGATTTTCTAATGTAGAACATACTTCTTTAAATTGTTCAAATGCTTCTGGGAATTTTTGTTCCATTTCAGCAATTTTCATTGGAGTACGAACACCAGCAACAACGTCTTCACCTTGTGCATTAGTTAAGAATTCTCCAAATAATCCTTTTTCTCCAGTAGCTGGATCACGTGTAAACGCAACACCAGTACCACAATCATCACCCATGTTACCAAAAGCCATTGATTGTACGTTTACAGCAGTTCCCCAAGAATAAGGAATATCATTATCTCTTCTATAAACATTAGCTCTAGGATTATCCCAAGAACGGAATACAGCTTTAATAGCTCCCATTAATTGTTCTTTTGGATCATCTGGGAAATCAGCACCAATTTTTGATTTATATTCAGCTTTAAATTGATTTGCTAATTCTTTTAAATCTTCAGCAGTAAGCTCAACATCTTGAGTTACTCCTTTTTCTTCTTTCATCTTATCGATTAATTCTTCAAAGTATTTTTTTCCAACTTCCATAACTACGTCAGAATACATTTGAATAAATCTTCTATAACAATCCCAAGCCCATCTTGGATTATTTGATTTTTCAGCTAAAACATTTACAACTTCTTCATTTAAACCTAAATTTAAAATTGTATCCATCATACCTGGCATTGAAGCTCTAGCTCCTGATCTAACAGAAACTAAAAGCGGATTTTCTTTATCACCAAATTTCTTTCCTGTTATTTCTTCCATTTTAACAATGTACTCATTAATTTGAGATTGAATATCTGCATTAATTTCTCTACCATCTTCATAATATTGAGTACATGCTTCTGTTGTGATTGTAAAACCTTGTGGAACAGGTAAACCAATGTTTGTCATTTCTGCTAAGTTTGCACCTTTACCACCTAATAGGTTTCGCATATCAGCATTACCTTCAGTAAATAAATATACGTATTTCATCATTATCCTCCTAACAATACTTATTATAACATTTATTAATATATTCGTTCAACAAAAAAAGCATAAATTTTATTAAATTTACACTTCATGAATTCCCATTACTTTTTCTATATAACATTTACCACATAAAGGTTCATATGTAACATTATTAAATCCATCAATAGCAACTTCAGCTCCATCTGTTACAAACTCTCCATTTACTTTTCTTCCTTGAAATTTTGCTTTAGAACCACAAGAACAAATTGTAACTAATTCTTCTAAATCATCTGCTAATTCCATCAATGGTTTACTACCTACAAAGAATTTTGATTTAAATGTTGTTCTAAGTCCATAACATATTACAGGTATATCTTTTAATTTAGATATTTTCCATAAATCTTCTACTTGATTTGGTTGTAAAAATTGTGCTTCATCTACTAAAATACATGCAATATTATTTAAATTAACTTTATTCATTACATCATCTTTAGCTTTTAATAAAACATCAACTTTTCTTTTTAAACCAATACGTGTAACAATAGATGTTCCACCTTTTGCATCAATCGCTGGTTTAATAACTACTACATTTAAATTATTTTCATTATAATTATGTGCTGTTTGAAGTAAATGCATTGTTTTACCACAATTCATAGCGCCATATCTAAATATAAATTTTGCCATATAACCCTCCTATTTATGTGCTCTTGGATGACTATCCAAATATACTTTTCTTAATCTTTCATTACTAACATGAGTATATATAGTTGTTGTACTTAATGATTCATGTCCAAGTAATTGTTGAACACTTTTTAAATCAGCCCCATTATTTAACATATCAGTAGCAAATGTATGTCTTAAAACGTGGGGTGATAAATGTATCTTTAAATTAGCTTCCTTAGATACTTTATCTATTATATTTCTAATTTCTCTAGTATTAATCTTTTTACCTGTTTTACTAAGTATTAAATAATCATTTACATTATTTTCATTAATAAATTTATTTCTAGCTTTATTTAAATAGTCTTTAATTAAATTAGAACATTTAGTACCATAAAGAACTATTCTTTCTTTACTACCCTTTCCTAATATTCTTATTTCTCGACCATTTAAATTTACATCTTTTATTTTAATATTAACTAATTCACTAACACGTACACCCGTTGAATATAACATTTCAAGTATTAATGCATCTCTTAAACCTATTGGTGTATTAATATCTGGTGTAGCTAGTAACTTTTCTAATTCATTATCAAATACTACTTTTGGTAATTTTTTTTCTTGCTTTGGATTACTTATAAGTAACATAGGATTATCATTAATAATATTATTTTTTTTCATATATTTAAAAAAACTTCTAAGCGAACTAATATGACGTGCTATAGCTCGATTAGAATATTTTTTTTCATATAAGAAATTTAAATATAATCTTATAGTTTGATAATCTACTTTTTTAATATTATTTTCAACTAAAAATATATTAAATAAATTTAAATCATTTCTATAACTGATTATAGTATTAGAAGAATATTTTTTTTCAGATTCTAATACATCTAAAAAATTATCTATATTTTTCTTCATTATTTATTCTTCTTATTATATTCATTAATATATATTCCAGCAGCTATATCAGCAAAAGCTTTTTTTGACTCATAAGTTCCAAATTCATATTTTCTAATAATAACAGTATCATAGTTACCATATCTATTTTCAAATAGTTGTTGTAATTCATCATCTTCAACAATAATTAATACTGTATTTTCTTTTTCAATTGCTCTTCTTATTTTAATATCTAAATCTTCATTTAAATCATTACCATATACAATAACTAATAATGAATTATCATAAATATTATTAGTACTACTACTAAATTGTGCTGAAACATTGGCATTAAATGGATGATAAATTTTATTTTCAAAACAAATTTCACAATCATCACATATTTCTGCATAATTATTTTTATATTTATTACTAATTGTTCCACCTAAAATAAATATTGGTCTAGTTTTATCTAATTCTTTACCATATTTATTTACAAACTTTGGATGTTTAAATAAAACAAAAGGATTTCTATTCTTAGAAATTTGTTTTTCAATTCTAGGTATTTCACCAGTATTTTCTAACTCTTTTGTTTTTCTTTCTAAATATTGTTCATATATTTGATCAATAGTTAAAATTCCATCATCTTCTATATCTTCTAAATAATTTTCATATTGATAACAAAGTCTTCTTACTAAATCATAATATTCTTGTTCAGACATTTCACTTAATAATTCTTTAATTTTTTGTGCAAACAAATAATGATTATATTTATCACTTTCTATCAATAATCTATATTCTTTGTCTAATAAATTATTCTCATAAGCTAATGCATATTTCAAAAATTCGTTATTCATAATTAATGCTTTAAAAGCTATTAAATGTTTTTTATATAAAACGAATCTTTCTTTATCATCAGGCAAAAAAACATTCAAAGATACTTTATTATCTTCTTTATCTATATTATAAATTTTCTTAAATTCAACTATTTTTTCTTTAAATTCTTTCAAGATAGCAGATGCATCATTAAACTTAGAAGTATACTTATCAATATCGTATAATTCCCCATCAATTAAATGAACAGCATTCATGCTAGATCTATCAAGTGATATACATAAAAAAGCCATACCATCACCAATACCATTATAAGATTAAATCAAATAAAAAATCAAGTCTTTTGACTTGATTAATTAAAATTATCTATACCATTAGTGAAATCACTAACTAACTTATTAAATTGAATTAAATTTTGAGTTAATTCAGCTCTTTCTTTTTCTAATTGTTCTTTTTCTCTAGCATTAGCTAAACGATCATTATCTAATTGTTCTTTTCTTTTTACAAGACCAATTTCTACTTGTTCAATTTCATGATTACGAGTTTCATATGCTTTATTTAATTCTTCTTCTAATTTATTTAAATTAGCTGTTGTCGTATTCTTATAATTTTCAAAAGCAATTTTTTCTTGTTCTAATTTTTCTTTTTCTTTCTTTAATTCAATCAATTCATTTTCTAATGTTGTTTTCTTTTGTTGTAACATTGAATATACTTCTTCTTTATATTTATTTATTTCTTCGTAATCTTTTCTTTTATTATCTTCATGTTCTTGTTGTAATCTTCTTAATTCATCAAATTTAGCTTCTATTTTACGTTTAATTTCAGCATTTTTATTTACTATTTCAGATGCACCTTTAACATTATTTGAAACTCTATCAAATAATTGATTTAATTCACTTGGCGCTATTTTATCTTCTGTTTTAGTAACAATATTTGGTTTTACTTCCTCAACTGGTGTACTAATGATTGGTTTTACATCTTCAATTTTTGGCTTAGTTGGAGTAATAACAGGTTCTGGATGTTTTACTTGAGCTGCTGTTATTTCATTTTGACGATTTAAATACATATCTATATTAGAAATATTAGTAGCGATTTTTTCTTCTTTAGTTTCTTTTTTTTCTTCTACTACAGCTTTAACAGGTATTTCTTCTATATAACCATCATAAGTTTTTTCTTCTTTAACTTCTTTTTCAGTATATAAATCAATCTTAGGAGATTCTATCTTTTCATCACTATAAAAATCTATTAAATCATCATCCATTTCCATTTTTTTAATTGGTTTAATATCTTCATCATCCAATAATTTTAAATCATCTTCTCCATAATCTAAACTATTTAATTCTGATAAAATATCATCACTATTTACATCTGCTATATTTTTCATAAAAAAACACCTCTCTATCTTAGAGGCATTTTATTAGTATTAATTCATTGTCTCTAAGTACATCTTTTCTTTCTCAATTTGCATATATTTTTCAAACTCTTCTTTTTCTGCTTGAAAACTCTCTTCAGACAATTTTTTAAAACTTTCCCATTCTTTCTTAGAACGTTCAAATTTAATCTTTTCTTGTTCAAATTCAGCTCGTTCTAATTCTAATTTTTTAAGTATTTTTTCCTTTTCTTTTTCAAACTTTCTTTTTTCTTCTTTAAGTTCATATTCAGTTAATGGTTTAGAATATCTCTCTTCAGCATTCATTCTATCTATTTCTAATAAAATACTTGCTAATTCTTCATCATCAACTTCAATACATTCATTATCAATTTTAACACTCTTTTTAGTATCAAAATCATTTGAATCTGATAAGCTTGCTAAATCAGGAATACCTAATAACATTTCATTCAAAAAATTATCATTATATTCTGTATTCATAGTATCACCACAATCTTCTTTTCATTCTCTTTTTAATTATATCATAATATTTATTCAAAAAACAATATTATTTTATAGGATTTATATCTATTTCTACTCGTAACTTTTTATCTTTATATTTACCATTAATAAATTTTAATGCTTGATATAAGTTATCACTATGTTTATATTTAATTGTTATTTGCATATAATACTTATTATTTATTTTTGGAATAATAGCACTTGTAGGGCCTAAGATAATAGCATCACTAACATTACTCTTTAAATATGTAGCAATTTTATTACTTTCTAAATTACATAATTCAAAATTATCACTTATTATATTAATCATTGCTAAATTATAAAATGGTGGATATTTTAAAGCTTTTCTTACTTTCATTTCTTCTTCATAAAAACCTAAGTAATCATGTTCACTTGCTTTAATAATACTATAATGATTTAAGTTAAAACCTTGAATTATTACTGTACCTATTTTAGATCCTCTTCCTGCTCTACCCTCTACTTGATTTAATAAAGAAAAAGTTCTTTCACTACTTCTAAAATCAGGTATATTTAAACTAGCATCTCCATTAATAACTCCTACTAAAGTAACATCTTCAAAATCTAATCCTTTAGATATCATTTGAGTACCTACTAATATGTTATATTCTTTATTTTTAAAAGCTTCAAATATTTTAGTATGACTTCCCTTTTTACTAGTAGTATCTATATCCATTCTAATTACTTTAGCATTAGAAAACATTTTATTAATTTCTTCTTCTAATTTTTCAGTACCTAAGCCAAATTGATTAATATCTTTACTATGACATTCTGGACAAATAATAGGTTTACAAGTAGTATAATCACAATAATGGCATTTCATAGTATTAGTCTTTTTATGATATGTAAGTGGTATATCACAATTAGGGCAAGTTACTTTATAACCGCATTCGTGACAGGTTACAGTAGTTGAATAACCGCGTCTATTTAATAATAATATTACTTGTTCGTTCTTAGATAAGGTTTCTTCTATTCTATCTTTTAATTCTTGTGAAATAATTTTATTTCCTTTTTTTATTTCACTAGCCATATCTATTAATTTAACTTTTGGTAAATTATTATTAACTCTTTTAGTTAAAGTTAATAATTTATATATTCCCATAGATGCTCTAGTATAACTTTCTAAAGATGGTGTAGCACTTCCTAATACTAAAGGACAATTATGTGTTTTTGCACGCATTAGCGCTATATCAATAGCATAATATCTAGGATTATTATCTTGCTTATATGTAGGAGTATGTTCTTCATCTACTATTATTACTCCAATATTAGTTAATGGTGCAAAAATAGCACTTCTAGCACCTATAACTATATTAACTTCTTTTCTAACTATTTTACGCCATTCATCATATCTTTCACCATCACTTAATCTAGAATGTATTACAGCAATTGAATTACCAAATCTAGCTTTAAATGTATTAACAAGTTGCGGTGTAAGACTTATTTCAGGAACAAGTACAATAGCTTCTTTACCAAAAGAAATAACATTATCAATAATATTCATATATACTTCTGTTTTACCACTTCCAGTTACACCATATAATAAATATGGAATAAAAGATTTATTATTGATAACTTCACTAACTACTTTACTTTGTTCTTCATTTAATATATTCTTTTTATCTTTTAATTTTAAATCATCTTTTAGTCTATATTCTTCTACTTTATATTCTTCTAATACATTATTTTTTATTAAAGTATTTATAGATGATATATAATCTTTTAATTCACTTTTTAAAATATCTTTATCTTTTAGTTTATTAATTAAAACTTCTTGTTTAGAATTTTTAGGTATATAATTAATATCTTTTAATTTTATTAAAGAAACCATTTTTTTATTTATTAAACATCCAACTTTTGCCTTTAATGCTTTTGGTAACATAGCTTGATATGCAGCTATTTTAGTAGATAAACATTTTTTACTAATATAATCACCGATATTAAGTAATTCATCATTTAATATTACTTCTTCATCTATAACATCAATAATAGATTTTAAAGAATCGTACTCACTATTATTTTCTATATTTAAAACAAAACCCTCTAGGGTTAAATGACCAAAAGGGACTAACACTCTTTTCCCTATTTGTATATCATTAACAAACTCTAGAGGTATATTATAATCAAATGTATGATCTACATTTTTATTTTTTAACTCAACCAAAACTTGCGCTACCAAATAAATCACCTAATTCTTTAAAGCTCTAATCGCATCCTTCATTTGTTTATTATAGTTATCTATATTTTTAATAAATATATTTTGAATATTTTGTTCACGATTTTTCTTTTTACTATACTCTTCATCAAACTTTCTTGTCAACATCTTCTTAAAACTTTTTTGATCCATAGTAGAATCAGTAACCATTTTTTCAATTAATCTCTCCAAAAATAATTTATATTGATTATCTTCTAAATTATTATTAATAACATTAAAAAATGATTGATATTCTATAAAAGAAGATACAAGTAAATTAGTATTCAACTTTTTATTTATAAGTTTACTATTATAATCTTTACGACTATTCTCATAGTTATCAATAAAATTATAAAGTTCTAAAGCTTTCTTATAATTTGTTTCTTCTATAATTAATGGTGTTTTATTTATAGGATTGTATACTAATGATGCATCATGTAAAACTTTCATAAATCTAGTATTTAAAAATTCATTAGCAATATCTAAAACTCTATCTATTCTATCATCTAAAGATAATCCAAAAGATTCACCCTTAGAAGTATCTGTTTTCTTATTTGAAATAATACTAATTTTAATTTGTAAATCTTCATCTAGTACCTTTGTATTAATATTACTTTTTAATTCTTTTCTAGTATTATCTAAACTATGTTCTTTATATAGTTTTTTTTGTTCATTTATAAATTCAATTAATGAATATATTAATGTTTTAATAAATCTATTTTCATATGTAACAATAATACTATTATTTGGTAAATTAGTATCATTAACTATGTTAGATATAAATGGTATATATTGTTCTACTTGATTTAACCAGGAATAATCATAATCATTTATATCACAATCTATAGTATAAGATGATTCTATAGTAGCATTATTTAAAAATTCATCATATGTATTTGTTTCAATTGAACTAATAAATTCAACTACATTATCATTCATCTAATCACCTTTTTCTATTTAATAAATAATCTTCGTCTATTTCTATAAAAGATTCATTATCTGTTATAAAATTAATATTTTTTAAATTCCATACATCTTCTAAATCTTTATAGTTTTCTAATAAATTACTGTTAATAAAAACATAATCAAATAAATCAAACATAGTCATATTTAATTTAACATTATTTGGTATATTTCTAAGTCCTAATAAATATCCTTTATCGCGTAACATTTTAAATATATTAGTATTCTTTTTATATGTACTATAATCAAATGCAAAAACAAGACATTTTTTAGTACATATATTATTATTTAAACGATCTAAATTAATTATATTTTTATTTTTATTAAAATAATCTCCATCAAAATTAACAAAAAATTTATCATCATAATTTTTATTTAATAAATTTTTTAATATAGTAATACTTAATTTTTCTAAATATATTGTAGATATATCATCTATTATTCCTTTAGATAAACTAACTCTATCTACTTCTTTAGGATCATATTTATTTAATAATTTAATATCATATCCATATTTAACAAAATAATAATTATTATTCTTTATAGTTTGAAAATATTCTAATTTATAATTATTATTATCTAAACATTTCCAAAACTTTTTAAAAGCATTACAATCTTTTTTTGCAACACTAGTTAATTCTTCAATAAATTTATCATATTCTTCTGCTTTAACTTTTAGTTTACTTTTATATTTAGTTATAAATTTATTTATTCTAACATTTAATTCGATATCTCCATTTATATATTCATCTATATATTCATCAAAAGTAATAGCTAAATATATTAAATTAGATAATACTACAATAGTATTAATATCTTTTTCAATATTATTTTCTAAACCACTATTTTTATAAAAAATAATAGAAGATAATAAAACATCTTTTAAAATAGATTCATTACTTTCTTTTGTTTCAAAATATTTATTTAATAATTCAAAATCTAAATTTTTTTGTAAATAATAATTATTTACATATATATCAACAATCTTACTAATTATTTTATTTAGTTTGACATTATTATTTAAAGCATATTGTGCAAACACACATGCATAGTTACTAATATTTTGTTTTTTACGGTTAAGAAAAACAGATATTATATCATTTTCCATAATGACCTCCTAAACAAGAAAAGAGGTTTTATTCCTCTGTACATTCACATATATTAATATTACAATTTGTTACTTCTTTAGGGCAACAACTACATCTATCTTTATCATCTTCTAAAAACGATAAAGTTTTAATTGGAAAAGCAACATTTTTATTATCATTTTTATAATATACTTCATTATAATCTATATTATCAAAATAAAATTCATGAGTATCAATAATCAATTTATACTTTCCATATACCCCTACTGAATCACTATCATATATTTCAAATTCTTTTAATTCATTTCTTAAATTATCTTTTTGAGTATTAGATAAAACTACTTCACTATATTCTTTAGTATTATAATTTAACTTATATAATTTTATTTCATCTACACTTGTTAAATTTATTATACTATTATTCTTTTTAGTATTATTATGAGTATTTAAAATATAATAATATCCAACTAATATTATAGCTAATATAATAAATATAATCATTACTTTCTTTTTCATATCACACCTACCATAAAATAATTATATCATAATTTTTATAAATAAAAATAAAAAAGTTAAGTATTACTTAACTTTATTTATTTCTTAATTTAGCATTTATCTTAGTTTCTACATCAGATATTATTTTTTCAAAAACTTTAGTAACTTCTTCATCTGTTAAAGTTCTTGAAGGATCTTGAAATTTAAGTTTATATGCTAAAGACTTTTCATCTTCTGATATTTTATCTCCTTCATATAAATCGAATAATTCTATACTAGTAAGTAATTTACCACCAGATTTTTTAATTACTTCCATTATTTCTTTATTAGTAATATCCTTTTTAACAATAAATGCTACATCTTTTTCCATACCCAAGAATTTAGGTACTTCTTTAAATTTAATATTAGAAGTTCTATTTGATAATAATTTATCTAAATTAATTTCAAATACATATACATCATCTTTAGTAATACTTGGATGTAATTTACCAATAATACCAATATCTTTTCCTTGCATGTTTATAACAGCACTTACACCTGGATGTAATTCATTTGGTACATTACCAACATTAATAGTATATCTACCGTTATATCCTAAATAATCTAATAATTCTTCAACTATTCCCTTAACCACATAGAAGTCTACATTAGTATTATTTATATCTAAATAATATTTACCTGTCATTAATCCAGCTAATTTTAATTCTTCTTTATAAGTATCTTCTTTATAGAAACCTTTACCTATTTCAAAGATACAAACATCTTTATAATTACGAGCTTTATTATATTCATAAACTTGTTCTAATGAATATAATAAACTATAACGAAGTGTCTTTCTATCTTCACTCATTGGATCTGCTAAATTAACATGAGTAAATTCATCTGTAGTATATTTATGTACTTCTGATTCTGGAATTAAAGCATAAGATAATGATTCATTTAATCCCATAGAAATCATTTTATTAGTTATTTGTCTTTTAGCCTTATCTAATTTACCTTCTTTTAAAGGTAAGATTAGTTTAGAACCTTCAATCTTTTCCATTCCATAGTATCTTCCTACTTCTTCAATTATATCTTCTTTAATAGAAATATCTAATCTTCTAGTAGGAACTGTAACTGTAAATATGTTATTACTTTCTTCTACTTTAAAATCTAATCTATTTAAAATATCTATTACTTCTTCAGTAGTAATATTAGTACCTAATACTTTATTAATTTTATCTAAAGATACTTCAATAACAGAATCTTTAATATCAGTATTATCTATACTAACCATACCACCTACAATAGTAGCATCTGCATATTTTTCAAGTAAATGACAACATCTTTCTATTGCCATATAAGTTCTTTTAGGATCAATACCTTTTTCAAATCTATTAGATGCTTCACTTCTAAGTATTTTCTTAGAAGTTTTTCTAATTTTAACACTATTAAATAATGCTGATTCAATTAATATATTTTTAGTATCTTCTTCTATTTCAGTAGATAAACCACCCATAACACCAGCTAATCCAACAGCATTCTTACCATCAGTAATAACAATATCATCACTAGATAATATTCTCTTTTCATTATCTAAAGTAACTAATTCTTCATTATCATTAGCCATTCTAACTGTAATAGTTCTTCCTAATCTATCTAAATCATAGAAATGTAATGGTTGACCTGTTTCTAACATAACATAATTAGAAATATCTACTACATTATTAATAGGTCTAATACCACTTGCTATTAATCTATTTTTAATAAAATTAGGACTTTCTTTAATAGTTATATTTTTAATTTCTTTTGCTAAGAATAAAGTACAATTATCAGTATCAATATTTAAATTAAAATCAATATTACCTTCTTCTTTATAAGATAATTCCATATCTTTTACTTTATTACCATATATAGCACCAACTTCATATGCCATACCTAATATACTTAATAAATCTCCTCTATTAGATGTAAGTTCAAAATCAATAACTTCATCATCTAATCCCATATATTTAATTGGATCTTCTCCAATAGGAGCATCACTATCTAATTCATGAATTCCTTCTCTATCTTTATCTTCTAAGAATTTATTATCTAAACCTAATTCAGCTTTAGAACATAACATTCCATTAGAAACTTCTCCACGAATTTTACCTGCTTTAATTTCTCCACCAGGTAATTTAGCACCAACTTGTGCAACAATTACTTTTAAACCTTTACGACAATTTGGAGCACCACAAACTATATCTAATACTTCACTACCAATATTAACTTTACAAACATGTAAATGGTCGCTATCAGGATGATTTTCACATTCAATAACTTCACCAATTATTAACTTAGTAGCAGGTATTAACTTTTCACAAGAATCATATTCATTACCAATATGAGTCATTTCTTCTGCTAATTCATAAGTAGTAATATCAGGAATATCTATATAATCACATAAGAACTTTCTACTTAGTTTCATTAGTTTCATCTCCTCTCGTAAATTGATTTAAGAATCTAGAGTCATTACCATATATAGTTCTAATATCTGTAATACCAAATCTAAACATAGCAAATCTATCTAATCCAGTACCAAAAGCAAAACCTTGATATTTTTCTGGATCATATCCACTCATACGAAGTACATTAGGATGAACCATACCAGCACCTAATACTTCAATCCATCCAGTTTGTTTACATAATGGGCAACCTTTTCCTCCACAATTGAAACATGTAGCATCTACTTCAACACTAGGCTCTGTAAATGGGAAGAAACTTGGTCTAAATCTAACATCAGTTTTTTCACCTAATAATTTTTTACAGAATGTTTCAAGAGTTCCTTTTAAATCAGACATTGATACATTTTCATCAATAACTAAACCTTCCATTTGCATGAATTGATGTGAGTGAGTAGCATCATCATCTCTTCTATATACTTTACCAGGACAAACTACACGAATAGGTCCTTTTTCTTTATTAGCTTCCATAACTCTAACTTGACCTGTAGAAGTTTGACTTCTAAGTAAATAAGCTTCATATTCATTTTCTAAATAGAATGTATCTTGAGCATCTCTAGCTGGATGTCCTAATGGTAAATTTAATTTTTGGAAACAATTTTCATCTGTTTCAATTTCAGGTCCATCATATACATCATATCCCATAGAAACGAATAAATCTTCTAATTCTTCTCTTATACGTGTCATAGGATGTTTAGAACCTTGTCTAATTCTTTTAGATGGTAAAGTAACATCTATTCTTTCACTTTCTAATTTTTTATTTAATTCTAAAGTTTCTAATTCTGTTAATTTACTTTCATATAAATCGTTAAAGCAAGTTCTAACAGTATTTACTTGCATACCATATTCTTTCTTATCTTCAGCATCTTTAATACCACTTTGTAATTCAGTAATAATACCTTTCTTTCCTAAGTATTCTACTTTTAGATCTGTTAATTCTTTAATTTCTTTTGCATTACTTATTTTTTCTTCTATTTCCTTACATAGTAATTCTACTTTTTCTTTCATAAGTTCCTCCTTTAATACTTGTTAATATTTTTTTAGCATTATTTACCATAATATCTTCTACAATATCTTCACTAAATACTTTACTTAAATCTTCTTTTAAACTACTAGTTATCGATTCATATTCATATATAGGTAATTTTTTATAATCTTCATCTCCTAAAGAAAACTTCATATCATCAGTACTTAATGTTAAATGATCAAATCCAATAATATTACCTATATGAACTAAATGTTTCATATAACTTTCTTTAAGATCATTAAGCGAAATGTTTTCTTCTAGTGCATCTTTTTCAACAAAATTTCGATTAGACATAACTCCAACATAACCATCTACTTCTTTAATAAGTAATAATTGTTCATCTGTTAAATTACGAACTCTATCACATAATTTTTTACTATTAGAATGACTAGCATATATAACAGGATATATACCATTTTCTCTATATTTTTTAACAATTGATATTATATCTTTAAAAGTCTTTTCATTAGTATGTGATAAATCAATAGCAATACCTAATTTAATTGCCTTATGAATAAGTTCTTCTCCATCACCAGTTAATCCATAATCTCCTCTAATACCAGAACCATATTTATTAGGCATATTCCATACAGGGGCTAGTGCTCTTAATCCAATTTCGTATAATTCATCTAACTCATCTGGATTATTTAAATAATCACACCCTTCTAAGCTAAATATAATATCTATATTAGGATTAATATATTTATTAACTAAATCAATACTTTCTTTAAGCATTAGAGAAATAGGTTTATCTTTTACATAATAATTAGGATGATATTCTTCTTGCATTTCTTTTTCACTCATAAAACACATATTAGCAATAAGACCTATTACATTATTATCATTATAAAAACTAATCCACTTTTTTATTTCTTCAAAATCATTATTAAGTTTAGCCATATAGATTGCTGTTAACAAATCATAATGCATATCAAACATAATATCACACCCTAACAAAAAAAGTATTATGTTATAGGGACGAATATCGCGGTACCACCCTACTTCATAATACTTTATTATGCACTTAATGACTATAACGCATCACCGTCGTAAATTTTCTTTTACAAACTAGAAAGTGAATTCATAAATACCTCATATCTATTTCCACCAACCATAGACTCTCTATTAATCCGTTAATTTATTACTACTCTTCCATTATCGCTTCAAAACAAGTATATTTTAGCATATTTTTAAATGCTTGTAAATATCATTTAATTTCTAAAAAACAAATTATTTTCTCTTTCATGTTTAAAATCAGTAAATTTACCATGTCCAGGATAAATAATAACATCATCATCAAAAATATTAGTTTTTAAAATACTTTTTTGCATATCTGATGAACTACCAGTATATAAATCTGTTCTACCTACTGTTTCAAAAAATATAAAATCACCAGTAAATAATCCATTTAACTCATCAAAATAAAAACTTAATGAATCACTTTTATGACCTGGAGTATATAATACTTCAAATTCAAAACAATCTATTTTATTATGTCCTTCTTCTAAATTATAATAATCATAAATTAAAGAAGCATCAAAAAATTCTAAAGCACCAACATGATCAGGATGAGCATGTGTTACTAAAACACCAACTATTTCTCTATCATTAACTACTTTAATAATCTCGGGATAATCATCTCCTGGATCTATAATTAAACATTTATTATCTTTGGATATAATATAACAATTAGTTCTTAAATATCCAACTTTAATATATTCTAAATTCATCTAATCACCAAATAACTCTTCTATTATTATTTCTTTAATATCTTCTTTTAATGGACTACCAGCTGCTTTAGCATGTCCTTTTCCTCCAAAAAACGAAGCAAAATCAGATACATTAATATCATCTTTAACACATCTATAACTTATACTTCTATTTAAATTAATTATTATAACTAAATCTATTTTATCTTTATAATATTGCGCTAAATAATTTCCTAATTCACTTCTATATTCTTCAGCAAATACTATTCCAGTTTTATACCCTTTTATTTCCTTAAAAATAATATTTTCTAAAGCTAATTTAAAATAATTATCTTTTTTATTCTTATCAATTTCAATTAATAATTGTTCTGCTTCATCAAAATAAAATTCTTTATTCTTTCTTAAAAATTTAATATATTTATTTATAAATTTTTCTAAACCATAATAAGAAAGTAAAGTAACTAAATCACGAGCTTCAGGTACATCATATTTTACCCATTCCCATGTATCTCCAAGTTGTACTAATCTAACCATATAATTAACTGATTCTTTCATTATATTATTATTAGGAAAATTATTAATTAAATATTCATAATATAAACTTGTACCACTTTCTTTAATACCATTATTTTCTACAACTACTTTAATAAAAGGATATTTATTTAAATCTAAATTTCCATTATGATGATCTAACACTAAAAACTTATTTTTTAAATCAATATTATTTATTTTTTGTGCTACTTCATCACTAATACATAAATCTGTCATAATAACTTTATCATAGTTATCAAATAAATTATTATCTATACTTTCTAATACAAATGAATCTACATCTTTAATATCTAATAATTTATAATCATATTCATCAAATGTTAAATCTGTTAATATAACAGGCATAATTCCATCTGCATCTGCTATATGAGAAATTAAAAATATTTTCATTATTTTTCACCCTCTATTATTTCTTTAACTGGTCCATAAGATTTTCTATATCCATCTATTAAACCATATTTTTTTATTGCTTCTAAATGAGCTTTAGTAGGATATCCTTTATGATTAGCAAAACCATACATAGGATATTTTTTATCTAATTCAACTAACATTCTATCACGTGTTACTTTAGCTAAAACAGAAGCTGCAGAAATAGATATACTTTTTAAATCTCCTTTAACAATAGATTTATATGGTAAATCTAAATTCATTTTCATATTACCATCTACTAATACATAATCTAAATCTATTTGTTCTTTAACTTTATCTATAGCTCTTCCCATAGCAATCTTAGTTGCCTCTAATATATTATATTTATCTATCTCTTCAGGAGAACATTCACCAATACCATACGCTATGGCATTATTAATTATATATTCATAATATTGTTCTCTTTTTTTCTCAGTTAACTTTTTACTATCAGTTAATCCATCTAACTTAAAATCACTAGGTAAAACACAACAAGCTGTTACTACTGGTCCATTTAAAGGGCCTCTACCTACTTCATCTACTCCACCTATAAATTTATATCCTTCACTAGATAATTCTTTTTCATATGCCCAAACATCTATGTCCATATTATCACCTAATTAATTATAACATAAAAAAAAGATTAACCAAATGTTAATCTTAATTCATAAATAAAACTTTTTCACTCTTATATTGTTTTACAATAGCTTTAATAATAATATAACAATATACAATTGAACTAACTACAGTAATAACAATATTAACAAATGAAATATCTACATTATTAAATATATCCATTAATATTTGTACATAGTTAACAACCGGTATCATGTAGAAATATGAACCTAAGTCTACATTAGCTAAATTTAAAAACATAGGAATCATAGTTATTAATGTTAATGTTTGAGTCTTTGATTGTCCTTCTTTTACTGATTTTGCAAATGCTGTTAAAGTAATTGCTAAACCAGATATTAATAAACTTGCTATTACTAAAACTAATAAAATATAAATAAAATATAATGGATTAAAACTAATTTCAAAATTTTTAAATGATTCAAATGATTTAGAACCAATTATTACAGATGAATAAGTTAATGTAAAACTAAATACAGAAACAATAATTCCCATAACTGTAGATGCTAATAACTTACCTACAATTAATTGATCAGATTTAATTGGTAAAGTTAAAATAGTTTCTAATGTACCATTTTCTTTTTCAGTTACTGTAGAACTAATAGCCATATTAGTTGCAGCCATAACTATTGATAATATTGTATATGTAATAGCAATACTTAATATTAATTTTAATAAATAATTTTCACTACTTATTTCTATTATCTCATAATTTACATTAGCATATACTTTATTTATATCCATATTATTTTCATTTAAATAATTAATAGCTAAATACTTATTATATGCTTCTAAAAATGAAATAGCTTTATCACCACTAATAGAACCTTCTTGATCACTACTATTAGCATGCATATAGTATTTATTTTCTTTTTCATCAAATACAATATAAGCACTTATTTCTTTATTATTATAAGCTTCTTCTAGTTTTTCTTCACTATCATAATATTTATCTTCAATTAATAGTTCTTCATATAATTTATCAGCTTCACTATCTACTTTAAAGTTAACACCAATATTAGTTTTAGATTCAACATCTTTATCCATTTCATCAAATATATAACCATATAAAATAATAAATAATGGAATAAATAAAGGTAATAAGAATAAAGATCTAAATGTTTTTTTATCTCTAAAAATAGTTCTTAATTCTTTTAATAAAGTAATTCTTATACTATTCATTATCTACACCTCCTATAAGAGCAAAGAAACTATCTCTTAAATTAGTACAATTAGTTTCTTTACAAATATCTTCAGGTATACCTTCTTTTATAATTTTACCCTTATGTATTAAAACTACATTATCACATATATTTTCAGCTTCTTCCATATAATGTGTTGAATATATAAAGCATTTACCTTTCTTCTTTTCTTCATTAATAAAATCTAAAATAACTTTACTTGATATTACATCTAAACCACTAGTAGCTTCATCAAAAATATAATATTTAGGATCATGTATAACACAACGTGCTACAGATACTCTTTGTGTTTGACCAGTTGATAAATTTTCAATTCTTTGATGTAAAAAATTTCCTAAATCAAATCTTTTAGATACTAATTCAATTCTTTTTTCTAATTCATCTTTTGGAATATCATAATATTCACCAAACATCTTAAGCAATTCATAAGCTGATAAATCCTTATATAATTTTGTATTACCTGATAAAAAAGCAATATTCTTTTTTATTTCTATTTCATTTTTTTTATAATTTAAACCTTCAATTAATACTTCACCTTCACTAGGTTCCATAATACCTGCAATAACTCTAAGTAATGTAGTTTTACCAGCGCCATTTGGTCCTAATAAACCTAATACTTGTCCATCTTTAGCTTTAAATGAAATATTTTTATCAGCATAGAAAGTTACACTTTCTTTCTTATTAATTTGTTTAGTAAATTTTTTTGAAATATTATTTACTTCTATCATATAATCACCTATTCAATTATAGCATATTCATATAAAATAAAAAAAGTAATTTTACTTACTTTTTATAAAAATATATCTATCTAATCCATTTAAATCTTTTTCGCTCCATACATCAACATTAGATAAATATTTATTAGTTAATTCTATTATTGCTAATGCTTGGGTTTGACCTATTTCGAATGCAATAAAGAAATTATCATTTAAATTTTTTTTACATGTAGATAAAATTTTATCATAAAAATATAGTCCATTATTAGATGCATACAAAGCTAATGATGGCTCATTATTTTTTACAACATCCATTATTTGTTCATCAATACTTATATATGGTGGATTAGATATAATTACATCAAATTTATCTGTTATACCATCTAACATATCATTATTAATAAATTTAACATCAGTATTATATTTTTTACTATTATGTTTAGCTACATCTAAAGCATCTGTAGATATATCTATAGCACTAACAATACTATTATCTAATTTTAAACTAAGTGTATTAGCAATACATCCACTACCAGTTCCTAAATCTACTATTTTAACTAATCCATCATAATATTTATTAATATATTTAATTGTTCTATCAACTAATTCTTCTGTCTCAAAACGAGGAATTAATACTCTAGAATCTATATCATAATTAAATTCAAAGAAATCTACATTTCCAACTATATATTGAACAGGTTCACCACTCTTTAATCTTCTTAACCCTTCTTCTAATTTAGAAGGATCTAAATACTTTCTTAAATAATCCTCATTATATTTTTCTATATCTATATTCATAAAAAAAGAGGATTATTCTCCTCTTAACTTTCTTGCTTGATCTTCAGTAATTAAAGCTTCAATAATATCATTTAAAGCTCCATCCATTACTCTTTGTAATTGCATTGTTGAATAACCTATTCTATGATCAGTTACTCTATTTTGAGGATAATTATAAGTACGTATTTTTTCAGATCTATCTCCAGTACCTATCTTACTTCTTCTTTCACTTCCAACTTCAGCTTCTTGTCTTTCTAATTCAGCTTCATATAAACGAGCTTTTAATACTTGCATAGCTTCAGCTTTATTTTGTTGTTGACTTCTTTGATTTTGACAAGTAACAACAGTATTAGTTGGTAAATGCGTAATTCTAACAGCAGATGGAGTAGTATTAACACCTTGTCCACCATGACCACTAGCACAATATACATCTATTCTTAAATCGCTATCTTTAATTTCAATATCAATATCTTCTACTTCTGGCATAACAAGTACAGTAGCAGTACTAGTTTGAATTCTACCATTAGATTCTGTTTCAGGTACTCTTTGTACTCTATGAGATCCTGATTCATATTTTAATTTAGAATAAACATTATCACCTTTTACTCTAAATTCTACTTGTGAATATCCACCAGCTGCACCTTCTTCAGAATTTATTTCTTCAACACGCCATCCTTGAGATTCAGCATAATATGAATACATACGATATAAATCACCAGCAAAGATATTAGCTTCATCTCCACCAGCTGCACCTCTAATTTCAACAATAACATCTTTACCATCATTAGGATCTTTAGGTAATAATAAAATTTCAAAAGTAGCTTCTAATGCTTCTTTTTCTTCTTGTAAAGTATTATATTCTTCACGAGCAAATTCACCTAATTCAGGATCTTTCATCATAGCTTTATCATTTTCCATATTTTCTAATATTTTTTTATATTGTTGATATACATCATAAGCTTCTTTTAAAGAGGATTGTTCTTTATTTAATTCAGTAGCTTTTTTAATATCTCCAAATACTTCTGGCTTCATTAATTCATTTTGTAATTCATTATATCTAGCTTCAATAGCTTCAAATCTTTCTATCATATAAGCCTCCTCAATCACTATCAAAAATTATACTATAATTACTTATTTTAAGCAAGAAAAAACTAGATACCTAGTTTTCTTCTAATTCTTCTTCAGTTAAGATAGCTAAATCACTAATATCGTCATCGCCATCATCTAAATCGTCTTCATCATTAATTGAAGAATCTAAATCTTCTTCTTCTTCTTCAATTAATTCTTCCTCTTCTTCTTCGATTTCTTCTTCATCAATTTCTTCTTCATCGTCATCATCTTCTACAATTACTTGTACTGAATGATTAGTTCTTAAATCCCATTCAGCAGTATCTTCTAAGAAGATAAATCTTTTATCTGTTGTTAATGAAGTATAAAAATCTCCAATTTTAGCTGCATATTCACTATCACTTAATTCTAATAATCCAGCTATTTCTTTAAAGATGCTAGCAGTGTTCATAGCACCTTTATTATTTTTTAATATTAACTCAGTTAAATCGGTATATGAAAGTAATTCTAACTCTTCTTTACTTAATTTTATTAAACTCATTTTTAAATCCCTCCAAATATTATTCTACATTTCATTAGGTACATCAATTACTAATAAATTTAACATACTTTTTATAATATTACTTGTTATAGTTAAAATAACTAAATAATCATTTTTCTTAACTAAATCTTCTTCATTATTAATATGATTATTTTGATAGAATGAATTAGTTAGTACACATAAATCATATAAATAATCTGCAACATAATGTGGCATTCTATTATTATATGCATTTAAATATGCACCAGGTAAATCTAACAACTTAATTCTTAAATCTCTATCATAATTATTGTAAATATTATTAGATAATTTTGACATATCGGTTAAACATCCATCTAATATCTTCTTAATTCTTAAGTATGTATATAAGATATATGGTCCTGTCTTACCAATAACTTCAGAGAATTTACTTATATTAAATATATAATCTCTTTCACGACTATTTTGTAGATCAGCAAACTTTAATATAGCATTTACAATTTTATCTATATCTTCATTAGCTAAATCTTTAGTCATTTCTTCTTTATTAATTAAAATTTCTTTAGCTTGGTCAAATAAACTTTGTAATTTAGGCGTTTCACCACTTCTTGTCTTATATGGTTTACCATCACTACCATTAACTGTTCCATACCCTAAAAATTCTAACTTTTCATAATCAATTAAACCTGACATTTCACAAGTTCTAAATACTTGTTCAAAATGTAATGATTGTCTATTATCAACTACATATAAAATATGATCAGGATTAAATTTATTAACTCTATCTAAAATAGTTGCTAAATCCGTAGAAGCATATAAATAAGCTCCATTAGATTTTTGAAAAACTAAAGGTGGTAATTCTTTTTTATCATCTTCTCTTGTAACATTTACTACAAAAGCTCCTTCACTTTCCACTAATAAATTTTTATCTTCTAATATCTTTTTAGTATCTTCTAAATATGGATATGCATCTGATTCACCATTCCAATAATCAAAATGAACATCTAAATATTCATATATATTTCTTATATCAGCAACAGATACTTCCATTATTTTTTTCCATAATTTTTGGTATTCTTCATTACCATCTTGTAACTCTTTAGTTATAGCAGCACATTTTTCTTTTATTTCTTCATTTTCTTTACAAATACCACTCATTTTTGGATATATATAATCTAAAAATTTAATATCAATTTCATCAATTGATTTATTTTCTTCTAAAATACCATATATAACTTGTCCTATTTGTAATCCAAAATCTCCTAAATGAACATCTCCAATTACTTTATTCCCTTTATATTCAATAATTCTCTTAATTGATTCCCCTACTATAGCAGTACGCATATGTCCAACATGTAATGGTTTAGCTACATTAGGTCCACCATAATCAATTACGAATGTTTCAGGAACTTCATTCTTTTCAATCCCATATGATTCACTATTAATTATATTATTAATATTTTTATTTATAAATTCATCACTTAATACTAAATTAATAAATCCAGGCTTAACAAAATTAACTTCTTTAAAATAACTATCAAAGTTTTCAATATTATTTAAAGCTTCAACTATCTTTTCACCTAATACAATAGGATTTTCATGAAATAATTTAGCTAATCTAAATACA
This sequence comes from Caryophanales bacterium UBA5578, assembly GCA_002425325.1. Classification (GTDB taxonomy): domain Bacteria; phylum Bacillota_I; class Bacilli_A; order RF39; family UBA660; genus UBA5578. The sequence continues at coordinate 58,283 of DIMA01000001.1, read as the reverse complement.
TCATCACATTGGTAATCACATAAATCAGGTCTATTAGATTTGATTACACGCATATTATCAATATCATATCCAACTAACTTAGTAACACTTGTTATTAATTCTTCTAATAAACTAATCATAATTACCTCCTAATAATTTATTTCGTACTCAAACATATCATCATTTAATTTATATTTAATGAATACATAATTATCTTTTATATCTATATTTATTGTTTCAATATCCATATTTAATATTCTATCTATATTTAATAATTTATATTCACATTGTGATTTATTTTTATTAAAATTCATACTTAATTGATACTCATCATTTCTTCTAATTAAATCAATATTATCATTATTAATAATAACTGTATTAGTAACATCTTTATCTTTATATACTATTTTATTATCACTTATGATTGCATTTACTTCTAAATTTATTGTTTCTTCATTATTTTTTAACCTAGTTTTTATCAACTTTTTTGCCATTTGTATCAACTCCCAAACATTATAGCATACTTTTATATAATTTGCACTTATATTTTTCATTTTTTTTAGAATACTAAATATGAAAGAAAGTGATATTATTAAAAGGCTAAGAAAATCAATATATTTTATGCTTATAGCAACTTCAATATTTATAGTATTTTTTGTTTCTTTATATACTATTGGACACTTTAAATCAAAACTAAGTATCGAATCTGCTAATAAATTTTATATCTATGATATTAATAATATTCCAGTTGATAGTTTAAATGATGAATGGATACCCCTAGGTAATATATCAGATTATGTAATAGACGCAACTATATCAATAGAAGATAAAAACTTTTATAATCATTCAGGATTTGATTATTTAAGAATTATTAAATCTTTATATGTAAATATGGTTAATAAAAAAACATTACAAGGTGCATCTACTATTAGTCAACAATTATCTAAAAATTTATTTCTATCATTTGAAAAAACATGGCAAAGAAAATTAAAGGAAGCATGGTTAACTATTCAACTAGAAAGTCAATATAGTAAAAATGATATCTTAGAAGCATATTTAAATACTATTAACTATGGTGGTATATATGGAATAGAAAAAGCAAGTAATTATTATTTTCATAAAAGTGCTTATGAATTAAATTTAGCTGAAGCATCTATATTAGTTGGAATACCAAAATCTCCAAATAACTACTCTCCTATTTCAAATTATGAAAATGCTAAAAAAAGACAATTAGTAATACTAAAATCTATGGTAAAAAATAAATATATTACAGAAGAAGAAATGGAAGAAGCATATAACACTGAATTAAAATTATATGGTAATTTACCAAGTGATAGTTCTAAAACAATAATGTATTATAAAGATGCTGTTATGCAAGAATTAAATAGTATAGATGAAATACCTGATGACTTTTTAACTACAGGTGGATTAAGAATATATACTTATTTAGATCAAAATGCTCAAAGCATATTAGAACAAGCAATGGATAAAAATATAAAAAATGAAAATATTCAATTATCAGGTATAGTTATGGATCCAAATAATGGTCATGTACTTGCATTAACAGGTGGTAGAGATTACGCTAAAAGTAAATATAATCGCGCTATTAATGCTAAAAGACAAGTTGGTTCTACATTAAAACCATTTTTATATTATGTAGCACTTGAAAATGGATTTACACCATCTACTACATTTACAAGCGAAAAAACAACATTTGTATTTCAAGAAAACAAAACATATTCACCTGCAAACTATAATAATAAATATGGTAATCAATCTATATCAATGCCAGCTGCATTAGCATATTCAGATAATATATATGCTGTTAAAACACATTTATTTTTAGGCGAAGATAGTTTAGTTAATATGTTAAAAAGAATTGGAATAACTACTGATATAGAACCTAATCCTTCTTTAGCACTAGGTAGTGAAGAAATTAAATTAATAGATATGGTTACATCATATGCTACACTAGCTAATTTAGGATATAAGGTTAAACCAAAATTAATAAAAAAAGTAGAAGATGTAAATGGAAATATACTATATGAAAATAAAGATACTAAAGAATCAGTATTAAATTCTTCATTAGCATATATTATGAATGAAAGTTTAACTAGTACATATAATTATAATTTTATAAATTATAGTTACCCTACTTGTTATGATTTAACTTCTTCATTTACAAGAAAATATTCTATTAAAACAGGAACTACTGATAGCGATCATTTAGTATTTGGATATAATAAAGACTTAGTTGTAGGATTATGGAGTGGATATGATGACAATAGTCCTTCAGAAGTATCTAATGGAAAACAACTAAGACATATGTGGCGAGATATTATGGAAAATTATTTAAAAGATAAAGATAAAAATTGGTATAAAACACCTGATAATGTTGTAGGTGTATTAGTAGATCCTATAACAGGAAAAACAGCATCTAAAAGTACTAAAAAGCCTACGGTATTTTATTATATAAAAGGTACAGAACCAACATTCGATAATAAATTAGATGATTTAATTCCAACTATAAAAGAAAAAAATACTGTAAAGAAAAAATAAAAAAGGGTTATACCCTTTTTTTATTCTTCTTCAATTACAGCTTCTTTAGCTTCACTATCTTTCATTTCTTTTGTTACTTCTTTATTTAATACTTTAGAATATTCTTTATTTTGAGTTGTATAGTAAACATAACTTACTATTTCCATTAAAGAATAAACAATTAATAAAATCCCTAAGAAACTAAATGCTTTACCAGTAATAATTATTATACCTAAAAGAATAATTAATACTGATTCTAATATATAAAATAATGAACCATTCTTATCAATTTTATTAACAGTAATACCCATTATTAATCTTTGAATACCAAGGAATAATAATAAAGTTCCAATACATACACTGATAGTTAAAACTACAATACCTGGATTTAATGCAATTAATAATCCAAATATTAAAAATACTATTCCATAAACATATTCTCCAAATGGAGCACCACCATATTTTTTACTTCTTGTTATGGTAACAATTAATTTAATAAAACCTGTAATTAATAAAATACCACTTACAAAATATCCAATTAAATTTTTAACATTTTCGCCACCATTTAAACATAAAAATATTCCTAAAACTAATGATAATAAAGCAATTAATAAGGAATATAAATTAACTGGTTCTTTTTTCTTCATTCTATCACTTCCATATTTAATTATACAGTATATATAATAAAAAAGCAAAAAAAAGAATGTTTATACATTCTTTTTATTTACTTTTGTTTTCAATTTTATCTACTACTAATTTAATAAATTCTTCTTTAGATAAAGTTGTAGTTTCTTTTTCACCAAATAATCTGAAACTAATTTCATTATTATCTCTTTCTTTATCTCCTATAATTAAAGTCATAGGAATTTTTCTAGTTTGACTTTCTCTCATCTTATAAGATAATTTTTCATCTCTACTATCTAATTCAACTCTAATATTTTTTTCAAGTAATTCATTGTATAATTCTTTAGAATAATCTAAATGATATTCATTATTAACTGGAATAATATTTATTTGAGTTGGAGATAACCATAAAGGTAATGATCCTTTAGTTTCTTCTAAAATAAATGCAGTGAAACGATCAAAAGTACCAAATATTGCTCTATGTAATACTACTGGAACTTTCTTTTCACCATTTGAATCTACATAACTTAATTCAAATCTTCTTGGTAATAAGAAATCTAATTGACAAGTTGATAAAGTTACTTCTGGTCCTACAGCAGGTTTTACTTCAACATCTAATTTAGGTCCATAGAAAGCAGCTTCTCCAATTGCTTCAAAGTATTCAACACCTAATTCATTTAATACTTCTCTTAATTTAGATTCAGCTTCATTCCACATATCATCATCATCAAAATATTTTTCTTTATCCTCTGGATCTCTTAAAGATAATCTAAATTTATAATTTTCTAATCCAAAATCTTTATATACATCTAATATTAATTCAACAACTTTTTTAAATTCTTCACCAATTTGATCTGGAGTAACAAATAAATGAGCATCATTTTGACACATACATCTAACACGTTCTAATCCTTTAACAGCACCACTTGCTTCATATCTAAAGTCAGTAGCAAATTCACCTATTCTAATTGGTAAATCTCTATATGAATGTAATTTATTACCATATACTAACATATGATGAGGACAATTCATTGGTCTTAAAACAAATTCTTCTTCATCAACTTTCATTGATGGGAACATATTTTCTTTATAATGATCCCAATGTCCTGAAGTTTTATATAAATCTACAGTTCCAACACATGGAGTATAAACATGTTGATATCCCATACTTCTTTCTTTAGCATATATATAGTTTTCTAATTCTTTTCTTATAACAGCACCATTTGGTAACCAAAGAGGCATCCCCTTTCCTACTAAATCATGTGCCATAAAAATATCTAAATCTTTACCTATTTTACGATGATCTCTTTCTTTAGCTTCTTCTAACTCTTTCATATAAGAATCTAAATCTTCTTGATTTTCAAAACATACTCCGTAAATACGTTGTAACATTTTGTTTTTAGAATCACCTTTCCAATAAGCACCACTAAATTTAATAAGTTTAAAAAATTTTAATTCTTTTACAGTCTCAACATGTGGTCCTCTACATAAATCAGTAAAATCACCTTGGCTATAACATGTAATAACATTTTCATTTTCATCCATACGACTAATTAAATCAATTTTATATGGATCTTCTTTAAACATATCTAAAGCTTCATCTTTAGTTAATTCTCTTCTAACAATACGTTTACCATCTTTAGATATTTTTTTCATTTCTTTTTCTAGACGTTCTAAATCTTCTTCTTTAATTACATCTTCACCTAAATCAATATCATAGTAAAAACCTTCTTCAATAACTGGTCCTACCCAAAATAATGCTTTAGGATATAAATGTTTAATAGCTTGTGCCATTAAATGAGCACAACTATGATTCATAACATTTAATCTTTCATTTTCTTTTATATTTATCATAATCCACCTCTAATATTCAAATTTATCTTTCTTATATTCTTTTCTTTTAGCTTTTGCTTTACTTATTTTATTAGATCTTTTACTATCACTACGTGATACTAATTCTCTTCTAACTTTTTGAAAATTACCTACTTGTTTTGTAGCAGAATACACACACATTAATTGTTCTAATTCATACGTACTCATAGACGTTAAATCATAATCAGAAATAGCTGGAGCTTCCGTTTTTGGTTTAACCCATTCTTCAGTTGGTTCTAAAGTCCAATCCTCATTAGACATAACATCGTTTATACCTAAATCTTCTAAGTTCTTTTTTTGTTCTGAAACTAAATAAGGAATTAATTTATGAGAATTATCAATAACAAGCACAATATCCCCACTATAAACCATTCTAGGATCATCTAGAATATGATCAAAACTAGTTCTTTTTAAATCAGGAAATAATGTTCTTAAATCACTATGCGTCAATTGAGCGCGCAATAAATTTTCATCTTGAACACCAAGTACTTTATTTAAAAATTGTTGCATCGTTATTGCTTCATTGGATAAACCTTTAATTCTTCTTTTATCTTCTTTCTTTCCCATACAAACCTCCAGATAACAAAAAAACTCCTTAATCTTAAGGAGCGTATAAACGCGGTACCATCCTACCTTATAACTTAATATGATAACGGAATAACCGGTAATTATTTCTAATACAACTAAAAGGTAGTAACTTATATATCTTAATGTTTATTTCCACCAACCATAAACTCTCTATAAATAAATATATATAAATCTTGTCCTTTATTCTCGCCTTTAGACATATTTTAGCATAATATTATTAATTTGTTAAGTAAATTAAACTATTTTCTTAAATTTTTACTTACCATTTCAACTTGTTCTGTTAACTGCTTAATTCTAGCAATTATACGTCCTGCTTTAACACTTTCTACACCTGCTTTTGATATAGATAAATGTTCCTCTAATTGTTCTAATGATAAATTAGATGTAAAAAATGTTGGTAAACATTCATCCATTCTATATTGTAATAATGGACATAATATTTCATCTCTATTGTATGCTGTTAAATTTTCTGCGCCAATATCATCTATTAATAATAATGGTACTTTTTTTACATATTCATATTTACTTTTAAAATCTTCTTGAAATGCTGAAGAAATAAAACCTGGCCAAAATATAATAGAACTTTCATATCCATCTTTAGCTAAATCATTAAACAAAGCTGCTATCATATATGTTTTACCACAGCCAAAATTACCATGTAAATATAATCCTTTTTTAGCATTTCCATCTTTATAATCTTTATAAAAAGTATTTATCCATAAAATAGTATTAAATCTATTTTTATCTGTTTTATTAATTTTACCAATTGTAGCTTCTTTTAATGAAGAAGGTGTATTAAAATATTTAATTTTATTTAAAAATAAAGTATTTCTTTTATATTTATCATAATACTTACAACTCTTATATTGAAATTGTATATCTCCTTCTATATTAACAGGTATATAAACATGTCCTTTAATTCTATTTTTGCATCCTGCTAATGCACTACATTCCATACAATTTTTATATTCACATGCACTAGTTTCTATCATAGAAGTATAATTAATTAACTCTTTATTATTCATTTTTAATTTAGAAACTAATTTTGCAAAAACAGGATCTTTCATAGCTTCATTAAAACTTTGATCTAAATCAACTTTTTCAAAATTATCTAATTTAATTTCTAATGGTTTCATTACTTCACACCCTTTAGTAAAGCTTCAAATGCTTTAATTTCTTCTTCAGTAGCACTATCTTCTTCTATATCTTTATTAAACCAAGAAGGAGTTGATTCTACTTTTTTAACACTTGAACTTTTCTTTACTTCTTTATTATTATTTTTTCTATTACGATATTCTTCTTCTGCTATAGCCATTGCTGCTTCAACTGTTTCAATATTACTTTTCTTCCATTGACTAGCTATAGTATCAATAAATGCTTTATTTAATTTATTATTATTAATTTTTAATACATAATCTATAAGTACATTAACAACTCCTGGTTTTAAATCTAAATCTAAAGTTAAATATGCAATTATCTTTAAATCAGTATTAGATGGAGTTCCTGTCTGATATTTACTTAATAAGAAATCATATGGACTAGTTGTTTCAAACATATGAATAATCTTGTCTCTATTTGATAAACCTTCTTTATTACTTCTTAAATATTCAGGTTGTTTTCTATAAATTAAACCTGGTAATTTACCCATATTATCAAACTGATAATATGTAGAAGCATTTTCTCTTAATTTATTCTTATCAATAGTCTTTTTATCAGTAATAGAATTTCTTATTAATTCTACCATTGCTACATCATCATAATTATATATATATGCAATTTTAGTTATATAATCTTTAATATTATTAGTAATACTTCTATGGTTTAATATATCTTCACTAATTAAATTTAATATTGTATTAATATCTATTTTAGATATAATACTTAAATTTCTAGCATTTTTATTTTTAATATTATATAATTCCATATTTCTTACACTACTAGTAGTCCATATAAAAGTATCACTAAATTTACTAGTTATATCTTCATAATTTCTTAAATTAATATTAGGAATTTTAAAATACTCTATAGTTCTTTCAAACTCTTTAGCTCCTACAGCATTATATAATGCTGTATTTAAAATTGGATTAGTAATAAATTCTTTAGCACTCATTGGCGAATATAATTCATATACAAAATTATTAACACTTTCTTTTTTTACATATGTTTTAATTAAACCAATAGCTTCAAGTTTTTCTCTAGCTTCCATAAACTCATTACAACTAATCATCATATTATTTAAAATTGTATTATGAGTAAACTCCATAGATATTAATTCTAATCTATCTAAATATGACCATAAAGTATTATACAAAGATACAGCTACTGCACCAATTAATGGTTGATATAAATTTACAAGAAGAGCACGATCATCATATAAAATTGTTTTATTTACAACTACAAAAGTATCACTTGGTAAAACATTATTCATACATACCCTCCTCATAGATTAGTTTATCATAATTGAATATAAAAAAAAAGTAATTAAATTACTTTTTATAATATAACACATAATACCATGAAGGCTACACCTAATAAGAAAGTGAATCTAGTTAAGAATAATTCTCCACCACGTTCTTTTCTATTAGCAAATAAATCACTATTTCCTCCACTTATTATACTAGCGTTATCATCTTTAGCGCCACCTTGTAATAAAACTATGGCAATTAATATAATTGAAATAACAATTAAAGCTATTTTCATAAATTACCTCCACAACTAAATACTAATTTATCATATTTATATTATAAAAGCAAGTTATTTACTCTCTAAAATTATTATAGATTTATTATTAAAACTAATTTTTTCAAGTATATCATTTAATTCATCTATACTTAAAGATTCTATTAATTCATATTCATCATATATAACTTTATTATAATCAATTAAATTATTATTTACTTTACTATTTAAAGAATAAATATTATCGCTTCTAAATATTATTCCACTTTTTAATCCTTTTATTTTTCTATTTAATTCTTCTTTTGTAATTTTTACTTTACCAACAGTATTAATTATTTTATCAATAACTTCATTATAATTATTAGATTCAAAGTTAACCATATATAATAAATGATTATCTGTATTCACTACATCAAAATCTAAATCTTCACTTATTAAATTATTATCTCTTAATTCTTCATCTAATACTGAAGTGCATCCAATAATATTTGAAAAATAAATATTTAAATATAACCTTAAACGATTTATATCATAATCTAATTTATTAATTTTATATCCAATACATACTTTTGGAATATTAACATCAAAATCAATTATTTCTTTTTCTTTTACAACAGTATCTGGTTCATTATATTTCTTTAATATAATATCTTTAAAAGGTGCAAAAGATTTATTTTCTTGGTTATTTTTAATAATCTCAATAACATTTTCAGGATCAACATTACCTGTAATTGTAACAAACATATTAGCAGGATGATAGAAAGTATTATAACATTTATATAAATCTTCTTTCATAATACTTCTTACACTTTCAATTGTACCTCCTACTGGATACTTAATTGGATGTTCACTAAATACGTTATTTAATGTTTTTTCATATAAATGCCAATATGGTCTATCATTTAACATCTTTAATTCTTGTTCAATTATTCCCTTTTCTTTTTCAACATTTTCATCTGTAAAATAAGGGCTTTGAACAAAATCTAATAAGAAATTAATATTTTCTTCAAAATCAGTTGGTCCTGAAAATAAATATGTTGTCTTATAATTAGATGTATTAGCATTACAATCAGCTCCATGACTTGAAAAATAATTAAACGGTTCTATTCCATCATTAGTTTCAAATACTTTGTGTTCCAAAAAATGAGCTACTCCCATAGGTACTTTATAATAATCTTCACTATCTATAGGTATAAATTCATCATGTATACTTCCATATTTAGTAGAAAAAGTAGCATATATATTATTAATATTTTGAAAAGGAATAACATATATAGATAAACCATTATCTAATACTTCTTCATATATATCTAAATCATAATGTAATAATTTATTCTTCTTCATTATCATCACTTCCTTCTAATAGAAAGATTGTATTTAAATGAATCTTATTAGCTAATTTAATTACATCTTCTTTAGTTACTTTCTTTATATTTTTAATTCGATCTTCAATTAAATCTCCATTTAAATATTCTAAACAAGTATATAAAGAAATAATACTACTTGGATTATCCTCTAATTCAGACAAACTATTAATATATGAAACAATAGCATTATTTAATTTATCATCATTAAAATTTCCTTGTTTCATATTATCTATTTCCAATTTAACTAAATCAATAACTTTATCATAATCTTTACTATTAATACCAGCTTTAATAATACCAATACTTAATAATGGTTGAATACTAGAATTAATATAATAGCATAGTGAATTTTTTTCTCTAACGTTTATAAATAAATTAGAATCTGTACTACCTCCTAATATATAATTATAAATTGATAATACATATCTTTTTTCAAAATCAGTCATTTCATCAAACTTAGTACCAATAACTAAGGTACTTTGTTCTTTATTTGATTTTTCTTTTACTTCTTTTATGCTAGAAGGTATTTCTTCATGAACATAATAATGACTTTCTTTACTCTTATTATTATTTTTAAATAACATATTATTCTCTATTAAAAAATCAATACGATTAACATCTATATCACCAATAACAAAAATATCAACTATATCATTATTAATAACATCTAAATAATATTCATATAAATCTTTAGGATTTAATTTATCTAAATCTTCAATATATCCTGAACTTCTATATGAAATAATACTATCATCCATTTCTTCTAACATCTTTATTTGACTATATAAAGCTGCATTTTCTTCCATAGATTCTAAATGATCTCTCATTATATTTATAGCCATATCAAAGTTTTTTTGATTAAACATATTATTATTCACATTTGGATTAAATAATATTTCATTTAAAAAGCTAATTGACTTTTCATCCATATTTTCTTCAGTATATTTTGGATTTAAAAATGAAATATTAAATGATAATATTGTATATTTACCACTATTATAATTAGAACCTTTATATCCTAAGTCATATAACTCTTCAGTTTCTATTTCTAATAATCTTCTAGAAGGATATTTCTTAGTAGATTCTAATAATGTATTAACTAAAACATTTCTCTTAGTAATATCTTCTTTTTTTAATAAACGTTTTAAATATACTTCCATCTTAATTGTTTTAAATTTATCAGTTTGAATTACATGTAAATTATAATGTTCATGCTCTATCTTCTTATAATTCATTTTAAAGTTTAATAACACTTTCTAGTGCTAAAACAAACATTTGATCAAAAGAATTTTGTCTTTCTTCACTTGTTGTTTCTTCATGAGTTACTAAGTTATCTGAAATAGTAACTAAACATGTAGCATTTTTTCCTAAAGTATTAGCATTATGGAAAAGAGCAAAAGATTCCATTTCACAAGCTAAACATTTATATTTATCATATAATTCTCTAAACTTATTATTTTCTTTATAAAATACATCAGAACTATGTAATGTTCCTTCTATAATCTTAATATTACTTTCCAAAGCCGTACTTCTAATTACTTCATTAATCTTGTTACTACTTTCTAAAATTTCACGAGTTTCATTATTTTGAACTAACCCAAATGTAGATTCACTATATGCTGAATTAGCTAAAACAATATCATATAAATTTAATTCATCAGTATAAGCACCTGCTGAACCTACTCTGATAATATTATCTACATCATAAAATTTAAATAATTCATAAGAATAGATACCCATACTAGGCATTCCCATACCTGATGCCATAATTGTTACAGGTACTCCTTTATATGTACCTGTATATGCATACATACCTCTTACATCATTAACTAATTTATAATTTTCTAGAAATCTTTCTGTCATTACTTTAGCTCTTATTGGATCCCCAGGCATAATAACAGTCTTAGCTATTTCTCCAATACTTGCACGATTGTGTGGTGTCATATAATCTCCTTCTTTCTTAGTATAACTATTTTTTTATATTTTAAACATTTTTGTACTATCAATACATTATAATTATATCATATTGCGCATAAAAAAAGGAACAACACTATTCCTCTTTTTCACGATATTCTTTTACATTTATTGAAATACCAATAACTAAAATATAAGAAATGAAATAAATCCAAATCATTAATACAACTACACTAGATAAACTTCCATAAAATATATCATAATGACTAAAATGTGTCACATAATATGAGAATATAGCAGTTGAAATAGTCCACGCTATTGTTGTAAACATAGCACCTTTAGTTGTATTTTTACTTAATATTTGCCAGTCTGGCGCTATAACATATATTAATTTTATATTAAAGAATATTAATATCATAGCGATTGGCCATTTTAATATAGCAAATAATAAATATATAGTATCTCCTATTTCTTTATCGACCGCATCTCTAATATTTAAAGCAATTATGTTTCCATAAGCTAACACTATTGTAATAAAGGCAAATAAGAATACGAGCATAAAAATCAAAAATAAAGCTTTAATACGTCTTTTTAAAAGTGTATCGGATGGAAAACCATATAGTGCATTAGAAGCCACTATAATAGCATGTGAACCATTACTCGCTAATAAAAATCCGATAATCATAGATATTCCTACCGATGAGTCAAAACTTTTACCACTCATAAACATAATTACAGGTTCTGCAATATCTGTAGGTAAAGTATTTTCTAAAAACTCAGCGACGGTAACTAATGATATATCAAAAAATGATAAACAGACACCTACTATCATTAATAATGGAAAAATAGACAATACTAAAAAGAAAGCTATTTGTCCAGGTAATAGAGATATCATTGGATTTTTTAATATTTCTCTCATATAAGAAATCCATTGCTTTATTTTTTTCAATTTAATCTCTCCTATTGTTCTTTAATATGAATTAAATCGTTATACACTTCTTCCAAAGCTTTTCCAATATCTTTTTTAGAAGTATATTCACATTCCTTCATTTGATAATATTCAGTTTCTTGCATTTCTTTTGCTCTTTTAGAAACAACATTTACTAATAAATATTTTGATCCTACTTTAACAAGTAGTTTATCTATTGATGGATAAATCATGTAAATCACTCTCCTATTATTAGGATAACTCATTTATTTATCTACAGCAATAGATATCCAAAAAATTGACAAAACTTGACACTAGTCTAATATTTCATATATTAATTTAGGTTTTTCTGTTGGTTCTTCAACTATAGTAAAACAATCTAATATCTTGTTCATCTCTATATCTTTTTCATTAATATATACTTTTATTAATTCATCACCAACATTTACTTTATCTCCGACTTTAACAGCTAATTCAAGTCCTACACTATAATCTATAACATCTTCTTTTGTTAATCTTCCAGCTCCAATTAATCTAGCAATTTCGCCTAATCCTAAAGCATCTATATTTTTAATATACCCAGTTGATGGAGCTTTTATAGATAAAACTCTATTAGAAATTTCTATTTTACTAATATCACCATGTTGTGCATTAACAAATTCTATAAATTTCTTATAAGCTTCTCCATTATGAATATTCTTTAAACATAATACACGAGCTTCTTCTACATCAATATTATTTATTTTACTAACTACTAAAGCTGCTATTTCTATAACTAATTCAGTAGTATCAAGAGGTCCTATACCATTTAATGTTTCAATAGTTTCTTTTACTTCTAATGCATTACCAATAGCTAACCCTAATGGTTCATCCATATTAGTTAAAATACATATAACAACTTTATTAAATCTTTTACCTATCTCAATCATAGTTTGCGCTAATTCTTTAGCTTCATCATAAGATTTCATTAAAGCTCCATTACCTACTTTAACATCTAAGAATATTACGTCGGCTCCACTAGCTAATTTTTTAGACATAATAGAAGATGCTATTAAAGGTATAGAATCGACTGTACCAGTTACATCTCTTAATGCATATAACTTTTTATCAGCTGGACAAATATTACCAGTTTGACTAATTACTGATACTCCAATTTCATTTACTTGTTTAATAAATTCATCTCTAGATAATTCAACATTATATCCAGGTATTGATTCTAACTTATCAATAGTCCCACCAGTATGTCCTAATCCTCTACCACTCATTTTAGCTATTTTAATTCCTAAAGAAGCTAATAAAGGCGCTAATATAAGAGTTACTTTATCACCTACACCACCAGTAGAATGCTTATCAACTTTAATACCATCTATATCACTTAAATCTATCTTATCTCCACTATTTAACATTTCATCTGTTAAATTAACTATTTCATTCATTGTCATACCATTTAAAACAATAGCCATTAATAAAGAACTAATTTGATAATCTTCTATTTCTTTATTTAACGTTCCATCTATAAAATAATGTATTTCTTCTCTAGTTAATTCTATTTTCTTTTTTTTCTTTTCTATAATATCTAATATAGTCATCTAATCACCCATCTATTTTTTCTATTCCAATAATTTGTCTTTTTTCTATTTCCATTAATGAAAAATCTCTATTAGATTCTTCCATTAATCTCTCTATTTTAACTAACCTATTATGTGTAAATAATTCATTTAAAACAACAGCTACATCATCATCATTTACATAATAATCTTCACTTAAATAATATGGATCAAATATATATGCAAAATTATCATCTATCTTTGTAATTAAAACATAATGTTCTACTTCTTGAATAGAACGTGCCACTACGACACCATTTAATAATATTTTTTTAATATTATCTAAAGTAACATCTTCTTTTTCTAACTTAGTACATTTAATTTTAAAGTCATTACTAGATGCATATTCCATAAACTTATCTATTAATGCATTAGCACTTTCTCTAGATGTACCACCATATCCATTATCTACATCTAATGTATACCTATAAATAGCTTTTAATAATTCAACTGGAATATCTTCTCTATCAAATAAATATGCTAAAGCATTTACAAATGATGTTGTTCCGCAATCATATTCTGTATTTTGAAATCTTAATGGTATTTTCATATAACTTCTCCTTATTATAAACTATAAATATTATAGCATAAAAAAAGTAGATATTACATCTACTTTATTATTCTTCACATGAACAAGAACAATTATCTCCGCATGAACATTCTTCACCACAAGAACAATCTTCTCCACATGTACAAGTTTCTTCACAAGTACATTCTTTACCTTCTTGGCATCCACATGTACAAGTTTCTTCACATTTACACATATTAAATCCTCCTATCTAGTATAATCATTTGATAATTCAGTTTGCATATCTGAAATAGATTTATGACAACCTTTAATAGCGTCTCTCTTTGCTTCAAATACTGAATGTCTAATTGCTGTACTAACTACAGGCATTCCTTCATATACTTCTAATAATTTGTATTTAATTGGTGCAGGAGCTAAACCTCCACCACAATAATCAATTACATCACCAATATTTGTAATTTTTCCTTTTACTTCATCACTATTAATTCTTTCTTCAATTTGTCTAGAAGTAACTGATTGATCTTGATCTAAAAATAAAGTTCCAGAACCATCAGCATATAAATCATATGCAGAATCAATAACAACAAATTTTCCAAGTAAATGAGGATAATGATTAAATTTATCTTCAGTTACCTTTACAACTACATGTTCATTTCCATCATATGATACAACACCGTAATAATCTGCAGATGTTAACATTAACCCAGGTGCTATACCTATTCCTTCATGTGAACCAGTAGGATTCATAGACATATCATAACCAAAATCTATTTGTCTCATTTTATTACACTCCTTTTATTTATCTTAACATTATCTAAATTCATTTTCAATAATAAAAATTTAAAATGTAAAGATATAGACACATAATTGTAATTTTGTCATATTAACATGAAAAAAGTAGATTATTCATCTACTTTTTTACTTGATAGGAATGTTACTTTTTCTGCTACAACTTCTACATATTTTCTTTTAGTATCATCTTCTAATTCGACATCTCTAGTTTGAATTCTACCTTTTACACCAACTAGATCTCCTTTTTTACAATACTCTACAGTATTTTCAGCTACACCACGCCATAATACACAAGAAATAAAATCTGTTTCATATTCACCATTAACATTTTTAAAAGAGCGAGGTACCGCTAATGTGACATTAGCAATTTTATTTCCATTTTCTGTTTCATGTAGTTCAGGGTCTTTAACTATACGTCCAACTAATACAGCTTGATTTAACATTTAATCCTCCTTTCTGAAGTAATATTATCACTATAAATATTCTAAGTAAAAAGACTATTATTCTATTATTATCTATATATAAATATATTATTTAATTTTTAACAAACAAAAAATGGATTATAAATCCATTTTATTTTTAAAAATAATTTTTTAGTAAATTATTTAATTCTACTGCATATTCCATAGGAAGTTCTTCCCTAAATCTATCAATAAATCCCATTATAATTAATTCTTTAGCTCTTTCTTCACTTATTCCCCTACTCATTAAATAAAATAATTTATCTTTATCAATTTTTGATACAGTGGCTTCATGATTAATATTTGAAGAATTATTTTCAACAATGTTTTTTGGAATAGTATCACTCTTAGATTCTTTATCTAAAATAATAGTATCACATTTTACTAATGCTTCAGAATTAGTAGCCTTCTTACTTATTCTTACTGTCCCTCTATAATTAGATACACCACCATTAGCTGCTATAGACTTAGATATTATTTCACTTGTTGTATGTGGTGCTAAATGAATCATCTTAGCTCCTGCATCTTGTATTTGTTCTTTAGTTGCTACAGCTATTGATATACATCTACCTTTTGCATATTCACCATTTAATACACAACATGGATATTTCATATTAACTTTAGATCCAATATTTCCATCTATCCATTCCATTAAACCATTTTCTTCTACTATAGCTCTTTTAGTAACTAAATTATATAAATTATTAGACCAATTTTGAATTGTTGTATATCTACATTTAGCACCTTTTTTTACATATATCTCTACTACTGCGGCATGTAATGATTCACTTGAATATGTAGGTGCTGTACAACCTTCCATATAATGTAAGTCTGATCCTTCATCTACAATAATAATTGTTCTTTCAAATTGTCCCATTTTTTCACTATTTAATCTAAAATAACTTTGTAATGGTCTATCTAATTTTGTATTTGGTGGAATATAAATAAAGGTACCACCGCTCCATACAGCACCATTTAACGCTGTATATTTATTTTCATCATATTTAACTAAATTATTAAAATATTCTTTAAATATATCAGGATATTTTTTTAAAGCAGTATCAGTATCACAGAAAATAATATTCTTATCTTCTATTTCTTTTATCATATTATGATAAACTACTTCACTCTCATATTGTGCTCCAATACCAGCTAGATATTTTTGTTCTGCTTCTGGTAATCCTAATTTTTCAAATGTATCTCTAATATCTTTAGGAACATCATCCCAACTTTTTTCTATTTTGTCAGTTAAACTACGGTAATAAGTTATGCTATCAAAATCTATACGTAATTCAGGACCAAATACTGGTTGAGATAATTCAACAAATTTATTATATGCTGATACTCTAAACTCAGTCATCCATTCTGGTTCTTTTTTTTGTTTAGATATTTTTCTTACATTTTCTTCTGTTATGCCTTTAATAACCATAAAATATCACCATTTAAATTATACTAAAAAAAATCTTCAAATAAAAGATTTTTTTAGTCCTTTTTACCATTACTGTCCCTTTTTATGCTTTTAAAATCAATAATTTTACATTTTGGTGTATCTTCTTCATGTTGTTCTTCTAACATTTGTGATCTACTATTCATATATTTAATAAAATCTACATTATCACTTAATGTTCTTTCTAATCTATTCCATACATAAGAAAACGGATACATATCATACACATATTTAATATGTGGTCTTAATCTTTCTAATTCATCATCTGGAATATAATTATCTACCATGTTAATAATATGATATTTTTGTCCATCAATTAAATCATAAGCTGATTCACCAAATCTAACTACAAATCTATAGTCTTCAAAATCAAATGGCATATCTAATTCATTTTTATCTACTAGTAAGGTAAAAGAATCAAAACTTACTATCTTAGCTAAAAGAATTTCACTTTCTATCTGATTCGACTTCTTCAATTACTTTCTCCATTCCCCACCAAGGTAATAATACACATTTTTTTCTATTTGGTTGTTTATAAACATCGTCATAAACAATCGCACTTTCTAGTATATCTGGATTATATTCTTTTTCATCTATCATATTATTATAATTAATTAATATTTCTTTTACTTCATCAATTGTTTTTCCAATTAATGTTTCTACCATTATAGAGGAAGATGAAGTACACATAGCACACGCTTCACCATCAAATCTTACATCTTTAACTATTCCATCCTCTATCTTAACTTGTACATTTACTTCATCAATGCAAGATTCATTATTCATATTTTTTAATATATAACTATTATCATCTACTAAATTTTTATTTTTAGGATTTTGATAATGTTCTAATATAATACTTCTTTTTAAATCTGGATTCATGTGCATCACCCAAGTAAATTATATCATAATATAAAAAAAAACAATAATTAAATTAATGTTTTTTTATTTTAATATCACCTGTAAAAGCATCCATTTCTATAATCATTCCATTTGATAGTTTTTTACTACAATTATTTAATAAAATACAAGGTATATTTAATTCTCTTACAATTGTACTTAATGTAAATGGTAGATGATCTACTGATAATATAATCCCTTTTATTTTAGGTAGTTGAAATAATAAATTATGATTTAAATTCTTAGTAACAAATATATCATCTTCTTTTAATGTATCAATCTCACTAATTGAATTAATAAATTTAACATTACCCGATACTATTCCAGTTGAACAACCTATTCCTTTAAAATTAGGTTTTAATATCATATTATTACTTGATCCAAATGTTTTTAAATCTTTAAAATTTCTATAAGAATTATAATATAATTTATTTTTATTAACTATTTTCTTTAAATCATTTTCATTTAATTCTCCATCTATATAATTATATATAGATTTTAAATCTAAAAACCATATATCATTATCAACTTCTATATTTTCTTTAACTACATATAGTGCTGATAAAATTTTAGTGTATCTCTTAACTAAGAAATTAAATTTATTTTTTAAATCACCTAAATAATCTAATTCTTTATTTAATTCTTGTAATAAGTCAATATCACTTAAGAATTTCTTCATTTTTGATACTGATAAATTAGAACATATACTAACCTTTTTAGCTTCTATATATTTTTTATTATTCTTCATTTTTTTATAATTACTTAAAGATTTCTTTATATGTCTAATTACTTCTTCAACATCTTCTACATAATATTTATCAGATAAATCACTTGAATAAGTTAAATATCCATAACTATCTATATATTTTTTAAAATCATTATGATAGTATTTATCAAAATTATTATTATAATTATCTAATAATTTTGTAGTAGATGAAGAAAACCAATATCTATATGCATCTTCATCATCTTTTATTTTCTTAACTAATCTATTAAATTCTAATTCTATATTATAAGAAACTAAATCAGAATCAACTTTACTTATTTTTTCTAAATCTTCTATAGATACAACTTTAGACCATTTATTAGCTAAGATATTTAAATATATAAAAGAATTAATTTTCTTTTCATTATATAAATCTAATAAATCAGCATAATCATTTAAAATTAAATTACTCCATTCTACTTCTACATTAGATGGTAATATATGTTTCATTTTCTTTATGTACGAAATATATAATTCATCATATTTAGTAGTATCAATATTTTTATTAATATTTTTTATAAACTTTTTAGTATTTTTATTTCTTCTAAGTCTAATTTTAAAATTATCTTCTTTTATTATATTTTTAAAATATTTATTATCATAATCTATAATATTATTTAATAATTTAGAAAAATAATTATTATTGTAATAAACTCCATTAAAATATATATTACTTTTATTCATATTTATAGAGTCTATTTTATATTCATTTTCTATATTAGTAGTCACTCTATCAATACTACTTGATAATAAATCAAATATTAAATTTTTAGAAGACATATTTACTTTATTCCATATATTTAATTCATTATCATATAGTAAATTAGTTAATTCCCTTACTTGTACTACATAAATATCTCCATGAGATATTACTAAATCAAATATAATAGGATAACCAAAATTAGATTGAATACTCATACTTATATTTATAATTGCTTCTAATTCACTTTCAGATACTATGTTATATCCATCTGATTCAATATATTTATCTTCTAGATAGTCATAACTATAATATTCAAATTTGTTATTATACCCTACAGATATGTTTAATTCACTCGTATTTATTGTCACAGGATTTATAGTAGATACTGATGCATATAAATCCATTTCAACTTCTTTTTGTATAATTAATGCCATAGATACTTTCTTAATATCTATATTATTTTTCATCATATATACTAAACAATTATATGAGTATAAAGACTTATAACAAGAAATTATTTCATCTTCTAAATTATCATTTGAAATATTATATTTAGCTGGAAATAAACCAGAAAAAGAATAATTATCTACATTTTCTACACTACATCTAATCATATATTTATCATTTACATTTAAAAATTTTTGTAATGATTCTAATGATTCTTTATTTAATTTTAAATTATCCATAAATATTTCAATAGAAGCAACTGATTCCATTATATTATCTTCATTTAATTCATCTATAACAGCATCTATTTTATATTTAACATTTTCTAATAAATTATTAAATTCATCTATATCAAGAGCTAAACTTCTAGGTACTTTATATCCATATCTATATAAATCTACCATTGATTTAGCTTTAGCTCCAATATTTTTATTACATATAAAACTATTTAGTTCTACTACCATACTATCAACCATTCTATTATATTCATTATAGCATAAAAAAAAGTAAATTAATTAATTTACTTCTTATTTATTTTTATACTTTTTATTAACCCTTTAAATATAATAAAAAAAGACTATTTAAAGTCTTTTTTATATTCTTTATAATACTTTTTATTATGATCTGTTTCTACAACATTTTCTTCTAATCCTAAGAATCCTTTTTCATCAAATGATGTATCAAAGAACATATAATAATTAATTATATTAGTAATACTTGAAATACTTTCATAATCAGTTAATGGATTAGATTGAATATCATATAAGTTATAACACATTGTTTCAACATTTCCATCTAAATGATATACATCTTCATTATATCTAACCACCATTGAATCATTAGCATCCAATCTACCATGATTTGGTGGAATAGTCATATCACTAATTTCATTTGGATTTACATTTAATGAATATGCTACTGTACTTTTAATAAATACTAATAAGAAATTTTCAATATTTCCACTACCATTTTCAACTACATAGTTATAATTATAATTTCTTAAATAATATAATTTAGAAGCTAATTCATCACTTTTTGTATTATTATATTCATTAATTAAAGCCATTGTATCTTCAAGAGTATAATTACTTAATTCTTGGATATCTTCTTCTGTAATAGGTTCATAAATATCATTATAATCTATATCTAAATTAGAAATAGAATCACAAATATCAATACTATTACATAATTGAACATAATTTTTAACAGCATAATTATCCATTAATTCATCAATATATATATGATCACTATTATAATCAATAACAGTTTCTACTGGTGTATTAATTTCTGGAACATAAAATCTATTAAAAAGTGATCCTGCAATAGTACCTACAATTACTGTACCAGCAACAAATTTAATTATATTTCCTTTATTTTTTCTAATTTTATTGATTAATTTTTTTAATTTCTTTTCAGTTTTTCTAGCAAAACTATTTCTTTGTAACCTATAACTTGGATTTGAAACATTATTTTGTCTAATATTTTCACTTTCATTTACTCTATTTATACTTTTCATAACCTTATTTCCCCTTTTTATGCGGTATATAATAACAAAAAAAATAATAAATGTCAAATTAACACAAAGTATAAAAAAAAGAGACTATTTAGCCTCAATTATTAATTTAATAGCAGTTCTTTCTTCTCCTTCAATATTAATATCAGTAAAAGCTGGAATACATACTAAGTTTTTACCTGAAGGTGCTACAAAACCACGAGCTATAGCAACTGCTTTAATAGCTTGATTTAAAGAACCAGCTCCAATAGTTTGTATTTCAACAGTTCCCTTTTCTCTAAATATATTAGCAAGTGCTCCAGCTACTTTACTTGGATTAGATTTACTTGATACTTTAAGTATTTCCATCATTATTTCATTCCTTTCTAATTAATAATATGTATAAATGAAAATAATATGTTAATTTTTAACAAATACTTTTTTATTATTAATTAAAATGATATGATAAATATATAAGAGAGGTATTTATATGAAATATTTAATATTAGATTTTGGAAAAGTTTTAGCATATCCTACATGTGGTAATTGGTTTATTACTCCATTAATTAAACAAATGATTCCTGATATTGATGGCAATAAAATTAATGAAGTATTACATAAGTACCCACATCTATTAGATAAAAAATTAACAACTATGGATGAAGAATATATTATGTTTATTGAATTATTTACTAATTTATATAATGATTTAAATATTAATTTAACAAAACAAGAAATTGAATTAATTGCACATGATTTTGTATACAATGATAGTAAATATCAATTTTATGATGGTATAAGAGAAGAATTAGAATTACTAAGTAGTAAATATACTCTATTAATGTTGACAGATAATTGGCCATGTGTATTACCAATATTAGAAAAATATGATTTATCTAAATATTTTACTAAAATTTATGTCTCATCTATATATGATGATAAAAAAGAACGTGGAACATTTTTTGATTATCCAATAAAAGATTTTAATATTAAAGACGGAGAAGCTCTATTTATAGATGATAATGAATCACTTCTTACTATTGGTAAATCTAAGGGCTTAAAAGTAAAACAAATGGATAGAGAATGTGTTATTAACTCCTCTAAACATGAAATAATTCATAATTTAAGAAATATATAAAAAAACACTTTTAAAGTGTTTTTATTATGTCAATTAATTCATCATAATTATTTAACCTATCAAACGAATTACAATGTTCATTATATATATTAGTAAATAATAAAGTATATATTCCTTCATTATTTACTTTTTTACAATTATTAATACTATCATCAATGAATAAACTTATATTATGTTCTCTACAAAATATACCTTTATCTAAAATATTAGTATGTACTTCATCATAATATATATTATTCCTCTTTAAATAATCAATTGTATATTTATATGGATCTTTATATTCTTTATCATTTCTAGCTGTTATAAATATTATTTTATATCCCATATCATGTAATAAATCTAATGCTTCTTTTACATTCTCTTTTAATTCAACATCATATAATATCTTTTCATAATTATTAAATACAAACTCTTCATAATTAGGAAAAGATTCATTATTAACAAAAAAATCATATGTTAATTTATTATTTAATACATAATCCTTATCATAATTATAATAATTACATGTATAATCTATTATTTTATTATATGAATTAGTTATAGTATCATCTATATCTATTCCAATTGTTATTTTATCTTTTAATATTTCTTGGAGCATATTATCACCTTATTAATTATATCAAAAAAAATATAACATAAGTTATATTTTTATTTTTTCTTTTACTAATATTTTACCTTGAGCTAAATATTCATTAGTATTAACAGGAACTTTTTTAAAATTAGGATTCCAATATCTATAAGCTTGTTCTAAAAATTTTTCATATGTTAGTTCTTCTTCAGGAATTAATTGTTCATTAGTCTTAAATATATTTCCTTCTGCTTCAACTCTAAATAATGATAAATCATCAGTACCTAATTTATCAATCCAAGTTTCTATTCCCTTCTCATCTGTTAAATAAACAGAATGTAATCTACTAGGTAAATGCTTACAATGTTGTAATCTATAATTTTCTAATGCTTGTTCTCTTTTAAAGATTAAAGCATCATAAGCTATTTTATATGAATGAGCAAGTAATTGCATCATAGTTTCAGGATCAACAAATCCATTAAGTAAATATTGTTCAGCTACTTGAAAATAATTAATTAACTCTCCATTATTTACAGGTATAGCTGTAGTAAAATTATTTACTTTATGATATAAATTATTTTTAAAATTATCTGATACTAATATCATTTTTCCTTCTTGCCACATTTCATTATACTTAGTATTTTTATGAAAGTGATATAATTCTATTTTTCCCATTTTATCCCCCTAATTATAATTAATCTAACTTATTTTCCTTTGGTTTAATTCTTTCTTTTAATATTTCTTCAGGTAATGGCATATTAATTTTACCTTGTAAAAATAAGAATGCTTCCTTTAATGAATTTTCCTTATACTTAGCTTTTTCTATATCTTCAATCATAGAAATATTTTTTTGTTGATGAATAATATCCATATTATCAAATCTTTCAGATAATTCATTCCATAAATTAGTTACTCTATTAATTTTCTTTTCCATTTCACTTGATGTTAAATCTTTTATTTCATCATAATCAACTATAAAATCTATTTGACTAAAAAAATTACATAATAATATATTTTTAAATTTAACAAATTCATATTTATTTTTACTATTAATTTCAAATATACTTAAATTATATTCTTTAAAAAATTCAGCAACAATTGGTACATTTGCTATACGAGATAAAAACATAATATCCCCTTTTTGTAAATATAAAGTATCTTCCCTTACTATTTTCATACACTTTTCACCTCGTGGTAACATATTATAGCACATTTTTATAAAATAATAAAACTATGTTAAAATAAGTATGGATGGTGAATATGAAAATATATAATATAAAAGAAAAATTAGAATATTTAGATGAAGTAGCACGTTTAGAATATAATGAATGGGCAGATAATAAAGATATAGATAAAGAAAATAGGATAAGTAGAAAAATAGATAAAATTAAAAATAATTTAGATAGAAATGATTTTTGTAAATTAATATTATTAGATAATGATAAGCTAATTGGTTTTATATCTATATTTCCTACTGATGGTGATGAAGAAATACATCTAACTCCATGGTACGCTACTATGTATGTAAAACAAGAATATAGAGGAAATAATTATTCTAAAATATTAAATGACGCTATTTTAAAAGAAGCTAAAAATAGAGGTTTTAAAGAAATATATTTAAAAACAACATTAAATAATTATTATGAAAAATTTGGTGCTGTATATATAAAAGATTTACATAATAATGAAAAATTATATAAGATTGATTTAATATAAATTTAAAATATTGTATAATAATTAAGAGGTGTAAAAATGGAATTTATAGTTAATTTAAGTAAAGAAGAATATGAAGAATTTGTAAGTAATAATGAAAATGGCCATTTTATGCAAAGTTATGATTTTGGACAAATAAAAAAAGAAAAACACTTTATTCCACATTATGTAGGGATAAAAGAAAATAATAAACTTATTTGTGCTGCTTTATTATTAGAAAAAAAATTAATAATGAAATATACTTATTTTTATTCACCAAGAGGTTTTGTTATAGATTTTAAAAATAAAGAATTATTAAATACATTTACTAACTATTTAAAAAAGTTTGCTAAAGAAAGAAAAGCTTTATTCATAAAAATAGATCCAGCTATTAAAAGACATGATATTGATATTGATGGAAATATCGTTGGTGATAATAATAATTATCTATTAATAGAAGATTTAAAAAAATTAGGATATAAACATTTAGGATATAATTTAGGATTTGAAATGGAACAACCTAGATTTACTTTTAGAATAGATATGGATAAAAGTTGGGATGATGTATATTCATCTATGCATCCAACAACTAGAAAAATATTAAATAAAGGTAATCAATATAATTTAAATATTTATAAAGGAAATAAAAATGATATGGAAGATTTCTATATTACAATGATAGAAACAGCTAAAAGAGAAGGAATTATTCAATCCCCTATTAGTTATTACGAAAACTTTTATGAAATATTTAATAAAGATAATTTAAGTGATTTATATATAGTAAAAGCTAATATAAAAGAATTAATTAATTCATTTGAAAATAAAATAAATAATGTTAAAAATGAAATAGATAAATTAAATAGTAACAAAAATGCTAACCAAGCAAAATCACAAAATAAAATAAATGATTTAAATAAACAAATAGATAAATTAAACAAAGATTTAGATAATATTAAAAAAGTAAATGAAGATGAGGTTGTTCTATCATCTATAATAACTGTAAAATATGGTGATAAAGTTTGGACAGTTCATGGTGGTAATAATTCTATCTTAATGGAATTAAATGGAAACTATTTATGTTACTATACTATTATGAAAGATGCATATGATGAAGGTTACAAATGTATGGATTGTTTTGGAACATGTGGTATAGCAAATCCAGAACCAAATAATCCAATATATGGAATACATTCATTTAAGAAAAGATTAGGTGGAGAATATACTGAATTTATTGGAGAATTTGATTTAATTACAAATAAATTTATGTATACAATGTATAAAACATTAATTCCTATATATAGAAAAATAAAGAAGTAATATTTACTTCTTTTTTTATTTCTATGTTAAAATAATTATAGAGGTGAATATATGAATATATTTATGTTTTTTCTAGGTTTATTTCTACTTATCTTTTTTATAATACTTGTTATATTAAAAAGAAATTGTAAAACTAAAATTATAGGGACATTTATTCGATATAATTATTATCCAGGTAATGTATATGTAACTGGATATGCTCCAATATTTAAATATACTTTTAATAATATTGAATATGAACGTCAAACATTTCAAACTATATTTGGTAAAAAAATAAAACAATTCGAACCAAATAAACAATATGAAATATATATTAATAGTAATAATCCTAAAATCTTTGTAGTAAATAAAAAAATTGAATTATCAAATATATTATTATTAATATTAGGAATAATATTTATTACATTTAGTATATTAATAACTATTAAATAAAACAAAAAAACTCAGATAAATCTGAGTTAATTTTTAATGGAGCGGGTGATGGGAATCGGACCCACGTTATCAGCTTGGAAGGCTGGAGTTCTACCATTGAACTACACCCGCAGTATCAACAACTGACATAATTAATTATACTTAATTAAAATCTATTTGTCAACACCTTTTTTTATTTTTTTAAAAATTTATATAAACCTAAACAACCATCATAAATATCTTGATAAGCTACTTCAAAATTATCAGTATACCAAGGATCAGCTACATCATCTTCCCTACCTATATATTCTAATAATTTATGTACCTTATCATTTAAACCATATAAATTATTTAATAATCTTATATTACTATTATCCATAACAATTATATAATCATAATAATCCATATCTTCTTTAGTAACTCTAGATGCTATATGATTATCAACTTTTATATTCTTTTCTTTTAATTTAGCTAAAGCTTTAGGATACATACTATTTCCTATTTCTTCATTACTTATAGCTTTAGAGTTAACATAAAATTCATTATCAATATCTAAACTTTTAAATATAAATTCAGCCATTGGTGATCTGCAAATATTACCATGACATAAAAATAATATTTTTATCATATATAAAATCCTAACAAAAATATACAAATAACTAAAGAAATAATCATAAATATTTTACTAAATGTAGAAATAACTATTCTTCTATGATCAGATATTTTTAATATATCTTCTGTATAATTATCTGATTCAATAAACTTTAATCCTAACCATTTAGTACTTTTCATTTCTTTTTCAGTTATAATAGCGAACTTAGTAGGATCATCTAATTCAGTATACATTATATCTTTATCTCTTGTTAAAAAGAAGAAAAACATAACTAAATCGCCAGAACATCCAGATATATTAAATATTGATAATAATCCTAACATAGGTAATTTAAATATTACACTAATAATTAAAGTTATTACACCAATAGTAATAAATGGTAATATTATAGAAAATAATATACCTTTTTTATTTACAGGTGTTTTTGTTAAACAATAACATATACCTTTTTCTAGTGCCATACCATAAGTAATATTCTCTTTTTTTGTACCACTTAAATAATATCCAATACCATGAATTAATTCATGTAATGCCATATAAAAGAAATACAATACATAAAATAAGATAAAATTAACAAAAAATTTATCATTAACAACAATATCTCCAAATAATAATGGTAATACAAATATAAATGGTATTAATAGAATAAATGAAAGTATTGTTACAAAGCTAATAGATAATTCATATTTATAATATTTTTTCATATATCACCATAATAATTATATCAAAAATATATAAATATAAAAAGAAAGAAATAACACTAGTTATTTCTTTTATCTTGTACCCTTACTTTAACTTTTACTTTTGGTTTATCTTTTACTTGATTATGTCTTATACCATTTGGTATTTCAACTACTTGTTCATATACAAATGCCTTTATTTGTTCAATTATTTCATTAAACTTTCTAGCTTCACCTATTTTAGTACCATCACCTTCTTGCACAGCAATAGATTCTAAAATTTCTTTTCCATATTTTCTAAATTGCATAGGACTAATTCCTACAATCTTACAAAAAGTCTCAGAATAATATTCTAAAGAATTAAAGCCATTATTTAGTGCTACTTTTAAAATCTTATCATCAGTACTTACTAAAGATGAAAAACTATTTATAATTTTTTTATAATTAGTATATTGTGTGATAGTAAGACCAGTATTCTTCTTAAAGCAATGTTGAATATATCTTCTATTAAAACAAAATTTACCTGCTATATTATCAACAGATACTCTATCTGTAAGATTACTATCAATATAACCAATAATATTATTAATTGTTTTTTGCATCTTATCTCCCCCTCTTTATCATTTTATAATAAAAAATAAGACACTTTTTAAACTATTGTGTCTTATTTTACCATTTTTTTTAATTATTCTCAAATTATTGTTTAGGATAAATAGTTATAGTTGTACGTTCAATCACTATTTTTCTATCACTTAATTCTTTTAAATTAATATCTTTTAAATCTTCTACTATTATTTCTTTTTCTCTATTTATATCTTTCTTTTCTTTTTCACTTTTTTCTAGTTCTTCTATTTTAGAATCAATTCTATTAATTAAATCATCAATTTTTGGCTTTTTAATAAAATCATTTACTTCTTTATCTCTAATCTTTTCAAATAAATTACAATTATTATTTACCATATTATGTTCTTTTAACTCATAACTAGATTCTTTATTCCATCCTAATTCATAATTAGGTATTAACTTAGTTTTATATGGATAACATCTTTGTTTAAGAATTAAAGCTTCAAAAAAGTTAAAATGTTGTAATTCATTTATAGATATTAATCTACTTTGTTCGTTTTTATTATATACATTACCACATAATCTACTTATTTCTTCTAATGTTCCAATTTGATTAGATAATAAATAAATAATTATTCCAAATTCACTTTTTAATATTTCACCAGTTTCTTTTCCATAATAAGCATATAATTCTTCAAAACTATTTAATATAATTGTAAATCTAATATTTTTACTACGTGAAGATGCTAACATATTAGTTAAAGATAATATTGGTGAATAATAACTAAAATTATCTAATAAGAAATTTACTCTATTAGTATTATTAGTTACACTAATATAATTATATATTTCTTCAATAGTAATAGAATACAATGATTTATATTTTTCACTTATATTACCAATTATAAATATACTTGTCTTTTTATTTTTTATATCTTCAAATGAAAAATCAGTAATACTCATCATTTCATTCATACGATCATCTAATATATATTTTTTAAATTTACTTTCAAAAACAGTTATAATACTTTTTCTTGTTTCAGTTGGTGCTAATAAAGTTGAACTTAAAAATGTACTAAATTTTGAATTAACATTATTTCTAATTGTATTTCGCATATCATTTAATGTTTTTTCAAATTCATTTATTCTTATAGATAATTCAAATATATTTCTAAATGTAATATTATCCATGTTATTTTCTAATGCTAACATTACTAATCCTTGAAAATAGTCACTTGAAGTATTATCCCAAAATGGGTCTTTACCTTTTTCTTTATCACTACAAAATAATGAATTAGAAATATATTGTAATAAATCTAAACATTTATCTACTTCATTAGCTTTATAATATTCTTCTACTAAACTTAATGGATTAAAATGATTTCCATATTTTGGATCATTAAAATTAATTGTAATAATATTATAATTATTTTCTTCTAATTTTGTTCCTACTGTAGATAATATTTCACCTTCTGCATCTAATACAACCATACTTTCATTATTATTTATCATTGTATTAATTGATGGTAATGTAATTGATTGAGTTTTACCGCTTCCAGTAGATCCAATAACTAAAGTGTGCATACTACTTGTATCTACTAATATATTTTTGCCATTACTACCTACTGGTATACCCGCTACACTTTCCTTAGCATCCTTTTTTACTACTTTAATACTATCATGTGCTAAAACTTCCTCATCTGTAGCCCATCTGCTACTTATTTTTTTGTCTTGCATAAAACACCTCCTAAATAATAAACAAAACAAGTTGAGAATTAATCTCAACTTAATTATAAAATAGATATTTATCTAATATTTAAACATTAGTAACTTTTGAACATATAATATTTGGATATTCTATCTTCTCTAATTTAACTTTTATTATACTATGTAAATCAGATTCATTACCTTCACATTTTATTCCTAAATAGTTTTCTGTATGTCCCATTAATATTCCATCTTTTATAACTTCAGGAATAAAAGTTAATTCCATTCCAATAAATTTTTCCATATATTCAATTTCTAATTCTTTACTTCTACTCATTAATTTATGAACTCTATCTTTTTTAGTTACTTCATCTAAATGATTAGGTAATTCTTCAGCTTTTGTTCCTTTTCTTAATGAGAATGGAAATACATGTATTTTAGAAAATTTAATTTTATTTACTGTATGTAATGTTTCATTAAATAATTCTTCTGTCTCACCAGGAAAGCCAACTATTATATCTGTTGTAATTGAAATCTCTGGTCTAATCCCTCTTATCTCTTCTATTTTATTAATAAAGTATTCTTTGTCATATTTTCTATTCATCAATTTTAATATTTCATTACTACCACTTTGTAATGGTACATGTAAATGAGAAACTATTATTTTATTATTTTTTAATACTTCTAATACTTCATCATTTAGTTCAGTTATTTCAATACTAGAGATTCTAAGTCTCTCTAATCCATTTATCTTAACTATTTCTTTTAATAATCTAGCAAAAGAATAGTCTTTTAAATCTGCTCCATAATGTCCAGTATGTATTCCAGTTAATACTACTTCCTTATGACCATCTTTAACTAAATTATTTATTTCTTCTATAACTAAACTTGGTTCTTTACTTCTAACTTTTCCTCTAGCATAAGGAATAATACAATATGAACAATAATTTTCACAACCATCTTCTATTTTTACAAATGCTCTTGTCTTATTAAAGTTATTTAATATCATAGATTCAAATTCACTATTCATAATATCTGTAACTTTAATTATTTTTTTATGATTATTTTTAAATTCATCTATTAATGGAATTATACTTCCTTTATATTTATTACCAATAATTATATCAGCATCTATATTATCATATGATTCAATAACTTGTGTCATACAACCACATACTAATATAATAGCATTTTCATTTTGTCTTCTAACACTTCTAATCATTTTCATTGATTTATTATCACTTGTATTAGTAACAGTACATGTATTAATAATATATAAATCTGCTACTGAATCTGTTTCTATATAACCATTATTTAATAAAGCATCTCGCATAACATTAGATTCATATGTATTTACTTTACATCCTAAAGTAATTATTTTAAACTTCATAAATCACCTCATAAAAATAAGTCTATTAAATAGACTTATAAATTTTTTCTAAAGTCTTTTAAAGATTGTAAAAATTCTTCATTATTTGTATATCTCTTTAATGACTCCTCATTTTTTAATTCTGGATTACTTTTCTTTAATTCTTCAGCCATATGATTATAAATATCATTTAAAGCTGATAATGCAGCTTCTTGTGATACATCAAGAGTTTCATCTTTAAGTAAATCTTCTTCTTTAATTTTACTAATTTTAGGATAATCAACTTGACTAGTATCTTCTATTCTTCCATATATAGGAGATATTATTTCAGTCTTTCTAAACTTAGTATCATCTAACTCTTTAGTTAAATCTTTTGTTGTATTATTACTAATTGAATCAATCATTTTTTTAGCATCATCTTCATCAAAGGTATTATCATTTTCTTTTATAAAATCAGATACCTTACTTAATGGTTTAGATTCTAATTCATCTTCATAATATTCGTCTTTTCTATTTTTAACAGCATTTACTAATTCTTGATAACTAATAATTGATTGAGCTTCTTGCTCCATTTCAAAATTCGCTACTACTTCCTCAGGTTTTAACTTACTATCTTCTTCCATTTGTTCTAGTAGTTTTTCTATTTCAGTAGTATTACTTTCTTCCTTTAATTCTCTAATCTCTTCTTCTTGTTCTTCTTTATATTTTTCTTCTAATTCTAAAGGAATATCATTTTCTACTATTTCTTCTTCTTCCGTTTCAGGTTCTTCCTCTTTAATTTCTTCTTTTACTTCTTCTTTGATACTTGTAGGAGATTCAATTATATCTTCTTTTTTTACATGTTTTACTTTTTTGATATCTTCATCTTCTAAATCTTCTTCATATATATTAATCTTAGTTGTTTTCATAGATCTAATTATCATTACTATGATAGCAATTAATATTAAACATAAAAATAATATTATTAACGAAAATAATGTATCATTCATAATAATTTCATCTATTACTTCTTTCATCGTATCACTCCGTAAATTCATACTTAATTATACTAGCTAAAAAAATTGGTACAGTCTCAACACGCATAATTTGAGACCCTAACGTAATCTTTAGAAACCCCTTTTTTTCTAGTAATTCTTCTTCTTTTGGACTAATTCCACCTTCTGGTCCAATTGCTAAAAATATTTTATCATATGAACTATTATTTTTCAAAACATCCTTTATATAATTATCTTTTTCATTTGTACTACAAATTAATTTTAAACCATCTAGTTCATCAATAAAATTAAAGTTATTACATAATTTAATATTTGGAACATTTAATCTATGTGATTGTTCACTAGCTTCTTTTAATATTTTCTTCCATCTTTCAAGTTTAGTAGATTCCTTCTTAGAATCATATTTAACCATACTTCTTTCATAAGGAACAACAATAAATTCGTTAACTCCTATTTCTGTTCCTTTTTGAAAAATTAAATCTAGTTTTTGTTCCTTTAATGTTGGAATAATTAATGATATAAATGGATATTTATCATGTTTTTCTTCTTTTTCTTCAACAATATTTATATCTACTCTACTAATATCATTAATCTCACATAAATATAATTTATTATCATAAACAACTTCTATTAAATCATGATTATTCATTCTCATTACTTTTTTAATATGATGATGATCGTCATCACTTAATATTAGTTTATTATCTTTCATTTCAGTAGCAAAATATCTTTGCATCTAATCACCATATTCTACATATTTAATTTTTCCTACAGATATTAAATAATCTATATTTTCTTTACTAATTACATTATGTTTTACCATTACAGTTAAAACTTTACTATTAAATTCATCTTTATTAGATTTATTACTTTCATACTCATGTTTTAAATCTCTTATTTCATCAAACACTATTAATGCATCATTACATACATTAGATAAAACCGGTGTATGATTTAACATAAAATTACTTAAATTAGATTCTTGTACCATTGGTATATTAATAAAAGGTAGATTTAAGAAAAATAATATAATAAATGTAACTACAAAATTTTCTATACATCCAATAAGCCCACCTAATAATTTAGAAGGTATTCCTAATATTATTGTATGTTTTAATATATTTTCAAATAATGAAGATGTATTAAGTAATATCTTAAATACAGTTTGTAATATTGATAATATTATTAAAAATGCTAAAAATTCATAAATAAATACATTTAATACTTGTACACCCTTAAAAGATCCTCCAAAATCAAAAAAAGGTAAATATTTATACATTAAAGCACTTAATGGATTTTTTATAACATAAGATAATGCTAATAAAACAATTAATCCCACAGTTGATATCAATTGTTTAGTAAAACCATTCTTCCAACCAATAACAAATCCTGATAAAATTAAAATAATGATAATAAAATCTACAACACCCATTTTTTCCACCTCATATATGTTAATTATAACATATTTTGCTAAAATATGATAGAATATATATAGGAGGGACAAAATGACTATAACTTTAAAAATTAGTAAAAATACAATGGATGAAATGAATGAATTTTTCGAAGATTTTAAAAGACCTAAAACACCTGCTTATGCTGTATTTCAAGCTGATGATGCAGATTGTGTAGTTACAGTTTATGAATCTGGAAAAGCTGTATTTCAAGGTAAAAGTGCTGATATATCAGCTCAATTATGGATTGAAAGAGAAAGACATTTAAATCCAAATAAATTAGTAGATGTAAAAAATAGTGAACAAAAGGATAAAAAGGATAAAAAAGAAATAGTTATAGATCCTAAAATATATAATGCCAGTTGTATAGGTTCAGATGAAGTTGGAACTGGTGATTACTTTGGTCCTATTGTAGTAACAAGTGCTTATGTATCAAAAGAAAATATTAAGTGGTTAGAAAGCATTGGTGTAAAAGATTCTAAAAAATTAACTGATGATAAAATAATGGAAATAGTTCCAGATATAATTAAAAAGATACCATATAAAAGTATTATATTAAGAAATAGTGAATACAATGATAGATATAATGAAAATAATAATATGAATAAACTTAAAGCTATATTACATAATAAAGTATTATTAGCATTAACAAGTGAAATAAGAGATTATGAATATGTTATCGTTGATGAATTTGCTCAAAAATATATTTATTTTAGTTATTTAAAAGAATCTGATAACGTATTTAGAAATATAACTTTTATGACTAAAGGTGAAGATAAATCTTTAGCAGTAGCTTGTGCATCATTAATAAGTAGATATATATTTATTAAAGAATTTGATAAATTAAGTGAAAAAGTAGATGAATTTTTACCTAAAGGTGCTAGCGACGCTGTAACTGATATGGGTAAAAAATTAGTTAATAAGTTTGGTAAAGATATATTACATGATGTAGCTAAACTTAATTTTAAAAATACAACTAAAATATTTGAATAAAAAAACTAGATATATATCTAGTTTTTATTTGTCTACAATTATTGATGTAGCTATAGGTCTTGTTTGCTTATTTAAAGCACCATCTATAGGTTGTGAAATCATTTTACCATTAAGTACCATAACACTAGATGTTCCACCATCTAAATTAGCAGCGTTTATAGCACCATAATTTTGCATAATTTTAGTTAAAGTAACCATATCAGCACCTTTAGTACGATTATAATTACTATCTACTACAAGTAATAAAATAATTCCATCTTTTCTTTGTCCAATAGCAGTTCTAGCAGCATATCCCCATCCCCCATTACCAGATGTATATGCAGCTTTACCATTTACAATTAAGAAAGGTCCCCATGAAACAGCATCTCTTACACCTTTTTGTAATGCTTGACTAGCTGTAACATTTTTCAATAAAACTAACTTATTATCTTTTGTTAAACCTATTAAACCACCTGTAGATGCTTTACCATATTCATTATTTGTAACAACTTTACCATTAACAATAGTAATACCTTTAGGGCACCCACCTGTACTATTATATCCAGGATCATAAAAACCAGAACCATTAATTGCTACAGATGCATTTTCTCTTTTAGCCATATCTACAACATATTCTCCCCTAACACCTATATTTTTAGTTGTAGTAACTCTTACTTTAGAAGGATCATATATAACGGCTAAATATGCTTTACAACCATTAACTTCAAAGGTAATTACTTTATAAATATCATCTTCATTTTCTTTTTTTAATATTTGTTCTTCATATTTATTAGCATATACATCACTATTTGTATTAGTATTTACATCAATTAAATCTTCATTAGTTGATTCACCAGTTTCTTTAATATAATTACGTGTAAATACTTCATCTATTTCTTTTTTACTATAAAACCATTCACAATAGTATTGATGATCTTTTGTTGCCATAGCAGTAGTAACCAACCAGTCCTTAAATTCATTAGATGGTCCATATAATAATACTAATCCTGTAATACAACATACACTATAAAATACTAATACACAACAATATATATATTTCTTTAATGACATAGTACCATTAGGTTTATTTATTCTATAATTTTTTAAATAGAATATTACTCCAATAACAAGTAACCCAATACATACACCTAATATAAATATAATTATATTATCAATAGTATTAGTAATTAAAAGATTACTATGAGTATGAATTATATGTAATGTTATTAATAAAGGTATAAAAAATAGTCCTATCATAGCAATTAATAATGCATATTTTTTTTGTTTAATCTTTCTTGGTAGATCATTAGTTAATTTTTCAATTATAACTCTATCTTCCTCTTCTTTTGTTTTTCTAATAGCTTCTTCTATAATCTTTTGAGTTTCTTCATCAGATAAATTATTAAAATCCATAGTCTTATCTAATTTAATTGTTTTATCTAATTCTAAATCACTTAACTCTAGAGTTTTATCATCTACATATTCTAAATTTTTTCTAGCTTGTTTAACTTTTTGACTACTTAAAGGAGCACTTTCAAATTCTTTAAAATCAACTTCATTTTTTTTACTATTTTTTTCTTCTTTTTTTACTTTATTCCATTCACTTAATAACGACTCAATATCTTCTGTATATTCTTCTTCATAAATTCTAGGTTTAAAAGTTTTTAATAAATCTGTTGTTTTATCTAATTCTTCAATATCTTTATCTTTACCCATAAACTCACTTCCTTACTACTTTATATATTTTGATTTAAATAATTCATATTCTTTATTATATTTCTCATTATACTTAATAATCATATTATTAAATTTATCTATATCAATTTTATAAGTATCTATAATTTTATTATAAGCATCTATATAATTATCGCATCTTTTATCAATAATGTGTTTACAATTATTATTCATTTTACTATTTATATTGTAAATATCTGTAATTATTTCATCATATTCTTTATAAAATTTATATAAATCATCATAATTATTATTTAAACTATCATAATAGAATAAATTAGATAATTTATCTAAGTCATTTCTTTTATTGTTATATTTTTTTACACCATTTATAAATTTATCATAATTAGTATTAAATTGTTCTTGGTTTTCTTTTTCTACTTTTTTAGAACTAGTTATTTGATAATTTATAAATACTAATCCAATTATAAATACAAATATTAATATAATTGTAGTAATACCTACTATTAACTTATTTTTCATACTATACACCTATTATTAAGTATAACATTTTTTATAGTAAAAAAAAAGTATGCATATAGCATACTATTTTAATAAACCAAATCCACTTACTACTGGTCTACCACCAACTACAGGTTTACCATATACATTCTTTGGATTATTTACTAATTTATTTTTAATTACTAATTGAGCTGATGTTCCTCCATCTAAGTTTGCTACATTATATGCTCCATATTGTTCCATAATATCAACTACTTCTTTCATATTAGGACCTTTTGTATGTACACCTTCAGTAACTAAGAATAGAACTATACCATCTCTTCTTTGTCCAATAGCAACTCTAGCTGCTCTTTGATATCCACCAGTTTTAGAATTAAATTTAACTTTATTACCATTAACCATTAAGAATGGTCCAAACTCTAATGCATCTCTAATACCCATTTCAAGAGCCTCATTAGCTGTGGCTTTAGTTAATATTAATTTATTATCTTTAGTAAATCCAATTAAACTTCTTTTAGCTTTACTATCAGACCAAATAATTTTACCATTTTTTATTAATACACCTGAAGGAATATCACTACCCCAACCTGTTGTATCTTGGAATCTACCACCATTAATACAAACTATACCTTTATGTCTCTTACACATACTTAATACAGTTTCTTGACCATTACCAGTATTAAATGACTTTGAAGATATTAATGATATCTTAGAAGGATCATAAATTGCTACTAAGTGAGCTTTATATCCACCTACTTTAACATTTATATATTTATAATCATCATTTCCCGGATCACGAGTTAATACTATTTCATCATATTTATTATCATAACTTTCTTTTGGAGATGTATCTATAACTATATCATCTAATTTAACATCATCTGTTAATTCAACAAAAGAATTTTTATTAACTATTTCTTTTACAGTATCTTCACTATAAAATGTATAAGCTATATATTGATGAGTTTTAGTAGCTAATGCAGTAGATATGATAGTTTCTTTAAATTTAGAACTACCATATACTACAACGAAACATAAAAGTACAATACAGTCAATTACAGCAAATAAAATTGTTAACTTCTTATACTTCATACTATCCCTCCAATATAAATGGTTTATCTATACTACCATTACCACTAGCTACTTTACTCTTCTTAATCATAATAGCAGGTCTTATACTTCTGTATATAGCAACCTTACTAGTAATTAATTCATTACCATATAAATATACACCTGTATCATTTCCATTTAATAAGAAATAATCAGATAATTTACTATTTAATTTTAAATCAGATACATTTAATAAACCTACTTTAGCTTTAACTTTATCAGTTTCAACATCTTTATATGAAGTTTTATAATTACTTACATACCATTCAGATTCAATTAATTTATCTTTATAACTTAAACTATTATAATAAGTATTATTTAAATAATATCCAATAGAATTAACTGTTTCTGGATTATATACAGTACTATTTAAATCAAATCTATAAGTTTTATCTAATAAATCAGCAGTAGTTAACTTAATATTTTTCTTACTAACTTCATATACTACCCATTTATCTTCTCCTAAAGTAATATAATCTCCTACTTGTATATCATTATTATCTTTTTCAATTATATAAGGATCTTCTAATGAACCTTTTCCACTTAATAATGCTACACCAGTTTTTAATTTAATAACAGGTTTAACACTTAATGCTCTAGTAGACTCAGCTAATGATAAATTATTACCATTTATTTGCCATACTAAATCATTACTATGTGTATTTAACCATAAAGCTGAATCTTCATCAGCCATAAATGTACCCTTATCATCTACTTTACTATTTAAGAAATCATTAATAGATAATAATCTTACATATTTAGATGTATCTATAGTGTTACATTTAAAATCTTTTACTTCTTCTACTGTATCCTTACAAATAACTGTTTTATCTAATAAATCTTTATTTAATGATTTAACAAATTTATTGTTTAAATAATCATTTATATCAGACTTAGTATATTCAGTTACTTTATCATTCCACATTAAACTATTAATTGGTTCTGCTAAAACTAAATCAATTGTTCCATCTTGATTAGTTCTAATAATTCTCCATAACATATTACTATATTTTACATAGTTATCTACATTTTTACCTTTATATACATATTCACCATTTAACATATATAAACCTTCACCTTCAATAACTAATGTTGAATTTTTAGCTATTGAAGTAGTAAGAAGAGATAATGATTTACCACCTTCTCCTTTTGGATTATATATCTTATAATAATGAATCAATCTAGAACCATAATATATACAACATCCTAAAATAAATAAAATACTACATGAAATAAAAGCTAGTTGTAGAACACCATCTTTTAATTTTCTTCTACCTGGTTTCTTTGGAGAAGTTTTAGTTTCTTTTATTTCTTTCTTTTCTTCTTTTTTCTTTAATTCTTTTTCAACTTTTGCTTCTTTTTCTTTCTTTAAATTTGTATCTATTTTCTTTACAATAGTTTTTATATCAGTTTTTTTATTTTGACTAGCTAATTTTTCTTGTTTTCTTTTTCTTAACATCTCTTTTTGTTCAGGTGTTAAATTTTTTAATATCTCTTTCTTTTCTTCTTTAGAAAGTTCATTAAAATTTCTTCTAGTCATTCTAGTCATTATTTCTTCTTCTTCAGTTAATTTTTTATAATCTTTATATAAAGAATCTAGACTTTCTGTTTTTGAATCTTCATACCCTCTAGGTTTAAAAGATCTAAGCAAGTCAGTAGTTTTGTCTAAATCCTTAAAAAATTCTTCATTCTCAGTATTCTTACTCACACTTCCACCTACCTTTTTCAATTATATCAAAATTTCATTAATAAAAAAAGATAAATTATTCTTTATCTTCTTTATTTACTTTTTCTTCTAATAGTTTACAGTATTCATCTTCTAAAATGTAAATTTCTTTACTACTCATAAATAATAATACTGCATTATCATATTCTAATAACTTATCTGCCATACCTGTTTCGATATAATCACCATTCTCTAAATCATTTATTATAGTATATGCATCTACACCAGGATAGTCACTAGGATCTTCTCTATCATAATTAATATCCATTACATATGCTTTATCTGCTAGATTAAGTGCTCTAACAAATTCATTTTTAAAATCTTGTACTCTTGAGAATGTATGTGCTTTAAATATAGCAATTACTTTTTTATCTGGATATTTTTGTCTTGCTGATTTAATTGTA
Source organism: Caryophanales bacterium UBA5578 (assembly GCA_002425325.1). GTDB lineage: Bacteria > Bacillota_I > Bacilli_A > RF39 > UBA660 > UBA5578. Next base: position 17,737 of record DIMA01000001.1, on the reverse strand, counting down.
ACAGCTACTTCTGTTGGATGATGTGCATAATCATCTACAATTACATTATTTCCTATAAATTTTTCTTTAAATCTTCTTTCAGCACCTTCAAATGTCTTTAAAATTTTAGATACTTCTTTAGCTTCTAATCTTTCATAATGACATACTGCTATAGCTGCTAATGCATTTAATAACATATGTTTTCCAAATAATGGTAAATCAAAATGTCCATAGTATTCATCTTCGATAAATACATCAAAACTAGTACCATCATTTCTATATTCAATATTACGTGCTTGAATATCATTATCATCTTCAATACCATAATAATATACAGGTTTATTTAAATCTAATATATGTGTATATGGGTTATCTCCACATATAATACACATCTTTTCTGCTTTATTAGCAAATTCTTGATATGCATTAATAATATCATCTATACTTTTGAAATAATCCATATGATCTTGCTCTATATTAGTAATAATTACATAATCAGGTTCATATTCAAGGAAATGTCTTCTATATTCACAAGATTCTAAAATAAATGTTTTATTTTCTTTATTAGCATATCCTCTTCCATCACCAATTAAATAATTACATCCATTAATACTATTCATAATGTGACTTAACATAGCAGTAGTTGTTGTCTTACCATGGCATCCAGCAATACTTATAGTGTTAAATTTTTTAGTTAATTTACCTAACATTTCATGATATTCATAAATTCTTAAATCTAACTCATGAGCTTTAACCATTTCTCTATGATCACTTCTAATAGCACTAGAGAAGACAACAATGGTATTTTCATCCATAACATCATTTTCATCTGTATATATAGGAATATTTCTTTCTAATAATTTATCTTCTGTAAATCTATGTTCTTTAGCATCATCATATCCAATAACTTCATATCCTAAATCATTAAGCAAAAGTGCTAAAGCACTCATACCTGCCCCTTTTATACCTATTAAATAATATTTCATAATACCCTCTTTTCTATAGTATTAATTCTTCCTACTTAATTATATCATATTACAACAAAAAAAATATATAATTTTATATATTCTTTTTCACTTTTATATTTGGTAATTGAACTACATTATCACTAACATCTCTTATTCTATCTTTATCAAATACCAAATGTTTTAAACTTAAATCCTTAATATGTTCATCATTATCCATAGTTATAGTAGCTTCTAAAAATCCCCTACTTAATATATCTTTATAAAAAGGATCTTCTAATAAAGCTGGAACAATAACAACATTATTATTAATACAATATTTATGACTATGACCTTTAAATATTACTCTACCATTTTCTATTTCTGATGGCATCTCTTTTAAAACTAAATCATGTCTTAAAGTAACTAAATCTTTACCTATTCTTATATTACCGGCTCCAGTAGCAATATATATAAAATCTTCTCTAGTATCAATCATCTCTTTAATATCTATTCCATTATAATGATATGCTGAATAATCATGATTACCTAATATATATAAAACTACATTATTTGTTATATTAGGAAAATTATCTAAAAAATCCTGTATTTGTTTTTTTATTAAAGAATTATTACTTTCACTATCATCTATTACTCCATCTATAATATCTCCTAAAAATAAAGTAATATGTATATCATTATTTATAATATAATTTTCTATTAAATCAAAATATCCATTATATTTATTTCTACCCATATGAGAATCTGATAATATTAATAATCTAAAAGTCTTAGAAAAAGAATCAATATTTACTAAACTATATTTATTTTCTAAATCAATATAATATCTAACAATACCATCATCACTACAGTATTTACCAATAACATATTCTTTTTCTATTTCATTTAATATCTTAACAACTTCATTACTACTTAAACTTGTTATAGAGGATAAATCTTCTATACTTGTTGGTTTTTCTAATTGTTCTATTATTCTCTTTTTCATATTATCCCCCTAAAAAAATAAAAAGAGACTATGTATGGCTATAGTCCCCTTTATAAAAAAATTGTGTATGCAAAATCCTCTGTGTGCTTAATATATTATAATTTTTATTAGATTTTGTCAATCTTTTTTTTATTTTTATAATTCAAAACTTAAATATAAATCTTTATATGTTTTAAATGAACCTCTATCATACTTATAAGCTCTAGACATTCTTATATATAAACAAATGATAAATAATAGTTTTTTATATTCCATATCTTCATCATAAAAACTTAATATATAATCTATATCTACTTTATTAAATATTCTAACATCTGATGTAACAGCATAATAAAAATCATATAATCTATCTCCTACAACTGGCATAGGATCAATAACATTTATATAATCATTATCGAATAAAAAGTTATGTGTTCCAAAATCACCATGTATTAAATATTTATCAATTTCATATGTTTTTATTTTTTCTAATGCTTTATTAACTTTTTCCATTGGTATAGATAATTCTATTAGTTCATAATATCCATATTCAACTTCATCTGATAAGAAAGTATCCCAACTTTTATCTGCTTCTTCTAAATAACCAAATCCTGGAGCATCAATCTTTTTATAACTATTAGTAATAATATATAAATCATCTACTATTTTTTGTGGATTTATATCCTCTACTTTTTCTAACTTTTCACCAAACATAAATTTATAACAGATATATTTTAAATCACTACTATCACATAATATTGTTTGGAAATTATCTATATCTTCGTATAGTGTTAAAAATTTCTTTTGTGTTTTATATGTATTTTCATCTACTGTTTTAATTAGATATTTATCTTCTAAACTTATAACTATAGAATCACTTTTTCCATCTTTATAGTGTTCTAAAGTTTCTTTATTTATTTTTACATTTAATTTTGTTTCAATATCATTAATAATTTGTTCAAACATATTATCACCTATTTAATTATACATTAAAAGACTAGTTTTTAACTAGTCTTTTTCTAATAATTATTAGAATTGTAACAATAATAAATATTATACTTACTATTTGATTAGTAGATAATACTATATTATTATGACTTTCTCTAAAATAATCTAATATAAATTTTAATAATGCACTACTAATAATAGTATATGAAATAATATAATCTTTTTTCTTTTTATATAATATACAACCTATAATAAAGATAATAACAAATGTTATTGTTTCAACAAGTTGAACTGGAAATAAACTAATATTATCTTTATTAACATATATAACATTAAATAAACCATCATATTTAATTCCATTACAACATCCAACAAAGAAACATCCTAATTTAGATATACCATATATTAAAGGTAATACCATTATATATAAAGTATTAAATAACTTTTTATGTTTATCATATATTTTATTAAATATAAACATAGATAATAATAATCCAATTGCTCCACCATAACTAGATAAAGGAGCTTCTATAAAATTCATACTTTTACTACTAGTAAATATAGAATAATATTTACCACCTACAAATATAAAACATATATTCATAAATAAAGATAATAAAATAATATTATTTGGTACTTTATTTTTCTTTAAATTATATCCAATAAATATAAATGCTAATAATATACTTAATAATATCATTGTCATATATATTGGAAAATTAATATTATATATTTTCATATTAACCTATTCTTCCGCAACCTTCTACACAAGCAACAAATGTAATTCCACAAGCTACTATAGCTACTACAAGTAGAACAATAGATATTACAAATGTCGCTATATATAACCACATAGATACTTTACCTAAAACATTTTTAGGGTATTTAACTCTAACATATACCATCATAATTAAACCAATTAATGGAAATATACCGGTTACATTTTCTATTAAGTCATTCATTTCAATTTTTAAATATTCAAATACTAAAGCAACACCAATATTTAAATATAGTAAAAAGATAGATATTAAACTTAAAATATTAGCTTTCTTATTTGTTTCTTTATCATATGTTATTTCTTGTGGTGGAAATTGAGAATTTAATTGATTATTCATTTATACCCTCCTTAATCTTACTGATTAATTTTTTATATATTGGTTTCATCTTCTCTTCATTTGTAATAATTGGTGCTTCATCTATATCAATCCATTTAACACCACTATTTTCATCTTCTTTTATCATTAATGATTCATTTTCATCTGCTTCAATTAAGAAACAACAATCTAAATGTAAATGTGATGATACAAACTTACCTCTTTTAATATGAGAATCAACAGTTAATATTTGTAAACCAAATATACCATCACTAATTATTTTAGCCCCACTAATACTAGTTTCTTCATTTGTCTCTTTAAGCGCTACAAAACCTAAATCAGCATCTCCATCAGCATGTCCACCTACCCATGCCCATGAATTATAAATATTATGATGAATCATTAATACTTTAGTTCTTTCGTTATTCACAATCCATGCAGATGAAGTAAAATGGCATAAACTATTATCTCTAGTTAATACATCAGGAAACATATCTATATATTTTAACATAAGTTCTTTATCACTTATTTCTTGTTCATTATATGGTTTATATCTTTCTATTAAATCTCTTAAATTATTCATTTGAACTCTCCTTAAAATAATTTTTCTTTGTATGTTTAAAATCAAAACATATACCTAATAACATAAATAATAATGTTATATATATCATTATTTTTAAATCATTCATAAATAAACATATAAATAATATTATTGTTCTAAATAAATTTAAAACATTTTCATAAACTAAATTATAATTATTATATTCAAATTTCTTACTTAATGTATAGAACTCTTTTGATATAGATATTTCTAACATCTTAGTAAATAATCCTTCTAAGAATGAAACTATAAATAATAACATAGGTGCTATATTTACTTTTAAAAAGTAAGTTAAGCATACTAATATTATACCAGATCTTAAATAATTCTTATTTCCATTTATCTTTTTACCATAAAAGTATGCAAATAAAAGAGTTGCTACATTAGTAATAACAGATAAAATACCTATAGTTTGATAATTATCTTTTACATATATAAATATATAAAAAGTAATTAAAAATTTTAATGTATTTAATAATTCATATGATGCCATTAAATATAGATTAGAAAATGGTATTTGTTTAATTGTTTTTCTAAAATTTAATGGAATATCATTTTTTTCGTGTTCAAATTTTAAAAGTTTTAAAAATATTGTTGATATTAAAAATATAATAATAGATATTATTGTTAATGCATTAATACTAATAAAGTCTAATAATAAAGATCCTATATATGCAGAGAATATAACTCCTAATTGATTTACTATACTAATAATAGAATAAGTACTAGATACATTTTTATCTTTTGTCATTACTTTTAAATTATAGAATCTTCTAGATACCCAATAACATCGTCTATATATACTAAAAATAAATGCAAGCGCTACTAAATAGTTAGTACTATAAACCATATTTTGTAACATAATTTGTAATCCTATAAAGAACATAATACCTAAATATGCTAATAACTTATTATCATATTTTCTACTAACTTCTATACAAGGTCTTGTAAAAATTAAGCAAAAAAAGTTTGCTAAAAAGAAATAAAATATTACTTCCTTTAAACTATATCCATACTTAAATAAAATTAAAGGAATAAATACTTCAATTAAATTTCTAGCAAATGCAGATAATAAAACATATATGTTAAAATTTCTTTGATTACTATTCATAAGACACCTACTATAACAATTTTATCATAATAATAACATAAAAAAAAGAACTATTTTACGTTCTTTTTCTATTTAAATTAAAGATTTTTTGTTTAGCTCTAACTATATTTTCAGTAGTTAAACTATCTAAGTAATCAGCTGGATTATAATTATCTCTTGTATTAACAATTGTTCTTAAGCATTCAACTAATTCTTTATTTACACCAATATAAGTTAAATAGTTTAAATATTCATAAAACTCTTCTAACTTCATATTATTAATATTACCACCATATAAATAGTTTAAAATAATAATACAATAACAATATAAATCTGTATTAGCATCAGGTATATAAAAACCTTCTGCAAATCTATATTTAGTATCATATTCATCTTCTTCTTGAGTAGTCCATGCTTTTTCATTTCTTATATATTTTTCTGGAACATTTGATAATAATCCCCTCTTAGATAAATATCTAGCTGGGAATATTTTATTACTTTCTATTTTAACACTATCTAAGTCAATAACATATAATTCTCTATTATTAGGTGTAACTACGAAATTTGATTCATTAATATCATTTAAGAATATACTTTTTAATCCAGTATATTTTCTAATACTTTCTAATTATCTAATTGTTCCACCTATTTGTTTTAAATAGTCTACTTGTTCTTGTGGATCTCTTTTAACATCAATTAAAAGAGATGATAATGTTATACCATTTACTTTAGGAACAGTAAAACCTACATTCTCATGTCCAATAGATAAAGTATAATCTGGAATAACAAAGTTATCAGGTAAATTTTCTCTACATTCATCTAACATAGCTACAGTATATAATTTAGTAGCAAAGTACTCACCATTAGTCTTATATAACTTTTTAACTAACTTTTGTTGACCTCTAAAATTATAAATATATAATTTAGATTCAGAACTAAGTACTTCATTAGGTAATTGTAATTCTTCTAACTTATCAAATGCTTTTTTTGAAATATTAATACTTTTCATATAAACCAAACCCCTTGATTGCTTGATATACTAACATAATTAATAAGAAAATGCAAATTGTGTATAATTTACTAAAAGTAAAAAAAGGACATTATTGTCCTTTTTTAAATACAAATATCTTACTAAATATATAGTTTAATAATATAATCATTAATTGTATTAACACTGTAAATATATAATAATTAAAATCTAATAAAGAAATTAATATAAATGATACTAACATTTCTATTAATAAAGTACTTATTCTACTAGTTATAAAAGAAATACTTTCTTTTACTATCTTATTATTACTTTTAAATACAATAACTCTATTTGCTATATATGCAAATATAATGGATACTATCCAAGATATCACTAATACTATTTGTAAATCTAACTTATTATCTTTATTAAAGATAAAATAAGTAAGTAAAAATTTAGTACCTATATTAACTAATGTAGTTAATACCCCTACAATTAAATAATTTATAATTTCTTTAGATTTATTCTTTTTATATTCAAAATAATCATATAAATCATCTTTAATTACTAAATATCCTTTTTTTGCTTCTTTAATAAGTGGTAAATCATTTTTAGAATCAGTATACATTTCTAAAATTATAGAATTTGGATATTTTTCATAAAAATTAATTACTTTTTGAACACCATGTGAATTTTTACCTGTAACTATACCAGTATTCTTGTTAATATCTGTAGCAAATAAGTCATACACTTTATACTTTTTAGCAATAGGTTCTAACCAAAAATAACCTGATGCCGAAATAATAATATCTCTATCATGTTTAGTATCTAACCAAAATTTCTTTAATTTTTTTTCATGTACTTCCCAGAAATCACTAACAAATTTATCAACATCATCTATATCTCTTAAAAAAGCAAATAATGTATTTTTCATTTTTTCTTTTTTAATAATTTTTAGTATATATAGAAGCGCTACAAAAATCATTTTAGGTATTCTTCTTGTTTTAGGATACTTCTTAAATGCAAATTTAACTAAATCTACACCTGAATCTCCATCATATATTGTTCCATCAAAATCATATAATATAAATTCTTTATTCATAACATCATCTCAAAACTATTATATCAAAAATAAGATAGATATACTATTTTGTTTTTCTATTGTTCTTATTTAATAATTCTTCAAGTGGTTTAAACTCTAAACTATCATCTATATTTTGTTCAATATATTCATCATTATCCCAATATGTTTTTAATCCATATGGTTTAATATTATGCGCAATAGGTTCACTAATTATTAAACGATATTCATTATCAATTATTTCTAGTGCACAACAATTTGATATTGATAATCCAATTTGAGTACTACTCTTTAATAAATCTTTAACATTTTCTGCTCTTCCTGGCTCATCACAATGTGGTACAAATAACCCATCAACTAATCCTATACAATCAACACCTATAAGTGGTTGGTCTTTACCATATTTTATTTGTAATGAGTCGCTTGAACATTCTTTAAACCAACAATTAGCACCAGCTGATACTCCACACATAACTTTTCCAGAGTTCCATGCTTGTCTTAAAATATCATCAAATTTAGTTTCTTTCCATAATTGAATCATATCAAGAGTATTACCTCCACCTTCATATATGATATCTGCCCAATCAATTAATTCTTTTACCATTTCTATATTTGTTAAATCTTTACTTTTCAAATGTTTACATTCACAACCATACATAACTCCATAAATATTTTTCATTGTATTAAAATAAAACTCTTGTATTTCTTCTTTATCTTGTGAATGTGCCATAAATAGAAAATTAGGATTTGTCTTACCAGTTAATCTAATAATCTCTTGATCCATAGGTCCTGTCTCATAAGGATCATTAGTTCCATCAGATAATTTTCTTCCGTTCATTCCTCCACCAATGGCTACTATTTTTCTTACCATAATTACACCTCCAATTTATAAAATAATTTTACATATTAAATCATATTTTTCTTTAAATATTTCTTTAGTTTTATCACTTAAATCATTATAATCTTTTTCAAAAACTTCTTTCATCCAACTTCTAACTTCAGATAATTCAATATTATTTCTTTTAAATGCTGAATTAAATAACATAGGTATATTATCAAAGTGCGCTAATATATCTGCATCAGCAACACATAATTCTTCAATTGTACTACCATTTTTACTACTTCTATGATTATATACACAATCTAGTACTCTTTCTTTTTTATCATTAGGATAATTATATTCGTTTAATATTTTATCAGCAATTATTTTTCCATTTATATGATGATCTTTTCTATCACCTATTTTCTCTATAAGAGCTATATCATGTAATAAAGCACCTAATGATACTATCTCTATATCTGCATTATAAATATGCGCTAAAGATATACTCTCATCATATACATATTTAATATGTTCATTCCAAAAATCATAATTATCTTCTGCTTCATTTTTATATTTAATACATAAATCTTTAACTCTATCTTCTACTAATTTAATAATATCCATAAATACTCCTAATACTTCTTCATATCTTCTTTATATAAATTTTTATTAACATCAATCCAATATCGATATTCCATTATTCCTTCATGCATTGATGGAACTAAGGTATCTGATACACCTATAAATTTTTCCATTGTTTTCTTTGAACCAATATTGTTTTCTCTACAAGTAATTAAAGCTTGTTCAATTCCTAACTCTTTTATTTTTTCTAATAATAATTTTAATTGTAATGTTGCATATCCTTTATTTCTTTCTGATGGTCTTATTCCATATCCAACATTTCCACCAATCTCTAATAATTTACCTTTTAATTCATGTCTTAAATTAGTAAGACCATATATATGATTTTGTTCATCCACTAATACATATGTCGTTTGATTAGCATATTCTGGATATATTTTATCAATATGTTTATTAACTTCTAAATCATCATAAAATTCTTCAAATGATTTTGTTAATACATTTTTTAAATTACTAACTCCTTCAAAAGGATATTCATCATTAGCGTTTTGAAACTCTAATGCCATTTTTTCTATTTCATTTTTATCTTCTTTTACTATTTCTCTTAAATATAAATTCATTTTATCACTTACCTATCCTATATCTATTATATCAAAAAAAATAAAATAAAAAGCACGTAATCAAATAATTAATGACTGCGTGCTTATATATACATAATTACTATTTTAAACAATAAACAATATTTGAAGCTTGTTCTTTAGAATACTCATCATAAATTAAAGCTTGCATACCTAATTGAATAGTTTCATATGCATAATCAGATTGTTCTTCATTACCAAATAATGACATTTGTATATTTTTATCTACTTTTGATAAATCAACTTTTTCAAAGGCTCTATTTAAATAAGCCATATAAGTTTTTTTACCCATTTCTAAATAATCAGAATAAACCCAAGCATATAAATTAGAATTTATATTATTTAATTGATCATATAATTTTTTATAAGAATCAATTGATGATTCACCACTACTCTTTTCTAATTGTTCTTCAACTTCTAAAATTAATTCCTTATATAAATAAGTTCCTAATTCATCCATTGAAAATCCTAAACCTTCTAGAAGTGATAAAATATACATATTTTTATAGTCATATTTTTTATCCGAAACAAAAGCACCTTTTTTATACTTATCATATTTATCTTTATCATCTTTTGCGATTGTTTTAGCTAAACTAGTTCCATCTAATACATTTAATAAATCATCTCTATATTCAGCTATTAAACTTTTAAATTGTTCAGATATTTGATTCTTTTTGTTTTCTTTTTTCATTTTCACACCTCCTTAGTTCGTGGTACAAAAAAAGCCACGAAATTATATTATTCGTGACTCCAATTAAATTGTGTAGGCTTATTACCCGAGATAGCTCACATTAAATGCTTATATCTCCTCACTTGTTTCAGTATTATACACAATAAAATATAAATGTCAAATTGAATATATTTTCTATTCCCTACTATACCTACTTATACTTAACACTATACCTATACTAATCATACTTATTAATAATGAACTACCACCATAAGATAGAAATGGAAGTGTTACCCCCCTAGTAAATCTAAGGGGGGAAAATTTACGAATATACATTTTTTGGGGAGAAAAGAATTATAAAAAAAATAATTACCTTACGTAACTAGAAAGCTCATGAAACTTAAAGAAAAGCTTAATATTTTTATCATTATCTATTTCTATCTTATCAACTAATGAGACAATCATTGCCCTTGTTGGCTTTTTTGATGATATAAACTTTTTCACCATTTCGGCACACTTATCATAATCCAATTTTTCTATTTTTGATTTCAACTCTATTTTGGAATTTTCTAGATTATCTTTGTTTGCAGTTGCATCTATAAGTTTTTTATTATATGTATTTAATAAATTTTCAAAAACATTTAAAGGAATATTATTTTGAGTTTTATCCATATATAATTGTTCTATAGCATTGTTATATTTTGCAATTTCCTTAGAAATTAAATCAATATTGTTTTGTAATTCACTTATCTCTTCTTGCAAAATAATATTTGCTTCCTCGGTTAAAGACTTATTATCATATTCTTTCAAAAACGAACATGAAATATCTCTTATTACACTAAGCAAATCTTCTTCTAAAAGATTGTAATTAACTCTATGAATATTACATACTCCATTTTTTCCTTTTTTGCTATATTGATTACACTGTGTATAATGAGAATTATTTCCTTTATTCTTTTTTTCAAGTATGCTTATTTTATGTCCACACTCTTTACATATCAATAAACCACTAAATAAATAATTTTTTTTACTTCTTTTTGAAAATTTTTTTCCAGTTTTTAAAATAGCTTGCACCTTATCAAAAGTATCTTTATCAATAATAGGCTCATGCGTTTCTTCTACTTTAATATATTCAGATTTGTCTACAGCCCTTATTTTTTTAGAATTGTATCTTACTTTTTCATAAGTATTTTGAACCATTGTTCCCAAATACATTTCACTTTTTAAGAAATCTCTCACAGTTTGTTGTCTCCAAACTCCATTACCATCATTTTCTTTAACCAGCATCCCTCTAGTTTCTTTTTTATATACAATTGGTATTGGGACTTTCTCATCTGTTAATTGTCTTGCTATTTCATAACAACTATTATTATTTAGTGCCATTTTAAATATTCTTTTTATTATAATTGCTGCTTCTGGATCTGGAATTAAATGGTGATGATCAGCAGGATCTTTGACATAACCATATTTAGCAATTGAGCCAATATATAATCCTTTCTTTCTACGTGCAGTTAATGAAGATTTTACTTTCCTAGAAGTATCTCTCAGCATATAATCATTATACGTTAACTTCATAGAGATGGAACTATCATCACTTCTAAAAGAGTCATAACCATCATTTATTGCAATATATCTTACACCATTATCATTGAAATACTCCTCAATATATATACCTGTTTGATATAATTCACGCCCTAATCTTGAAAAATCTTTGGTAATAACACAATTTATAACTCCACTCTCAATATCTTCTATCATTTGTTTAAATGCAGGTCTATCAAAATTACTACCAGAATATCCATCATCTACATAATCCTTAACAATATCAATATCATTAAATTTACAAAAAGATTCAATTATCATTCTTTGTCCTTCAATTGACATACTTTCGTCGCTTTTTATTTTATTAAAATCTTCTTTAGATAATCTTTCATATGTACCAGCTTTATCTTTTCTCATGACTTGTTTTCTCCTCCTATCTCGCAAGTTCATGAGTCCATATTGGTTATATCAATTATAACATAAAAGACTCACTATTCTTGTAAATTTTTTGAATTTTTTAAATCTTTTATATAAATTAAAAAATGCTCTTTTATTATTTCTTTCAATTCTTTTCCGTCTTCTAAAAAGGAACAAACAATATTAAAATGTAATTTGTTATTTTCTGCATTATCCATAAATACCCTCCTCTAAATACTATTTGCCTATTAAAAAAAATATGATTGTTTTTACATAAAAGATTTTAAATGTACTTCAATAATAGTATTGTTATCTTCTTTCTTATTTTCTATATGATACTTAGAATTATCAATTTTACTTTTCAATTTTAATAAATTGGTATTATCTAAATTTTCAATACTTAATTTCAAAAACAATCTATTATTTCGTTCATCATAATCTGCATTATATTTTTTATTAATTAATATTTCCTTTACTATTCGTTCTACTTCTTTAAATGCTTCTCTTTCATAACTATTTTTTTCTCTTATTATTTTTCTTTGTTCTAGCGTTAAACTCTTTTTCTTTGGTTTCACTTCGTATTTAATATCTTCAACAGTAAAGTATGTGTTTGATAAATCTTTTAAACTATTGACTTTTCTTTCAATAAATCCTTTTTTATAACACTTAAATTTATTATATAAAATTGTATCTCTAATTATTGGAAATCCAATAATAGGAAATATAATCATTTTATAATGTAATTGTTTAACTTCTTCTGGAGTTAATAAATCTCTTGCCATTAGCGAAGTTGATTTATTTCCATTATAATTGGTTAAACTGATGGATTGACTTACTGATGATTGTTCTATTGTCCTTTTTCCTAGTCTCTTAGATATAGCTTCAGCTGTTTCTTGCGTATTTGTTTTTAAATAGACTAATCCACAGTTATCCAATATTATTTGTGCTACATCTTTTCCATATACATTGTCTAATTGAGCAAAAGATTGTATAAAGAAATGAAATCTCATACCCCTAGATCTAGCTACAGATACAATTGCTTCAATATCTGCAAGCGGCGGACAATTAGCAAACTCATCTAATATAAAATCAATTTGTACTGGAAGTTTTTTATCTTCCCTACTATTAGCAACCTTAACTAGTTCTCTATATAATAATCCAACTATCACCGTTACTAATGTAAAATATGTTTTATCTTCATCTGGTACTATTACATATAAAACTGTAGGTTTAGTGCCTAATATTCCAAAGTCAAAATCACTTGAACTTGTAACATTTGCCACATTAACATCATCAAACAGGCTCATTTTAGAACCAAATACGCTTGTAATACTCTTATAAGTATTCTCACTTGCTGTTATTATTGAAGTTAGCGAATCTTTAGACTTAGTTCCATACTCTCTAGCTTCTAGATATTCTTTAAACTTACTAAAGTTCTTATCACTCATAGAACTATTTTGAAATTTTTTAATTGATGTCATTGTAATTTGTTGTCTTTTAATATTTCCTAATTTATATTCTTCTAAGAAGAAACCAATTAATCCTTCTAATAATTGTTTAGCACTATTATTCCAAAATGGATCTTTAGATTCTACTTTTTCTTTCATTATCATTTCTGATAAAGAAGTAATTAATCTATTTGTTTCTGCTAAATGTGATATTGCTAAATTATTATAAGAAATATCTGTATTCTTTATTTTGTCATAATACATAAAATCTTCGTACTCTTTTATTATAGATTCTAATATATTTAATTTATTTGATTTTTCTGGACTACGAAAATCAATTGTTATTACCTCATATCCCATATCTTTAAACATTTTTGAAGTTGTAGAAAAAATTTCACCCTTAGGATCTGTAATAAATGCACTTCTTTTTATATCCGAAGATGATAAAAAAGAACAATATGGAATAACTTGAGTTACTGACTTACCACTACCAGTAGAACCCAAATAAACCCAATGTGGAGTTTCCTTATCCATCCATACTGTTTTTAAATTCTTACTAAAATATATAGGAAAGCCAATATTTTTAATGTGATTTATACTTTCCTTATCAAAAGTCTTTTTTATTTCTTTAATATTAGAAAATCTTGCACTGCCATACTCATTACTATTTTTTATTTTATGTTTTGCTAATATAGGTTCAATATAAATAAATACAAATAAAAAAACTCCTATCACTGCAAGAATTAATATATATGTTAAACTCATAGTTCCATATCCTTATTTAATTCACTACAATAGGAATTTATATCATCTAATATGTCATTATCATCTAAACTAGTTACATAATCTCCAAATTCTTGTGTTGCTTTATCTATATACTCAAAATTTCTTTTGCACCACTCAAATAAATCTGATACATATATATCTATATTAGAATTAGCCATTTCAGAAAAGACATCGTCAATATATCCATCACTATAACATGTAATTTGGCTACCATAAGTAAGACTCAAATTAGTTTCTAACTCTCTTAATACATCATCATACATAAAATTCTCCGAAAAGATTAATAAAGTTCCATATCAAGATTCATCTTATCTGAGTTTAAATAATCATCAAAAAAAACATTCAATTCGTTAGATAATTTCTCTATATTCTTACACTCACAAGTTAATAATGACTCAAATTCATCACTAATACTCAAATAACCTAGTTTACTATTATAATTTAGATTTATATTAAAATCTTCATTTAATTTTTGTATAGGATATTGTACATACTCCATTCCATTTGAATCATCTAAATCTAAAACTAAATCCCCATCCTCATATCTTTGTAAAACAAGTATTTTTGCTTCTTCATATGAATCAGCTTCTTGTTCAACTACTCTACTTAAAGTTTCTCTAATTTCTACATTATATAAAGCCATTATTTTTTCCTCCATATATAAAAAGGACCAGAATATTTTCTGATCTACTTAAATTATATTTAAATTACTCTCATCACAATCTCAAAATAGTTCAATCATTTTTATTTTAAAATTTTCCAGCTTCCTGATTTATTGGATCCTTCTCTATCTATATAATTTTCTTGTTTTAATTTTCTTATTATTTTTTCCACATATCCCTCACTTATCTTTAATCTTTCCATTAATTCAATTGTTGTTATTTTATTATTACTTTTCATTTCTTTTAGTACTTTTAATTCGTTTTCATTTAGGTTACTATACATACCTTCGCTTTCTCGTTCCAGTAATTCCCTATTTACAGGTATGGTTACAATTATAGTATTTTCACTAATATAAAATGCATCTTTCCCATATTTACTAATTATTAGAGGCACTCCGTGGCCTGTTTGATCAATCATTTCCAAATTTGTAAATATGTTTAATAATTCTTTATTAACTGGCTTACTTACACCTTTAAAAAAATCATTTTTATTAAGTGCCTTAGGTAACCCACCATTAGATACTATTTCAATCCTATCATCATATATATAGACTGCTGGAGGAATTTTTTCAATCCATCTTGTATGAACACACGCGTTAAGCCAGGCTTCTTTAAAACACGCAAAATCAAAATAATTTTCTTCAATTCTTGTTGGACCACCAAGTTTCACTTTAGTTTCATTAATTACTGTCATATATTCTAATACTTCATTAACAGAAGATAAAAGACATTTATGGCCATATTCTGTTCTCTTGAGCATTACTGTTTTATCCGTTCCTTTAAATGTAACAACTTTTATAGAAACATCATTTATATCAGATAAAATTTCTGCCATATAATTATATTTACCATCTTTAGTAAATAATTTCATATTATTTTCAAATTGATCATTATTTAAACTATGCCCCTTTATCAAGAATAATCCTTTTAATATATTAAAAGATAAATCTGTTCTTATTGTTGGTTCATTAATAATCAAATCTGGCTCTCCTCTACTATTTATCAATTCTTTCAACATATCTGGTGACACTTTTTTATCCTCATCAAATGATCTAATATAGTATTTATCAAATGCTGAATATAAATTTGCATTTCCCTTTACCTTAACCTTTATAACTGGTTTATTATCAATTAGTTCCATAACAATTTCAGGAATAACTTGAGGCTTAATACCCTCAGATATTTTTCTCGAAACATCTCTTAAAGTTGATTCATTTAAATTATTTTGGCCTATTATGGTACCATCATTTTTTACTCCAAAATATAATGTACCCTCACCATGCTTATTTAACATTGACGATAATGATATAACACCTTCTTCTAATTCACTGGTGCTTTTTTTAAACTCAAGAGTTTCATTTTCCATTCCTAAATTCATTTCATCAATCCTCCTAAATTAATTTTATCACTTATATTTTTATTATGCAATTTATTCCTTACTTTATTCCTTACTTTATTCCTTACTTTAGTAAAAATCAAATTTAAATATAAACTCTAAATAATAAAAAAATGACTATAACTTTTATCCAGTTATTTCACAATAAAAAAATAAAAAAATAAATAAAAAGATGAGATTTCTCTCGCCTTTATCTGCTTGAAATAACTTATCAAATTCTTCTACTGCTTGTTCCATTTCATCATTAATATTTTTTACTGCACTCATAACTTTACTTTTATTAATATAATTATTACTTGATAAAGCATTAGTAAGAATATCACTTTTAGAATAACTTCTATTCTTTTTATAATTATTTAATATAATAGATTGAATTACATCATTAGAATTAATTAATATACTATTTTTATTTTTTCTATAGTAATATCTTGAGTGATTTACTATAGAGTTCATTATATAATTACTTAAATACTTTTCTTTGTTTTTTGTATAAGATAAATCAATATCTGACTTTTTTAATTTATTTCTTTTAACTACAGATGTTAAATATATATTCATATTATCAATTTTTTCATCAAACTCAGTTTTTTTCATAATAATATTTTTATTATTACTGAATAAATATTGCTTAATGTCTTTGGTAAGTTGTTGTATTTCTTCATCTTTAATTGAATTAAATTTAATCTTAACATTGTAACTAATATCTCTTTCATCTAATAGTTTTCCTAATTTTAATATTTTATCTTCAAGTAAAATATTTTCCTTATCATAAAGAATAAAATTCTTAGTTGCTGGTTTAAAATATTGTTTAAATTCCTCTATCTCATTATCTATTTCTACAGACAATGGTTTAAATTTAAAATCTCTTTCTATAGTAAGAATAGTTTCATTTTTTAAATAATTAATAACGTTTTTAGGTATCGCTCCTTTTCTTCTATATTGTAATTCATTATTATAATTTTTGAAGTTTGGTGATTTTTCCATAAAATAAATATGGAAGTGTGGATGTTTTGTATTCATGTGTAATGAGAATCCATAACTCATTTTTTTTATGTCTTCAAATCCCATTTTCTTTAAAGTT
>DIMA01000016.1 GCA_002425325.1 Caryophanales bacterium UBA5578 | reverse complement strand
TTGACAGGTACTAGTATCAATAGTCCTTTTTTTTATTTATTATGAATATATTTATATAGGTGATAATATGTTACTATTTATGAAACTTATTTTAGTACTAATTATAAATATATTTTTATCGATAATATTTGGTTTATTACTAATACCATATTTAAAAAAGAAAAAGAGTAATCAAACAATAAGTATTTATTTAAGAGATAAACATAATAGTAAATCTAATACTCCAACTATGGGAGGATTAATATTTATTATTCCCCCTTTAATTACTATTTTATTTTTATGTTTATTTAATAAAATTAATATTAGCTATAATTTTATAATTGTAATAGTAACATTTATAGGATATGGAATAATAGGATTTATAGATGATTATAAAATAATTAAAGAAAAAGATAATAGAGGTTTATCTGAAAGTATGAAGTTATTTTTACAAATTATATTAGCTACATTTATATTTTATTTATTTTTAAAAGGTAATAATGAGCCATTAATATGGATACATACTTTAAGTATTAAAATTAATATAGGATGGATATATGGAATATTCTTGTTAATTATATTAACTAGTAGTAGTAATGCAGTTAATATTACAGACGGGTTAGATGGTTTAGTAGGCGGGTTATCTATAATAGCATTATTATCTATTGGTATTATAACTATAAATACTGGATGGTTAGAAGGGTATATTGAAATAGCATATATAATTTTTTCTATTATAGGTTCCTTAATCGGATTCTTATTTTATAATTCTTATCCAGCTAAAATATTTATGGGAGATACAGGTTCTTTAGCACTTGGATCTATAATGGGTATTTTATGTATATTAACTAGGCATGAATTATTATTAGTTATAATAGGAATAGTATTTGTAATAGAAACAATTACTTGTATTATTCAAAGGATATATTATAAATTAACTCATAAAAGAATATTTCCAATGACACCAATACATCATACATTTGAGAAGATATTACCAGAATATGAAGTAGTCAAAATATTTTGGTTAGTAGGTTTAATAGGTAGTTTAATTTCTTTATTATTTGGAGTGTGGTTATGAAAAAGAAATTTGACTATATATTATTATTTAGTGTAATTGTTTTATCTATATTTGGTATTATTATGATTTATTCATCTTCTTATATATGGAGTGAATTTAAATATGATGATCCATATAAATATGTAAAGAATCAATTTATATTTTTTATTATAGGTAGTATATTAATGGTTATAATAAGTAGAATTAATTATAAGATATATTATAAATACGCTAAAGTATTATTAATAATGTGTATTATATTACTTATATTAGTATTAATACCTGGTATAGGTACTGTTAGAAATGGTAGTAGAAGTTGGTTTGGAATAGGATCATTTGGTATACAACCAAGTGAATTTACTAAATTAGCACTTATTATATTTGTATCTAAATATTTATGTAAACATAATAAATTATTATTAATGTTATTATTAACATTAGGTATATTTGGAATAATAATGTTACAACCTGATTTTGGAACAGGCACAATATTAGTAATGACTATATTTGGTATATTATTTATAAATGGATTATCTATCTCTCTTATAGTTAAATTAGCTATATTAGGTATAGGTGGAATAGTAACATTAATATTAATTGCTCCATATAGATTAAGTAGAATATTATCTTTTTTAAATCCGTGGAGTGACCCACTAGGAAGTGGATTTCAAATAATTCAAAGTATGTTTGCTATAGGACCAGGAGGATTATTTGGATTAGGTTTAGGCAATTCAATTCAAAAACATTTTTATTTACCAGAACCTCAAACTGATTTTATCTTTTCTATTATTAGTGAAGAATTAGGATTTGTAGGTATATTAATAATATCTATTTTATTTATAACTATTATTTATAGAGGCTTTAAAATAAGTTTAAATACTTCTGATAAGTTTGCTAAAAACATATCTTTTGGTATAACATTTGGATTAGCTTTTCAATGTGTATTAAATTTAATGGTAGTAGTAGGTCTTGTCCCTGTAACAGGTGATACATTTTTTGGGGAGAAAAATAAAAATATCTAGAAGCCTTGAAAATAAAGAAAAAATAAAATTCATAAAAAATATAAATAATAAAAAAACATCAAAAAGGTTATCTCCCAACAAAAAAATACAAAAATTTCATCCAAAAATTTTAGGATATATTGTTGGGAGAAAAATTAGAGTTCATGAGTCCTATTGGTTATTGAAAGGAACATGAAAATGATAGAATATAAGAGTAAATATAGTGAAAAGTCTGCTAGTATATATGGAAAACCTAATTATATAATTTTAAATAGAATATTAAGTCATGTAAATATTTTGGAAAATAGTAAAATTTTAATTCCAAACTGTCAAGATGGAATTTACGTGTTACCATTAGTAAAACGAGGATTTAATATAACTTGTTATGAGGAGAATAATAAATTATTAAATGGGGGAAATATAGATGATTTTTATACAACAGGATTAAAGAAAAGATTAAATAGTGTAAATAAGAGTGCAGAAATAAAAAATTATAATTTTTATAGTTGTAAAAATAATACTAAATATAATTTAGTAGTGGCAATAAGAACGTTACAATTGAAAGAAAATGATAGTTATAGTTTGTATGAAAAGATTAATCAATTAAAAAATTCTGTTGTAGATAATGGATATCTATATTTAAATTACTATATTGGATATGACAGCGAAGTTGCATTAAAACAGACAATTACTGCTGGACAAGTTATGAAATATTTTGATCAAAGTGAGTGGAATATTATATATTTTAGAGAAAATGTTTTAAAGGGTACAAAACATAATAAGCACCCATTTAACAAGAAAGAGCATAATCATTGTGTAGGATATATTCTTGTTCAGAAAACTCCTTATAAATATAATAAAAGACATCTAGAGAGAATATATAAAAAAGCCAGTATATATGGTTTAGCTAACCAACAAATATATGACTATATTAAATTATTACAAAATGAATATAAAAGGACTCCAAATATCTTAATTGTAGATGCTAATGATGGTAAAAATGTAATTCCTTTTGCTAAAAAAGGATTTAATATAACTTGTTATGAAGAAAACGATGTGTTGTTAAATGGTGGATTTATAAATGGTGAAAGAACTAATGGTTTAATTAAAAGATTAAAAGATCAAAAAGTATATGATAACATTGATATAAAGCAACAAAATTACTATTTGTTTAAGGATATAAATAAATATGATTTCATTTATGTGGAAAATTCATTGAATTTAGAAAAAAATAAAGATATTAATATGAAAAATAAGATAAGAAAACTTATGTCAAATGTAAAAAAAGGTGGATATGTATACATATGCTATAATTTAAAAATTTCTGGTGAAGATAATAACTTATATTTAAACTATGGTGAAATGAAAAATTACTTTGATTTAGAAGATTGGAGAATTATTTATATTTGTGAACGTGATAAAGATTCTATTTATAGTAAAAATCGTAAGGTTGGTTATATTTTTGCAATGAAGATAAATAATAGAAGTGTACATAAACTTTATTACAAAATAGAGATAAATAATAG
Organism: Caryophanales bacterium UBA5578; assembly: GCA_002425325.1. Lineage (GTDB taxonomy): Bacteria > Bacillota_I > Bacilli_A > RF39 > UBA660 > UBA5578. The sequence goes on along the minus strand of DIMA01000016.1, from coordinate 855 downwards.
TATTTAAAATAGACAAATGTAAATAATTATGTAAAAAATAAGAAATAAGTATTAAAAAAATAATTATTTTTACAAATTTTATAAATAATAAAGTATAATTGTTTTTATAAGTAGTACGAGTATATCTTGTATTACTTTTTTGTACATATATGGAGTATGCAGTATTATAGGAAAGGGGCTATTAATAGTGTTAGAACAATGTGTATACGAAAAAACATACAACGATTATGGAAAAATAACTATAACTTTAAATTCTTTATTAGAAGAAAGAAATATGAATTTATATAGGTTAAGCGTATTAACAGGTATAAATTGGGGAGTATTAAAAAAATATGTAAATGGCGATATGTATCGTGTTGATTTGGATTTGTTAGCAAAAGTATGCTATGTGTTAAAATGTGATTTAACTGATATACTACATTATGAAAGTGTAATATAGTGCTATCAAAATTAACTAAAAATGAAATAAAATCAAAATAAAATTGAAATAAAAAAGAATTTTTTTATACAACAATTATTAAAAGTATCATGATATATTTGATATAGTTGCATTAACTGTGTAATTGAATATGTTTTATTTAAGTATAGTTTATATGAGTATAGTCTAAATATTAGGATATTAATATTTAGTTTTTTTTTATATTCTAAGAAACAAAAAAGGGGGAAGTAATATCATGAATAATGTTTTAACAAATGACGTTATAAAACAATTTGATTATGCTGTGATTAAAAAGAATATAATAAATTTTATTAGTTCAATTGATTTATTATGTTTTAAATTAAAAAAAATAGAGCAACCAAAAATAACTTCTAGTTATGAAATAAAGTATAGCTTTACTGTTCCAGTATCAAGCT
>DIMA01000017.1:2046-2778 GCA_002425325.1 Caryophanales bacterium UBA5578 | reverse complement strand
TAATGAAAAAGATATTAATTTAATAATAGAATATTTAAATAATAGTAATCCTGATACAATATTAATATTTATAAGTAGAACAGAATCAATAGATAATACAAAAAAAATAACTAAATCATTAAAAGAACATGGTCATATATTAGAATTAAATAAAAATGATTTAGGTAAAATTATTAGCGAATTAACTAAAGGATATAAAATAAGTAATAAAGAAATTACTTTATTACTAAATAGGGTAGGTAATGATGTAGATATATTATCTAAAGAGATAGAAAAAATAAAATGCTATACATCAGATAAATTAACTATTACAGAAGAAGATATTATTGAATGTACTTCAATAAATATAGATACAGATATATTTAAATTTATTGATAATATAATAAGTAAAAATAAAGAAGAAGCATTAACAACATATTATGAATTATTAAAAAATAATGAAGAACCTATAAAAATAATTGGTTTATTAGCTTCTAAATTTAGATTAATGTATCAAGTTAAATATTTAGCTGATAAAAATTTAAAATCACAAGAAATAGCTACTAAATTAGATGCAAAAAAATATCCAGTAGAATTAGCTTTAAAAGCTGGAATGAGATATTCATCTAGTACATTATTAAAATATTTAAAAGCTCTTGCTAATTTAGATTTAGATATGAAAACAGGAATAGTTGATCCAAAACTAGGATTAGAATTATTTATATTAAAAGTATAGATTAAATATAATTAATA
>DIMA01000017.1:1725-1936 GCA_002425325.1 Caryophanales bacterium UBA5578 | reverse complement strand
ACAGATATAAATAGTACTACATCATGGGGATTATTTACAAGAAGTAAATTAGTACCTAGTGGTTTTAGAGATGATGAAAAAGCACTATTTGAATATTATAGACCAATTGAATTAGATCATACTATGGATAAAATTAAAAAGATTAAATACATGGAAGAGTGGCCATTAGAGGTAATAAAATTATTTAGTAAATATAATATAGATTATGATA
>DIMA01000017.1:1471-1681 GCA_002425325.1 Caryophanales bacterium UBA5578 | reverse complement strand
GTTACTAATATGTTACATATGAATATTCCTGTATTTATAACATCAGCTGGTTTATTAGAACCTATATCTGATGCATTAGATAAAAATGATTGTAATTTACCTAATATAACAATCATAGCAAATGAAATAAAAGAGATTAATGGAGAAATAGTTGGTACTAAAAAGCCTATGATACATAGTTATAATAAAGATCAATTAGATATTCCTGTA
>DIMA01000017.1:1224-1438 GCA_002425325.1 Caryophanales bacterium UBA5578 | reverse complement strand
ATTAATGGGAAAGGGGAAGAATACCATTAATGTTGGATTTACAAATGAAGGTAATGCAGAAGAATTTAATAAAGTATTTGATATAACATTAACAGATAAATCTTCATTTGATAATGTTGGAAAATTATTAATTAAACAATATAAAAAGAACTAGCTTTAGTTCTTTTTATTTAACTTTTCAATATTCTCATATGTATTCTTTAATCCTAACTCA
>DIMA01000017.1:504-1182 GCA_002425325.1 Caryophanales bacterium UBA5578 | reverse complement strand
TAAATATTGTTGTTTAACATAAGCATGAGGGTAGTCATGAGGGTATTTATAGCCTATAGCGCTCGTTTTAATATGATTAGGTACATTTCCTGTAGAACCACTCTCAATATCGTTTAAAACGGCATTTATAGCCATTTCAGCACTATTACTTTTTGGAGATAAAGCTAAATCAATTACCATAACAGCTAGAGGTATTCTTGCTTCAGGTAAACCTAATCTTTCACAAGTATTAATACAAGCATCAACTCTAGGTCCCATACTAGGATTAGCTAATCCTATATCTTCATAAGCAATAACTGACATTCTTCTATAAATAATATCTAAGTCCTCAGCTTCAATCAATCTACCTAAATAATATAATGAAGCATTAACATCTGACCCTCTAATACTTTTTTGAAAAGCACTAATAACATCATAATGTCCATCTTCATTTTTATCATGAAAGAAAACTGGTTTATTATTTACATTTTTTATTACATCAATATTCACTTTAAAATCACTAGTAGAATAATAAGCTACTTCAAGTAAATTATATGCAGATCGCATATCACCACCTGATATTTTCGCTATTGCTTTTAAACTTTCTTCATCTATATCAATATATTTTAAATATTCAGATTCACAAGCCTTAGTTAAACCCTCTATAACATCATCTTCTTCTAATTCCTTTAATTCAAA
>DIMA01000017.1:0-428 GCA_002425325.1 Caryophanales bacterium UBA5578 | reverse complement strand
GTAATAATAAATCTTGTTTATCTTTATTTAATCTATGAATTTCATCCATAACTACAACTAAACCTTTATACATTTTAGCTTCTTCAATAACAATATCAAAGTCTTTTTTATTATTAATTGTAGCATTCAATAATCGATGTTGTAATCCTAATTCATTTATAATTGCTAAAGCTATAGATGTTTTACCTATACCTGGTTTTCCATATAAAATCATAGAGAATAATCTCTTATTATTGATTAGATTAGTTAAAATTTTATCTTCACCTAATAAATGTTTTTGTCCTAATATATCTTTACTTGTTTTAGGACGCATTTTTATTGCTAAAGGTTCATTCATACTACCACCAATATTATTTTAACATATTATAAGCATTTATTTACAACAAAACGCATAAATGATATACTTATTATAGGTGATAATATGAATT
>DIMA01000007.1:38467-61181 GCA_002425325.1 Caryophanales bacterium UBA5578 | reverse complement strand
AAATCATTGTTAAATGGTCAGATGATAAAACTGATACATTTAACATGGTATTTGGAGAAAATGTTACTTTAGAAACTGCTAACTAATTAAATATAAAAGATTAAAACATGAGTTTTAATCTTTTTTTATGTATGTTATAATGAGTTAGGTGATTTTATGATTTATTTAGATTATAGCGCTACTACTCCAGTTAATGATGAAGTATTAGAAAGTTTTGTTAAATGTAATAAAGATTTTATTGGAAATCCAAATTCATTACATAAATTAGGAAATGATAGTTTAAATTTAATTAATAGTGCAACAGATCAAATTAAAAAATTATTAAATATTAATAATTTTGATGTTATATATACTAGTGGAGCAAGTGAGGCTAATAATTTAGCATTAAAAGGTATTATAGATTTATATAGTAATAGAGGTAATAAAATAATTACATCTAGTTTAGAACATTCATCAATATATAAACCTTTAGAATATTTAAAAAATAAAGGATTTGAAATATATTATGCTCCGTTAAATGCAGATGGTACAGTTAATCTAGAAGAATTAGATAAATTAATAGATGATAATACTATTTTAGTAACTATAAGTGCTGTTAATTCAGAAACAGGAGTATTACAACCAATAGATGAGATTGGTAAAATAATTAATAAATATCCTAAATGTTATTTTCATACAGATATAACACAAGCTATAGGAAAGATAAACTTAAAATTAGAAAATGTAGATTTAGCAAGTTTTTCATCACATAAGTTTTATGGGTTAAAGGGTGTTGGAGCTTTATTAAAAAAAGATAAAATTATTATAGAACCATTAATACATGGTGGTAAGAGTACTACAAACTATAGAAGTGGAACACCTGCATTACCATTAATTGTTAGTACAGCTAAGGCACTTAGATTAGCACTTGTAGATTTAGATAATAAATATACTCATATTTCTTCTTTAAATGCAGATTTAAGAACTTTTTTTGATAAATACAATAAAGTATCTATTAATAGTCCAAATAACGCTATTAGACATATTTTAAATATAAGTATAGATGGTGTTAAACCTGAATCTTTCTTACATGCATTGGAAAAATATAATATATATATTTCAACTAAGAGTGCATGTTCTAGTTCTAATAGTAAAAGTGATGCTGTATTCGCTATTACAAATAGTATAGAAAGAGCTAATTCTAGTTTAAGAATATCTTTATCTTATCTTACTACTAAAGAAGAAATAGAAGAATTTAAAAGAGTCTTTGATATTTGTTATAATGAGTTGACAAATTTAAGATAATACTTAATAAATAAAACCAATATACATTGGTTTTTTTTCTATTTTGTGCTAATATATAAGATATGGAGGATACTAAATATGAGTGATAATAAAAAAAGAAAAGATGAACCATATTTTGTTAACGGTGAATTAAAATTTGGTGATAGAGAAAAAGAAGTTAAAGATGATTATAAAGAAGTTAAAGAATCTAAAGGAAAAGATCTTTTAGTTACTTTATTAGCATTTATTCTTGTATTATATGGAGTATCTACTTTATTTAATAAAGATAATAAGAAAAAAGAAGATAATAAAGAAGTAGAATTAAAATTAGAAGAGGATACAAATAAAACTTATACAAAAGATAATCTATATCAAATAGTATCTTTAAATACTTTAGAAGAAAAAAATGCTTATTCTAAAGAAGATTATATGAATATGGGTAATGGAATAAATCCTGAATTACTAAGTAACAATGCTAAATTAGTTTTAGGTGCTAAACAATGTAAATTAAATACATATACTACCTTATCTTATATAGATGGTAAAGATATGGATAAATCTATAAAAAAAATATTAGGTAATATTAATTATAAAAAAGAAGCATTTATATATGGTAATATGTATTTTATTTATAATGAAGAATTAGATAGATATTATTTAGAAAAAACAACAGATGAAAAATTAGATTATGTAAAATATTCTGATAAGGAAGTATTAGAAGATAATGAAAATACTTATATAATTAAAGAATCAGTATTATATAATGATGTATTAAATACTAAGTCTTGGACTTTAAATACAGGTTATTTCACTATATTTATATCTAATTTAAATAAAGCTGATTTTAAAGATGCATTAAAGGGATATGTATATACATTTACAAAATCAAATAATGAATACATATTAACAAATATTAAAATACAATAGGTGATAGAATGAAAGAAGAAAAGAATAATTTTGGGATATTAATACTTGGTATAGCATTAGTATTTGTTGTATTTGGAGTATTTATTTATTATAAAAATTATAAAGATAATTTACCAGTAAAAAAGGAAGAAAAAGAAAAAATAGAACATAAAAAAGAATTTATTGATGAATTATATAATAATATTAAATTTACTTATGAAAATGATATAGTTATATCTACTTTAGATTTAGATAAAATGAAAAAAGGATATACAGTTAGTGAATTTTCTGAAGACTTAATAATATCATATGGACTAATACATTTAGAAGAAAATGATATAGGCCATGAAGCTAATTATAGACCAGTAGTAGATAGAGATGGTTATAGATATACAGGTACTTATGTAAAAGCAAGTTTAGTTAAAGGACATGTTAATCATGTATTAGGATCTGGTATTACATATAATGATAAAACAGTTACTTTTAGAAATGTAAGATATTATTATGATGCAAGATTAAAGATTTATCGTATTTATAAAAATAAATATAATAAAACTATTGATAAGATTACATATTATACTGCAGATTGGGATGAAGAAAATATTTATATTACTGAGTATTCTGCATATACATATAAAACAGATACAAGATATAATAGTTTTACAAGATATGAAAATATTTTACCTATTGGTATAACTGATAAAAATATAGAAGAAAATCTAGATTTAGTTGATAAATATAAATATACTTTTAAATTTAATAAGGGTACGGATAACTATTATTTAAATAAAATAGAGTATATAAAATAAGTACATTGTACTTATTTTTTTTATATTACATATATATTAATAGGAGGTATATATGTTATATAAGTTTTGGAAAAATTATAGATTTCCAATCATATTATTTATTTCAATAATAATTGGTAGTTTACTTGGATTAGTATTAGGTGATAAAACATCATATTTAGAACCTATAGGAAATATATTTATAAATCTGTTATTTATAGTAGTAGTACCATTAGTTTTCTTTTCGATTAGTAGTAGTATAGCTAATATAAAAAATATCAATAAACTTGGTAAAATTTTTAAATATATGTTATTTGTTTTTGTAATAACTAGTTTAATTAGTGCTGTATTTATGTTACTTATTTTATTATTTATTAATCCCGTAAGTAATAGTATTAATTTTACTGAATATACAGAACAATCAATTAATATAGGTTCTAATATTGTTAATATGTTTACCACAAGTGAATTCTATTTATTATTATCTAAGAGTAATATGTTACCATTAATTATATTTACAATATTATTTGGATTGAGTGTTAGATTATGTGGTGATTCAGTAGAGTCTATTAAAAAGGGATTAGATAGTTTAACTAAAGTAATGTATAAGATGGTAAATATTATTATGTATTTAGCACCAATAGGATTAATGGCTTATTTTGCTAATTTAATTGGTACATATGGACCAGAATTGATAGGAAGTTATGCTAAAAGTTTTATTATTTATTTAGTAGCTGCTTTATTATACTATATATTTTTTTATTCACTATATGTATATTTAGCTTATAGAAGAAAAGGTATTAAATTATTTTATAAAAATATTTTATTATCTACTATTACTTCTTTAGGAACATGTTCTTCTTTAGCTAGTTTACCTGCTAATATAACAGTAGCTGATCAAATAGGTATTGATAAAGAAGTATCTAGATTTTCATTACCTATAGGTGCAACTATACATATGGAAGGTTCTAGTATGGCTTCTATTTTAAAAATTGTATTTTTATTTTCAATATTTGGTAGAAGTTTTAATGGTGTTGGAGATATTCTATTAGCACTTTTAATTGCAGTATTATCTGGTGTAGTTATGAGTGGTATTCCTGGTGGTGGTTTAATAGGTGAAATGCTTATTGTTTCTTTATATGGATTTCCTAGTGTTGCATTTCCAATTATTTCAACTATTGGATGGCTAGTTGATTCACCTGGAACATGTTTAAATGTAGTAGGAGATATACCTAGTGCTATGATGATAAATAGACTGGTTGAAAAATAATTTGACTTTTTAAAAAAATTATTATATATTAAACGTGTCGAGTGAGTATGTATAAGATATTTTTATATCGAGCTACATAGGGTTATTAACTTACACGTTGTATAAAAAACACGGAGTCACTATTTATTAGTGCTGCGTGTTTTATTTTGTTTTGGTAGTATTAATACGACATATTTATAATATTTTAGTGAGTATGTATAAGGTATTACCGAGCTACATAGGGGCAAACACCTACACGTTTTTACGGAGTCACATAGTTAATGTGGCTCTTTTTTGTATTCAAGAAGAAAATAATATTGTATAATAGAAAGGAAAGGTAGAGAAATATGAATGAAGAAAAAGCAATAAGAGTAAAAGGTCTTAAAAAGACATTTAAAATTAAATTAAAAGAAAAAGGATTAATTGGTAGTATTAAAGGTATGTTTAAAACAAAGTATAAAAAAATTAATGCTGTTAATGATATTTCCTTTGAAGTAGATAAGGGTGAAATGATTGCCTTTATAGGACCAAATGGTGCTGGAAAAAGTACAACAATTAAGATGCTAACAGGTATTTTATATCCAGATCAAGGTGAGATTGAAGTAATGGGTATTGATCCTCGTCGTAAAAGAAAACAATTAGCATATGAAATTGGTACGGTATTTGGTCAAAAAGAACAATTATGGATGCATTTAACACCATATGATAACTTTAAGTTCTTTGGTGCCATATATGATTTAGATGAACGTGTAGTTGAAAAAAGAATTAATGAATTAGTAGAGTTATTTGAAATAAGTGAGTTTATAAATACTCCTGTAAGAAATTTATCACTTGGTCAAAGAATTCGTTGTGAGATAGCTGCTTCATTAATACATAAACCTAAAATATTATTCTTAGATGAACCTACTATAGGATTAGACCCTGTAGTAAAGGAAAATATTCGTACATTTATTAAAAGAATGAATAAAGAATATAAAACTACTATATTTTTAACTAGTCACGATGTTGGAGATATAGAAAAATTATGTAAACGTATTATTATTGTTAATCACGGTGAAATTGTTTTAGATGATTCTATGGATAATTTAAAATATCATTATTTAAATAAGAAGATAGTTGAAGCTAAAATGAAAGAAAAAATTAATTTAGATGATGAAGAAGGAATTACTATATTAAAAGATAAAGGATACAATTTAAAAATAGAAGTAGATACTACTAAAAGAACTGTTGGTGATGCTATTAAGTTATTAGATCCTGATAAAATAGTTGATATTAATATTTCTAATGTTCCTTTAGAGAATATTATTAGTGATATATATAAGAGTGGTAACTAAAATGAGAAAATATTTATATATATATAAATCAGAATTAATGAGCCAATTACAATATTTATTTAATTTAGTATTTGGTTTCATTGGTTGTGGTATCATTTTATTTATTTTCTTTAACTTATGGCATTATATATATAGTGATTCTAGTCAAATTATTAATGGATATAGTGTAGATCAAATGATTTGGTATGTTATTATTACTGAAATTATATGGGGTGCATGTATGGGAAGAACTCTATGTAGAAAGATTAGTAATGATGTTAGAGGAGGGAATATAGCATACAATATTAATAAACCATATAATTATATCGGTTACTCTTTAGCAAGTCATTTAGGTACAGCTACAGTTAAAGGAATTATTTATACTGTTTTAGCATTAATTTTAGGGTTAGTTATGATGGGGAATTTTCCTACAACTAATGTTTTAGAATTAGTATTAGTCTTAATTAGTTCTATATTAGCGGTTGTTATTAGTTCTTTATTTACTATATTCATTGGTTTATTTTCTTTCTTTATAGAAGATTCTAGTCCATTTTATTGGTTATATTCTAAATTTATATTAGTAATTGGAGTTATATTTCCAATAGAATATTTTCCTAATGTGGTTCAACCATTTTTAAAGTTTAGTCCAATATATGTTGTTTCATATGGACCTGCTAAATTATTTGTTAATTTTAATATAAATGATTGCATTAGTATTTTTGTAGCACAATTTATATATATTTTAGTAGCATATTTATTATGTTCATTAGTTTATAAGAAAGGAGTGAGAAGATTAAATGTTAACGGTGGTTAAAAATCAAATTAAAGTAACATTATTATCTATTAAATACGGGTTGATGCGTCAAATGTTAAATAAAACAACATTTATTACAAATATTATATTTATGTTACTAAATAATGCTTCTTTTATCTTACAATGGGTTATATTATATTCTCTTAAAGATAATATCGGTGGTTATACATTCAAACAAGTATTATTATTATGGGGATTTGCGGCTGGAACCTATGGTGTTTCTCACTTCTTCTTTAAAAGAGTTTTCTCTTTATCTGATATTATTAATACGGGAAAATTAGATGCTAGTATTATTCAACCTAAAAATATTTTATTATCTGTAATTACATCAGATGTTGAAGCAAGTGCTTTAGGTGATTTAATTTACGGATATATTATGTTATTCATATGTGATATATCAATTAGTTCATTTTTATTATTTACATTATTTATAATATGTGGTGGTATTATAATGACAAGTATAGCAATTATATATGGATCTTTAGCATTCTGGTTTAATAATACTGAAATGTTAGCAGATACAGGAAATTCTTTAATGGTAAATTTTGCTACATACCCAGAAGGTATATTTAAAGGAGTTGTTAAAACTTTATTTTATACATTAATTCCAATTGGTTTTGCTAATTATATTCCTGTACAAGTTTTAAATGATTTTAATGTATTTGGATTATTAGCTGTATTAGGTGTTACAACATTAATATTATGTATGGCAATTGCTATATTTTATAAAGGATTAAAGAATTATTCTTCTAGTAATTTAATGAGTGCAAGAATTTAGTTTGTGTAATTTTACCCCAAATTTGCATTTTACTAAAAAATATGATAGTATACATGCTTAACAAAGGGGAATTCATTGATTTTACTTATAAAAATATAGTATAATTATAAGAGATATCTTTGAATAAGATAGTTAGGGTGGTTTTAATGGAAAGATTCGTAGTAGGAATAGATGCAGATGGTGTATTAACAGATATGTCAAAATTTAATCTTGAAGAAGGTAGAAAATTCTTTAAGAAAGAACCTGTAAATCCAGATGCTTATGAATCTTCAGAAATGTTTGGAATTTCTAAATTTCAAAAAAATATGTTTGGATTAAAAGTTTTAGATAAATATTGTAGAAAGACTCCTTTACGTGATGATGCTAAAGAAGTAATCACTAAAATGAGTGAAGAAGGTGCTGAATTACATGAAATAACAGCACGTATGTTTACTACAATAAAAGGACCATTTGGTGGTTATTACAGAAGATTATTTAGAAAATATTTAAAAGATAATGAGTTACCTTTTAAATCAATTCAATTTTGTTCTGAAACAGATAGTCCTAGAGATAAATATATGGCTTGTTTAAAATTAGGTGTAGATGTAATGATCGAAGATAAACCTGAAGTAGCATTATATTTAGCTGAAAGAGGTATTAAAATTTTATTCTTTGATGCTCCATATAATAAAGGTATTGAAGGAGAAAATTTAATAAGAGTTAAAAGTTGGCAAGATTGTTATACTGAATATAGAAAATTAAGAGAAGCTAAAGAAGTTATACCTGAATATAAAAGATTATCAAAAGATGAAAGACAAGGTTTAACTAAAGAAGAACAAGTTAAGTATATAAAAAGTTACCATGCATATGTTAAAAAATTAAATGTTAATGAGGAAGCATTAAAGAAAAGTGAAAAAAGATTTAAACTTATGTATTATGCTACATTATTACCATTTAGTATTATGTTTAGATCAAAAAAAGAAGGTTTAGAAAATATTCCATATCAAGATGGATTTATAATAGCTTCAAACCATTTAGATTGGCGTGATCAATTCTTTATTAGTAGAGCATTAGGAAATCGTCAATTTTGTGGATTTGCTGCAGAATCAATTAGAAATACTATTAGAGGTAAAATGTTTGATTTCTCAGGTGGAGCTGTATTTATAGATAGAAAAGACGATGAAAGTAAAAGAAAAGGTGAAGAAGAATTAGCTTTAAAAATAGCTAATGATAAAATTGGATTAATCTTCCCAGAAGGTACTAGAAAAAATAAAAATGAAGAAGGTAAAAAAATAGTTCAATTACCATTTAAATTAGGAACTGTTTCTTTAGCACAAAAAACAGGTGCTGCCATTTTACCAGTATCTTTATATCATGGACACAAATATAGTTATTTAAAAATAGGGGAATTACAATTTGTTACACCAGAAGATGATTTACTTGAAGCAAATGAAAAATTATCACAAAAAATTAAAACAATGACATTATCAAGTATGGAACAAGATAAGAAATAAAACAAAATTGTTACAGGAGGAATAGTGTGAAAATAGCAATTAATTTAGATATATTAAAGAGTTATGATTATAGTGTATTAAGAAAATTAAAAGAGTTAAAAGAAAGTGGACATACATTATATTTAATTTCAAATGAAAATTTATATGAAACTATTGATACAAATGAAAATAAAAAAGATGTTAATTTATATTTAGGAATTAACAAAGATTTATTTGAAGATGTATTATTCTATAATGATGATAATAAATCTAAAATAATTAAAATTCATAATTTTAGTTATATAGTAGATAATGATTTATCAGTTTTAGATGAAAATAAAAATGTAAGATTAGCTACTACTTTAGAATCAGATAGTAAAAGAATATATAAATATGATGAGTTAGAAACTGTTGTTGAAGATATAAAAACATATAATTCAATGATGGAACAACATATTAAAGATCCAATTACAGTTAAAAGTGGTATACCTTCTATAGATAAAGAATGGATGAAATCTTATACTATAGATCAATTAAATACAAATGAGCAAAATTTAGCTATTTGGGAATATATTTACTTAAATAATTATAGTAATATGGATTCATTAGCATTAAGATATTTTGGAAAACAAATTACTTTTAGAGAATTATTTGATAAAGTAGATGCATTTAGTAAGTCATTAAAGAAAAATGGTATTAAAAAAGGTGATGTCGTTACTATTTGTATGCCTAATACTCCAGAAGGTGTTATTGCATTCTTTGCTGCTAATAAAATAGGAGCTACTGCAAGTATGTTACACCCATTATTAACTGGAGATGATATCTTAGATACATTAAAGAAAACTAATTCTAAATATATGGTTATGGCAGATATGTGTTACAAAGAAGTTTCTAAAATTTTAGATAAAACTAAATTAGAAAAAGTTGTTGTAGTAGCACCATCTGATTCAATGCCTATTAAGAATGGTGTTCCTGGTGGTATTAAATTCTTATTTATGGCTAAGGAACAAGTTAAAAAATTAAAAGGTAAAGTTTCATTAACTAAATTAAAATTATGTAAAAAAATTGTTCCTGGTTATTGTAAAGTTTTAAAAGAATCAATTGGTTTAGAAATTGACGAATTAGAACGTAGTTTAGCTAAACCAGATTATAATGGAATATTTATTAAATGGAAAGATGAAATTGCTTTTGGTAGTGATTATAATTTTACTGATGCTGATATAGCTAAATATGAACCAAATGAAAACTGTGTTTTATTAAGAACTGGTGGTACATCTGGTACTGCTAAATTAGCTGCTTTATCTAACGAAAATGTAATTACTAATACTTCTCAATTAAGAGATACAATCCCACTTTATAAAAAAGGTGATGAATTATTAGCAATTTGTCCTATATTCCATGGATTTGGTCTTGTAGATAGTGTTATTACTGCATTAGCAGTTAAAATGTCTGTAGACTTACATCCTCAATTTAATAAAATGATCTTTATAGCTTCATTATTAAAAAATAAACCTACATTAATTTTAGGTGTTCCAACATTATGGAAAGCTTTAATAAATGATAAAAAATTAGCTAAAGCTGATATGTCATTTGCTAAAGTATGGATTTCTGGAGGAGATACATTACCTTTAGAAGTTAAAGAACAAGTTGATGCTTGGCGTAAAGAACATAATGTAGATAGTCCAATATTCTCTGGAATAGGATTAACAGAAGCTGCTGCTGCAGTTGCTTTTACAGGTTTAAAATCAGAACATCCAGATAGTGTAGGATATCCATTACCATTAAATGATGTTAAAATAATTAATCAAGAAACTGGTAAAGAAGTTGGATATGGAGAATTAGGTGAATTATGTATATCTGGTCCAACAGTTATGCAAGAATACTATAATAATCCAGAAGCTACTAGTAAAGCTATTAGAACACATGAAGATGGAAAATCTTGGTTACATACTGGGGACATTTGTATGATGCTTGAAAACGGCGAAATTAAATTTGCCGATAGAGATACAAATGTTATTATAGTTAGTGGTGTAAACGTTTATAGCAACGCTATTGAAAAAGTTATTTGTGAAATAGATGAAGTTGAAACTTGTGTAGTTGTTAAAAAACCTCATAGTTATAAAATGAATGTGCCATATGCATATGTAGTTTTAAAAGCAGGTTATGAAATGACTCCTGAATTACAAGAAAAAATTAAATCTCATGTAGCTAAAAAATTAGATACATATCACAAAATAGCTGGTGTAGAACAAATTAATGAGATACCAAGAACTAACTTAAATAAAGTAGATTATAAATTATTACAAGCTAACGCAAAACAAGAAAAAGATAAAGAAAAAGTATTAACAAAATAAAAAAATAATTAAAAAAAGAAAATTTTATATTTTCTTTTTTTTTATTAATGATATAATAGTAATTAGTATAGTAGGTGGGATGTTTATGTTTGATAGTTTATATTTTCAAATTATAAGTTGTATATATATAGTTTTATTAGCGATAGTTTATTTTTCTAAAGCTAGAATAAACTCTGTAGAAAATAAAATATATGCTTATTTAATTATAGTTAACATTATAGGGATGGCTTTTGACTTAGCTAGCACCTATCTTGCTATAGTAGATATAAGTAATCCATATTTAAATATTATATCTAAGTTTTATTTGGTATATATTATTGCATTTATGATGTTATTTTCATCATATGCATTAATGCTTTCACATAAAACTGATGATGAAGCTGAAAATTTTAAATATTTTAGAAGATTAAGTAGAAAATTTTTTATGTTTTTTGTAGGTATTTCACTAATATCATTAGCTCTACCTTTATATAACCATAATATTAATGGAACAGTATATACAGATGGTCCAAGTGCAACCTTTGCTTATGTTATATCAGGAATATGTATATTTTCTTGGATTGTATTAATATTTAAAAATAGAAAAAAATTATTAAATAAAAAAGCTATTCCATTATTAACAATTATATTACTTGGAATAATTTGTATTATTATTCAATCTAATATGCCAGGAATATTATTATTTACGTCATTATTTATATTTGCAACTATAGTAATGTATTTTACTATTGAAAATCCTGATGTTAAGATGATAGAACAATTAGAAATAGCTAAGAATGAAGCTGATAGAGCAAATAATGCAAAAACAGATTTCTTATCTAATATGTCACATGAAATAAGAACACCTTTGAATGCTATTATTGGTTTTTCACAAGGTTTATTAGAAGAAGACTTATCTGAAGAAAGTAAAAATGAAGTTCAAGATATTATTGGAGCTTCTAATAGTTTACTTGAAATAGTAAATGGTATATTAGATATTTCTAAAATTGAAGCTAATAAATTAGAAATAGTTAATAAAGAATATAATTTTGAAAAGATATTTAAAGAATTAGTTAACTTATCTCATGGCAGACTAGGAGAAAAACCATTAGATTTTAGATATCAATATGATCATTCTATTCCACCAGTATTATATGGGGACTATGTTAGAGTTAAACAAATAGTATTAAATTTATTAACTAATGCTATTAAATATACAAGAGAAGGTTATGTTTCATTTAATGTATCTTCTGTAATAAAAGATGATATTTGTAGACTTATTATTTCAGTAGAAGATAGTGGTATTGGTATTAAAGAAGAAAATATTGAGAAGTTATTCTCTAAGTTTGAAAGATTTGATTTAGAGAAAAATATAACTATTGAAGGTACTGGATTAGGTCTTGCTATTACAAAGAAGTTAGTTGAATTAATGAATGGTAAAATAGTAGTTCAAAGTAAATATGGAGAAGGTTCTAAATTTACAATTGCTATAGACCAAAGAATTATACCTAAAACTTTAGAAGAATTAGGATTAAGTGAAAATAATAAAGAATTTACAGATATTTTTGTAGCACCTAATGCTAAAATATTAGTAGTAGATGATAATGCTATTAACATTAAGGTAGCACAAAGATTACTTAAATCTTTTGAAATAATTCCAGAAACAGTTATGTCAGGTCAAGAATGTATTAATAAAATACTAGATGGCAAAAAATATGATTTAATTTTATTAGATGATATGATGCCTAAAATGACTGGTACTGAAACATTAAAAAATTTAAAAATGATTATGGGATTTGAAACTCCTGTAGTAGCGCTTACTGCTAATGCTATATCAGGTATGAAAGAAAAATATTTAGAAGCTGGTTTTAACGATTATTTATCAAAACCAATTGACAAAAACGAATTAGAAACAATTTTAAGGAAATTTATTGAAGCAGAAGATATAATGGAACAAGAATTAAAAGATGCTTGCAATAATATACCTCAAAGTGATAATATAGTAAGTGAAGTAAACGTAGAAGAATTAAAGGATCATGATATTAGTATTTTAGTTAATGCTGGTGTTGATATAGATCATAGTTTAGAACTATTAGGTGATATGGAAACTATTAATGAAACATTTGCAGCTTTCTTAGAAGAATCTGAGACAAGATTACCTAATATTAAGAATTATAAAGATGTTGTTGATATGCCAAATTATGCAATATTAGTTCATGCTATGAAAAGTGATTCTAAATACTTAGGAATGATGACTTTAGCTGATTTAGCTTATAATCATGAAATGGCTAGTAAGAGTAATGATGTAGAATATGTTAATGATCATTATGATGAGTTAATGTGTGAAGTTAATAGAATGTTAGAAGTTATTAAACAATATTTAGGAAGATAGGAGAAAATATGAGAGATTTATTAAATAAAGTAAATGCAACATTTGATAATAGCATAAATTCAAGTAGTGAAGATGTAGCACTACAATTAAAAATTGTAAAAAATAACATTAATAGATTATTTGAAGAAAGTATGGGAGCACAACAAAGTCCAGTTGCTCCTGTGGCTCCTGTTACACAATCTATTCCAGAAATGCCTGCTCCACAACCAGCACCTGCTGTAGTTGAAGCACCAGTAGAACAACCAACAGAACCTGTTGTTGCTGTTAATCCATTAAAGAAAAATGTATTTATAGTAGATGATTCAGTTATTATTAGAAATTATTTACAAAAATTATGTAGTGAAAAATATTCAGTTACTTCACTTACTAGTGGTCAAGAATGTATTAATAAATTAGGTTCTATGAAACCAGACTTATTATTATTAGATTTAATGATGCCAGGAATCGATGGTTTTGGAGTATTAGATTACATTAAATCAAATGGTATTTTTGTTCCTACAATTATTATTAGTGGAGATACTACAAAAGAAAGTATTGATAAAGCATTTGAATATAATGTTGTTGATATGATTGAAAAACCATTTAGTGAAAAAACAATAATGGATAAGATAGATCGTATATTAAACTAAAGACTAGATAAATAGTCTTTTTTTTGTTATAATTATTCAAGTGAAAGAGGGATACTATGTTTATTGATGAGGTAATAATAGATTTAGAAGCAGGTAATGGAGGAAATGGTTGTTTAGCTTTCCGTCGTGAAAAATATGTTGAAATGGGTGGACCATTTGGTGGAAATGGTGGCCGTGGTGGTAATATTGTTTTTGAAGTAGATGAGGGTTTAAATACTTTAATAGATTTAAGATATCAAAAAAGATATAAAGCTAAAAACGGTGAACATGGTCAAGGTAAAGCAATGCATGGTGCTAATGCTCCAGATTTAATAGTTAAAGTTCCTCTTGGTACTGTTGTAACAGATATAGAAACAAACTTTGTATTAGCAGATTTAACTAAAAAAGGAGATAGAGCAGTAATAGCTCAAGGTGGTCGTGGTGGTAGAGGTAATATGGCCTTTGTTACTAGAACTAATAAAGCACCAGATTATGCTGAAAATGGTGAACCAGGTGAAGAAAAGAAAGTAAAAGTTGAATTAAAATTATTAGCAGATGTTGGATTAGTTGGATTACCAAGTGTAGGTAAAAGTACTTTAATTAGTCAAATATCAGCTGCTAAACCTAAAATAGCTGCATATCATTTTACTACTTTAAATCCTAATTTAGGTGTTGTTAAAACAAAAGATAATAGATCTTTTGTAGTAGCAGATCTTCCAGGATTGATTGAAGGTGCTTCATTAGGTGAAGGATTAGGTGATAAATTCTTAAAACATATTGAAAGAACTCGTGTTATAGCACACGTCATTGATATGGGAGCTGTTGAAGGTAGAGATCCATATGAAGATTATTTAACAATTAATAAGGAATTAGAAAACTTTAATAGTAAAATTATGGAAAAACCTATGGTTATAATAGCAAATAAAATGGATGTAGAAGGTGCTAAAGAAAACTTAGAAGAATTTAAGAAAAAAGTAGATAAACCTATATATGAAATTAGTGCTATGTATAGTGAAGGTTTAGATAAAGTATTAATTGTTTTAGCAGATATGTTAGATAAAATTGAGAAAAAACCTTTATATGAAGAAGAAAGATTTGAAAGTCATGTTTTATATAAATTTAAACAAGAACAACCATTTACTGTTACTATTGATGATGATGGTACTTATGTAATTAAAGGTGATGAGATAGAAAAGATTTATAAAATGACTTGGTTCGTTACTGACGAAGCATTCTTAAGATTCTCTAATAAGTTAAGAAAATTAGGAATTGATGATAAATTAAAAGAAATGGGTATTCAAAATGGTGATACAGTTCGTATAATGGACTATGAATTTGAATATAGAGATTAAAAAATACTTAAATAAGTATTTTTTTAATTTATATTTATTATATTTTATGATAAAATGGATATAGGTGACTTTTTATGATATATAGTTCAACTGATAATAATAAAATTAAAGATATTAAAAAGTTAAATCAAAAGAAATATAGAGATTTAAATAATTTATTCTTAGTAGAAGGTGAACACCTAGTAGAAGAAGCTTATAAGAGTAATAATTTAAATAATGTAATTATTTTAGAAGATTATAATTTTAATATAGAAAAAGATAATATAGTTGTAACTGATAAAGTAATGAATTATATTACTGAACTAGATAATCATCAAAAAGTAATGGGAATTTGTAGTAAATTAAAAGAAAAAGAATATGGTAACAAAATTTTAATAGTTGATGGGATACAAGATCCTGGTAATTTAGGGACTATTATTAGAAGCGCTGTAGCTTTTTCATTTGATACTATTATATTAAGTAATAATACTGTTGATTTATATAATAGTAAGGTTATTAGAGCTAGTCAAGGTATGCTATTTCATATTAATATTGTTATTAAAGATATATTAGATGAAATAAATAAATTAAAAGAATTAGGCTATTATGTTAGTGCTACTAAAGTAGATAGTGGTAATGATATAGATATTTTAAAAGAAAAAGAAAAAATAGCCATTATTATAGGTAATGAAGGTAATGGTGTAAGTAAAGAAGTTTTAGATAATGTTAGTAGTTATATTCATATTCCAATGAATAGTGAATGTGAGAGTTTAAATGTAGGAGTTGCTACTAGTATTATTATGTATGAATTAAATAAGTAGGTGTTTTATGGATTTTATATTTGTTGGTGATATAGTTAATACTCATGGACTTAAAGGTGAAGTTAGATTAATAAGTGATTTTAAATTTAAAAAAGAAGCTTTTAAAGATGGAATGAGTTTATATATAGGTAAAGATAAAAAAAGAGAAGTTATTAAATCATATAGAATTCATAAAGATTATGATATGTTATCATTTGAAGGTATTAGACATATAGAAGATGTTTTAATATATAAGGGTGAACCTGCATACATAAATAGAGCTGATTTAGTATATGAAGGTTATTTAAATGAAGACTTAATAGGTTTAGATGTTTACTGTAATGATAAAAAAATTGGACATATTGATTCTATTTTAAAAACAAATGCTCATGAAATACTTGTTATTAAAAATGGCAGCAAACATATGGTTCCAAATTTAGATGAATTTATTGAAAAAGTTGATTTAAATAATAAGAAAATATATATTAAATACATTAAGGGGTTATTAAATGAAGATTGATATTTTAACTTTATTTCCTGAAATGTTTACTGGTTTTAAAAATGAATCAATTATTAAAAGAGCAATAGAAAATAAATATGTAGAAGTAAATATTCATAATTTTAGAGACTATTCAAATGATCCTCATCAAAAGGTAGATGATTATGGTTTTGGTGGTGGACCTGGAATGGTGTTAATGCCACAACCAATTTTTGATGCAGTTGATGCTTTGAAAACAAATGATTCTATAGTGATTTTAATGACACCTCAAGGTAAAGTATTTAAACAAGATACTGCTAGAGAATTAAGTTTAAAGAAACATTTGATTTTTATATGTGGTCATTATGAAGGATATGATGAAAGAATTAGATCTATTTGTGATATGGAATTAAGTATTGGAGATTTTGTATTAACAGGTGGAGAAATACCTAGTATGGCAATTTGTGATAGTATTATAAGATTGCTTGATGGTGTTATAAATCATGATTCTACAGAATATGATTCATTTACTGAAAATTTATTAGATTATCCTGTTTATACAAGACCAGCAAATTTTAGAGGAATGGAAGTTCCAGAAGTTCTTTTAAGTGGTCATCATGCTAATATTGAAAAATGGAGACGTGAAGAACAAATAAAAAGAACTAAAGAAAGAAGACCTGATTTAATAGAAAAGAGTTGATTAATATGGCTAATAATCATTATTATATTACTAAAGGTACATATGATGCTGTAATTAATATTTCTAACTATAATTATGGCTATGATATTACACCTAAGAATAGTATTAATTATGATGGAATTACTGTTAATAAATTAGTTATTATTAAGAAATCTTTTATTGAAAAAATATTAAAGAAAAAAATAAAAAGAAAATTAGAATTATATCTACAATTTATTATTGATTTTATAGATGGTGATGAAGATGATAGTGAAACTTTAAGAGAAGTTTTGAATGATATTACTAGATATAAAGAAATATTAAGATATAAATACCTTAAACATTTAGGTGAAGAGTATATTGATTTATTACTTCGTAAAATTGAGTTATTAGAATATGAATTAAGAGTAAAATTATTTACTATTGAAGAAAAACAAATAACTTATGATGAAGAAATAAAAGGACATAGAAATCGTTAATAATTATTTAGGGAGTGATGTTTATGAAGTTAGTTAAAAAATTAAATAATAAACAATTAATACATTATTCCCTAGTAGTTTTATTACTTACAATACTAGGTTTTATTTTAAGCCTAGTTTTTTATTTTATTTTTAGATATGATGTCTTTTATTTATATGATAAAGATATTATTATTCAATTAAATAATGATTATAAAATAAATGTAATAACAGATAAGTATTCTAATAATGAAATGAAATGGATTAGTAATAATCCAGATGTAGTTTCTGTTTCTAAAGATGGT
This sequence comes from Caryophanales bacterium UBA5578, assembly GCA_002425325.1. Lineage (GTDB taxonomy): Bacteria > Bacillota_I > Bacilli_A > RF39 > UBA660 > UBA5578. The sequence goes on along the minus strand of DIMA01000007.1, from coordinate 43,214 downwards.
ATTTTAAGAGCAAACAATATGGGGGAAACAGAAATTCATGTTAAATCAAAATTAAAATTATTTAATAGAAAAATAAAAGTAACTGTATCAGATTTTAAAATTACAAATATAGCTGTAGATGAACATAATATAGAATTATATCCGGGTGAAGAATATAAAATTAATACAATTGTTAATAATGATATAGATATAAGAACGAATTTATACTATTCATCTAGTGATGAAAATATTGCTGTTGTTAATGAAGATGGAATGATTAGAGCATTAAGTGAAGGGCCATGTACTATTAAAATAAGTAGTAGTGATACAAAAATTAATACAACTGTTCATTTAAATGTTATACCTAAAAATGATGTTGTAACTGTTATGATGCCTGATAGTTCTGACGAAGAAAATGAAAGTGAAAATATAGTAGATATAGAACAAATACTTGTCAACGCAAATAAAATAAATATGTATACAGGTGATACAAAGAAAATATCTACCATTGTATTACCGATTAATGCATCAAATAAAGATATTACATTTACTAGTAGCGATAATAAAATTGCAACAGTAAATCAATCTGGTTATGTTAAAGCTATAAATCCAGGTATATGTAATATATTTATAAATTCACCAGGTAAAAATATTAGTGCTTCTGTAGTTATTAAAGTAGATAAAAAAATACCATTAGAATCTATTGATTATTCAGTTGAAGAAATTGATTTAGATATTGGTGAAAAATACTTGTTAATTCCTGTTATTAAACCTGATAATACATCAATTAGAGATGTATATTATCTAAGTAGTAATAGTAAGGTTGCTACTGTTGATACTTATGGTAAAATTACAGGTAAATCTAGAGGTAAAACTACTATCATAGCAATAACTAAAGATGGTTTTATTTCTAATACTATTAAAATAAATGTAAGTAATGATAGAGTAGGGAATAGTAATATAGAAAATGTAGTTATTGATAATTTTAAACCTATTATGATAGCTGGTAAGTCAAATAAAATAGAAATATCTAATAAAAATAACAGTAAATTAAATTTAACTATTTCTAGTCCAGATGTTGCTACAATAACACAAGATGGTTTAATAAGTGCTAAAAAAGCTGGTATTGTATATTTAGATATAGAATCAGTTGATGGTAGATATCATAATAAAAAAATGATATCAATATTACCTGGAGAAGTATATGCTGAATTAATTACTTTAAATAAATATGCTACTCAAATTAAAATAAATGATACATTCTTACTTGAGGCATCAGTTATTCCTGAAAATGCTATTAATAAGAAAATTATATGGGAATCTAGTGATGAATCTATTGCTACTGTAGATGGTAATGGTAGAATTACTGGCCATAATATCGGTACTGCAGTTATAACAGCTCGTGTATCAAATTCTGGTATATCTAGAAGTTCTAGAGTATCTGTTGTTAGTACTGATAAGATAATTGATATAAAAAATAAAGAACTATCACCATATTATAATAATTTTAAAATATATGAAAAAGATGGTTCAGCAGTAAGAACAATGCAAAATTTTGCTATTGGTAATTATGGAAAAGATAATGAATTTATATATGTATCATATCCTTTTATATCACATGTAAGTAAATTATCTTCATACAATAAAAAAGGATTAGTACAAACTAATATAGTTAAAATATATAGAAAAGATATAAATAGTCCTAGAAGCAAAAACAGAAAATATATGTATGTAAAAAATGGTGGCCATGGTCAAAGTTTAGATATAGATAAAGATAATAATTATATATGGGTTAATGGTAATAGTATTATTACTAGAGATAGCGATGGAGTATATTGGGGTGGTAATTTAAGCAATATTAAAGTAAAATTTACTTCAAATAAAGTTAATAGTAATATTAAAGTATTAAATAGATTTAATATTAAAAAAGATGATGGTACATACTATAATAATGTAGAAATAGCATTTGATTGGGATAATGATTTAGCTGCTTCTAGATCTGGTGGAAATGTATTTATTTATAAAGCATCAGAATTATTAAAAGGCAAAAAAATATTGTTATATCAATTCTATGTACCTGCTAAAAGTATTGATGGAACTAACTATTATAGACAAGGTATTGATATTAATGATGGATATTATTATCAATTTAGAGGTATTGTTAGTTCTAAAATGTTAGTTGAAGTATATAATTTTGCAGGCGAATACCAATATACTTATACATTTAATCCTAAATTTAGTAAACAAGAGCCAGAAGGATTAAAAATATATGATGATAAAATATATGTTGGAATTACAAGTAAATGTCCTGGTTGTGTAGGACGTTTAAATAGTATATATTATTTTAAATAATTTTAAAAAAAGTCTTTCAATTTAAATATAATATGTTATAATAATAATGGCTTTTTTAAAAAACACATTTATGGATTTAAATATCTAGTGCCATTTGGTGATATTTAAAGTTGATATAAATGGAAGAAATAACGAAAAGGAGGAATAAATATGACAGTTGTGTCAATGAATTTATTATTAGAAGCTGGAGTTCATTTTGGTCATCAAACTAAAAGATGGAATCCAAAAATGAAAGAGTATATTTTTACTTCAAGAGATGAAATCTATATTATTGATTTACAAAAAACTGCTAAAAAAATTGAAGAAGCTTATGCTGCTTTATATGAAATAGCAAAAAATGGTGGAAAGGTTATTTTTGTAGGTACTAGAAAACAAGCTGCTGAAGCATGTAGAGAAGAAGCTATCAAGAGTGATTCATTCTATATCACTGAAAGATGGTTAGGTGGTACATTAACTAACTTTAAAACTATTAGAAGAAGAGTTAAAAGATTAGAACAAATCGAAAAAATGGAACAAGATGGAACATTCGATGTTTTACCTAAAAAAGAAGTTATTAACTTAAAGAAAGAATATGATAAATTAAATAAAATTTTATGTGGAATTAGAAATATGGATAAATTACCACAAGCTATGTTTATCGTAGATCCATCAAAAGAAGAAATAGCTATTCGTGAAGCTAGAAAATTAAATATCCCTGTATTTGGTATCGTAGATACTAACTGTGATCCAGATATGGTTGATTATGTAATTCCTGCAAATGATGATGCTATTAGAGCTGTTAAATTAATTACAGGTGTTATGAATAATGCTATAATTGAAGCTAATGGTGGACATATAACTGATTACAGTGGTAAAGCTGATGAAAATGGTACTGACATTATGAAACGTGCTGTTGAATCTGTTAAAAGAAAAGAAGAAAAACGTCCATTTGATAAAAAGAACTTTAAAAAATCATTCAATAAAGTAGAAAAAGAAGTAAAAGAAAATCCAAAAGCTAAAGAAGCTAAAGCTGTTAAAACAGAAGAAGTAGAAAAAGTTGAAAAAGTAGAAACTAAAAAAGCCGAAGTAAAAGAAGACTTATCTAACTTAACTGTTGCTGAATTAAGAGAAATGGCTAAAGCTAAAGAAGTTAAAGGATATTCAACAATGAAAAAAGCTGAATTATTAGAAGCTTTAAAATAGAACTGCTAAGGATGATGTAAAAGTCATCCTTATTTTTTAAATTTAAGGAGGAATATTTATGGTAACTGCTAGTTTAGTAAAAGAATTAAGAGAAAAAACTGGAGCTGGAATGTTAGATTGTAAAAAAGCATTAGAAGCTACAGAAGGAAATATCGATAGCGCTATCGATTGGTTAAGAGAAAAAGGTATATCTAAAGCTGCTAAAAAAGCTGATAGAATCGCTGCTGAAGGTATAGCTGCTATTAAAATTGATGGTAATGTTGCTGCAATCGTTGAAGTTAACTCTGAAACAGATTTCGTAGCAAAAAATACTGAATTTACATCTATGGTTGATGAAATATTAAGTGTTATCATCGCTAATGATGTTAAATCAGTTGATGAAGTTTTAGCACTTTCTTGTTCTGAAGGAACAATTAATGACTTAATCATTAATAAAACTGCTAAAATCGGAGAAAAATTAAGTTTTAGAAGATTCGAAAGAATCGTTAAATCTGATGATGAAGCATTTGGAGATTATATCCATATGGGTGGAAAAATTGCTGTATTAACAGTTGTAACAGGAGCATCTTCTGCTGTTGCTAAAGATGTTTCAATGCATGCTGCTGCAATGAGACCACAATTCGTTAAATCTTCTGATGTTCCAACTGAACAATTAGAAAAAGAAATGAAAATTATTAAAGAACAATTAATCAATGAAGGTAAACCAGAAAAAATCATTGATGAAAAAATTATGCCAGGTAAAGTATCTTCTTACTATGAAGAAGTTTGCTTAGAAAACCAAATCTTTGTTAAAGCTGAAAATGGTGAATCAGTTGCTAAGTTTGTAGAAAACAATGGTGGATCAATCGTTACTTCAGTTCGTTACGAAGTTGGTGAAGGTATGGAAAAAAGAGAAGAAAACTTTGCTGATGAAGTTGCAAAACAAATGCAAGGAAAATAAAAAAGACATACTAATTTTTAATTAGTATGTTTTCTTTTTCTTCAAATTTAATAATATAATTATTTAATTTATCTTTTACATCACTATTAATAGGGGAATTAAACAAATATATTATATTTTCTTCATATATTTTATTTACTATTTCATAATCCTTTAATATATAATCAATTTGTTTAACATTATCATAATTAAAAGTAATTTCAATTTGTAATCCTTCAATTAAATTAACTATATTTGCTTTTTCAATACACTCAGAAGTACTATTAGTATAAGCTCTAACTAATCCACCAGCTC
>DIMA01000007.1:4187-38346 GCA_002425325.1 Caryophanales bacterium UBA5578 | reverse complement strand
TATATTTATAACTTTCATCATAGTAGCGTCTTTATATTCATTTTTTATATCTTTGAAATATATTTCTATATCATCTGTTGAATTAATAGGTATTAAATATGTTATAAATTTAGACTTATTTATAATGTATTCAGTTTTAGTTAATTTATCAATTGATTTCATCAAATCACCATATAAATTATAACTTAATTATTATTTTTTATCAATTATATGTTAAAATTATAATGTGATGCATATGATAGAAGAATTAAATAATTTATTAAATTTAAAAGATAAAAGTTATTCCATTTTAACATATGATGAAAGTTATAAATATAATGAGAATAAAAAATTCGATATAGAAAATATATATAATATATTAGTTATAAATACATTAATGTGTATTCTAATTAATGAAAAGAAAATAGATATGCAAGATTATATTACTGACTATATTAATGACTTTAAATATGATAATATACAAATATTACATTTATTAACTCATTCGTCAGGATTAGATGAAAATATAGAGTATAATCAAATATTTAAAGAAGGTACTGATGTATTATTTTCAAATACTAATATTAAAATAATGGAATATATTATAGAAAATACTTATAATAAAAAAATATCTGAAATAAGTAATGATTTAATTTTTAATGAATTAGATATAAATATTATAGATAATAATTCTAATATTAATGATATTTCAAATTATATTAGTATGTTATTAAATAATGGTTATTATAATCATAAACAATATTTAGATTTAAATATTATTGATTTATTATTTAGACCCTTATTTATTGATGAAAAAGGTATTAGAAGTACAATAGGATGGAAGAGCGCTAATACATGTATTGAATGTAAAGATTATTGTGGTGATGACGCTATTTACTATGATAATAATAATACATTTATACTTATAGATAGAAGTAATGATATTGGAATATTATTTAATTCAAATAATAAATACAATAAGAAAGAAGTTATAGGAAATATATATAGTTTATTAAAAAAATACGATAAAATATTATAGGAGTAGATATTATGGATACAATTAAACAAAAATTATCTTTATTGCCTATGTTACCAGGCTGTTATTTAATGAAAAATAAAGATGGTAATATAATTTATGTAGGTAAGGCTAAAAAACTTAAAAACAGGGTTAATTCATATTTTAATAGAACTCATACTGGAAAAACAGCTAAATTAGTTAGTGAAATTGCTGATTTTGAATATATAACAGTAAATAGTGAAATAGAATCACTAATATTAGAATTAAATTTAATAAAAGAATATAATCCTAAATATAATATCTTACTTAAAGATGATAAAAGCTATCCATATATTGAATTAACTAATGAATCTGTACCTAGATTAAAATTAGTTAGAGTATTAACCAAAAATAAAAGCAATAAAAATTTATTTGGACCTTATCCAAATGTTACAGCTGCTAGAGGAGTTATTAACTTATTAAATAGAATGTATCCAATAAGAAAATGTAATACTTATGAAGATAAACCATGTCTTTATTATCATATTGGACAATGTTTAGGATATTGTTCATTGAAAGTAAATAAAGATGAAATAGATAAAATGAAGGATGAAATAATTAAATTTTTAAAAGGGGATCATAGTATTGTTACTAATAAGATAAAAAAAGAAATTGAAATATATAGTAATAATTTAGAATATGAAAAAGCATTAGAATTAAAAAAATTATTAGATTATATAAATATTACACTTACTCATACTAGTGTAGAAACTAAAGATTTAGTTGATAGAGATGTATTTGGTTATTATATTGATAAAGGTTATATATCTATACAAGTATTCTTTATAAGAGGTTCTAAAATAATAGAAAGATATTCTAAAATATTACCATTAATAGATGATGAATTTAGTGTTTTAACATCATTTATAGCTGATTTTTATCATAATAAATTAATTCCTAAAGAAATATTAGTTCCAGATAATATCGATAGTACTACATTATCTGAATATTTAAATACTAATGTATTAATACCTAAAAAAGGTGATAAATTAAAATTAATAGAATTAGTTAATAATAATGCTTCAATTGCTTTAAAAGAAAATTTTGAATTAATAAAAAGAGATGAAGAAAGAACAATAAAATCTAACGAAGAATTAAAAGAATTATTACATTTAGATAAACTAGATAGAATTGAAATCTTTGATAATGCTCATTTATTTGGTACATATAATGTTTCTGGTATGGTTGTATTTATAGATGGAGTACCAGAAAAAAATGAATATCGTAAATTTAAAATATCTGTAGATAAAAATGACGATTATGGTACAATGCGTGAGGTAATATATAGAAGGTATTTTAGAGTATTAAAAGATAATTTAGTTAGACCTGATTTAGTAATAGTAGATGGTGGTTTAGGACAATTAAATGCCGCAACTGAAGTAATTGAAAGTTTAGGGTTAAATATATTAGTTGTTGGTTTAAAAAAAGATGATCATCATGCTACTAACGCTTTAATAACTAAAGATAAAGAATTTAATATTGATAGAAAAAGTAATTTATTCTATTATTTAGAAAGAATGCAAGATGAAGTACATAATTTTACAATTAATTATCATAGACAAATTAGAAGTAAAGGTTCAATATCAAGTATATTAGATAATATAGAAGGTATTGGAGAGAAAAGAAAAAAAGAATTAATTAAGAAATATCGAACAGTTAAAAATATGGCTAATGTACCAGTGTCAGAACTATCATTAATTGTTCCAAGTGTAGTAGCACAAAATCTTCATGATTTCTTAAATGAATATTTAAATAAAGAGAATTAATCTCTTTTTTTGTAAAGTAAAAAAATGTCGGTTATAATTTTATTTATTTTTAAATATAATATGGTATAATTAACTAAGAAGGTGATCACATGAGAGCAGTGGTTAGTGCTGGAGGTACTGGTGGACATATATATCCTGCCTTAGCAATTATAAATAAAATTAAAGAACATGAACCTGATAGTGAATTTTTATATATCGGAACACATAATAGAATGGAAAATGATATTGTACCTAAAAAAGGTATTCCATTTAAATCTATCGAAATATATGGATTTGATCGAAGAAATTTACTAAGAAATTTTAAAGTAGTAAAATGCTTAATGAAAAGTAATAAAACATGTTTAAAATTAATAAAAGAATTTAATCCTGATATTGTAATTGGAGTAGGTGGATATGTTACTGTTCCAGTTATAAATAGTGCTTATAAATTAGGTATTCCTACATTAATACATGAACAAAATAGTATTCCAGGAAAAGCTAATAAAATGCTTTCAAAGAAAGTAAGTAAAGTAGCAGTATCTATGAAATCTACTTTAAAAGACTTTCCTAGTGATAAAGTAGTATTTACTGGTAATCCTTGTAGTGAAGATGCAAGAAAATGTATTCCAATGAATAAATCTGAATTAGGGTTAAGTAATAATAAAAAATTAATATTAATTGTAATGGGATCTTTAGGAGCTAGTACAATTAATAATATAATGGTTAATACACTTCCTAAATTAGAAAATAAAGATTATGAAGTCGTATTTGTAACTGGTAAAAAAGATTATGATGAAATTATAAAAAACAAATTTCCAAATAATGTTAAAGTTGTTCCATATATTGACGGAATGACTAGATTAATGAAAAATACGGATTTAATTGTAACAAGAGCAGGTGCTTCTACTTTAAGTGAAATAATAGCACTTAAAGTACCATCTATCTTAATACCAAGTCCTTATGTTCCTAATAATCATCAATATATAAATGCATTAGATTTAGTAAATGTAAATGCAGCTGAACTAATTGAAGAAAAAAATTTAAATAGTGAAGTATTAATTAATAAGATTGATGAATTATTAAATAATAATGATAAATTAAATAGAATGAAAGATAATTTAGCACAATTAGATATTGAAGATAGTGCTGAAATTATATATAAAAATATAAAAGAATTAATAGAAAGAAAATAAAATATGATAGAACAATTAAAAAATTTAAATATTGGTGAAGTATTAGAGAATGTTGATTTAAAAAAATATAATACTTATCGTATTAGTGGTAATGCAGCATGTATAGTATTTCCAAATAATTTATTTAATTTAATTGAATTACTTGAATTTCTAAAGAATAATAATATTAAGTATAAAGTAATAGGGAAGGGATCTAACTTAATATTTAATGATGGTTATGATGGTGTATTAATTAAGTTAGATAAATTCGACAAGTTTATTATTCAAGGTAATGAAATTACCATCGGTGCTGGATGCTCATTAATAAAAGTATCTAACCAATTAGCTAGATTAGGTTATACTGGTTTTGAATTTGCTACAGGTATTCCTGGTTCTGTTGGTGGGGCAATATTTATGAATGCTGGTGCTTATAAAAGTGATATGGGATATATAGTAAAGAGTGTTACTGTATTAACGCCAGATCTTAAAGTAAAAGAACTAACAAATTATGATTTGGATTTTCATTATAGAACATCATTTATACAAAAAAATCCAGGTTATATTTGTTTAGAAGCTACTATAATATTAAAAAAGGGTAATTCTGAAGAAATATTACAATTAATAGATGATAGAAAGAAAAGAAGATTAGAATCACAACCACTTGAATATCCATCAGCTGGTTCTGTATTTAGAAATCCTGAAGGAGATTTTGCAGGAAGATTAATTGAAGAATCAGGATTAAAAGGTAAACAAATAGGTGGAGCAATGGTTTCAAATAAACATGCTAATTTTGTAATTAACTATGGTGGAGCAACAGGAAAAGAAATTAAAGAATTAATTACTTTAATTAAAGATACTGTTAAAGATAAATATAATATTGATTTAAAATGTGAGCAAGAGTTTGTAGAATAAAGAGGTAAATATGAAGAGTAATAAGAAAAAACGTAGAAGAAAAATTAAATATAAAAATTTATTTATTATTTTAATATTATTCGTATTAACTATATCTCTTATTACTCATATTTTAAATAAAAAAATAACTAATATATACGTAGTTAATAATACATATTATACAGATCAAGAAATTATTGATAAGGCATCTTTACATGATTATAAAAGAGTAATTACATTTAGTAAAAAAAGCGTAATTAATAAATTAAAAAAAGATAATTATATAAAAGATGTTAAAGTAAAAAGAACTAATTTAGGTACTAGAGTTATAATTGAAATAAAAGAAAATAGACCAATTCTATACTATGATTATGATTCGTCAGTTTTACTAGCAGATGGAACTAAAGTGAATACAAATGATAATGTTCCAATCCTAATTAATCAAGTTCCTAAAGATAAATTATCGAAATTACTTAGTAAATTAAATAGTATAGATATTAATGTATTAAATAGAATATCTGAAATTAAATATGTTCCTACAGAAGTGGATGAAGATTTATTTTATTTAACTATGAATGATGGTAATTATATCTATATTAATTTTTATACCTTTTATAAATTAGATGATTATGTAGATGTTACAAGAAAATTTGATAATAAAACAGGTATATTTCATTTTGAAGCAGGAAACTTTTTTGAGACTTTTAAATAGTCTCTTTTTATATTTTCTTTTACTTTTATGTAAAAATATAGTATAATGATTTATATACTATGGGAGATGATTAAATGAAGCATATTTATACTAGTCTTGATATTGGGTCAGATACAGTTAAGGTTGTTGTATGTGAATTATATCAAAATAAACTAAATTTACTTGCATCATCTACTTTTAAATCTAAAGGTATAAAAAAAGGATTAATTACTAATCCTGAAGAAGCTGCTATTAGTATTAGAGGTGCTTTAGATAGAGTTGAAAGTATACTAGGTATAAAAATAGATAAAGTTATTGCTTCTATCCCAAGTTATTTTGCTGAATATACTATAGTTAAAGCTAATATTGATATTGAAAATGAAGAAGGAGTAGTTACTAATAATGATATTTCTAAAGTAATGGATTTAGCTATTCAAAATAGTAATTTAGAAGATCAAGAATTAGTTACATTATTACCTATAGATTTTAATCTAGATGGAGAATATGGAATTAAAGATCCACTTAATGTAGCTGGTGAAAAATTAGGTATTAGAGCTGTCTTAGTTAGTACTCCAAAGAAAAATGTATATTCAGTTGTAGGATTACTTGAAAGTATGGGTATTACTGCAATTGATATATCTACTAATGGTATTGGAGATTTATATGCATTTAAAAATAAGAACATTGAAAAGAGTATTGGTGCTATAATAAATATTGGTAGTGAAACAACTACAGTGTCATTATATAATAGAGGTATTATAGTTAAAAGTAAAATTATTACAATGGGTGGTAAAAATATAGATAACGATATTTCTTATATGTATAAAACAGATAGAAGAACAGCTAATAGATTAAAACTAAAATTTGCTTTAGGACATAAAAGAAATGCTTCAACAAGTGATATGTGTGAAATAAAAACTGCTTATGATGATGAATTAAGAATTAATCAATATGAAATATCTGAAATAGTTTCTTCAAGGATTGAGGAAATACTTAATTTAGCCAAAAACGAGATTAATATATTGACAACTAAAAGAATTGATTATATCATTATAACAGGGGGTACAAGTAACATGGCTGATATTGAATACGTTGCAAATGACGTATTTGGAAGAGATGTAAGTATCGGAAATGTTAAATTAGTTGGTATCCGTGATAATAAATATTCATCTTGCGTAGGTAATATAGTTTATTATATTGCTAAGCAAAAATTAAAGGGAGTTACATTATCAATGGTAGATAATGAATCAGCTTCCGCTTTAGCTAGTGTTAGAAAAGGATATAATGAAATCAACAATGAAAAAATGCTAGGAAAATTAATGGAATATTTTTTAGCGAATAGGAGGATATAAATAATGATGGGATTAGAAATGGATCAAATTGCAAAAATTAAAGTTATAGGAGTTGGTGGCGGAGGTAATAACGCTGTTAACCGTATGATAGATTCTGGAGTTAAAGGAGTAGAATTTATAGTAGCTAATACAGATTTACAAGTTTTAAATGTATCTAAAGCTGAAACTAAAATTCAAATTGGTGAAACTTTAACTGGTGGTAGAGGAGCAGGTGCTAAACCAGATATTGGTAGAGAAGCTGCTATGGAAAGTAAAAAAGAAATAGAAGATGCCTTAAGTGGAGCTGATATGGTTTTCGTAACTTGTGGTATGGGTGGAGGAACTGGTACAGGTGCTGCTCCAGTTATTGCTCAAATAGCACAAGAATTAGGTGCCTTAACTGTAGGTATTGTAACTAAACCATTCTCATTTGAAGGTAAGAAAAGAATGGAACAAGCAATTGCAGGTATTGAAGAATTAAAGAAAAATGTAGATACTTTAATTGTTATTCCAAATGATAGATTAAGAGAAATTATAGATAAGAAAACACCATTAATTGATTCATTTAGAGAAGTAGATAATGTATTACGTCGTGGTGTTCAATCTATTTCAGATTTAATTGCTGTTGCAGGATTAATTAACTTAGACTTTGCTGATGTTAAAACTGTAATGGAAAAACGTGGAGAAGCATTAATTGGTATTGGTATTGGTCAAGGTGAAAATAGAGCTACTGAAGCTGCTAGACAAGCTGTAGCAAGTCCATTACTTGAAACTAGTATTAGTGGTGCTACTGATGCAATTATTAATGTAACAGGTGGAAGTAACTTAACATTATTTGAAGTTGAAGAAGCTGCTGAAGTTGTTAGAACAAGTGCTAATACAGATATGAATACAATATTTGGTGCTGTTATTAATGAAAATTTAAATGATGAAATCATTGTTACTGTAATAGCAACAGGATTTGATCAACAAAGTGAACCATTATATCATTCATATTCAAGACCAGAAGCAGAACAAACTGCTCCAAAAGTTGAAGACGATGATGATGATAGTGGTATTCCAACATTTTTAAGAAAAAGAGGAGGATTTTAATTCTCTTTTTTTATTTTTATGATATAATAAAATTATAGTAAGGAGTGTATGTGTAATGAATGGTAAACAATGTTACAGTTGTGGAGCTTTTAATGCAATGACAAATCAAGTATGTTGTAATTGTGGAACTAATTTAGTTCAACCTCAAGCACCTCAACAAAATTTTGCTCAACCAATGTATAACCAACAACCTATGGCTAATGGATTTTATCCTCAACCACAAAAGAAAAGTAATACAGGATTAATAATTGCTTTATCAATTGTTGGAGTATTCGTATTTTTAGTAATAATTGGTTTAGTATTTGGTAGTGATGCTAGTAAAGTAGAAGGTAATGTTTATAAAAAAGTTGATACAACAAGTACTACTATAACAACTAGTGAAATTCATTTCCAAGAAGATGGTAAAGGTTATGCAAAAGTAACAGCAGCTTCAAAATCAGGTTATACATCACCAATATCTCAAACAAGAGAATTTACTTATAAAGTATCTGGTGATAATATTACTATTGACTTTGAATCAAACAAAGGTGTTAAATACAAAATTGACGACAATTGTGTATATAACGTAAGTAATAATGAAAGATATTGTAAATAAAAAAAGAGTATTAAACTCTTTTTTATTTTGACAAAATAATTATTATAAAAATAATATAATTATTCTGGTGATTAAATGAAAGTATACTTAGATTTAATCTTAATTATAAATTTCTTTTATGATTTTATATTATTAATAGCAGTAGGATTAATAAATAAAAGAATTATTAATATTAAAAAGATTACTATAGGATCATTTATAGGTAGTTTAAGTATATTACTTTTATTTTATGATATTAATAATTTACTTATTTTTATATATAAACTTATATTAAGTTTCATCATGATTATAATTAGTTATCCTAAGAAAGATATAAAATACTTTATTAATAATTTAATTACATTTTATATAGTTAGTTTCTTTTTAGGAGGTACTTTATATGCTTTAAATATTAATATGTCATATGAACATATAGGATTAGTATTTATAAATAAAAAATATGATGTAAATTATATAATATTATTTATTATGTCACCAATAATAGTATATTTATATATAAAACATAATAAATATTTTAAAAATAAATATAATAATTATTATGATATTGAAATATATATTAATAATGATGTAATTAAAGTAAAAGGATATTTAGATAGTGGTAATAATTTAACATTTAAAAAGAAGCCTGTAATCTTAATAGATAAAAGAAAAGTTATCTTTTTAAAAGAAAATTATAGAATAATTCCATATAAGGTAGTAAATAATATTCAAATGCTAAAAATATATAAATCTGAATATATTAAAATTAATAATAAGATAATTAAAGATATATATATCGGATTAACTGATAGTTTAGGTATTGATGGTGTTGATGTACTATTAAATAATAAATTATTGGAGGATATATGATAAGAAAAATAATATTATTTATAAAAAAATTATTTATCAAAAATGTATATTTTGTAGGTAGTTTAGATAAATTACCAGAACCATTATCAAAAGAAGAAGAAACTGCTTTAATCTTAGATGGTAGTAAAAGTGCTAAAGATAAATTGATAGAACATAATTTAAGATTAGTAGTTTTTTTAGCTAAAAAATATGAAAATACTAAAGTTGATTTAGAAGATTTAGTAAGTATAGGTACTATTGGATTAATCAAGGGTGTAAATACGTATAAATTTGATAAAAATATTAAACTTGCAACTTATGCATCAAGATGTATTGATAACGAAATATTAATGTATTTAAGAAAAAATAAAAAAAGAAAGACTGAAGTTAGTTTTGAAGACAGTTTAAGTTATGATGCAGAAGGTAATGAGTTAAGATTAGAAGATATATTAGGAACAGAAGAAGATATTGTTACTAAACCTTTAGAAGATGAGGTAGAGAGAAAATTATTATATAGAGAAATAGATAAATTAAATGATAGAGATAAAGAGATTATGACATTAAGATATGGTTTAAATAATAATAAAGAGTTAACACAAAAAGAAGTAGCTTCTTCGCTAGGAATATCTCAATCATATATATCTAGAATTGAAAAGAAAGTAATTAATAAACTTAAAGTACTTATTAAGTTATAAACTTTCTTTTTTTGTGATATAATTTTTATAGTAGGAGGTAGTTTTAATGGGCAACTTAAATATATCCGATGAAGCATTAAAAAAATTAAGATATGATGATATAAAATTATATTATGAAACTATATTTAACAGTAAAATGTTTGCTGATTATTCTATGGAACATGTACATATTGAGGCGAAAAATTTAAAAAATGTAGCTTCAATGCATAATGGTGTAGATGCAACTGACTTTTTAAATTTAAATGAAGAAGCACAAATAAATTATTTAACAAATACATGTCCTTTAAATATAGTTCAATATTTAGAAAATGAAGAAATACTATCTAAATATAAAGATATAATTTTTAAAAGAATAATAGATAATCAAGATTTAATATTTTATTATGCTCAAAATTATGCAACATCATTTATAATTAGTTTAGATTTATCTAGATTAATAGCAACCAATATAATATTAAATAAATTATATCTATCAAAAATTACTGATGATAATTTAGTTACATTATTATATTTAATAGATAAAGATTTCGAACATAAAGAAGTTTTATTAGATGAAGTAAAAAGTAGAATAGATAATGGAAAAGTATTATTTGATAAACATAATATAACTGTTCCTTTAATATTCTTTGAAGTAAACGAATCCTTAACTGCCTTTAGTAAATTACCGGTTGAATATCAAGATAAGGTGAAATCTTTAGGTATAGAAAACTGGAAAGAAGTTCCTGAAGATATAAGACATATTAAATGGGATTCAAGTGGTTTATTTCAACAACTATCAGTAGCAAAACAATATGCAAATGGATATCTTGGAGAAAATGGATTAAGAATAATCAGAGATTTAATAAAAGTTAATCCTAATTTTGTATTTGATATAAATTATGAATTATTAAATGAAGATATCATAAATATTTTAGGTATCGAGTTTGTTAAAAAAGTATGTAGTTTCAATAAAGAATCATTCAAATTAGTATCAATGTATCAAAATGATAGAGAATTATTTGAATCTTATGCAAGAATAGTTAATGAATATTTTAGAAATGATACATTAAAAACAGGATATGAAGTAAGTATTGGCTTATTAGATTTCTTTTTTGATAATTCGGAATACTTAAAAACTATTGATTTAACAGCGCTTAATACAATGGATTTTATAAACTATGTAATGTTAAATCAAAAATTTGATAGTAAAACTGTTGATTATACTAAGAATTACAGTGAAGACTTTATAAGTAAATGTGATGATGAATTTGAAGCAAAATATAATAGTTCATTTTATAAAGATGATATCAAAAAAATATTCGTTAAAAAATATTTTTCTATCACATATAACGAAGCTAAAGAATTAGTAAAAGAATTCTCAGCAGAATTAGGTTTATTAAAAGAATTTGATGATACTGGTAAATTATGTGAAGTAATAAGAATATTAGATAAGCTTATTAATGAAAATGATAAAAAAACTATAAAAGATATGTACTATAATAATAATATTTTTATTAATTCTACAGAAATGATTTCTATTAATAATAAGTTAAGACAATATATTTCAAGTAAATATGTTAGTAAAATAGATCAAACTGATAAATTAATGCAAGCTAGAATAAGACAAGATAAGATAAGAAAAGTACCTGTAAATGGTAAAGAAGTACAAATTATACCTATAGATGATAATTTTTCTTTTATAGTATATAGTAGTAATACAAGTTATAAAGGAGATAAAGAATTAGTTAATAATAGTTATATAGATTCTTGGTATCAAATAGATAATGCTAAAACACATGGTATTGCTACATCATATATAAGTAATATAAATACAGGAACTGCACCTGTATGTGGTAATGGAGTATTATATGCATTTACTAATTTAGAAGCTAGTAAAATTCTTGGAATGGGGCCACATGATATAAATAGTCATATATCTGATTATGGAGGTAAGTCAGGAGAACAAAATAGATATTTATCACCAGATAATATGTCATTAGATTCTGTAAGATTATATAATGAATTTATGTTAGAAAGAGATTCAATAAAACCTAATTATATAATCATTTTTACGGGAGCTACTGAAGAAAATATAAAAAGTGCTTTAGCTGCTGCTGCAGAATGGGATATTCCAATTGTAGAAATTAACAAAACTAAATTAGCTAAAAAACAAATGAAAAATGTTACTAAATTAGTTAATGATTTTAAAGATAATAAAAACTTTAATTCATTAGAACAAGCTATTAGATTATTTGAAGCACATACCAGTGGATTTAAATTAAATCATATACCAGACTCAGCACCAGATGATTTAACTAGATCAATTAATCATGAAAGCTTAAGACATATATTTGATACAAGTATAATTAAAACTGCTATTAAAGAAGTAGCACTTACATCTAATCAAGAAGAATTAGAACAAATAAAAAATATATTAAATGAAATATTAGCAAAATATGAATATGCTAATGATATGTTTAATAAACATTTACCTAAAACGGAAAGCACATTAAATATTAATGAATTAATAGAATATATTGATACATTAATAAACCAAAATAGTTTAAATACAATTCCTGAAGATGATAATGTAAAAACTGTATAATTACATATATTTGACTTTAGTATTTAAAAAATTGTATTATATATATACAAGGATAGGAGAACAACATGAATAAGAAATATATAATTATATCTTTTATACTTACTTTTATTGTTACAGGATTAACCATTTATTCTTTATTATTAGGTAATGAATATACTATTAAATTTAATTCAAATGGTGGAACAATTATTGAAAATAAAATTGTTAAAGTAGGTAATAAAATAAAATTACCTAAAGCGCCTGTTAAAGAAGGCTATATATTTATAGAATGGCGATATAAAGATAAAATAGTTGATAATAATACAAAGATATATAAGAATATGATTTTAGATGCTGTATGGGCTAAAATTGGTGAATATGGTGATTATAAAGTATCTTTTGATGCTAATGGTGGTAGTGAAGTTACTGGTCAACTAATATTGAAAGGTAAAACTGCTATTAAACCAACTGATCCAACAAAAAAAGGTTACAAGTTTATTGGATGGTATTTAGATAAAAAAGAATATGATTTTAATACACCAATTAATGATAATATAACTTTAGTTGCTAAATATGAGAAACAAGATTAATATCTTGTTTTTTATTGATAGAATAATGTTTTTATGTTATTATTGAATAGTTGGGATGTGATATTATGTTATTAGCAACAAATATTGGTTTAAGATACGGAAAAAGAGTATTATTTGATAATGTAAATTTAAAATTTGAAGGTAATAATTGTTATGGAGTTATTGGTGCCAATGGAGCAGGTAAATCTACTTTTTTAAAAATATTAAGTGGAGAAATAGATTCAACTAGTGGCGAAATTTCTATTGGTAAAGGAGAAAGAATATCTGTATTAGTACAAAACCATAATGCTTATGATAAATATAGTGTTATTGATACTGTTATCATGGGTGATAAAGAGTTATATGATATAAAAACTGAACGTGAAGAAATATATATGAAAGCTGACTTTAGTAATGAAGATGGTATTAGAGCTGGAATATTAGAAGATTTATTTTTAAAGAAAAATGGATGGCAAGCTGAATCAGATGCAGCTATCTTATTAAGTGGTTTAGGATTAGATACATCTTTACATAATATGATGATGTATGAATTAAAAGAAACAGATAAGGTAAAAGTATTATTAGCTCGTGCTCTATTTGGTAGTCCAGATATACTATTATTAGATGAACCTACAAATGGTTTAGATTTAGAAAGTAAACAATGGTTAGAAGAATTCTTATTAGAATTTAAAAATACAGTTATAGTTATATCACATGATAGACATTTTTTAAATAAAATATGTACTCATATGGTTGATATAGATTATGAAAAAATAACTATGTTTGCAGGTAATTATGATTTTTGGTATGAATCAAGTCAATTAATTCAAAAACAAATGAAAGAATCAAATCGTAAAAAAGAAGAAAAAATTGCTGAGTTACAAGATTTCATTAGAAGATTTAGTGCTAATGCAAGTAAGTCAAAACAAGCAACAAGTAGAAAAAAATCATTAGAAAAAATACAATTAGATGAAATTAAACCTAGTAGTAGAAAATATCCATATATTAATTTTGAACCTGAAAAATATTTAGGTAAAGAGGGAATATATTTAGATAAAATTAATAAAAGTATTGAAGGTATCGAAGTAATTAAAAATATGCGTTTAAATATTAAACCTGGTGATAAAATTGCTATTATTGGTAATAACGAATTAGCTAAAACTACATTACTTAGAATATTATGTGGTGAATTAGAACCAGATAGTGGAGAAATTAAAGTAGGGGTTACTGTTTCTAGATCATATTTTCCAAAAAATAATGATGCATATTTTGATGTAGATGCTAATATGGTTGAATGGTTAAGAGAATATTCAGAAGATAAAGATGAAACATTTATTAGAAGTTTCTTAGGTAGAATGTTATTTAGTGGAGATGAAACACTAAAGAAAGTTAATGTATTATCAGGAGGAGAAAAAGTAAGATGTATGTTATCTAAAATGATGTTAGAACATGCTAATTGTTTATTCTTAGATGAACCTACTAACCATTTAGATATGGAATCTATTTCTTCATTAAATGAAGGATTAAGTAGATTTAATGGGATTGTTGTATTTACAAGTTACGATCAACAATTAATTGAAACTATAGCAAATAGAATTATAGATATTAAAGATGATGGAACTTATATAGATAAAGAAGTTACATATCAAGAATATATAGAAAAATATGGAAAATAGTTTATTTATAAAAAATAATTATGAAAAGGTTAAAAGAAATGATTATTCAAACTTTTTAGAACCAAATGAATATAAATATGTATGCTCAATGTTAAATAAAGAACATATTAAATATAATACATTTATACCTTTTATAGATGCTACCAAATATATAATATATAAAGATACATTACCTGATATATCTTTAATAAAAATACATTGTAAAAGTATATTAGAACATAAAGATATATTAGGTACTTTATTTAAACATGATATATTACCTCATAAATATGGAGATATAATTATTGATAATAATAATTACTACTTAATAATAGATAACTCAATAAAGAAATATATTCTTTATAACATTGATAAAATAGGTAAATATAATGTATCTTTTACAGAAGAAGATATAGATATAATTAAAGACTATAAATATGATTATGAAGAATTAAATATATTAGTTAGTAGTTTAAGATTAGATAATGTACTATCTAGTTTAATAAATACTAGTAGAAAAACTATCGAAGATTTATTTAATGAAAAATATATTAGAATAAATTATCAAATTGTTACTAAAAAAACATTATCTATTCATGATAATGATATTATTAGTATAAGAAAATATGGTAAATATATATTTAAAGGTGTTAATAAAATTACTAGTAAAAATAAATATATACTATGTTTTCATAAATATAAGTAGGTGATTACATGGAAATTAAAAGACCTGAAGATGTATTAGATTATATGAAACAAAACATTAGATATGGTTGGTTAGATATTAATGGTAATGAACATATTAATACAATGAAAGAATTTAGAAGAATCTATAGAACTGCTTCTATAGATGAAATATTAGAACATAAATTAGGGACTTGTATTGAGCAAGTGTATTTAATGAAATTATTACTTGATAAAATTAATATTCCAAATAAGATGTTTTGTACTAGAATATATGAAGGTGATGATGAAAATCATTTAGATGAAGATGAACATATGCATTGTTTCATCCTATATTATCAAGATGGTTTAGTTCATCAAATTGAACATCCAAATTTTGAAAGAAAAGGTATTTATCATTTTAATTCTGAAGAAGAAGCTATAAATGAAATAAATAAAATATATATAGAGATGAGTGGGGGAGTTATAAGACCTGTTACAGAGTTTTTTAGTGTAGAACCTAATTTATCTTTTAAAGATTTTAATAATTATATTAATAGTTTAGATAAACAAAAAAAGATGTAATAAATACATCTTTTTTATTTTACTTCAATACCAATTGGAACTTTATTTTCTTCTGGTACTATTTGATGATATATACAAATACTAAAAACACAAGCAACTATAAATAATAATAAATATTTTAAAAATCCTTTCATAATTCCTCCTATATTAATCTTAATTCTTCAGGTGAATAAAAAGGTTTATTCTTATCTATTCTATCATAAAATAAAATTCCGTTTAAATGATCAATTTCATGTTGGAATGCTAATGAAAGTTCTTCTCTTGCTCTAACTCTTATCTTATTACCATCTTCGTCAAAGCCTTCAACAGTAACTCTAGCATTTCTTTTTATATGTCCTTCAACATCTCTATTTACACTAAGACATCCTTCACCTAATTCAGCAGCAATCATCTCATCTGATGTACTAACTATCTTTGGATTTACCATTACATAATTATCAAATTTTCCTTCTTCATATTCATGAACTATAACTATAATTCTTTCATTTATTCCTAATTGAGGGAATGCTAATCCCATACCAGGTCTTAAGTCATATTTCTCAGCTAATTCTTCAATTTGACTATATGTTAATTCATCAATTATTTTTTTAATTAATTCTTTATATTCATCACTTAGTGGAAATTTTACTTCTTTACTAATCATTCTTAGTCTTTTGTCTTTTTCATCTAATATATTTAACTTTTCATACATAACGACCACTTCCATTGGTATTATAACAATTTTTTAAGAATTATACAAATATATTAACGTAAAGTTTATCTACGTCCTGTAAATGCTCCAGTACCAATAACAATAACTAATAAAATAAATAATACTAATATAATAGCTGCTCCATATCCTGTATTTCCACAACTACCACAACATTGACCCGTAGGATATCCTCCATATCCTTGGTAACCACCATAGTAATACATACAATCCCTCCTAACTATTCAATATATTTTATGTAATTTAACGACAATGTTTATAATAAAAAACCATTTATTATTTAAAAAAAATATTAAATATGTTATTATATATATTGAGGATAGATAAGGTGATTATATGATTAAGAAAATTAAGAATATTAAAAACTTTATAGTTGATATGGATAAAACTGTTCTTGTTATAACAATCGCTTTATTTGTTATGGGACTACTTTGGATATCATCGGCGTCATCTAGAGAAGCAGTAGATAATATGGATAAAACAGTATATTACTATACAATAAGACAAATTATAATCTTAGGTGTTAGTGGTGCTGCTACATTATTTATTTTAAGTATTCCGATGAAATATGAAAGATTTTTTCAAAAAATATGGTTTTTACTATGGTTAGCCATGGTCGGGTGTTGTATATACTTAATTATTAATGGGCGTGTTAATAGAGGAGCTAGTAACTGGATTCCTATACCAATTGTTAATTTTAATTTACAACCTGGTGAATTTTTAAAAATATTTAGTATTACAACATTAGCTTTTATGTTTGAAAAGTATGCAAAAGTATTAAGAAATAAAAAAGAATCAAATAAAAAAGAAAGATATAAAACAATAGGAAAAATTTTAGCAATAGGATTTATTCCATTACCATTATTAATAAGAGATTTTGGTACATTAATGATTTATTTCTCTATATTTTTTATATTTTTAATATCAAGTCCTATATTAAAGATAGAGAAAAGAAAGATAGTTTCAGGTATACTAATTTGTGGTGTAACATTACTTATATTAGCGTTTAAAACAAATCTTCCTATTTTAAGTACAGAACAAAAATCTAGATTAACAAATTTTGCTGATCCATGTAATGAAAGTAAAAGAAATGACGAAGGATATCAAATTTGTAATGCATATATTGCAATGAATTTAGGTGGTTTTAATGGGGTAGGTAGTGGTAAGAGTACTCAAAAATATTCTTATATACCAGAACCTCATACTGATATGATTTTTTCAATTATTACAGAAGAAAATGGATTTATATTTGGTGCTATAGTAATAGTCCTATATATGATATTAATAACTAAAATAATGTTACTTGCTAGTCGAGCTACAATGATTTCAGGCAAATATATATGTTTAGGTTTAGCAACTATGATATTTGCTCATATTCTTATAAATTTAGGTGGATTACTTGGTATATTACCACTTACGGGTGTACCATTACCATTCTTATCTTATGGTGGTAGTTTTACAATTGTATTATGCATAGGTTTAGCTCTATATCAAAGAATTCATGTTGAAACAAAAAGATTTAAAATAAAATTTTAGAGGTGTATTATGATAGAAGAATATATAGATAAAACACATTTAGCTATAACAGAAGGGTTAAAACAATTAAAAAAAGGAAATGTTACAACAAATGTATATTTTCATGTATTAGAAGAATATTTTAATAAATTATATAATTGTGTTGAAGATAGTTTTGATACTATTGATGCCAATGCTATAGCTCGTATTTATAGTTTAGAAAATAGTTTAAATCAATTTATTATTCCATTTAAAACTGAAGTACAAGCTCCAATTGAAGTAGCAAATAGTGATGAATACCTTTTAGAAACAATTGTATATTTTGTTAGAAAACAATTAAGATTAAAAGAATCAGTTGATTTTTCATCAGATACATTAAAAAAATATGATGAATTGGCTAGTAATTTAACTAAAGATATGGCTGATAGATTAGGTATTTTATGTTTCAATGTTAATATATCAAAAACATTAAATGTACCTAAAAATCATAATATATGTGTTGTAAAAATAAATGATAGTTATTATTTAATAGATTGTACTGTACAACAATATTTTACTTTAGGTCAAAATTTTCCTAATAGATATTTAAAATCAGCAAATCATGTAGTTAGAAGTGAAATTGGTGGTAGATTATTAAAGACTAATAAAGAAGGTTCTAAAAAATTATTAGAAAAAGGATATATTAGTTATAATAGTGAAATGTTTGAAGATTATTTTAATGCTATTTATGATCAAATAGGATTAGAGAGACTAGATAAAGAAGAATATTTAGATTTAATAATTAAGAAGAAAAAAAAGTAAAAAATACTTGATAATAAACATAAAATGGTGTATATTATGTATGTACTTATATCTTGGTTGTGAGAAACTCCAACTTATAACTAGGAATTAAGCGTATTATAAAGGAAGGAGAATTTACATGGCTTTAACAAAAGAAAAGAAAGCAGAATTAGTTAAAAAATTTGGAAAAGACGCTAATGATACTGGTGCTATCGAAGTACAAATTGCTATTTTAACTGAAGAAATTAATTCATTAATTGCTCATTTTAATGAACATACTCATGATTACCATTCTAAAAGAGGATTACTTCAAAAAGTTGGTAAGAGAAGAAGTTTATTAAACTACTTAATCAAAAATGATGTAACTAGATATAGAGCAATCGTTAAAGAATTAGGATTAAGAAAATAATTTAAGGAAAAAAACAAAGACACTCTTTTTTGAGTGTCTTTATTTTAAAATAATAGGAGGAAGTATGAAGAAAATATTTGAATTAGATTTTAGGGGTAGAAAGTTAATAGTTGAACAAGGAGAATATGCTAAACAAGCACATGGTGCTGTTTTAGTTAGATATGGGGATACAGTTATATTATCAACTGTAGTTGTTGGAAATAACGCTAATATATTAAGTGATTTCTTCCCATTAATGGTTTTATATCAAGAAAAATTATATTCTGTTGGTAAAATACCTGGAGGTTTTATTAAAAGAGAAGGTAGACCTACAGATGCTGCTACATTAGCTGCACGTATGATTGATAGACCTATGAGACCTATGTTCCCTGAAGATTTTAGAAATGAAGTACAAGTTGTTAATACTGTATTATCAGTTGATACAGATAATTCCCCAGAATTAACTGCTATGTTTGGTTCATCATTATGTACTAGTATATCTAAAATACCATTTGATGGTCCAATAGCAGGTGTTAAAGTAGGTAGAGTTAATGGAGAATTTATTATTAATCCAACTCCAGCTGAATTAGAAGTATCAGATATAGATTTAACTGTAGCAGGTACTAAAAAAGCAATTAACATGGTTGAAGCTGGTTCTAAAGAAGTATCTGAAGAAGATATGTTAGAAGCATTAATGTTTGGTCATGAAGCTGTTAAAGAATTATGTGAATTCCAAGAAACAATTATTAAAGAAATTGGTTTAGAAAAAATGGAGTATGAGCACTTAGAAATAGAAGACTCATTAAGAGAAGAAGTATATAATTTAGCAGCAGATAAATTAAATTCAGCAATGCGTATTAAAGAAAAATTAGAAAAATATGCTGCTATAGATGCTGTTAAAGAAGAAGTAGTTAATAAATATACAGAAGAAAATGCTGATTTAGATAAAGAAGAATTAGTAGTATTACAAACTAAAGTTAAATTAATTTTAGAATCAATTGAATATGATATATTTAGAGCTATCACTGTTAATGAAAAAACTAGAAGTGATGGAAGAGCTATGGATGAAATTAGAAGTTTATCTACAGAAATAGATATTTTACCAAGAACTCATGGTAGTGCTATATTTACACGTGGAGAAACTCAAGCTTTAGCAATCACTACATTAGGTGCATTAAATGAATATCAAGTACTAGATGGTATCTCATTAGAAGCTGAAAAACACTTTATGTTACATTATAACTTTCCACAATTTAGTGTTGGTGAAACAGGAAGATATGGTTCACCAGGTAGAAGAGAAATTGGACATGGTGCTTTAGGTGAAAGATGTTTAAAACAAGTTATGCCTAGTGAAGAAGAATTCCCATATACTGTTAGAGTTGTTTCTGAAATATTAGAATCTAACGGATCATCATCTCAAGCTACTATTTGTGCAGGATGTATGTCATTAATGGCTGCTGGTGTACCAATTAAAGCTCCAGTTGCTGGTATTGCTATGGGATTAATTACAAGCAAAGATGAATCTGAATATACAATATTAACAGATATTCAAGGTATGGAAGATCATTTAGGAGACATGGACTTTAAAGTTGGTGGTACTAGAAATGGTATTTGTTCATTACAAATGGATATCAAAATTAAAGGTATTACAAAAGAAATATTAAAAGAAGCTTTAGCTCAAGCTAAAAAAGCTCGTATGGAAATATTAGATGTTATGGAAGCTCAAATTAAAGAACCAAGAGCTGAAGTTAGTAAGTATGCTCCAAAAACAGTTACATTTATGATTAATCCAGATAAGATTAAAGAAGTAATTGGTAAAGGTGGAGAAATGATTACTAAGATTATCTTAGAATGTTCTCATGTAGATGCTGTAAATGATATTAATGCAGTTAAAGTTGATATTGAAGATGATGGTAGAGTAATTATTTATCATACAGATAAAGAAATTATCGATGCTACTGCAGAAAGAATTCAAAATATAGCAAGAGAACCAGAAAAAGATAAAATCTATAATGCTAAAGTAGTTAAAATATTATCAGATAAAGGATGTTTCGTAGAAATATGGCCAGGATGTGAAGGAATGGTACATATCTCTCAATTAGCTCCAGAAAGAGTAGAAAAAGTTGAAGATGTTGTTAAAGAAGGAGACGAAATATTAGTTAAATGTCTTGGATTTGATAACAAAGGAAGATTAAACTTTTCAAGAAAAGAAGCTATAAAATAGTTCCTTTTTTTTGTTGACAAGTAATAATAAAAAATGTTATATTATAGTTACTGAAGGTAGTATCCAAATATGAAAAACCTACTAATTAACGTATTGGGAGTCCATGTCTAATACAATGTGTCGAATACCTATTTATAGGGATCCTAATTTGTATTACTAAACACCCACCTGGTAGAACAGGTTTTTATCGTTAATCGGATCTATCTTCAGTATTTTTTTATGCCGTAAAGGCATTTTTTATTTTAAAAAATCAATTGAAAAATAAATCATCTTATATTATAATTAGATATGTTAAGGTGAGAGTATGATAAGACGTATATTTGTATTTGTAAGTATTATATTTTTAAGTTTTATGGTTTGTTTTTATGGATATAAATTAATTTATTTCTATAATTTAGAGCAAAAAGGTGAAGGAATTCCAACATTAACTAATCAAATTATAACTAGAACAAACAAATTAGTTTCTGTAAATGATGAATATTACTTTAAAGGTAATGCTAATAATAATTATGTATATTTTAGTGGTATGTATTATAGAATAATTAGTTTTAATGATTTTAATATTACATTAATATGTGATGAAGATGTAACTAAATTAAAATATGGTAGTAATGAATCATATAAAGAATCAGATATAAAAAAATGGTTAGATGATATTTACAAAAAAAATATTAATAATAAATTAGTGATAGATAATTCAATTACTTTATTAAATAAAGATATATATCAAAATATTGGAGGAATAGATTCATTTATAGAATCTACTAATATATGGATATTAGATAATGATAAAGGTTTAGTATTATCAGAAGATGGTTCTATTAATGTTCCAGAATCTTACAATTATTATTTAAATGTAAGACCAGTTATTAAAGTTAAAAATATTAATTATATAAATGGTAATGGTACAATTGATAATCCATATATTTTAGAATCAAAGGAAGTAAAAAAATTAAATGATGTATATGTAGGAAATTATATTACATATAAAGATAAAACATATAGAGTTATAAATAATGATGGAAATATAAAAGTTGTAAGTACTGAAAACATAGGTAATCATATATATTCAACAAGTACTAATAATTATAAATATTCATCTAAAAACGATTTATATTATTATTTAAATACAACATATTTAACATCATTAAATAAAGATAATATTGTATTAAGTAATTGGAATAATGGTCCATATAATACTAGTTATAAAGATGTAAAATCATATACTATGTCTACATATGTAGGATTATTATCTATTGGAGATTATTTCATAAATAATATCGAAGGATATACATTATCTAAATCAGGTAATTATATTTATACAATAAAAGAAGATGGTAATTTATTTATAGTAAGTCCAAAAGCATCTTATCCAATTTATCCATCATTTACATTAAAAGGTGACTTAAAAATTAATAATGGTGATGGCACAATTGATTTTCCATATGAAGTAGGTGAATAATGAAAAAAGAAAACACTGATAATAAAGTTATAAAAAAGAAAAAAGTTACTACTGAAAAAGAAGTAGAAACTAAAGAAATAAAAGATAACAATATAGATAATAAAAAGAAAGTTATTAAGAAAAAAAGAAAGAAAAAAAATAAATTTAAATTTGAAATTAAAACATGGATGATAGTGGTATTAATTATTTTAGATATGGGAGCTATATTTTGTTTAGGATTAGCTTATGGTCCATATAAAGGTTTTAGAGAATATATTATTACAACTGCTATGGCTACAATGAATCATAAGTATGTAGCACGTTTTCTTTATTCAGAAGAAACAATAAATGAAGTATTAAAAAATAATACAATTGTAGAAGTTGATGAAAATACTAATACTGACGCTATTACAATTGGTCAATATAAAAGTGATTCATTTGAATCAGTATATGATGAACAAGTATTAAAAAAAGATGAAGGTAATGATTTATATAAAACATTTAAATTTAAAGAAGGTGGAAGTACTTTTTATGTAACTGCTATATATGATCCATCTAAAATAGATTTAGTATCTTCACAAAGACCTGGAGTAATAGGACAAACAATAAAAACAATTACCAAAAATAATAAAGGTGTAATTGGTATAAATGCTAGTGGATTTGAAGATTCTGGTGGTATGGGTAATGGTTCTAGAGCAACTGGTACAGTTATTCAAAATGGAAAAATTACATGGAAAGGTAGACCTAATAGATGGGGTGGAGGACTAATTGGTTTTAATAAAGATCATAAATTAGTTCTTACAAAAGAAAGTCCTGCTAAAGCTATTAAAAATGGTATGATGGACGCTATTACATTTGGTCCTTTCTTAATAGTTAATGGTAAAGAAGCCAAAATTAAAGGTAATGGTGGTTCTGGATATCAACCTAGAACTATCATAGCGCAAAGACAAGATGGTGTTGTTTTATTCTTTGTTATAGATGGTAACGGAAATAAAACAGGATTTAGAGGTGGAGTATCATTTAATAAGATGATTGAAGTATTAAAAAGATACAAAGCGTATAATGCTGCAAACTTAGATGGTGGAGCTTCAAGTATTTTAATTATTAATAATAAAATAATAAATAATCCTGTAGGATATGATGCTACAGGTGAAAGATTCCATCCAAATGCTTGGATAGTAAGAAAATAGAGAAGAATTAATCTTCTCTATTTTTTATATAATTATTAATAAAATATGCTACTCCATCTTCATCATTAGATAAAGTAATATAATCAGATAATTCTTTTAATTTATTACTGCCATTATCCATGCATACTTTAATTCCTACATTATTAAACATATCTAAATCATTAATATTATCTCCAAAGCAAATACTATTTTCTTTATCAATATTTAAATAATCTAACATATACTTAACTGATTTTCCTTTATTTGTAATTTTATTATTAATATTAATAGTATAACTATTTTTTGTAATTTTTTTATAGTATGCAAAAGATATATATGAAATATAAGTATTATTTAATTCATTGACATATTGTTTTAAATCATCTACTTCTTGAATAGATTTACATATAATAACACTTTGATAAATATTATCAATAATATTATTACTTCTATTAAAATAAGTATTGTTTATCATCTCTATATTATTCTCATTACAGTAACTATCTATTATATTAATATCAATCTTATCCATAAATTCTTCATATAATACTTTATTATTATTTATATCATATATTTCAGCACCGTTATTAGCGATAATATAATCAAATAAATTGTCTTTATTATATTTCAATATATAACTATCCCATCTACCTGATGTTAATACTAATATAATACCTTTATTTTTCAAATATCTTAATGAATTAATAACATTTTCTGTTAATTCTTGTTTACTATTAGTAAGTGTTCCATCTATATCAAAAAAAGCTATTTTTATATCTTTCATACTATCACCTTTATATATTATATCAAAAAACTTTACTTTTTTATGATTTTGGTATAAAATTATTGATGAATTTGGAGAAGTAAGGTTTTAAATATGAAAAGAATAATAAAATATATACTGATTATTATTATATTTATTGGTACTTTTTTTATAAGAGATAACTCATTCACTAATGTAGGAATAGCATATAATGAAGATGCAAGAAAAACAGATAGAATACCTGTATTTACATTTCATAGATTAGTACCAGATGATGTTAAAGAATCTAAATATAAAAATAATCAATGGGTTGGGTCAGTTGATGTTTTTGCTCAAATGATGGAATACTTATATAAAAACGGATATCATACTATTAGTTCAGAAGAATTATATAGATGGTATAAAGGTGAAATAGAATTAGATACAAAAACTGTTATGATTACTTTTGATGATGGTTTTTATGAAGATTACTATTTAGCATATCCTATATTAAAAAAATATAATTTCCATGCTATATCATTTGTAGTAGGAAATAGAATTAAAGATATAACTAGACCATACGATAAAAATAAAACTGCATATATAGGTTGGGATGTTATTACAAAAGTTAGAAAAGAATATCCTAAATTTGAATTTCAAAGTCATACATATAATATGCATTATTATACTAGTAATGGTAAACATAGAATAAAAAGTATGGATATCCAAGATTTAGAAAACGATTTTATTAAAAATGAAAAATTTGGATTTAATGTAATGGCTTATCCATATGGTGATTATAATTCAAAAATACAAAGAGTATTAGAATCACAAGATTATTTATTAGCTTTCCGTTTTTCGCCAGCAGCATATGCATTAAGAACTGATAATCAATATGCATTAGGTAGAATTAAAATAAATGGAGAAGCAACAGTTAATACTATGATTAAATGGTTAGATTATTAAAATACACTTAATGTGTATTTTTTTTGTATATTAACTTTTATTTTAAACCATAACAAAAATAGGAGGAAGTTATGGCTAAATATAAAGTTGATATATGTGGTATTAATACCAATGATTTAAAAGTACTAAAGAATGATGAAATGATATTACTGTTTAAAAAATATAAAAATGGAGATACTAAAGCTAAGGAAGATTTAGTATATGGTAATTTAAAATTAGTATTAAGTATATTAAGAAAATACAATAATAGAACAGATAATATGGATGATTTATTTCAAATAGGATGTATAGGATTAATAAAAGCAATTGATAATTTTGATTTATCACATGAAGTTAAATTTTCTACATATGCATGTCCAATGATTATTGGAGAAATCAAAAAATATTTAAGAGATAATAATAGTGTAAGAATATCTAGAAGTATAAAAGAAAATGCATATAAAATAGTAAAAGAAAAAGAATTGATTGCTACTAAAGAGAATAGAGAAGCAACACATAGTGAATTATGTAAAAACTTAAATTTAACTGATTATGAACTTTTTTTAGCAACTAATTCATTAAAAGAAATTATGAGTATGAGTGAACCAATATATAATGATGGTGGAGATGTAATATATCTAAAAGATCAATTAGAGGATAAAAAAGATATATATTCGAAAGAAGATTATATTAGTTTAAAAGAAGCATTAAAAGAGATTAAAGAAAAAGAAAGATATATTATAAATTCAAGATATATATATGGTAAAACACAAATGGAATTAAGTGAAGAATTAGGTATATCACAAGCACAAATATCTAGATTAGAAAAAAGTGGTATAGATAAAATTAAAAAGTTAATTTTATAACATTATTTTTTATAATATGATATAATTTAATTGAAGTAAGGTGTTAGTGTGAAGAAAGTTGTTTTAATTGTAGTAGGTATCATATTATTGTTATGCGCTATTAGTGTAACTAGTTTATATTTATTAGTAAATAGTGCTCTAAAAGTAGAGAAAAATAATATGGAGATACCAGTATTTGAGGAATATGAAATTCCATCATATAAAGCTAAAATATTTGGTAAAAATATTAAAGTAAAAATAAAAGATAATATTAACAAAGATAAAATAGGGAATTACAAAATCACTTATGAATTAAATTTTATATTTAAAACTAAAAAAGTAGTTCATGTTAAAGTAGTAGATAAGGAAAATCCAGTTATTGAATTATCTGGAGAAGAAGAAGTAAATGCTTGTCCTAATAAATCATATACAGAAGATGGCTATAAAGCTATAGATAACTATGATGGTGAATTAACTGATAAAGTTTCAGTTGATAAAAAAGATGGTAAAATAGTATATAGTATTAAAGATAGTAGTGGTAATGAAACTATTAAAGAAAGAATTATAAATTATAAGGATGAAACAAAACCTACTATTAAATTAAATGGTGGTTCAACTATAGTATATAATTTAGGTGGACATTATAAAGAAAATGGTTATAGTGCTACAGATAATTGTAATGGTACTTTAACGAGCAAAGTTAAAGTAGAAGGATCTGTTAATACTAAAAAAGCAGGTTCATATAAAATTAAATATACTGTATCAGATGATGCTAATAACATAACAACAGTAACAAGAACAGTTGTAGTTAGAAATACTAAAGCTGCATCTGGTAATAATGATAAAGGGGTTATTTATTTAACTTTTGATGATGGACCACATGCTACATATACAAAAAAAATATTAGATGTATTAAAAAAATACAATGTAAAAGCTACATTTTTTGTTACTTGTAGTGGGCCTGACTCATTAATAGTAAGAGAACATAAAGAAGGTCATACAGTAGCGCTTCATACTGCTTCTCATAATTATAAAACTGTATATTCTAGTGTAGATAATTACTTTAAAGATTTAAATAAAGTATCTGATAGGGTATATAGACTAACTGGTGTTAGAAGTAAAGTAATTAGATTTCCTGGAGGAAGTTCTAATACAATTAGTAGAAATTATTCACCTGGTATTATGAGTACTTTATCAATTGAAGTAGTAAATAGAGGATATAACTACTTTGATTGGAATATAACAAGTGGAGATGCAGGAAGTACCACAAGTGCTAAAGGTGTATTTAACAATGTAAAAAATGGATTATCAAAAAGTAGAGGTAATGTAGTTCTAATGCATGATATTAAACCTTATACAGCAAATGCTATTGAAGATATAGTCCAATATGGTTTAAAAAATGGTTATGAATTTAGAGCATTAACATATGAAACAAGACCAACAAGACATGGAATAAATAATTAATTATTTATTCTTTTTTATCTCTAATTTTAATTGATAATATGAATTAGAATATGTTATAATTAAATAGTCTAGTCGATAGGAGGATAGATGTATATGAAAATCGAGTGGCAAGGATTTAAAGAAGGAAATTGGACTAATGAAATTAATGTAAGCGACTTTATTAAAAACAATTATACTGCTTACAATGGAGATGAAAGTTTCTTAGCAGATCCTACTGAAAAAACAAAAAGAGTATTAAAAGTATATGAAGATATATGTTTAGAAGAAGTAAAAAAACATGTAATAGATATAGATGTAGATCATCCTGCAGCTATTAATGCATTTAAACCAGGATATATTAGTGAAGATGATGATGTAATTGTAGGTTTACAAACTGATTCACTATGTAAAAGAAGTATTGTTCCAAAGGGTGGAATAAAAATGGTATATCAAGAGTTAGATGCTTATGGTTATAAGATGAATCCTAATCTTGAAAAATTTATTAAAGAAACTAATTTAGTTAAAACACATAATGATGGTGTTTTTGATGCTTATACAAAAGAAATTAGAAAAGCTAGACATGTTAAATTATTAACTGGTCTTCCAGATGCATATGGTAGAGGAAGAATTATTGGTGATTATAGACGTATAGCACTTTATGGTATAGATGCTTTAATGGAAGCAAAATTTAATGATTGGAATAACATGAAAATAGATGTTATGAATGAAGAAACAATCAGATTAAGAGAAGAAATATCTATGCAATATAGAGCCTTAAAAGAAATAAAAGAAATGGCTGCTACATATGGTATAGATATAAGTGTTCCAGCATCTAATGCTAAAGAAGCAGTACAATGGACATATTTTGGATATTTAGCAGCAATAAAAGAAAATAATGGCGCTGCTATGAGTTTAGGAAGAGTAGATGCTTTCTTTGATATATATTTTGAAAGAGATATTAAGAATGGAATTTTAACTGAAGAAGAAGCACAAGAAATAATTGATCAATTTGTAATTAAATTAAGAGCAGCTAGACATTTAAGAACACCAGATTATGATGAATTATTTACTGGAGATCCTACTTGGGTTACTTGTTCATTGGGTGGAATGACAAATGAAGGAAATACATTAGTTAATAAAACTTCATTTAGAATTGTTCATACTCTTGAAAACTTAAATAGTGCTCCAGAACCAAATATGACTATTTTATGGGCACAAAATTTACCAGAAGCTTGGAAAAAATATTGTGCTAAAATTAGTATTAAAACTGATTCAATTCAATATGAAAATGATGATTTAATGAGAAAATCAATGCAAGATGATTATGCAATAGCATGTTGTGTTTCATCTATGAGACTTGGAAAAGATATGCAATTCTTTGGAGCTCGTTGTAATTTAGCAAAAGCTTTATTATATTCAATCAATGGTGGTATTGATGAAATGAAAAAAGAATTAGTTATTCCAGGTTTTGAAAAAATGACTGATGAATATTTAGATTATGAAAAAGTAAAAGATACTTACTATAAAATGTTAAAAGAAGTATGTCGCATATATAGTGATGCTATGAATATTATTCATTATATGCATGATAAATATGCTTATGAAGCTGGTCAAATGGCATTACATGATACTAATGTAAATAGATTAATGGCATATGGTGTAGCTGGTTTTTCAGTTGCTGTAGACTCATTAAGTGCTATTAAATATGCTAAAGTTAAACCAATTAGAGATGAAGATGGAATTACTATAGATTTTGAAATTGAAGGAGATTTCCCTAAATATGGTAATGATGATGATAGAGTAGATGAAATTGGAAAAGAATTACTTGAAAAAGTATTTAAAGAATTAGATTCTCATCCATGTTATAGAAATGCTCATCCAACATTATCAGTATTAACTATTACATCAAATGTAGTATATGGATCAAATACAGGTGCTACACCTGATGGAAGAGCAGCTGGAGTTGCATTTGCACCAGGAGCTAATCCAATGCATGGTAGAGATGAAAATGGTGCTATAGCATCATTAAATTCAGTAGCAAAATTAGATTGGGAAAATTGTTGTAGAGATGGTATTTCAAATACATTCTCAATTGTACCTTCATCATTAGGTAAAACTGAAGAAGATCAAATTAATAATTTAGTAGCGCTTATGAATGGATATTTTGCTAAAGGTGCTCACCATTTAAATGTAAATGTATTAAATAGAGAAACATTAATGGATGCTATGGAAAATCCTGATAAATATCCATTATTAACAATCAGAGTATCAGGATATGCTGTTAGATTTAATAAATTAACTAGAAAACAACAAGAAGAAGTAATATCAAGAACTTTCCATGAGAAAATGTAATGAAAGGTTCAGTTAATTCAATTGAAACATTTGGGTTACTAGACGGTCCTGGAATAAGGACCGTTATATTCCTAAATGGTTGCAAATTAAGATGTCTATATTGTCATAATCCTGAAACATGGATTATGCAAAATTTAAATTATACTGCGGAAGAAATAGCTAATATTGTTATTAAAAACAAACCATATTTTACAAATGGTGGTGGCGTAACATTTTCTGGTGGAGAACCATTATTACAAAGTGAATTTATAATAGAAGTATGTAAATTATTAAAAAAAGAAAATGTACATATAGCATTAGATACATCTGGATGTGGTAATGGAAACTATGATGAATTATTAAAATATATTGATTTAGTAATATTAGATATCAAAGCTACTGAAGAAGAAGAATATAAATATATTACTGGAAGAGATATGTCTTTATTTAATGAATTTAAAAACAAAATAATTGAATTTAATAAAAAAGTTTGGATAAGACAAGTTATTGTCCCAAATATTAATGATGATAAACGACATATGGACTTATTAAGAGAATATGTAAAGCAATTTACAAATTTAGAAAAAATAGAATTACTACCATATCATACATCTGGAGTAACAAAATATGAAAAATTAAATATTCCTTATAAATTAAAGGATATTACTGATATGGATAAAAATAAATGTGATGAACTATATAATTATTTAAAAGAATCGTAAGATTCTTTTTCTTGCCTAATAGAAAAATATATAATATAATTTATATATAGAATAGAGAGTGATTATATGGAAAATAATGAAAAAGAAATCATAAATGAAGAAGAAACTACAATGGAATTTAATGAAAATAGTGAAATTATTAAAGAAACAGTTGTTGAAAAAATAGAAGAAAATAATGAAAATAATGAAAAAGAAGAAATAATAAAAGAATTAGTACATGAACCTAAAAATGATAATAAAAATAAGAAAACAATTATTATTTTTGCTTCGATTATTACTTTATTATTAATAGTAATATTAGTTTTATTTATATTAGTATTTAATAAACCAAAAGATAAAGATAATAATAAAAAGATAGAAAACACTACTGAGAAAAAAGAAAATACAGATGAAGAAAAAACTACTGAAGAAGAAACTGAAGAAGAAGAACAAAGCGTAGTAGAATTACCTAATTTAAAAAATGAAAATAAAAGTTATGCTGAAAGTAAATTAAAAGAATTAGGTTTATTTGTAGAATTTGAATATCAAGATAGTGAAACTATAAATAAAGACTTTGTAATTGGATATAAAGATAATAATGAAGGTGATGAAATAGATGCCGGAGAATATATAGTTGTAGTTATATCTAGTGGAACAAAATATATTACAGTTGGTAATTATGTTGGAAAAGACGCTAACACTATAAAAACTCAATTAGAAGCAAAAGAACTTGTTGTAACATTAACTGCTAAAAAAGTTACTGAAGCAGATAAAGTCGCTAATGGTTCAATTATATCTCAAAGCATCACTTCAGGTACTAAAATCGAAAAGGGTGAAACTATAGAATTAGTTTATGCTCAATTAGTTGAAACATATCCTGATTTTACTAATGGAGAATATACAAAAGATACAATTTTATCTTTCTGTAGCAAAAATAAATTAACTTGTTCTTTTACTGAAAAACAATCTGAAAAAGAATCTGGTACAATTTTAAGTCAAAATTTTGAAAAAGGAACAGAAGTAAAAGAAGGATCTACACTACAAATCGATATAGCACAATAAAAGGAAGTAGATATATGAAAAAAATAACTATAATAGTCAAAGAAAATGATGATTTAGTTAAATACTTATGTAATAATACAAATTATTCTAAGAATAAAATTAAATCATTATTAAAATATAAAAAAATATATGTAAATAAAAAAGTAGTTAATAAATTACCATATAATGTTAATATAGATGATTTAATAACTATTGATTTAGAAATTAAAGAAGAAATACCTTTTGAAATAATATATGAAGATAACGAAATATTATTAGTTAAAAAAAGAGCTGGGTTACTAACAATTGGTACAATGGGAGAAAATGAAAAAACATTATATCATATGGTTAGAGAATACGCTAATAAAAATAAATATAGATTATTTATAATAAATCGTTTGGATAAAGAAACATCTGGTATAGTTATGTTTGCTAAAAATGAAAGAATAAAAATGTTATATCAAGATAATTGGAATGAGTTAGTTACAAAAAGAGGTTATATTGCTATTGTAGAAGGTAGTATAAATAAAGATGGTAGAATAGAAAATTTATTATATGAAGAAAAAAATACTTTTGTACATAGTTCCAAAATAGGTAAAAAAGCTATTACAAATTATAAAGTATTAAAAAATAATGATAAATATACTTTACTTGATATACATATAGAAACTGGTAGAAAAAATCAAATAAGAGTACATATGAGTGAAATGGGTAATCCTATTGTAGGAGATAAAAAATATGGTTCTAAAATAGATCCAATAAATAAAATGTGTTTACATAATTATGAATTAGAATTTAAACATCCTATTACTCATAAAATATATCATTTTGAATATGACTATCCAAGTTATTTTGATAGATTAATTTAAAAAGAACTTATGTTCTTTTTTTTATTATATTAAATAAAATTAAATAGGTGGTATTATGAAACTATCTGAATTACAATCAAAAGATGTAGTTAATGTAAATAATGGAAAATGTATTGGTAATATTATAGATGTAAATATAGATTTAGAAGGTAGGGCTATTATATTACTAGTTGAAAAATATAAATTTATATTATCTGTATTTAATAATAAAGTAGTTCAAATTAAATGGAATCAAATTGAAAGAATAGGGGAAGATGTAATACTCGTTAATATTTAGATTATAATTATTAAAAATATGATATAATTTAATTAGGTGATTATATGAAAGTATTATTATATACTGAAGGATTGAAAACAATAAGTAAATCTGGATTAGGAAAAGCAATTAGACATCAAAAGAAAGCATTAGAAGATAATAAAATAGATTATACAACTAATTTAAAAGATGATTTTGATATATTACATGTTAATTTTTATGGACCTAAATCATATTTCTATACTAAAAAAATGCGTAAAAAAGGTAAAAAGATTGTATATCATGCCCATTCTACAGAAGAAGATTTTAGAAATTCTTTCTTATGTAGTAATTTAGTAGCGCCATTATTTAAAAAATGGATATGTAAATGTTATAGATTAGGCGATCAAATAATTACACCAACTGAGTATTCAAAAAGACTATTAGAAAACTACAATTTAAATAGACCAATAAAAGCAATAAGTAATGGAGTAGATACAAAATTCTTTGAAAGAGATGAAAAAAAAGGTGAAGAATTTAGAAAAAAATAT
The DNA here is from genome assembly GCA_002425325.1 of Caryophanales bacterium UBA5578. GTDB lineage: Bacteria > Bacillota_I > Bacilli_A > RF39 > UBA660 > UBA5578. The sequence continues at coordinate 4,306 of DIMA01000007.1, read as the reverse complement.
GGATATACAAAAGAAGATAAAATAATAGTAGGTATAGGATTATATATTGAAAGAAAAGGTATACTAGATTTTGTAGAATTAGCAAAAAGATTACCTGAATATAAATTTATATGGTTTGG
>DIMA01000007.1:2999-4119 GCA_002425325.1 Caryophanales bacterium UBA5578 | reverse complement strand
AGAATCAGAAATTATTAAAAGTGCTTTAAGTGGTGCTAATTTATATTTATTTCCAACATTAGAAGAAACAGAAGGTATTCCTATTATTGAGGCTTTAACAAGTAAAATACCTACATTAATTAGAGATATACCTGTATTTGAAGAATATGAAGATAAAAAAGTAGTATATAAGGCTAAAAATTTAGATGAATTTGAAGAGAAAATTAAAGATATAATAGAAGGAAAACTTCCTAATTTAACAGAAGAAGGATACAAATTAGCTAAAAAGAAAGATACTGAAATAGTTGGAAAAGAATTAATTAAAACATATGAAGAAACTCTTAAATTAGAGAGGATAGAAGAAAAAAAAACTGATCCAACATATTTAAGATCTTTAGCACTAATTTTATCATTATTTGCATTCTTTATAGCATTATTATTAAATAAAGATAAAGTATTAAATATAAATAATTTTAGTAAAACTCATTTTGAATCTAATCAATTATATACTGAAACATTTGAATACAATGATGATAATATAATAATTAAATTATATTCAAAAGATAAATCTAAAGCTAATAAAGTTATAAATGAAATAAAAGAATTATATTCATATTATAATGATATAGCTGAAGATGAGGTAAATAAATTAAATGATGCTGATGGTGATTATAAAGTAAGTGATAATTTATATAACTTAATAAAATATGGTATTAATTGGTATGATAAATCAGAAGGTTATATTAATATAGCAGCTGGTGAATTAAACCAATTATATATTAATAAATTAAAAAAGAATAGTTTACCAAGTGCTAAAGAAATTAAAAATATTAATACAGATATTAAAAAGATTGAATTAAAAGATAATAATATTGTTAATTTACATGGTGTAAAATTAGATTTAACTTATATATTAGATGGTTATATTTCTAATAAAATAGTTGAAACATTATCATTATTTAAAATTGATTCATATATTATTACAACTAATACTTATATAATTACAGGAATTAATAATGATGACACTCCATATAGAATAGTACTAGATAGTCCATTTCAAAATGATCCTTTAGCGCTATCATCTATAAAGATTAAAAATCAAACATTTGCTGTTACATCATTACATAATGATAATTATAAA
>DIMA01000007.1:2736-2960 GCA_002425325.1 Caryophanales bacterium UBA5578 | reverse complement strand
AAAAATGTAAGTGTAGGAGTAGTAAGCAATAAATCTGATGAAGCAATTATTATGTCTAAATACTTATTTATGATAGATTCAGATGAGGGACAATTAATAATTGATAAAATGGAGAATACAGATGCTATATGGTCATTTTATTTAGATGAAGAAAAAATTACTAATACATCATCAAACTTTTATAAAATTAAAGAATAGACTCATTCGAGTCTTTTTTTATTTAT
>DIMA01000007.1:2558-2679 GCA_002425325.1 Caryophanales bacterium UBA5578 | reverse complement strand
TTTAAATCATTTGCTGATAATATAGTTATTGACTTAAATTCTAATATAGCTGGAATAGTAGGTCCTAATGGATCAGGTAAAAGTAATGTTGTAGATGCCATAAGATGGGTATTAGGAGAAC
>DIMA01000007.1:2304-2526 GCA_002425325.1 Caryophanales bacterium UBA5578 | reverse complement strand
GGAAGCAAAAGTAGAAAACCAATGAGTGTAGCAAGTGTTACATTAGTATTTGATAACACAGATAAATATTTAACTATTGATGAAGATGAAGTAGCCATTAAAAGAAGATTATATAAAGATGGTACTAATGAATATTTTATCAATAATGAAAAAGTAAGATTAAAAGACTTAACAGCTTTAATTCTAGATAGTGGAATGGGTAAAGAAAGTTTTAATATAATT
>DIMA01000007.1:1990-2196 GCA_002425325.1 Caryophanales bacterium UBA5578 | reverse complement strand
CATGATAATATGAATCGTGTAAATGATATTATAAAAGAACTAGATACACAAATTGAACCACTTAGAGAACAAAAAATAAAAGCATTAAAATATTTCGACTTAACAGATGAATTAAAGACATTAGATATATCTTTAATAACATATGATATTGAACATTTAAATGAAAAATATACTGAAGATAAGAAAAAAGTTGAAGAACTATCTAA
>DIMA01000007.1:1494-1948 GCA_002425325.1 Caryophanales bacterium UBA5578 | reverse complement strand
AATTTAAAAAATAATATTAATAAAATTAATAATGACATTAACACTAAACAACAAGAATTAATTGAAATAACTACTAAAGTAGAACAAATCAATGGAGAAAAGAATATCATCTTAGAAAGAAAAAAATATGAAGTTGATAATACTAAATTACATAATCAAGTATTAGAATTAAAAGAACAACAATTATCTTTAAATAACGAGTTAGATAGTATTAAATTAAGTATTAAAGATATAGAAAATAAATTAGAAGAAGAAAATAATAAAAAGTTAAGTATTGAAAATAAAATTAAAGATATTTCTAATCAAAAAACTAAAGAAGAAAATAATCTTACTAATTTATTAAGAAATCAAAATATATTAACTAATAAAATAGCAGCACTTAAAGAAAGTATTGAAAATAGTAATACAGTACCATATGCTGTTAAAAACGTATTAAATAATCCTAAATTAAAAG
>DIMA01000007.1:1268-1475 GCA_002425325.1 Caryophanales bacterium UBA5578 | reverse complement strand
GAAGAAAAGTATTCTAAAGCTATTACAACTACTTTAGGATCAGCATCTAATTATATTATTGTAGATAATGAAATGTGTGCTAAAGATGCGATTAACTACTTAAAAGAAAATAATAAGGGTAGAGCTACATTCTTCCCATTAAATATTATTAAAGCTAAAAATATAGACAATGAAACTTATAGTATAATTAAAAATTTAAAAGGTTTT
>DIMA01000007.1:1071-1227 GCA_002425325.1 Caryophanales bacterium UBA5578 | reverse complement strand
CAATTAGGTAATGTTATCGTAGTAGATAATATTGATAACGCTAACATCATAAGTAAAAAGATTAATTATAAATATAGAATAGTTACTCTAGATGGAGAATTATTACATGTAGGTGGTTCTTTAACTGGTGGTAATAATATTGTTAAAAATATAATT
>DIMA01000007.1:809-976 GCA_002425325.1 Caryophanales bacterium UBA5578 | reverse complement strand
AAGATGAATTATATTTAATTAACAAAGATATAATTTTAACTAATGAAACATTAAATAGTAAAAAGAATACTTTATCTAATGTATTTAGTAAATATAAAGAAGTAGAAAATAGTATAAATGGTACTCAAAATATTATTGATGATAATTTATCTGAAGAAGAAGATAAA
>DIMA01000007.1:605-730 GCA_002425325.1 Caryophanales bacterium UBA5578 | reverse complement strand
TAATTTAGAAGAAGTAGAATATAAATCTAAGAAAGATAATTCTATTTATAATCAAAAGAATAATGAATTAAAAAATCTAGAAATAGAAGTAAATAGAATTGATGTTAAATTAGATAATTTATTAA
>DIMA01000007.1:0-565 GCA_002425325.1 Caryophanales bacterium UBA5578 | reverse complement strand
TAGAATTAGATACAGATATTGTAAGAAATAAGATTAGTTCTTTAAAACGTCAAATTAAAGAATTAGAACCAATAAATGCTACTGCACCTGAAGAATATGAAAAAGTAAAAGAAAGATATGAATTCTTACATACACAACATGAAGATTTAATAAATGCTGAAAATACATTGCTTGAAATAATAAAAGAAATGGATGAAGTAATGGAAGAAAATTTCATGAAAACATTTAATACAATTAATGAAAATTTTGCTATTACATTTAGAGAATTATTTAAAGGTGGAACAGCTCAACTTAAATTAACTGATCCTAATAATATATTAGAAACAGGTATTGAAATAGTAGCATCTCCTCCAGGAAAAAGTCTAAAAAGTATTTCATTGCTATCAGGTGGTGAAAAAACATTTACAGCTATTTCATTATTATTTGCTATATTAAAATCTAGACCAGTACCATTCTGTGTACTAGATGAAGTTGAAGCAGCACTTGATGAAGTAAACGTTGAATCTTTTGGTGAATATTTACAAGGATTAAAAGATAAGACACAATTTATAATAATTACACATAA
>DIMA01000033.1 GCA_002425325.1 Caryophanales bacterium UBA5578 | reverse complement strand
CTTGACAGGTACTAGTATCTATCAATTCTTTTTTATTTTAGTAAAAATTTCTTAATATTAGGATCTGAATCATTCATACCATAATTTTCTATTTCAACATCTTTATATTTATTTAATAAATTAGCTTCCAATATTGCCCAAATAGCATCTACAAGATATGCTTCATTGTATCTTAAATGTTCGACAATTTGTTCTTGTGAATAATTTTCATATAAATCTATATGATCTATAGTATCATCATCTTCTTTTTTACTATTAATATATTTATTAATTTCATAGTCTTCTTTACCTATTTCTAATAATAAAGTATAGGCATTTTCTTCATCATTTTTAAATAAATTTTTAACAAAACCTAATACACTAACAGCAATACTATCTAAACATACATCACCATTCATATTCATTTGATGATTGTATTGATTTTTCATATTCTTTTTAATATCTGATAAATTTATATTTCTTCCATATGTATCTAAATCAAATTGATGAACTTCAAATAAAGATAATAACCAGTCATTTTCTTGTTCACTTAATGATTTAACAATATTAACTTTAGCAAAACCTGGTAATTTATGAAATTCATATGTTGATGTAATACATTTTCTTAAATAACCAATATCAGAATTAAAATCTGTAATAGCATCTGAAAAATCTTTAGTATTAACTAACATATTAAAATATATTAATTCTTCGTCAGAACACATATTTTCTTTTTGTTTATAAACTAACATTTTAAATGTGTCTACAAATAATACTGAATTTAAAAATGCTCTTTGTACCATTCTTATTTTGTCATTTTTATCAATTGGAATATAATATAATTCCATATATATATCAATACATACTTCTAATGGAAGACCAGTTTTATGCATTAATGTATCTATAGTTTTACATAATTCATTTCTTACTTTTCTATTATAATTTGTTTGTTCCATATTATCCCCCTTAAAATTTCAATATATAATAACAAAAAAATTATATTATTTCAAATTCAAAAGCTACAACTCCATTATTATTTTGTTCATCTATACTATAAAACCTACATAATTCATTTAATAATTCTTCTTTAGTATAATTTTCAAAATATAGTTGTTTCATTTCATAATTATCAATTAATTCACTAAAATTATTGTATTCTTTTCTATCTTTAATTTTTACATCTAGTGTTTCTACTGGTTCAGTAAATCTTTTAGTAAATCTTATTACATCTCCTATTTTCATATTTTTTCTTTTTTCATCATTTAAACGCATCTCTATATTTTTAGAACCATTCTTTATTAAATCAAATACTTCAGGATGCAAATGTAATTCATGCATATTATTCACCTCTATTTATTAATCTTTCAACAGCGTTCATAACCCCAATTTTACCATAATCATATGTTAAACCACCTTGTTGATAAGCAATATATGGAGGTCTTAATGGGCCATCACAGCTTAACTCAATAGAAGACCCTTGTGTAAATGCTCCAGCTGCCATAATAACTTTATCATCATAACCTGGCATATCCCATGGTTCTGGAAGTGCAAAAGAATCTATTGGTGATGCTAATTGAATTCCTTGACAATAATTTATTAAATCTTTATCATTTTCAAATATTATATTTTGTACAATATCTGCCCTATTTTCATCAAATTTAGGTTCTACCTTATAATTTAACGTATCAAGTATTTTTGCTGCTAAAACAGCTGTTTTAAGGCTACTAGCAACCACACTTGGTGCCATAAATAAACCTTGTAATATAGATTTATTAATACCTAATGTAGGACCTACTTCTCTACCTTCACCAGGCAATGTTAATCTCTCACCCGCTAAATCAACTAAATCTTTTCTACCAGCAATATATGCACCATTAGGTGCTATACCTCCACCTAAATTTTTAATTAAAGATCCAACAATTATATCAGCACCAACTTCAATAGGTGTTTTATTTCCAACAAATTCACAATAACAATTATCTACCATTATTATAATATCTTTATCTATACTCTTAATTAAAGATACTACTTTTTCAACTTTATCTATAGTTAAACTTTTTCTAGTTGAATAACCCTTAGATCTTTGAATTTCAATTAATTTAACTTTATTATTCTTAATATAATTTTCAATTCTATCATAATCAAAATCATCATTTATTAAATCAATTTGATCATATTTAACACCAAAAGATTGTAAAGAAGAATTATTTTCTTTTATCCCTATTACTTCATGTAATGTATCATATGGTAATCCTGATATACTTAACATTAAGTCTCCAGGTCTTAAATAAGCAAATAAAGCTACAGTAAGTGCATGACTACCAGAAATAAATTGACTTCTAACTAAAGCATCTTCACTACCTAATACTTGTGCAAATATTCTTTCTATTACATCTCTACCAATATCATCATATCCATAACCTGTACTAGAATTAAAATGAATTGTAGATACTCTATTATTTTTAAATGCATTTAATACTTTAATACTATTTATTTCACATTCTTCATCAATTTTTTTAAAAATATCACTTACTTCTAATTCCGCTTGCTTAGTAATTTCCTTTACTTTATCACTAATTATAATCTCATCTAGCATTTTTTACCTCCATCAATTCTTATTACAGAATTATTTATATAACTAGCTTCATCAGAAGCTAAAAAGTATATAACATTAGCTATTTCTTCTGGTGTAGCAAATCTATTTAATAAAATTTTATCACTTTCTTCTTTTATATATTCTTCATCTAGTTCTTTATTCATATCAGTCATAACCCAACCAGGAGCGACTGCATTAACTCTGATATTAGGTGCATATATTTGAGATAAATTATTAGTTAATGATATTAATCCTGCTTTAGAAGCATCATAATCTAAACTATAAGGATAATATGTATCTATTCCGTTTGTTGAAGAAACATTTATTATAGAACCATTAGTCATAATTTTAGCCATTTCTCTAGATAAAATAAATGGAGCAATTAAATTTACATCTAATGTCTTAATAAAATTATCTTTAGTTTTATCTTCTAATATACTATCAATAGCAATACCAGCATTATTTACTAATACATCTATATTATTATATTTACTTTTAACAATTTCAACCATATTCATTATTTCTTGTTCATTTGATAAATCACATTTAATAGCTAAACAATCTACATTATAATTATTTGTAATATCATTTTCTAATTTTAAAGCCTCATCTAAGCTAGTATTATAATTAAAAACCACATTATAACCCATACTAGCAAATTTAATACAAGTACTTTTTCCAATACCCTTACTTCCACCAGTAATTAATACAACTTTATTCATAAAAAACACCTCTTTATTTATTATAACAAAAAAGATAAGAATTAACTATAATTGCTTATCTACTGCTAAACGTAATAGTAATTCTTTATCTTCGCTTAAACTTTCTTTTTCATTTATATATCTTTGTTGTTCATCTATATCATTTGCTGTAACTACATTTAATACTTGAGGTTGAAATACTTTTAAATACTCTTCTTTATCCATAAAACAATTATGTGACAAGTCTAATATTCTTGATTCATCATATTCAATATATGAATGATATTGATATCCATTAAATGGTAATGGAATAAGACTAGTAACCGCTTTAACATCTTTTCTAACTAATATAAAATTATGACATACATAATGACATTGACCATATCTATTAAATCTTTCAATGTTCTGAAACATATTAGATGATAAATTAAATGAAAATCTACCTAATTTAGATTCTACTATATAACCATCATGTTCTTGACATAATCCCCTAACAGAAGGTAATCTTAAAAAATTACTATTAGGATTAGAATAACAAAAGTTAGCAATTAAATATTGTAATTCAGCACTATAATTATAATCATAATTTTGTAAATAGTGAATTAAACACTCACTATATTCACTAGTTAATAACATAAATAATTTATTAACTCCATTAATTCTTGGATCAAATGCTGGCAAATTATACTTTTGTTGTACTTTACTAATTAAATCATCACATATTTGATTATTTCTTTGAAAATTGTCTTTTTGAAATTCTTTATAAAAATTATCATATTTATTCACACAACCACCCTCTTAAATTTCAATTATTTTCACTTTATTTGTTTCTACTACTTTATATTTTAATAATTCTTTTTCAATATGTTTTATAGTTTTATCATCAAAATTTTCTTTATGATTATTTAATATTTTTATCCATTCTTCAATAGATATATTATTTCCATCAAAACATGCAATTTCATAAGTAGCGTTCAAATAATATTTAGATTTAGATAAATCATTCTTTTCTATATTTATATAATATAAATAATAATAAGATTGTTTTTGATATAAAGAATGCATTCCTAAATATTTATTAAACATTTCTTCAGCTAAATCATATTGTTTTAACATAAAGAAAATACATGCTGACTTATATAAGTATACTGGGTCAGATGAATTTTCAAAACATTCAGTACTAAACTTAATTGCTTCTTCATAATTTCTTTCATCTATTTTACTATCAATTTGATAATAATTAAATACATTATCCATTAATTTAGGAGTTTCAGACTCCATATCATTAATTAATTGTTCTAAATATTTTAGTTTTGGTAATTTAATATTACTTTTATTAGCGATCTTTAAATATAATTTTGCTTGTTCTATATCATATAATTCAATACAAATTTCAATTAATAATAACAATACATTAAAATCATTTGGCATTAACTCATATAATTTTTTTACAGCCATATATTTCTTACCACAATTTTCAGAACTTAATATTATATCAGTATATACATTAATATCTTCTCTTCTTTTTTTATCATTACTAATTTCAACTAATTTAATTAATAAATTAGACATATATCTTAAATCTAATTTAATATTATTAATCGCTATTAATTTTTGACATATATTAATATGTTTTAAAGCTTTACTATAATTTTCATCATTTACCGCTTCAATAGCATATTGATAATTTTGTAATAAATGTTCTGGTAATTTTTTTAATCCCATAATATTATCTGTTTTATTAACACAAGTAGTAGGATTTTTTAATTTTTTATTTAATAAGTTTATATATAAAGAACAGTCTATAGAACTATATTTTTGATATTTTAATATGTTTTCTAAAGCTAAATCATACTTTTCTGAATCCATATATATCTTAAATAATCCATAGTATGATGAAGGTAATATTGGATTAATTTTAGAAGCAGTATTGAAAGCATTAATAGCTTCTTTAGTATGATCACTCATATGTTTTATTTTACCCAAAAAAATATATGCTCTTGCATCTAGACCTTCTGTTAATTTTATTAAATCATTAGATCTAATTGAAGCATACATTAACTCTTCATTACTAATTTTTTTCTTTAAAAGTATATTTTTTATTTCTCTAATAGTTTGAGATACTTTTAAAATTTTTTCAATATTTTCCTTCATTTTTTTATACTATTCTCCTTTGAGCCTGTTGTATTATAGCAAATCATCCTAATTGTGTCAAATCAATTTCTTAATTATTATATTATATATTTACATTATTTATGTCGATTAATAAATTTGACATTAAAATAATTAAATGTTAGTATAAATGGCACCAATCAGGGGTGATTAGGTTGTTTAAATTTTTAAAAAAGAAAGAAATTATTGAAAGTAAAACTGATAAAGGATTATATAAAGATAATAATGAAGATTCAAAAACTACACTTATACATCCAATGTCTAGTGATATTAAACTATTAGCGGTTGCTGATGGTGTAGGTGGTAGCGCTAAGGGTGAATATGCATCTAACTTTGTTATTCAAGAACTAGAAAAATGGTTTTTAAGCGAAGATATAAAAACTTTTAATTCTAGTATGTTATTATCAAAAAAATTACATAATATAATCCAAAATATAAATAAAGAATTATATGATGCTGAATATAATAAATCACAATGTGGTACAACATTAACATGTGCTGTTGTCGGATTTAAAACTACTATAATAGCTAATATAGGTGATTCAAGAGCATATGCCGTTACTAATGATGATATTAAACAATTAACAAGAGATGATTCGATTGTATGGGAATATTATGAGCATGGTGAAATTACTAAAGATGAAATTAGATTTCATGTATTTAATAATATAATTACAAAATGTATAGGTCACCATGAAGAATGTAATCCAACAATATTAAAAGTAAATAATGATTCATATAACGGTTTATTATTAGTAACAGATGGAGTTACAGATTGTTTATCAGACGAAAAAATTAAATTCTTAGTAGTTAGAAAACATCATAGATATATAGTTAATCAAATTATTAATGAAGCTGTATATCATCATCAAAGAAATGAAATACGAAATGATGATCTATTACAAGATGTTCCTAATGGAAAAGATAATGCTACTGCAGTATTATTCTTAAAACCAAAATATAATTAAAAAAAAGTTCTTAAGAACTTTTTTTTATTTTTCTAACTCAGCAAACATTCCATCAAGTATTTTAGCAACTTGATTCCATTCTTTTTCATCTTCTATATCTTCAATTATTTCTTTACCATCTTCAACAAATGATCTAGATATATATAAATCAACTTCATCGCTTTCTTCATTATCTTCAATATCTTTATAAACTAAATATTTTATATTAGTCTTTTCATTTTCAATAATAGTTACTAATTCATATTCAATATTTTCATTTTTATCATTAGTAATTGTAATAATATCTCTTTCCATAAATACCTCTACTCATCTCTATTAGATATAATCTCAATACCAGATAATTCTTCATCATCCAAATTTAAATCTTTCAATTCTTTAACAATATCATCATCATTTAATAAATTATCAAATACTTGAGACATATCAATAGGCTCTATTTCTTTAATTATTGGAACTTCTTCTTTTAATTCATGTTCTTCTTCTACTGATTCTTTTTCTTCACTTACTTTATCAAAAGAAAGTTCTTGATATATTATATCATCTTCTATCTGATATTGTGGTATTTTACTCTCTAAATTTAAAATTGATACTTTTAAATCAGTTATTTTATTAATATAATTTTTTGATAAACTATTAATTTTAGAATAATCTATTTCTACTTTAGGTAATTCTTCAATTACTGGTTCTTCTTCAATTATTTCTTCTACTAATTCTTCAATTTCTTCTACATTATCGATATTGTTAATATACTCTTTAATATTTAATAATTTCTCTTTTATATCAATATCAACAGTATCATAGTAATATATACCATCATCTAAAACGTTGTTCATGTTATCAATAATAAACTTATATACACTATCCTTACTATTCACAATATCACCTTTTTCTTCTTTTAAAAATATCCATTATCTAATCTTTGTTCTCTTCTTTTAATTAAGAACATTTGATTTTCAATAATATCCTTTTTATTTTGTAATTTATTCAATTTATACTTATTTTTATATTCGTTTATAGTTAAACCATCATTAATATCATTTTCATTACAAGCTAATATTTCATCATTAATATTTTTTAAATCTCTATCAAGTAACTCATAAGCTTTTTTATCTAATAAACTAATACCATTAGATTCATCACATAATTCTTGAATAGATAAAGAAAATTCTTCTCTAAGTATAGACATAGCTTCATTATAAATATCATCCATATAAATATCTGAAGCATATTTTTCTTTATATTCTTCTATGATATCTTCAGCCTTTTCTAAACTAATGTTATATTCATCAATTAATATTTGATTTTGATATTCTCTTACAGTTTTTTCATATAAAGCACTTGGATATTTAATCTTTTCTTCTGAAGCTTTTTGTCTAGCAATCCAAAAACTTTTATTCAATAAAGAATATATTTTTTTATATTCTAATGTATCCTTTTCTCTTATATTAGTATCAACCTTATTTTCAAGTAAATTTTCAGTTGTTTCTGCTTTATTTTCCATTTCTTGAGATTCATTTATATAAATATCTGATAGACGTGCTATTGCCTCTTTTGGTTCTGATGAACCATTTTTTAAATTACTTAACACTTCTTTTATTTTTTTACTATATTCTTCTATTCTTTTATTTTCTGAATCAATAACTTCAATTATCTCATCTTTAGTAGATGTATTTTCATCAAGTACAGGAATATTTTCTATATCTTCTTTACTTGGACATATCTCATCTAATACATCTATTGTAAAACCTAATTTTCTAGCTTCTTCTTCAACTATATTCTTATATAAGTTAAAAGCTACTTTATCTTGAGTATTTAAATCTTTTAATGAATTACCAATATAATCCATATCATTAATTAACTCAATTATTTTATTATGTTCTCCTCTTAATAATTCAATAAAGATATCAAACTTATCACTTTCTACTAATTCTTCATACTTATATCCTAAAATATTATAAGCTTCTTTTGATATATTTGTTATTCTATCTCTTTCTTTATTAACATATTCAATTATTAATTCTTTTGATTTAGAATTTGATTCATCTAAATTAATACTAGATATCATTGTATTTATTTCATCTTTTAAATGATATAATTTACGACACTCTTTTTCAAATATCTCATGTTTTTCAGAACTACTAGATATATCCATATAAGCTAACAATTCATCTGTTTCTTCTTTAATTCTATTTATTTTTTCTTTTTCTTCTTCAATTACAGCAAATAATACTTTGTTAATACTATTTAAAGAAATAGAGTCTTTTTCACTTTTTAAATCTACATAATCTTCTAAATTACCAGTAATTAAGTTATTAACATTATTATGTAGTTTTTCTACATATGAACTCATATGATTGATAATATTATTATTTTGTTTTAATAAATTATGTACATCATGTATAGATGATAAATAACTCTTTATTTTTATTTGTTTTTCTCTGCTACTTAAGTTAGAATCTTTCTTTATTTCATCAATATTATTTTGATGATATTTAATAATATCTTTTTGACAACTTATTATTTTTTTTAATAAATTATCTAGAGATTCTATAGCAAATCTATATACATCATAATCTTCATACATAAATTTCACCCTCTATTATTCTATCTATAATAATGATACACTATAAGTCATTTTTTTACAATAAAAAGAGGTTTAAAAACCTCTCTATTTATCCAAATAATAAATATATTTTATATCTTTATTTATTAATTCAATAACATTATTATCATCTAAATTATCAATAGTTTCTTTTAAATTATTACTATTTCTAAGTAAAATATCAAATCTATTTATAATAATTTTATCAATACATTCAATACCTATACTTTTTAAATAATTAATATTGCTTATAACTAATTCAATATTCCACTCTGCATCATCAATAGTTTGTTTAGAGTTATTAATTAATGCTTTTTTTATAACATCTTGCTCTATACCAATATCTAATAAATAGTTCATTAAATTACTCCCCTTTACTATCAATAATTTCTTTAATAGTATTGAATTCTTCTTCAGTTAAATAACTATCTTTTACAATACTATATAAAAGTTTTTCTTTTATATTATCAGAATTATCTTTTATTAAATTTCCAAAAGTTATTAATACTTTAGGTTTAGATATATAAATACCTTTTAATACATAATGAATATCACTCATATTCTTATCTTTTTCTTCATTTATAGAGTTTAACCAATCAATATATTCTGATTTTTTACTCAATTCTATATTACCAATACTATCAGTATTAGCTTTATTAATTATTTCATCATCAAACTTTGAATTAATATCTACATATCCGTCTAATTTATTATCTATACCTTTTACTTGTAAGTATTTAATTCTTAAAGGAATACTATAATTTGTATCTAATTGATATCTAAATCTATCTATATAATCATATTCATTAATTTCTATATATCTATCAATTACATATGAATATTCTTTTATCCCTAGTGCTCTAAAAGATGGTTTAGTACCAATTCTATTAGTCTCTAAATCTAACTTATATAATTTAGATAACTCTATATTTCTTATTAATAACTGATTATTAATACCTAATGTATAAGGTGTTCTTTTCATAATAATTGGTAATAAATTTGGATAATTTTTAGCAATATAACCTAGATTATAAACAAAATTTTCATAACATCCATCTATTTCTATACTACCAAATACTTTAGGAATACTATAAATATCTTTAATATCTAAATTATATTCATCTGCTAAAGATAATAATTTATTTATTATTTCACAGTTAGAATACATTAATAAATAAAACACTTGTCCTGATTTAACATCATAGATTTTTTTATTAATTTTTTCAGTTGTATCTAAATCACAATACTCTTTTATAAATTTTAAAGAATCAGTTTTTTCAATTAAATCTAACATATCAATTTTATTTTCTAATTCCTTATTTAACATTGCAGTTAATTTCTTAGGAAGATTATCAAAAGAATATCCATATTTCTTTATTAAATCAACTTCTTTTTTCTTTGTGTTCTTTTCTTTTTTCTCTTCATTATTTTTTTCTAATAATACTTTATTATTAGAATTACTTAATTCTACATTAACTGAATTTATTGTTATTATTACATTTATAATATCTTCACATGATACATTTTTAGAATAAAGTAAATAAAGAATTAAATCAAAATCTCTTTCTTCAAAATATATATTATCTTTTTTATTTAATTTATTTAATAATAGTTTTAATTTATTTATATATCTATTATTTTTATTTACTTCATCTAATTCTTTTTCTTCTTCTTTATTTTTAGAATATTCTAAAGATTTAGTTATTTTATTAACAAATTCATCTAATATTTTTTGATCTTCATCATTTAAATCAATTTTTAAACCAGATTCTTTGCCTCTTAATACTGTAATAGGAATAGATAACTTTTCTAATTCATTTTCTATTTCATTATCTTCCCAGATATCTTGTAGTATTTCAGTTATTTCTATAGGATAATATTTTAAAATATTTTTACTATCAGATAATAATGATTGCATTATTTCATCAATAATCTTAACTTTATCAGAATTTACAATAACTGTTTCTTTTTCAACAAAAGATTCTAATTCATTTTTTACAATTCCCATTAATAATTTTATATTTTCTTTTTCAATATTAGGTATTTCAATATAATTATTATTTTTTTTACTCTTTAATGAATTTACATTATATATAGCTATTAATGATAAAAAGTCACATACATTATCATGTACAAAGAAATTATTAGTTTCAAACAAAGGTAAATATTGAGATAAATCACCAATTGGTTTATTAGTTTTTAAAAGTTTCAATAATTCTTTAGCACTATTTTTTAGATTTTTTAATTCTAAAGCATCTTTATCTATATACAATAATTTATTATAAAATTCTTGTAAATTATAACCAATATTTTCAAATAAATTTAAAGCATCTCTATATCTCATAGAATCTCTTAAATTTTCATTATAAGTAGCTTCTTCTAACCAATATTTTTTTGTATTAATATCATCTTCATTTATTTCTGTATCAGAAAAATATGAAACTATTTTAATAATTTCATTTGAATCTAATTCTATTAATGCTTTAATAGGTTCATCAGGATATTTAGAAAATAAACTTTCAATTTTTTCTTTAGTATCTAAATCTTTAATATATTTATCATATGCTTCTAATTTAAATTCTAAATATTTTTCAACCCTATCTATCATAATATTGTCCCTTTTTATCCCCATATATAACACCTCATATTATATGTAATTATTTTATCATCTAATAGATAAAAATACAATAAAAGACTTTACAGGAGTAGTTAATATCGGTGTAGATGGTGTGGAAAATAAACACCTTTATGAAATTAATAAAATACAACAAAAAAAGTTGCAGCGCCAGGAAACCAAAATGGTCGCCTGTTAAAAGCTACAACTTCTAATTACAATTTATCACAAAACAAGCAAAATATCAATTCGATAAAAAATTCTATAAAAGATAATAAAGGAAGAAGTTTAACAGTAGAACAACAAGAATATTTTAAAGTTAGAGATAAAAAAGGTAAATTAGAGGTAATGTATCGTGGTGATACAGGTGAAGTAATAAATGTATTTGATAAAAATAAGTCAAAAAACAAATTTTATATAATCCGAAAACTGATAAAGCATATGTAATTATTTTTTCAATAGCAAATTTAGAAAACGGAAAAAAATAGCTTATGCTAAAAAATGCAAAGGCTAGTAGTAATTTATAAAAAAAAAAAGAACTCAACCAATAGCAGTGAAAACTCTGCTGCGGTTAAAAATTCTTCTAAAAAGAATATACCAAAAAGTATTAAATAAGTCAAGTCTATAAAAAATTAAAGTAGAATAAAAGGATTAATAACCATTATTAATCCTTTTTACATCTTTATTAATTTCTACAACAATATAATAACCAGACATATCTTCTGTATAACTATTATCTTTTACATAATAATTAATAGATAAAACATCATTTATAATAGATATATTATTAACTATTACTGTATCATTACCACCTGGAACTGATACATAAATTACACCTAACGATTTTTTATTAAAATATTTTCTATCATACTTATTAATAATTTCACCTGTAGATTTATAAACTATATTTCCATTACTATCATATCTAGAATCAGAATTATTATTAAAATATTTTACAAAGTCATCATAGTCATCAATTATTAAACTATCTGAAATACTTAAATACCCAACTTTAAAAACTTCATATTTTACATTATCGTCAGAATACTCTTTCTTTTCTTTATTATTTAAGTTTACTATACTAAAAACTAAAATAAATATTAATATAAATAATAACATGTACAAACCATATAAGATCATTTTTAATTTTTTCATATCATCACCACTATTTTTATTATAACAAAAATATTTGAATAAATATATAAATATTACGTAAAATAATAATAAGGTGATTAGATGATTAAGAAAATATTTAGAGTATTATTTCCTATAATTGGTGGTGGAATAGTTAGTTTATTAATAATGGGAAATATGGAAACATACAATGGTTTAAATAAACCACCATTATCTCCTCCTAGTATTGTTTTTCCAATTGTATGGACTATATTATATTTATTTATAGGACTTGCATATAATAAATATAGAGAAGACAATGATAACAAAGAAAAAATAATTTTATATTATTTACAATTAGCTTTAAACTTTATATGGCCTATATTATTTTTTAATTTAAATTTATATTTAGTAGCATTAATTATATTATTAGCACTTTTAATATTAACTTATATATTAACTAGAACTTTAAATAGTAAGTTATTTATACCTTATATTATATGGTTAGTAATTGCTACATATTTAAATATAGGTATTGTCATATTAAATTAAAAAAGTGTAAACATTAACTAATTCTTATATAAATATATTACATTTTTGATATAATATATTATATGGAGGATAGTTTAAATGAATAATAAAGTTGTTTTAATCGGATGTGGTAATGTTGGAATGGCATATGCATATTCATTAATTAATCAAAAAAGTTATGTTAGTGAATTAGTATTAATTGATATTAATAAAGAAAAAGTTGAAGGTGAAGCAATGGATTTAAACCATTGTTTACCATATGTTTCTTCAAGAATATCTGTAAGAGCTGGAGATTATAACGAATGTAGAGATGCAAGAATAGTTGTTATAGCTGCTGGAAGTAATCAAAAAGAAGGAGAAACACGAATGGATCTTATAAACAAAAATAGTAAGATCTTTAAATCTATTGTTTCATCTGTTATGGAAAATGGTTTTAATGGAATATTTGTTGTAGCAACTAATCCTTTAGATGTTATGACATATTTAACTTTAAAATATAGTAAATTACCTGCTAATCAAGTATTAGGATCTGGAACTACTTTAGATACTGCCAGATTAAGATATATGATTAGTGAAAAAATAGGTATATGTTCTAAAAATATTGAAGCATATGTTATAGGAGAACATGGAGATTCAGAATTTATTCCATGGAGTAACGCTAATATTGCATTAAAAAGTATAAAAAAATTCTTAACTGAAGAAGAAAGAAATCAATTAGAAGAAGATGTACGAAATTCTGCTTATGAGATAATAAACAGAAAAGGCGCTACTGCATATGGAATTGGTGTATGTTTAACTAGAATAACAAATGCAATACTAGAAGATAAAAATATTATATTATCAGTATCTTCTTATGATAAAGAAAATGATATTTGTATTTCAACACCTGCTATTGTAAATGCTAGTGGTGTTAAAGAAAAAATTTATATTCCATTAGATAAAGAAGAAACTGAAAAAATAATCAATTCTATTAAAGTTATTAAAGACGCCATTAAAAGTATAGAAGAATAAAAAAATATCTCAAGTGAGATATTTTTTTTACATTGAAGAATTTACTAATAAAACAAAAATAAATACAAAACATATAAAAATAAACGCTATTAACATTGCACAAAAATAACTTCTTGCATAATTTCTTAAGTTTATATTTTGTGTACCACCTAACGCAAATATTAGTAAAAATATAAATCCTATTAATGGAATCGAAAATAATAAATTATATCCTAAATATCCCCATGCTGATATAGGTTTATATTCATTTGGAATTACTTGTTGATAATTAGCAAATTGTTGTGGAATTTGACCACTATAATTATTTACATTATTCATACTTACCCTACTTTCTTAAGATTATTATAAGATTAAAAAATAAATATTTCAACAAAAAAGTAGAATTTAATCTACCTTTTTTATTTTATTTATTCCAATAATCATATATAAACCAATTAACATAATTATAATTCCAACCCCTATACCTGTTAATCCATTCATTAAATTAGAATTATAATCACTAGACTCTGCATAAGTATCTAATAATACTATTTGTGTTAACATTATTGATGTTAATGCATTAGCAAAATTAGTTAACATAACTGCTTTTAAAATTGGAGTATGATCACGCTTATATTTAATAATACCATAAATTGCTGATCCAATTGACCAAAAAGTAACAAGTGCTACTAAATATGTTAAATATTCATGAATATTAGTATTCGTACCTTTATAATATATATATACATTAACAAAGAAATACATAATACCTAATATTATCAATAAAATACCATTATTTAAATAGTTTTTAAATCCAATTTTTCTTATCTTATTCGGATCATCAGTTAATCTTATTTTTTTATAATCATTAATTGAAAAAAATCTAGCAAATGATAAAATTATTAGAAATATTGCATTAATAAAAAACCAAAGAGATGGTAATGTTAAGGCTAAAATAAATTTTATAAATGCCATAAATATATTTCCCATAGTTGAAAAAACTAAGAAAAACATAATTTTATCATCTTTTTTCATTTTCCTATATTTATATAATAAATTATTCATTGTTTTTATTACTTTTTAAATATGAATAAATTGGATAGTTTAATACACATATCAATAAACCAACTACTCCAGTAATCATTCCAATTATCATATCCATCTTTTCAGGACTTCCAACCATAATTTTACTCATACCAAAGCCCATAATTAAAGCACCAACTATTCCTATACACCAAGTAAATACTAAACCCCAATCAGTTTTCTTATTACTTACTTTCTTAGGATGTTCTTTTCTATAAATTGGAATAATACATAATAACACTATAAATCCAACTATCGCTACTACAACTCCTGCAGTAAATAAATCCCATTCAGGAATTAAACACATACACATTCCAATAGCAAATATTAATCCTCCTATTGTACCTAATATAATTTGTAATAAAGTTTCTTTTTTCATATATCCTCCATTATTTATTAATTCTTTCTTTATTCTTTTCTTCTAATTCTTTTTGTTCTTTTTTTACTCTTTCTTTTGCTTCTTCAATAGATTCACCATCTTTTTTTAAGAAAGTATCTACAAATTTATCTTCTACTTTTTTGTATCCACCAACTACTGTATTTTCTACTTTCTTATACCCACCTACTACAGCTTTTTCTATTTTTTTATTAGCTTCTACTATTTTAGACATTACATCACCTCCATATATAAACCAACACTTGTTGTTTTATTACATTTTTATTATAATATTGATATAAATCTAAAACAATCAACAATTTTTTAAAAATGTTGGTTTAATGAAGGTACGAATATATGAATAAAGATAATAATAAAAAAAGAAAAGAGTCTATAGAAAAAATTGAAAAAACTTTTTTACAATTAATTCAAAAAAAGAATATTGAGGAAATATCTGTTACAACTATATGTAAATTGGCACATATAAATAGATCAACATTTTACTCAAACTATATTGATATGTATGATTTAGTAGATAAAGTGAAAGAAAAGATGGAAGTTGAGTTTGCACAATTTCAATTATCAAAAAATTCTCATCAAAACACTGAAGGATATTTAAATATGTTTAATTATATTAAAGAAAATCAAATATTTTTTAAAACATATTTTAAATTAGAAAGTATATCTATGAAATATCCAACGCAATATAATATTGAACTAGCAGAAAAGTATTATGATAATAAGTATATAGATTATCATATAGAATTTTTTAGAGCAGGATTAAATGCAATAATAAAAAAATGGTTAAATAACGGTTGTAAAGAAACACCTGAAGAAATTAATAATATTATTACTTCAGAATATAAAAATAAAAACTAAACAAAAAAAAGTGAAACTATAAAAGTTTCACTAATTTTTTAAATGGGGCGGATATAGGGACTCGAACCCTAGAATAATGGAACCACAATCCACCGTGTTAACCCCTTCACCATATCCGCCATAAACAAGACACATTTAGATTATATCATAAAATCAATAAAATGCAAGTATAATTTGATTTTTTTTGTATTTATGGTAGAATAATTCTTGCGAGAAAGAAAGTGAATCTATGAAAAAGATTATTTTTATTAAAAATAATGTTGATGAATTATTCAAAGACTTAGAAAGTTGCACTAATAATTCAAATATAATTATTTATAGAAATTTTGATACAGAATTACAAGTTGGATTACAAAATATTACTAATCCTTTATTGGAATCTATTATAATTATAGACGATAATATATATGCTATTGCTAAAAATGCAATAATAGAAACTAAAGATTTAATAAATTATTTTGAAAGAAATGATATATTATATAACGAAATTTATTTTAATACTAAAGAACAAACTAGTGAAGAAGAACAAGATGAATTAGTAGATAAAGATATATGGTTTGTAAATGATGAAGCATCATTAAATGAAGCTGTCGCAGATTCTAAATATATCGACAGTACGCAAGAATCTGTTTATTTTGATAAAATACCTGGTTATTTTGAGATAGGATATTTAAGTACTAATGAAGATGAAAAATTATCATTTATAGATTATAAATTTAAAGGTGTAATTAGTTCTAATGATAAACTAATTGTATTATTAAATAATAAATTACATAAAATTGTTTCACAAATATATGAACATAATAAAATGTCTTTAAATATATGTAGTGAGGGTCAACCAAAAACTAAAAAGAAAAAAAGAAAAGAAAAAAGTTTACAATAATGTAGACTTTTTTTATTTATAACATACTATATGATGAGGTGTTATATGTTAAATGAAAATAAAATCTTATTTGACCCTTACCAAGGTTTTATAAGAGGAAATATGTTTGAAAGCATATTTGATCAATATGGAAATATTTATAGTTTTAAACCAATCAATGAACAAGCTAAATTATTAACATATTTAGATATGTTAGAATTTGCATGCATAGATATCGGTTTATATTTAGATATTTATAATGATGATAATAAAAAAATAGAATATTATAATGAATTAAATAAAGAAAAGAAAAGAATATTAGATGAATATGAAAGTAAATTTGGACCAATTGAATTATGCAGTGATTATTTAAATAGGAGTCCATGGAGTTGGGATAACGATCCATGGCCATGGGAGGTTTAATATGTGGAAATATGTTAAAAAATTAGAATATCCAGTTAATATTCAAAAGAAAGACTTAAATATGGCTAAAGCTTTAATGGCTCAATATGGTGGTCCAGATGGAGAACTAGCTGCTTCTTTAAGATATATTAATCAAAGATATAATATGCCAGATGGAAGAGGAAAAGCTTTATTAACTGATATAGGAACAGAAGAATTAGCACATATAGAAATAATCGCTGCTATGGTGCATCAATTAATGAAAGGTGCCAGCATTGAAGAATTAAAACAAAATGGTTTAACAGCGCAATTCGTTGAACATGATCACGCTTTATTTCCTGTAGATGCTGCTATGGTACCTTTTACAGCTACTTATATTGAAACAAGTGGAGACTGGGATGCTGATTTAGTAAGTGATATGGCTGCTGAAAAAAGAGCTAAGGTTACATATGAAAATTTAATGAAAATGACAAATGATCCTGATGTTCTAGCACCATTATCTTTCTTAAGACAAAGAGAAGTAGTTCATTATCAAAGATTTAAAGAATTAAGAGAATTTTATAAACAAAAATATCAAAAAAAAGATAATCAATAATGATTATCTTTTATTTTTCTAATAAACTTATATTTTCCAACAAAATACTTGTTCCTTCTACAACACATGTTAAAGGACTATCAGCTAAAAATACAGGAACTTTTAATTCATCAGATAATAAATTATCCAAACCTGTTATCATTGAACCTCCACCTGTAAGTATAATTCCTTTATCCATAATATCGGCAGATAACTCTGGCGGTGTTTCTTCTAAAACATTTTTTATTTGTAAAACAATTTTATTTATACTTTCAATTAACGCTTCATGTATTTCTAAAGAATTAATTGTAATAACATTAGGTAAACCTGTAACTAGATCTCTACCTTTTATTTCTAATTGTTCATTTTTTAAATCTGGACAAACAGTTCCAATTTTAATTTTAATTTCTTCCGCTGTTCTTTCACCAATTAATAATTTATATTTATTTTTTATATATAAAATAATATCATTATCAAAAGTATCTCCTGCTATTTTAATAGAAGAACTAGTAACTATATCATTTAAAGATAAAACAGCAATATCGCTTGTTCCACCGCCAATATCTATAACCATATTACCACAAGGTTTAGATATATCTAACCCAGCTCCAATAGCGGCAACTTTCGGTTCTCTTTCAATAAAAACTCTTCTTGCTCCTACTCTTTCTGCTGCTTCTTTTAACGCATTTTTTTCTACCTGTGTAATATTCGTTGGGCAACATATTAATATATTAGGTCTAGAAAATAAACTCTTACCTTTTATTTTTTTTATAAAATAATTTAACATTATTTCAGTAATTTCAAAATCCGCAATTACTCCATCTCTTAGAGGTCTAATAGCTTTAACTTTATCAGGTGTTCTTCCTAACATTTCTTTAGCATCTTTACCAATCGCTAAAACTTGTTTTGTTTCACTATCTACAGCTACAACACTAGGTTCATCTAAAACAATTCCTTGACCTTTTACAGAAATTAATACATTGGCAGTTCCTAAATCAATACCTATATCTTTTGAAAACATTACCTAGACCTCCTACTCTATATAAACATTATATCATACCTAAAAAAGTATTATAACTCTTTATCATAATACTCTTCTGGATTTACATTATTACCATCAATTATTAATTCAAAATATAAATGGTTATTTAATTCTTTACTTAAATTACTAGTTCCTGTTGTTGCTATTATTTGACCTTGTTTAACATGATCTCCTTGTTTTACTTTAATATCAGTTACACTTTGATATACTGTAAACATATTATCTCCATGTTTAATAGTAATTGAATTTCCAACTAAATCATCTTCAAGCACTTCTGTTACTTCACCTTCTAAAGATGCTAACACTTCAAATGATTTATTATTACTATAACTTACACCAAAATTTTGCATGTATGTATCTTCATAACTTGTTATAGAATTAATTTGATCTTTTTCATCAGCATTTCTATCATAAAATTTTCTTACTATTTTAACTGAACTATCATCATATGGTCTAACTAAAATAGATGACTCTAATTCATTTAATACTGATAAACTTAAATCACCTAATATATCATATGAATAATCATAATCTGCTAATGTAACATTAGACGCAACCTTTCTTTCTTTTACTATTAAAAATATACCTAAAACAATAACCATAATCATAGAACTATAAATAGAATATAATAATATTTTTTTCATTTTATCACCTCTATTTTAATTATGAACAAATAAATTTTATTTATACACACTATTTTATTTTTTCTATATTTACACCTTTATAATAGTGTTTAAGTATATCTTGATATTTATATCCTGCTTTTGCCATTCCTTGAGCCCCATATTGGCTCATTCCTACCCCATGTCCATTTCCCTTAACATTGATATAAACAAAATCAGATACAGATATTTCAAATATTCTAGACTTTAAACCTAATTTATTTACAATATCTTTACCTGTAAATACTTTATTATTAATTGTTATAGAGTCTATTCTGCCTGTAGTTCCTTTTTTTATATCAGTAATTTTCACTTTATTATCAACAGGTAATTGTAATTTTTTTAAAAAATCATTAATTTTGTACTTTTTTGTAGATAAATATTTAGGTGACTCTTTATCCCATTCACTTTTAACGCTCTTTAAATAACTTAATTTAGACACAAATATATCTTCACTATTTTCAGTATAACCACTACTTGTTGAAAAAAATAATGCATTAGCAATAGAACCATTATATGTAATATATTGATATGCCGTATCATTAACAACTTTATTTATTTTTTCTTTATTCTTTTCATAATTTTTACCCCAATTTTTTCTTAACTTTGTATCATCCAAATATACTTGATTTAACACAGTGTCTTCTACATCATAATTTTTCTTTTTATTATGTATTATTTTATACATTACATAACTTCTAGCCGCTACTGCTTGAGCTTTTAAAGCTTCCTCATGAAATGATACTGGCATCTCACCAGAAACTACTCCTTTAACATATTCTTCTAAAGGTACTTTATCAATCTTATTTGTCTTAGTCCTTTTAACCCTAACATATGTATTTTTTGTAAATTCAAAAGATTTATTTTTAGGTACATAAGATATTAAAGAAACAATAATAATTGGAATCAATATTAATATAAAAGAAAAAAGTAGTATTTTTTTCATAGTCCCCTCCTATAAAAACATACTACTTTAAAGATTGAAAATAATAAGAAAAATCATATAAACAATTAACCACTAAATAAGATAAAGCTAAAGATAGTAATAAATAAAATACTTTTATTTGTAAAAATCTATTTTTCTTAAATAAAGTATCTAATCTTAAGCTTTCTAAACACCATACACTAAATGGTACAGTCATAATATATAGTAATACTTTAACCATTATAATTGTTTATTAAATCAATTCTTCTTTGATGTCTTTCTTCATTAGAAAATTCTGTTTGTAAAAATTTTACTATTATTTTCTTTAATTCTTCCATTGGTAATCTAGAACCAACAGCTATAATATTAGCATCATTATGTAATCTTGTCATTTCTGCTTCCCATTCATCATTTACTTTAGCACATCTAACACCTTTTACTTTGTTACAAGCTATTGAAACACCTATTCCAGAATTACATATAATAATTCCCATATCCACTTCTTTGCTTGATACAGCTTCTCCAAGTTTAAAAGAATATATTGGATAATCAACAGGATCATTACTAACTGGACCATAATTTATTACATTATAACCTAATTCAATTAAAAAATTTGTCAATTCTTTATTAATTTCTATTCCATGATGATCATTTGCAATACCTATTTTCATATATATTACCTCCATTTAAATTATATCAAAAAAAAAGAAGATATTAAATATCTTCTACTCTTTATCTATATCTATTGTATCAATAGCAACAGATGGGTCCTCAATAACATTACCATAAGCATCAAATTGATAAGTAGCAGGTTGATTAGGCTCTTCAATAGTATTATCACTAATTACATTACCTTCATCGTCAAACTTATAATTTGAAGGGTTAGTTACAGCTGCTCCAGTTGCATCACTTATTACATTTCCATCTACATCAAATTGATATGCTGATGGTGCTGCTACTACTGGTGCACTTGCATCACTTACAACGTTTCCATCTGCATCAAATTGATATGCTGATGGTGTTACTTCTACTGGTGCACTTGCATCACTTACAACATTTCCGTCTGCATCAAATTGATATGCTGATGGTGTTGCCACTACTGGTGCACTTGCATCACTTACAACGTTTCCATCTGCATCAAATTGATATGCTGATGGTGTTGCTTCTACTGGTGCACTTGCATCACTTACAACATTTCCGTCAGCATCAAATTGATATGTTGATGGTGTTGCTTCTACTGGTTCACTTGCATCACTTACAACGTTTCCATCTGCATCAAATTGATATGTTGATGGTGTTGCCACTACTGGTGCACTTGTATCGCTTACAACATTTCCGTCTGCATCAAATTCAAATTTATTAAAAATCTCCCAATTTTTATTATCTTCTTCAGATACAATTTTTTCTTCATATTGTGCTACAAAAGGATTATTAATAGGTTCTTCTTCAATAACATATCCATTTTCATCAAATTTATAAGTAGATTTATTAGAAACAGTAGAATCAACAACTACTACTCCATTTTCATCAAATTTGAAAGAACCATCTTTTGTAACACTTTCCCCTTTATCTTCTTTATCTTGTAAATTATTATTGAAATCATTAAATGATTTACTTAAATAACCCATGTATTTTATTTCTTTAATATCATTGTGATTAAAAAATACTTCAGAATTTTCAAGAAGAGTACCTTCTGGATAAATAACTCCGTTATAATCAAATGTTACTAATTTATTATTAACATATTTAACAGAATTAAAACCAATAATCATAACTTCTTTTGAAGTAAAAGGAATGGAACATATTGTACCTAATGGTAAATATTTGTTTTCATTTATCATTTAATCACATCCATTCATTATTTTAACATTGATTTTCTAGCAAGTACTCTATTATTTGGTAAAGTATTTGCATAATTATAAGATCTATTTTCAATGTCTTTTTCTTTTTTTATAGAGTCTTTTAACCATGTATTAAAACTATCTATATCTTTTTTTAAAGCTCCCATATCATTAGCATAAGCAAAAAAATCAGATCTATTTTCAAAGTCAATTGGAACACTACAATTATTATAAATATTATTTGCATTAGTTGCATATGTTGCAGTTTCATTTAAATTTGGAGTAATTTTATAATCAATATCATTATAATTAATCTTTATGCTTGACATATTATCTCCTTATTTTTTGTATTGTAAATTCAAACTCATTTGCACTATCAACTAAATATTTTCCATATTTATATAAATTGTTAGTAAATGCCATAAAGTCAATTTTATCAAATTTAATTGTACCGAAAAATTCTTCAGAAGTAGGTCCTACCCATTCTCTAGTTTTAGTTGGTACATTTTCAAGTCTAGTAAAAAAATCTTGATATGTAGATCTTAAGTCTTCTACTAATTTTAAAATATTTTCACCAGTTTCTCTCATTTTAACAGTATCTATTTTTACTTCTGACATTATTCCTCCTTATAGTAATAAAGATTAGCAAAAAGCTAATCTTTACTATTTTTGACTTTAACTATGAACCCCTAATCCTAAGGTTTCTCTTTCTAATCTTTCAGCTTCCTCAATAGCAGCTTTTATTCGAGCAATTTTATTATTAATACTTGGAATACAAGTATTATTTAAAAAGCTTCTTTGTTTAACTAAACTATTATAGAATTCAGTCAATTTATTATTATCAGCTCTATTATCATCGATAACAAATGAATTATCAAAACTATTTACTATACTCTCTAATGGTTGTATAGCTTTATTTAGTTCTGCAATTATATTGTTAACATCACTTTTAAAACTTTCAAATCTGCTTAAAGCAGCATAATTACTATCCATAAACTAATTATTTAGATTCAGTATAATATGTTGAGTAACCAGACATATTAGTTGTTGAACTATTAATAGATTCAGATGCTATAGCATTTGTACTTGCTTCCCAAGCATCTTGTACATCTTTTAATTTATCACTGAAAGCTAATAAATCACTTATTAAAGCTTTACAGTAAGTTTTAACAGCTTCAATATAAGCATCTACTTCAGGTTTAATAACTGAACTTCTATATGCTTTATCTGAACTTAAATCAGTTCCAATTTCATCAATTTTAGATTGTAAATTAGATACTGATGTTCTAATTTGTTCTCTCATTTCAGGAACTTTAGATGCATTAATTCCTACAACATTCATATTTCCAACTCCGCCAATTGTCCATTGACTAGCTTTACTTCTAGCAGCGTCTCTTTGTTCCATTGCTTTATTAGCAAAAGATTTTGCATCAAATGATGATGCACTAACAGATGTTTCCCAATTTGCCATTTATATTCCTCCTCTTACATCATTTTTTCATCTTGATTATAATAGAAATTAGCTAAATCTTTTAATCTTGCTTTTAAATCTTTATATTCTTCTTTAAGATCTTCTTCAATAGCTTCAATTTCAGCTTTTAATTGTTTTTCAAATGCTTCTTCTGATTTACCAATCCAACCAGCGCTTACTTTTTCAATAATAGCTTCTCTTTCAGTTTCTAAAGCAGTTTCCATATCATCTAAAATTTCAATTTTTAGTTGATCCCTATAGTCTTCAATACCAGTTTCTGATATAGCTATATCTAAGTCTTCAATTCCAATTTTACCCATTATTATTTCTCCTCTCTAAAATCTTTCTTGAATCGATGTGATTGTGCAGCATTTTTGATCATATCAGCCGCTTCACTATCTAATGAATTATAACGTTTTTTAACTGTCATTAAATCTTCGTTATAACTTAAGATATTTTTATTAACTGTCGATGCTTCATTAAAGTATTCATTAAACTTTTTTCGATATAATTTTCCAGAATAACATACAAAATAATTAGCAGTATCATTTACAAGTAATTGTATATTATTTAGGATTTTATTACTACGTTCAGCATAATCAATTATATCCATCATTAATTTATCAATATTTGCGTATGAAATACCTCTACTATCAGTGTTTACTCTTTCTCCCATATTACACCTACATCTATGCTAACCTATCTTATATCAAAAATATAACATATTTCAATATTATTTTCAACTATCTTTGTTTAAAAGTGACTAAGTTTTCATTTGGTTTAATGTTTTCCCTTGACTCAAACATATCATCAAAATAATCTAATTCATCATTATCCAAATTATTTGTTTCATTTAATCCTTTTGAATTATTATAATACTCAGCATACATTGAATATACTTCATCTACTGTTAATCCTGTAGCTTTAGCGATGTTTTCAAAGAATGAATATTGTATTCTAGCATACATACTTATAAAATCTTTATTAATTTCATATCTTGATGAATCATAATATTTTGTTATTCTATTCATATCTGTTTCAAATAACGTAATTAACTCAAATATATTACTTAAACTTTCTTCACCATTAACTAATCTTTCATTTAAATTATAGTAAAATGATTTAGTTAATGTTTGTGCTATTGATGCATTCAATCTATAATCATATTTATAATCACTTATACCAGACTCTCTATAAAAAGCAGTATCTTTATTATAAATAATTTCAAAAGCAAACATCATATTAATTATTTCTTCTTTTTCTTGTTCTGTTTGACAATTAAATATAGTAAACAATCTATTTAAATCAGGTTGAAGTGATAATCTTGGAATAGTTAATTCATCAACATCATCTCTAATAATTGTCGCTAAAGTTAAAGAATCAATACTTTTTACATTTTCTTGATAAGCAATTAAATCTGATGGTACTTCATTTTCTGCTAACATTAATCTTTCAGCAGAACCTTCAGAGAACCAGCTAAATCCTAATGCATTAACATCTAAATCATCCCATACATAAGATATACCGTTATTACTAGCATACCCTTCTTCTGTTTTTTCTTTTATACTTGATACTTGAATTAAATGATTGGTTTCATGACAAGCAACATAATAGAAAAAATTATTACCACCAAAATTAACTGTTAATGATTGATTAATAGTTAAAATTGATGTATCTGGTATTACTTGTCCATTTCCAGCTAAATTAGAGTTTAATACTTTTAAATTATCTAAATTATCATCTAATTGATATACATCTATTCCTTCATTTTCAACTAATTGTGTATTAATTGTATTTACAATACCATCAATTGCTAAATCTAAATAAGTTGATCCAAATGCAGAATATTTATTACCATTTTGAGCATTTAAAAATTCTGTATTATTAGCAATTATTCTCTCTCTTAATGCACTTTCATTTACTCTATTATTTTGTATATAAACTAATTCATGAGTTGAATCATATTCTTGCATTGAATTGTATCTATCTAATGCTTCTCTAACATGAAAATATTCACTACCTTCATAATTTACAGCATAATTTCTTATTTGTTCTACAAAAGAGTTTGTGTCAATATCACAAAAACTAACCATTCTATCTTCAAAACTTACTTCAACATTATTATATGGTAATTGCTCATCAGAAGAAGTTGTTTCTGTTGAAACATTTGTAGTAGTTTCATCTTCTACAATAATCTCTTGCTCTATTGTTACTTCTTCTGTAACATTCTGATTTGAATCAGTATTCGAATTATTAATAATAGTAGTAGTCTCATTATTATAATCATCACTATAATATTCTTGCATGTACTCTTGTCTTCTATTATTTTCTTCTACTTTATTATGTATAAATAAGCCACTAACTCCAACAGAAATAACTGTAACTGTAGTAACAGCTATTAACTTTATCTTCTTAGCATTTCTTTTAATCCAACTTTCATTTACGTTCTTTACCATACTATCACCTATTATAATTATATCATATAACAAACAAAAAAGAGAGATTAAATGATATGAACCCCGTTTCT
>DIMA01000003.1 GCA_002425325.1 Caryophanales bacterium UBA5578 | reverse complement strand
CTTTTGGGGTTCAGTTCAAAATCTCTCTATAATAATACTAATCCACTACCATTTCTTACATTTGTATCTCTAAGTAATTTATTTGTATTTATCATTTCACCAGTTTCTCTATCATATAATCTTACTTTATTATTAGGAATATATTCTCCATTAGATAATTCAAATATAGATTTATTTAATAAAATAATATCATTACCTACTTGAGAATTTATAGGTAAATACACATTATATACTTCATCAATAGAAGGAACATATACTTTAACTAGAAATTTATCTGTCATTATTTATCCTCCTCTTCATCTACCATATGTTTAATAACAGTATGATTACACTTACTAATAGCAAACGATACATAAGGGAATTTTAAATCTCTTTCTTCAACTGTTATATTTGGTGCATTGATTATTAATTGATTTGCAGCATCTTCAGCTAACCAAATTCCTGATGAATTATCTACATTAGCTTGATACCAAGCATCAACTTGAACATTTTTGAATGATACTAATACATCCATTAGTATTATTTTAATATTAGGTTTATTACTAACATTACTAAATATATTATTCAATAATTCTTTAGAACCTTGAGATAATAGATTTTTATACATTCCTATTCCTAAGAAGAAATATACATAATTATTATTTTCATCTTTATTAGATATAATTTCTTTATTTAAATTCAAGAATTGTTTTTCAAAATCATTATTAATGCATGTAACATTTTCTATTTCTTTTTCATATGATTCTACAAAATCAATTACTTTTACTTTTGTATTAGGAATCTTACTCATTAATCTAATAAGTGAATAAATAAAACTCATTCTTTCATCATTCATACCATTTGTAACTAATGGAGTAAATGTATTAATTCTAAAATCATATGTTAATTTTTCTTTCTTTAATACATCATATCCAATAGGAACATTTGATAAATCAGTTAGATCATCGTAAAATTCATCAACATAAATAACATCTGGTACTGTTGGTATTTTCTTAGCTTTAATTTTATATGCACTATTATATGTTTCCGCTGCTTTTCTAACAAAATTATTTATATCAGACTTAGCTGTATAATACGCAGTTTGGAATTCATAAGTTCCTTCTTCTAAGAAACATAATCCTCTACCAAAATATTTAGCTGGAAATAATCCTCTAGGAGCGTCTAATTGTCCTCTATAATCATTTTCATTAGCTAATTGTAAACATAATTTATTTGGGAAATTTTGCATTTGTCTAGCTTTTAAAGTTATTGGTGATAATTCTGATAGTATAAATACTAATCCATATCTTGCACCATCTCTATAGAAATTTATTATTGAGTCTGCAAATCGACTATTTGTTTCACAAAAAATTTCATAATTATTTATTATTGTAACTATTAAAGGTAATTTCTCATTTGAATTTTTAATATATTCAACATAACTACCACCGAAGTCAGATAACAAATCTTTTCTTCTTTCCAACTCTTCATACAACATATCAAAAATACCCACTATTTTATCAGGTTCTTCAACTGTTGCTATATCTCCTACATGAGGAACATTGTTAAATATTTTTAATGATTCAGTTCCACAATCAACTATATAAAAGTTAACTTCTTCTGGAGTATGTTCTGTAATTGTAGATAATAAAATTGTTGTTATTAAATTTTCCTTACCTGAACCAGATTTACCTATAATTAAAGTATTTCCGTCATTAGTTAAGTCTAATTCTAAAATATTTTGTTTTTGAGCTGATGGATTATCATACTCTCCTATAATTGGATTAATTAAATATGGTGTGCTTTGATGTTTATATTTATTTTTTAAATTATTAACAAATATTTCATCAGGTATAGCATCTAACCATAATTTAGTTGTTTTTATTTTTTCTTTAGAACCAATATTATTAATATATTTAACAATATTAGTTAATTGGTCTCCTAAATCTTCAGTTTTTACTTCTACTTTTGCTATATCTCTAACACTCTTAATAATTGTTCCATTGTCATCTATAAAATTAATAGAATCATCTACTTTTTTGATTATTTTATCACTTGGTACATACTTAGCTCCAGCCCATCCAGATTGACCTTTATCAAAGAAATCATCATATCCAACTTGTAGATAATATCTTCCAGCTTCTTTGATACTTGCTGCATCTGGTTTTTTAAGCATTTCCATACTATCTCCACGATCTTGAACTTTTAAACATACTTTAAATTTAGAGTTTGACCAAATTTGATCATTAACAACTCCACTAGGTTTTTGAGTTGCTAAAATCAAGTGTACTCCAAGTGAACGTCCAATACGTGCTGTTGAAATTAATTGATTCATAAAATCAGGTTGTTGGGCTTTTAATTCTGCGAATTCGTCACTTATTATAAATAAATGGGCCATTGGTTCTGATACAGAACCTTCTCTATATAATCTTTGATATTTATAAATATCTATTGTACTTTCACCTAATCTATCTCTTACTTCATTAAATTTCTTTTGTCTTCTTTTTAATTCAGATTCGATAGATACTAAAGTTCTATTCATTTCAGCTGTATCTAAGTTTGTTATAGTACCTACTAAATGAGGTATTCTAACTCCAGTTTCTCTATTTTCAAAAGCTCCAGCTAAACCTCCACCTTTATAGTCTATTAATACAAATTGTACTTCATATGGATGGTAATTAATACACATAGATAAAATATATGTAATAATAAACTCTGATTTTCCAGATCCTGTTGATCCAGCTATTAAACCATGAGGTCCATGATTCTTTTCGTGAAGATTTAACATAAATTGTTCTCCACTAGCATATACACCAATTGGTGCAGATAAATTAGTAACAGGATCATTTGATTTCCATCTATTTAGAACATTTAATTGTTCTATTCTAGATACACCATACATTTCTAAGAAAGATAAAGAATTAGGTAATACATGAATACCTTCTTTAGTCATTAAAGGTACATTTAATAAATTTCTTGATACTAATCCCATATCTATATCATTATCAATCTCAACATTAAACATTTGTTGATTTTTAGAACTTATATTCTTATCTAAAATACATCCACTTTTAGATCCAATTTCCAAGAAAGTACTACATTTTGCAGGAACATTCTTTAGATTATCTGTTAATGCTATAAAGCTAAAACCACAATTCATATCAGTTTTAAATAAATCTTCTAATATTCCTATTTTAGAATTATTCTTAAAAGAATCAGTAATTATTAAAAAGTATGAATCAAACAATTTATAACCTTTTTTTAAATCTAATTTTTCTTCACTATCTTGTTTTTTATTTCCCTCTAATATTGTTCTTCTTTCTTTAAAAATCGTTTCCAAATAATCAGATAATTCTTTAGTTTCTGATTCACTTGATGAAAAAAATCTTAAATTTTTATCTTCACTAAAACAATGTGGTAAAAATTTAATATTATCCCAATAATGTTTATTGTCATCATTAGTTAAAATAACTATTTTCAAGTCAGCTGCACTATGTAATGTAGCTAACTGGATAATTAAATTTTCAAAATATTTATGAGGATTTAAATAATTTGTATCACATACTACTGCTGTTATATTTTTTTCTACTAAAGGTAATACAACAGGTACATTATTTAATTTTTGATATTTATCCGCTAAAGCATATGCTCTATCTACTAATTCATCTTCAGACATAGAGAATGATTTTTCACTTATTTCAATTTTTAATGGTGAAGTAATATTACCATTTCCAACTCTTACTTTAAGGAAATCTTCATCTGATATTTCTCTACACCAAAAATATCTATTTTCTCTTTGCAATGAAACATTTCTACATTGTGATGATGTTATATAATTGTCATTCATAATTTGAGACTTTTGTCTTAAATCCATCTCGATTTTTTTCTCTTGATCTACTAAATATTTCGAATATTTATTTACTCTCTCTGTTTCTTTTCTTATTTTCACTTTTTTATTATAAGAAGCTAATATTCTAGGCAATAAAAGTGATGCAAAGACCATAGTTACTACCATAACAATTTGAGGTAATAAATTTTTCCAAGTTTTTCCCGATTCAACATTTAAATATAAATTCCAACTCATTGAAAAAGTCATACCCAGCATAGCAACACTTGAAAGAGCTGTTATATACCAAGGCATTCCCTCTGATTCATCTTTTTGTGGTGGTAAATCTATTTTTATATTAGATGGTTCTACTATTTCTTTAATTCTTGGTTTATGAAAAAAATAATCATCTTCAGAATATAATTCGATTGATTGTTCATCAGTATCAATTTGTTGATATTTTAAGTCTTCACCAACATTACTATTATAAGCTCCCATATTTGATACTTTAACCATATTATTTGGATTATTAATAACTATATAATTCATCATCCAAATTATTTTTAAGCCGTTTAAGAATATAACATCTCCTGCTTTTAAATATGTTTCCATAACTCTATTTTTATTAACATATAAGTATAAATTTTTATCAGATACATTCAATAAATAACCTTTTTCATCTTTTGTTATAACAAAATGAGTTGGCGCTACTAAATCATTTTTATAGCAAATCATATTATTTGCATCAGAACCAACTGTTATCTGACTAAGATTCAAGGTACTTAAATTATATATTACTTCATTTTTTGAAGGTAAAGCATACAAATAAATAGGTAAATTATAACCTAATATCTTTAATGGTAAACACTTATAATCAGTTATATCTTCTATAGTAGACATATTTTCAATAGCGTTAACAATACCATTACTTTTAAACTTCCATACATCATTCTTTCTTTCAAAAGTAATTAAAAAAGACTTATTTGTACCACTAATTTTGTAATCATATGTAAAAAAATCTTCCCCATCACTAGGTAAAGTAAATTTCTTTATACATGTATTATTTACTAAATAAATTTTCATACAACCACCTATTATCTATTCTATATATTAGTATATCATAATAAAAAAAAAGATAATAGATTAATTATTATCTTTTTAATTTAAATCCTAATATTTTTTTGAATAAACCTATTTTATAAGTAATTATAAAATATACTAAAGCACCTATTATTGCATATAAAGCACATACTAAAATTGAATTTAATGTAGTAGATATATCAATAATTATAGCAGATTTTAATAATATGATTATAAAAGCCATTACTGCAACTGTAATTAAAATATAGAATAAAGTTTTAATTGTATCTTTATAACTTATATTAATATTTTTTCTAATAGCAAACAAGCATATAAATATTGTTATTCCATATCCTATCATAGTTGCTACTAAGTTACCATAATAAATTGGTAAACCAATTTTATCAAAAATAATCATAAACGGAATATTCATAATAGCATTAAAACCAAATCCAAGGAATAGCGCTAAATACATTTTTTTATAGTATCCTAATGATTGCATTATTACAACAACATTTGTAAATATACTTCCAAATACTGCTACAAATATACTTAACATAAATATTTTAGGTCCATAGAAAGATTCCCCATAAAATATATTCCAAACTGGTTCTGCTAATAATGATAAACCAACAGACATTGGTATAGTAATATATAAAATAATCTGTAATGTATGATTTATTTTTCTTTTAACAGAATCAATATCACCACGTACATTATCACTAGTTAAACTTGGTAATAAACTAACTACAATACCATTAGCAACAGCCATTACTATTACATTTAATTTAGTTCCTAAAGTAGTAACAATATTCATTATATTAGATGCATCAGTTACAGTATATCCATTATCAGTTAGTGTACGAACTACAGTAAACATATCAACTAATTGAAAAGAAGTACCAATTAATTCCATAACAATAAAAGGAATTGTATATGTAATTATTTTTTTAAACAAATCTTTGTTTGAAATGCTTTTTTCCTCTTCTTTTATTTCATAGTTTTCTGCCTCAGGTATTTGTTTCTTTTTAACTAATAAATATAAATAAGCTGCTATTGCACCTAATGTAGCACCAAATACAGCTACTGATACAGATATAGCTAACGGATATTTAAATACTTTAACACATAAATATGATCCTAAAATAATAACAATAACTCTTACAAATTGCTCAATTACTTGTGATATAGAAGAAGGACTTATATATTTCATTCCTTGTAAATATCCTCTAATCATACTGATTAAAGTAACAAATATAATTGCAGTAGCAGAAACTCTCATTACCAATGTAATACCTTCAATCATTAATTGTTCTGCTAAAAATTCTCCGCCATTAAATCCAATAGCACCAACCATAACATTAGCATTAGATATTTGACTAACATTAATAATATTCTTTGCTAAAAATGGAGCTAATATAATTAAAAGTAATGATGTTAATATTGAAGTAATTATCATCATTCTACCTGCTAATTTATAAGTTTTCTTTTTAACATGTTGATAATCCAGTGTATTATATTCACTTACCATTTTACTTATAGCTAATGGTAAACCTATTGTAGATAAATTTAAAAATATAGCATAAATATTATATGCTGAACCATATAATACACTACCACGAGATCCAACTACATCATAAAAAGGAATTACATAAATAACTCCCATTAATTTAGTAATAATTATACATAAAGTTGCAACAAAGGCTCCTTTTAAAAAGTTATCACTCTTCATAAAGTGTCAACCCCTTACACAAAATTATTATACTATCTATTTTAAATTGTTGCAAATATGACAATTTATTTGTATACTCTAAATAAGGTGATTATATGGCATATATTTTTAAGGAAAAAATAACATATAGTGATTATAAGTTATTCTTAAAAAATTATGATTATTTATCTTTTATGCAAGAGCATTTATGGGCCAAAGCCAAAAATTATCATAATTATAGAATAGTTGGTGTATATAATGATGATGAAATATGTGCCACTGCATTATTGTTATTTGAAAAAACAAATAATAGTAAAAAAATATTAATTCCAAATGGATATAATATGGATTTAAATAATTTTGAACTATTAGATTTTTTTACAAAATCACTTAAAAAATTTGCAGAAAAAAATAAAGTGTATGCTATTGAGGTATATCCATATATATCTAATAAAAATATAAATCATAAAAATATTCACAATAATTTTATAAATTTAGAATATCAATATAACGAAGAATATTTAGACTACACTAAGAATATAGTAATTAATCTAAAAAATAATGAACAGTTTATAGATGATATTTTAATTGATAAAATATTTAGAAACAAACATTTTTATCAAAGAAAAGGTATTACTTTTGAATTAACAAACGAATTCTTTGATATAGAAAGATTTAATAATTTAAATGATGATAAAGTTAATACAGAATTATTAAAAAATTTAATTCTATATTATAAAGATAGAGTTAAAATGATATTTATAAAATTTGACTTATCTTTATATAAAGAATATTTAATTAATAATGATTATGATAAAAATATAATTACTAAAATTAGTAATTTAATTGAAAACCATGGAGATATTATAGATATAGGATGTTCTTTATATATAATTCCATATAATCGAGATGGTATTAAAGTAGCAGAATTATTATTTACCAAAGTAAAAAAAGCATTTAAAAAATTAGATATAGAAAATGCAATTATATTATCTATAATGGAATCATTAAAAGAAAATAATATAGATTATCTAAAAATATCTAATAATGATTTAGATATATCAAAATATGTAAATAGATATAATGCTATTGCTTTTAAATTTATAGGTTCTTATACTTTGATAATTAATAAATTTAAATATTATTTATATTATGACATAAAAAGAAGATAATTATTCATTATCTTCTTTTTCTTTTAACGCTTCGATTATTTCTTCTTTAGTCATATTTTCAATATCTAAGATATCATTTTCAGCAGCTAAATTTTTTAATTCTTCTTCATCTAAATCAGATAATGAAGCTTCTTTAACTTCAACTACTTCTTCTTTTTCATCTGGTAAACAACCATTTTTAACTAAATAATCAATTTCTTCTTTTGTTATAGTTTCATGTTCTAATAAAGTTTTAGCGATTAAATGTAATAAATCTAAATTTTCACTAATAATCTTTTTAGTTCTTTCATAACATTCATTAATTATTTTTCTTTGTTCTTGATCTATTTCAAATGCAACTTCACTTGAGAAGTTATGACTCTTATTATAATCTCTTCCTAAGAATACACTTGATTCTTGATGTTCAAATTGAACTGGTCCTAAATCACTCATACCATATTCAGTTACCATTGCTCTAGCAATCTTAGTAGCTTTTTCAAAGTCATTATGAGCACCTGTAGTTACTTCATTAAAGATTAATTCTTCAGCTACACGTCCACCTAATAAACCACTTATTGTTTCAAGTAATTCTTTTTTAGTTTCTAAGAATGTTTCTTCTCTTGGTAACATTAAATTATATCCACCAGCTTGACCTCTTGGAATAATAGTAATTTTTTGTACTTCATTAGCACCTTCTAATTTAATTCCAACTACAGCATGTCCAGCTTCATGATATGCTACTGTTTTCTTTTCTTTTTCAGTATATTTCTTAGTTACTTTAGCAGGACCCATTAATACTCTATCATGAGCTTCATCAATTTCTGCCATAGTAATTGCATTTTTATTTCTTCTAACTGTTAATAATGCAGCTTCATTTAATAAATTTTCTAAATCTGCACCACTAAATCCTACAGTTCTTTTAGCTATATTTTCTAAGTTAACACTAGGAGCAAATGTTTTACCTTTTGCATGAACTCCTAATATTTCTTTTCTTCCATTAATATCAGGTAAGTTAACTGTTACTTGTCTATCAAATCTTCCTGGTCTTAATAATGCTGGATCTAATACGTCAGGTCTATTTGTAGCAGCTATAACAATAATACCTTCATTTTCACCGAAACCATCCATTTCAGTTAATAATTGGTTAAGTGTTTGTTCTCTTTCATCATGACCTCCACCTAAACCAGCACCTCTTTGTCTACCTACTGCATCTATTTCATCAATAAATATTAAACATGGAGCATTATGTTTAGCTTGTTTAAACATATCTCTAACACGACTAGCTCCTACACCAACGAATAATTCAACAAAGTCAGAACCACTAATATAATAAAATGGTACATTAGCTTCACCAGCTACTGCTCTAGCTAATAAAGTTTTACCTGTTCCTGGAGGACCAACTAATAATACACCTTTAGGTATTCTAGATCCCATTTTTTGGAATTTTTTAGGTTGTTTTAAAAATTCAATTAATTCTTCTACTTCTTCTTTTTCTTCAGTTAAACCAGCAACATCTTTAAATGTAACTTTCTTTCTGTCGTCATTTAATCTTGCTCTACTCTTACCAAAATCCATTGATTTATTATTAGCACCCATTTGTCTTGTTATAATAAAGAACGCAGCACCTAATATTAAAATTATAGGTAAGAAATTAACTAATAAAGTAATTAATAAACTAGAATCTGGATCTTCAGAAGCACTTACTTTGAAATCATATTCTTCGCTACCTTCATAAATATCTTCTATAGTAGCATCAGATAATGGAGATTTTACAATAAATGTTTCATTTTTATTATAATCTTTTAATTTACCTTTTAATTCATAAACACCAGCTCCTTGACTAGGTGTAATTGTAACCTCTTCTACTTTTCCTTCATTCATAGCTTGTACAAATTCTGAATAAGTTAATTTATTTTGCTTATTATTTAAAGAATTAACAAAAGCTAATATTATTAATATAAATACAAACAATATAATATATGATATTGTATTCTTTTTTAAACTCTTCTTTTTCATGTTTACTCCTCTCTTTGATAATACTCTAGTATTATATCATAATTTTCATCTTTTTTTCTATCAAACGAAGATTTTTTTATACCTGGTAACCAAATAATATTATTATCACTATCTAAAACGACTGGATGATTTATTCTATCTATTTTTGATATCTTTTCATTTGTAAATATTTCTTTAACCTTTTTATGTCCATTCATATTTTTTATAGTCATTTTATCACCATCTTTAACTGTTCTAACAATCAATGGTAATTTTAAATCTTTACTATTTAAATGAATCACATAATTACTAGTTAAAGTACAATTATTATTTATTCTTATGCTCATATTATTAGGTAATTTTACCTCATCATTTAATATATATTCATAATTATATTCTTTTATCTCATCCATTAAATAGATATAATCATAATCCTTAACAATCTTATAATTTGGTATATCTAAAATAATATTTGGTTTATCATTATAAATCATATCCATAATCATATTAATATGTTTATCATTAACTAAAACAATATCTTCTTTATAATTATAATATAACCATTTATATAATACTTCTTTAATAATTATTTTTTTGTCATTTTTTATAGAATTAATATTTATTTTATTATCTATAACATATATATCATATTTTTCTTTAATAATATCTTCAAAGTATTCATTATACTCATTCATAGTATTATTAAATTTTAAAAATTTTAAATGAACATTATAATCTTCTTCTTTAAGTAATGGTAATATATGATTTCTATATCTATTTCTTGTATAATCATCACTAAAATTACTATTATCAATAACATATGGAATATTATTATAATCAGCATATTTTAATATATCATCTTTAGTTAAATAAACTAATGGTCTTAAAACCGTATATTTATCATTTTTTATAATAGAATCAAATCCACTATATCCTTTTAATGTAGATCCTCTTACTAATCTCATTAATACAGTTTCAATCAAATCATCACCATGATGAGCTGTAAATAAATAATTAGCATTATATTTATCTATTATATATTCAAAAAAATCATATCGCATATTATGCGCTAAAGATTCTGTAAATTTTGTTTCATAATCAAACTTCTTATATTCAAATAATAAATTATTATCCATACAATACTGTTCAACAAAGTCTTTTTCTTTTTCACTTTCTACTCTAATATTATGATTAATATGTGCACATATTATATTAAATTTTTTTGTTTTTCTTAATTCAATTAATAAATGAAGTAATACCATTGAATCAGGTCCTCCTGATAATCCAATAACAATATTATCTCCTTCTTTAATAACTAAATTTTTATTTAGAAATTCAAATACAAACTCCATATTAATCACCACATATATAATAATATAAAAACCTTATAATTACAATAAAAAACAAGCAATTGCTTGTTATTTAACTATTACTATTGCACGTGCAACTATTCCATTTGTTGTAGTAGCACTTATTGTAGCGGTTCCTGGAGTTAATCCTACAATATTTCCTTGATTATCTACTCTAACTACATTAACATCAGATGTAGTCCATTTAATAATCTTATTAACAGAATATTTAGGTGTAAAAGAAACATTAAAAGTAAATTTTTCACCTTGTTTTAAAATGACATTAGTTTTATTTAACTCAATATTTCTTGCTAAAGTATATTCTGCTTTTGGAACAACTTCAAAAGTAATTTGTTTAATTGTTTTATTTGCTAATTTATCTATAGCATATACAAATATTTTTTGTTCTCCTAAAATATTTGTATTTAAGTTTTCAGGAGTATAAACTATATTTTCTCTTAATCCTACACCTGAATCATAAACAGTAACATAATCATTAATATTTACCTTACTAAATCTAGATACTTTAATATGATCATCTAATAAAATAACAGGTCCATCTTTATCAATGTTTTTTACATCATAACCAGTTTTATATATTTTATCGTTTAAATCTTTTACCCATATATTAACATAACTATTTTTTTCTAACACTAATACATTATCTAATGTCCATGTTTTTCCTTCATCAAAAGAATATTCTTTTATATGTCTATAATCACCATTATAATCAACATATAATTCAACATCTTTTTTAGTATCTTTAGTTTCACTTAAAGAAATTTTAATATTATTTTCATTTAGATTAATATTTTTTCGAAAATTTTCTAAATAAAAAAAATAACCACCTATACCAAATATAATAAGAAAACTTAGTAAACAATAAAATGTCCTTTTCTTCATTTGTTTCATTATTATCACCCTATTTATCATATAAATGATATCATAGGAACATAAAAAAAACAAGACTACCATTTGATAGTATCTTGT
This sequence comes from Caryophanales bacterium UBA5578, assembly GCA_002425325.1. Lineage (GTDB taxonomy): Bacteria > Bacillota_I > Bacilli_A > RF39 > UBA660 > UBA5578. Next base: position 7,342 of record DIMA01000003.1, on the reverse strand, counting down.
TTATTTTCATCTAAAATATTATTAATTTGACTAAAAGGTTTACTTCCAAAAAATCCTCTATAAGCGGATAAAGGTGATGGATGAGCACTTTCAATAATATAATGTTTTTTATTAGTAATTAAATTCTTCTTACTTCTAGCAAAACCACCCCATAAAACAAATATTATAGGTTGTTCTCTATCATTTAAATATTTAATAATATTATCTGTAAATATTTCCCAACCTCTATCTTTATGTGATAAAGGTTTATCTTTTTCAACAGTCATAATAGCATTAAGTAATAAAACACCTTGTTTTGCCCAATCTGATAAATCTTTTTTGTCTCTTACTATCCCCAAATCATTCTCTAATTCTTTAAAAATATTTCTTAGAGATGGCGGCATTTGAACATCTTCATGTACTGAAAAACATAATCCATTTGCCTCACCCAATCCATGATAAGGATCTTGTCCTAAAATAACAACTTTAATTTCATCATAATCTGTATATCTTAAAGCATCAAATATATTTTCATAAGGAGGAAATATTGTTTTATTTTTATATTCACTTTTTATAAAAAAACCTAATTCTTTAAAATAATCTTTTTTCATTTCATCAGCTAAAACTATATCCCATTTTTTATTTATCATTTTATTTATCCAATTCGTTTGCTATATCAATAAAAATATTTAAATCTAAAGATTCTGCTCTAACTGATAAATCTAAATTATGTTTTTGTAATACCTGTTCAACTATTTCTAAATTATAATTTTTTAAATTGTTTTTAATAGTTTTTCTTTTTTGTGTAAAACTATCTTTTATAATTTTAAATAGTAAATCTTCATTATTTGCTTTAATATAATTTTCTTTCTTACTAAATTCTACCACAATACTATCAACATTAGGTTTTGGAATAAATACATTTTTACTAACATCTAACAATTTTCTAACATTAAAATAATAATTAATAAATACAGATAATGATCCGTAATCTTTGGTTCCAGGAACTGCTTTAAATCTATCTCCCACCTCTTTTTGAACCATTACACACATTTTATCAACTGGTATTTTATCTTCTATTATTTTAATTATTATCGGTGTAGTTATATAATAAGGTAAATTAGCAACAACATATAATTTATCATAATTATATTTTTTTAAATCTTCAATTACATTACTTTTTAAAAAATCATTAAATATGATATCTACATTATTATATTTATCTAAATTTTCTTTTAATATTCCCTCAAGAGTAGTATCTATTTCATAACATAATACATTTTTAGCTGCATCAGCTAATTTATTAGTTAAAGACCCTGCTCCAGGTCCTATTTCTATTACTAGTGTATTTTTATCTATTTCGGCCTTATTAATAATGCTATTAATAATATTTTCATCAATAATAAAATTTTGACCAAATTTTTTCTTTAAATGAAATTCGTTTTTATCAAGTATTTCTTGCATTTTTTTTGGAGAATAATCCATAAAATCACCAACTTAATTATAACAAAAAAGATGAAGTTTACCAACCCCATCTTAAAACAGTAAATTTTGTATGTTTTGTTCCTGCTTTTTTAGCTTCAGCAGTACCTTTATGTTGATAAGCTAAATCCATCCAAACATAACCATTTTTATATGCATATCTCATTGATCCACCTGTATCTAATACTATTCCTACAAATGGTGGTATTGTACCAGTATCTACATGAACTATTGTTCCACATGGAAATGCTTGTAACGCAGCTGCTAATATTCTAACTCTACCATAAGTTGAATCAACATAATATTGTCCATTTTTAATCAAACTAAATTTTTTCCCTTTAACTTTACAAGCAACATTTCCTTGTGGACTACAACCTACACAATATGGTGTATAAGTTGTTAATCTACCTGTATAAGTTGTTGCTTTAGCAGTTCCTAATTCAACAATTTGATTAACTGGTTGTTTAACAACCTTCTTTTGTCCATTTTCATAACTATAAATTAATCCTACTGAACCTTGTTGTAGAATCGTTGGTTTAGAACTAATAGATTTATTACTATTATAAACATATACTGTTTTATAATTAACTATTTGATTTAATACTGTTGTCGCTTTAGTATAACTATTATTTTCCACGTTAGTTTCAGTTGTTTTCACAATATTAAAATTAAATAAACTAACTAATGTTACAAAAAATACAGATAACCAATGACCTATTAATTGTAAGAGATAAATATCCATATAACACCTCTTTACTCATTCATATTAAAATAATTTTAGCATAGCTATATATTCAAGTCAAATTGTGAAATAGCGTTTTTAGTTGTAATTTCAAGGATTTTTTCAGTTGATAAGCCTTTAATTTCAGCAATTTTTTCAGCTACTATTTTAATATTATTAGGTATATTTTGTTTACCTCTTAAAGGTTCTGGTGATAGATAAGGACTATCTGTTTCTAATAAAACACTTTCCAATGGTAAATATTCTACTACTTCTTTAATGGTCTTAGAATTTTTAAAAGTTAAAACTCCACCTATTCCAAATTTAATACCCAAATCTAAAAATCTTTTAGCCATCTCCAAACTACCTGAATAACAATGCAAATCAATTTTTAAATCCTTATAATCTTTTAATATATCATAGGTATCTTTAATAGCATCTCTACTATGAACTACAACAGCTTTATTATATTTTCGGGCCATAGAAAGCATATCTTTAAATACTTTTATTTGCTCTTCTTTGTTACTGTCATCCCAATAATAATCTAACCCAATTTCTCCTATACCTACAATTTTAGGATTAGATATATTATCTTCTATAATTTTATAACTACTAGATGATATTTTACTAACTTCTTCTGGTTGAATACCAATAACTCCATATACATTATCATATTTGTTAACTAAATCGATAACTTCTAAATTGGTAGAGTCATCACACCCAGCTACAATCATATATCCATCCATATTGTTAACAATGGAATCAATATTTTCATAGTATTCTTTAAAAATATGACAATGTGTATCAATCATAATTACCTCACTATTTTACGAGTATGTATAAAAAAGCATATTGATAATAAAACATATATTAAATCCATCTTCTTCATACTCATCATAAAACTTCCAATAAACATCATAATAACAACTAACATAAAACTACTAATTAATAATTTTTCATTTTTATTTGTTGTCATAATAATCTCCTAACTATATTAGTATATCATAATATATAAAACCATAACTATATAGATATTCGACAAAATATGACTTTTTACATAATTTTACATAATAAAAAGAACTACTTTTGTAGTTCTTCTAAGAATTTATCTTTATCTATTCTTACGAATAATGGTTCTGGATCATTTAATGTATTTCCAACAACTAATTTTCCAAATTCATTGATAGATTCATAATCTGTTAAATCTGTATTTAATTGTTTAAATATTTTTTCAGATGTCTCAGGTAAGAAACTATGTAATAATACTGAACCAATTCTTATAGATTCTAATAAATTATATATTACAGTTTGTAATCTTTCTGTATTTCCTTCCTTAGCTAAAGTCCAAGGACATGTTTCATCAATATATTTATTACTTCTTCTAAATATTTCAAAGACATTGTCAATAGCATCAGCTACTCTTAAATTATCCATTGATTCATCTACTTTTGAAACTGTAGAAGTAACAACATTAATTAAATCTTTATCTACTTCTTCTAAATTATTAGCGGCAGGAACTACACCATCAAAATATTTTTTTGCCATTGATATTGTTCTATTAACTAAATTTCCAAGAATATTAGCTAAATCTGAATTATATCTTTCTACTAATAATTCATAAGTTAGATTACCATCATTTGCAAAAGGAATTTCATGTAATACATAATATCTAACTGCATCTACACCAACTAAATCTGCTAAGTCATCAGCATAAATAGCATTTCCTCTACTCTTACCAATTTTATCATTATTAGTTAATAACCATGGATGTCCAAATACTTGTTTTGGTAATTCAATATCTAAAGACCATAGGAAACAAGGCCAATAAATAGTATGGAATCTAATAATATCTTTTCCTATTAAATGTAAATCTGCTGGCCAATATTTATTAAATGTTTCAGAAGGATTATCAACATCAAAACCAATATTAGTAATATAGTTTGTTAATGCATCTAACCATACATATACAACATGTTTATCATCAAAATCTACTGGTATTCCCCAAGTAAATGATGTACGAGATACACAAAGATCTTGTAAACCTGGTTTAATAAAGTTATTTAACATTTCATTTTTACGAGATTCTGGTTGAATAAATTCAGGATGTTCATTTATATAATCTACTAATTTATCTTGATATTTTGATAATCTAAAGAAATAAGCTTCTTCACTTGCTTCTTCAACTTCTCTACCACAATCAGGACATTTACCATCTACTAATTGAGATTCAGTCCAGAAAGATTCACAAGGTGTACAATATAATCCTTTATATTCACCTTTGTAGATATCACCTTTATCATACATTTTTTTAAAAATTTTTTGAACTTGTTTTTCGTGTAACTCATCAGTAGTTCTAACAAATTTATCATAACTAGTATTCATTACATCCCAAATTCTTTTTATATCTGTTGATACGTTATCTACAAATTCTTTTGGTGTTAATCCTGCATCTTTTGCTTTTAATTCAATTTTTTCTCCATGTTCATCAGTACCTGTTTGGAAATATACATCATAACCTTTTGCCCTTTTATATCTGGCAATAGCATCTGCTAATACTATTTCATATGTATTACCAATATGTGGTTTTCCAGATGTATAAGCTATAGCTGTACTTATATAATATTTTTCTTTCATAATATAACCTCCTATAAATAAAAAAGTATTATAAAATATAGGGACGATTAACGTGGTACCACCCTATTTTATAATACTAAATATTATCTCAAAACTTTAACGTAGTTAACGACTTAATCTTATCCATTAAGTAGCTCCAGACCCATTCGAAATATTTCATGTTACTTGCTTTCACCTAATCAAGTTCTCTAATAAACAATCCATATTTTTCTTTCCTTCATCGCCTTTAAATTAACGTTATTATAGCATACAATATTTTATTCTTCAAGATATTTTGAAATAAACATATTTATTAATTTAACATGATATATATCATTATCATCTATTTCTTTATCTTCTCTATATAAATATGTCATTCCTATCTCTTCACCATTACTAACAATTGTATTACTTATGTATGAACACTCAATTATATCACCAACAATATTTATTTTTTTTATGTATTTTTCAACTATATTTTCTCTTCTATATATAGATTTTATAACTTCATTATCAATAGTTCTATTTAATATATTATTCTTTTCATCACCAGAATATGCTATAACACTATATTTATCTGTAACAACTATATTAGCATTTAATTTTTTATTTATTATATCAATTAATATTTGACATATATTTGCATATTTATTCATTTTAGAATATTTTTTTATAATTAACGAATCATTATTACTTAATAATTCTAAATAATCATCTTCTTTTATATTTAAACATCTTCTAATTTCTTTTGGTATAACAATTCTTCCTAAACCATCTATTTTTCTTATAAATCCTGTTTCTTTCATATGACATCCTTTCTAATTATATTTTGATAAATTATATGGAAATTATACTTTAAGTATGTTATAATTATTTAACCAATAAAGGAGTGAAAACTATGAAAGCTACTTTCGTAATAGGTCATAAAAAACCTGATACAGATTCTGTATGTAGTTCAATAGCTCTTGCTTATTTAAAAAATAAACAAGGTGATAATGCTATACCTAGAGTACTAGGTGATATAAATAATGAAACAAAATTTGTATTAAACTATTTTAATATTAAAGAACCAAAATATATAAATGATGTTAGATTACAATTAAAAGATATTAATTACGGGAAAGATTATTATTGTAATGAAAATATTTCATTATATGAAGTAATACAATATTTGAAAGAAAATCATTTAAGTTCTATCCCACTTATTGATGAAAATAAAAAATATAAAGGATTAGTTTCTATGAAAAATATCGCTAATTCATTAATTAGTTGGGACTATGATAAATTATTAACATCATATGAAAATATTATTAAAACATTAAAAGGTCAAGAAATATTAAAATTTGATGAAGAAATAGATGGAAATATTTTAGTAGCATCTTATAGAAGCACTACTTTTATAAAAAACATTAAATTAACAAATAAAGATATTTTAATTGTTGGAGATAGACATAGTATTATTGAATATGCTGTTAATAACGGTGTTAAATTAATTATTGTTACAGGTAATAATGTTATTAAAGAAGAGCATATTGAAATTGCTAGAAAAAATAATGTTAATATTATAAAAACAGAATTAAGAACGTTTAATGTAGTAAAAGTTATAGGAATGTGTAATTATGCTAAAACATTAGCAGAATATGATGTTACATGTTTTAGAGAATTAGATTATTTATACGAATTTAATGAAACTCATAATAAATTAAGACATAAAGTATATCCTGTATTAAGTAAATATAATGATTGTTTAGGAGTTATTCAACCATCTGATATTAATAATAAAGTTAAGAAAAAAGTATTCTTGGTTGATCATAATGAAAAAGAACAAACAGTTGATGGAATTGATGATGCTGAAATTGTTGGAATAGTAGATCATCACAAATTAGGTACTATTGGTACATCTAGACCGATAAACTTTAGAAATATGCCAGTAGGTTGTACGGCAACTATTATTTATCAATTATACAAAGAAAATAATATAACAATTCCTAAAGAAATTGCTGGATTAATGATGTCTGCAATTATATCAGATACATTATTATTTAGATCACCTACAACGAGTGAGTTAGATATTGAAACTGCTAATATATTATCAAAAATATGTGAAACAGATATTAATGAATACGCAATGAAAATGTTTAAAGCTGGTTCTTCAATAAAGAACAAAACAATGGAAGAAGTATTATATACTGATTTTAAAACATTTAATGAAAGTGACTATAAAATTGGTGTAGGACAAATTAGTACATTAAGTGTTGAAGAATTAATTGAAAGTAAAGATGAAATTGTAAGTACATTAGAAAAAGAATCACAAAACAATGATTTTGATATATGTGCACTATTTGTTACAGATATTATTAATGAAGGATCTTATATTTTCTATAATAAAAAAGGAGAACATATTTTAGACAATGCATTTAATATTGAAAATATAGAGCAAGGTACTTATTTACCTGGTATTATATCTAGAAAACAACAAATTATACCTAGTATATTAAATGTAATAGAATAAAAAGAAGAGATATTAGATTATAATACCTTTAAAGT
>DIMA01000009.1 GCA_002425325.1 Caryophanales bacterium UBA5578 | reverse complement strand
ACCGTGTTTGATACCGCCTATCGCTTAATACATGTACATTTGCGGGGCAAGTGGCGTAAGCCACGATAGACCCCGCAAGCTATAAGGTATAGTATTACCCTTATAGCGTAGCAAGTAGCATGTATCAACAACTGTTAAACAATTGCTTATTCACTTTTAGCATTTAACTTAATATTGCTTTTATTAGTATTAGCAAGTTCTACACTGTCAGCTTTTCCATAAAGTTGAAGTCTTCCAGTACGGTCAGTATATACCCCAAGAGCTAAACCTTTGAACTCAACATCAACCAACTCGCCGTCAGTAAATTCAGGTAGTGGGTTTCTTGTTGTGGGTATTTTAATACCAACCTTTGCTAATTGTAAGTGAGGTAGTGCAATGATTACCTTATAAGCAATTAGATTATCAGTCCTACGATTAGTAGATTGTTCAAACTCATAAACAGGCTCACAACCACAAGCTAGGTATGGAGCTTGTCCAAGCGTCTTAACATCTACTACTATGTCAGACGATTTCAAAATGTTTCCTCCTTTCGCAATTCAGTTTATGCCTTTTTTCATGTGAAGTCGAAAAATGCCATTATTTGACAAAATAAAAAAACTATGCTATTAAGCACAGCTCTATATATAAATATTTTATTATCTACCATTTGCTAGTGGGTCAGTTAAAAGTTCATGCTCTTTTAACCCAATTTGCTTTAAAACTTCATTACACTCTTGAATACTCATACCCATACAGTCAGTTATTAAAAATGAATATGCTAAATCTCTTGTCTTTCTATAATTGATAGAATACCCACCCGCTTGAAGTAGAGATAAATAACTATTATTATCAATTTCAAAAGCCAAACAAAATGCCGTCACATTTTTTAAGCTAGGGTCATGATTATCATTTAAAAAATTATCAAAAGTTGTATCGCTTACGCCTAGTTCTTCAATAAACTCTTCTTTTGTTATTTCTTTTCTTTCTAATATCTTTTTAAACATTTCCGAAAAGCTTAAATGAAGTGAGCCAACTGTATTAAAATCTTCTTTAAACTTATCGGCTAATCTCTCTATTTCTTCATTATTCATATTTTAAACACTCCTGTTTATTAAATATCATTATCTTCTCTAAAACTCCATAATGGCTCTTCGTCATCTTCCAATGGCATAGTTTCAACCATTTTTTTATCTTTACATAGTGGGCAAACAGGGTTTTCTATCTCGCTTTTTATAGTAATTCCGCATTCCATACATGTATATTGTTTTGCATTTTTACTATAATTATTTAGATAAGATTCCATGTCTTCATAAACTTGGTCGCTATTACAATTAGGACAAATAGCATTTTCTTTATCACTGTTAAAGTGAAGACTGCAATAATTACATATATAGCCTTTTGCATTTTTTTCAAAATCTTTCATGTTAAGTTTAGTATCTTCAACAATTTCTTTACTACTACAATTAGGGCATGAAAAATCGTGTTCTATACATGAATAAAAATTAAAAGTTTTATAACAATTTGTGCATATATAATCTTTTTCAACTAAATTATATTCACTATTAAGTATCATTTTTTTATATTCGCTATCTAACACTAATAATTTTAAATCTTTTTTAGGTGTATTACAGTCTGGGCAATTACCGTCTTGTGTTAAATTAAAAACATAATCAGTTTTATTACATTTAGGACAATAATAAGATGTATAATCGTCATATTTGCTTATCATTTCTTCATATTTTTCTTTATCTTCTAAACTTACATATTTATTTTCGCTCATAAAAGTTCCTCCTATATGACTAAATTATACCATATTTTAGCCAAAGAAAAAACATAGATCATGAAATACTATGTTTTACTATTTAGTAATTTTGTCATATATATAATATAAAGTTATTAAATAAATAAAACCTCCACTTAAAATTATACAAAACCATAATGGCTTATCAAAACTTATATATGTTATAGCGGGTATAATTTTATATGGGTCTTTTGGTATAGTAAAAGCCATTATACATATTACAATAATACCAATGATTGCTAATATTTGAAATATTCTTTTTTCAATATAAACACCTCCTTGTATTATTTCATTTAAAAAGTAGTATCTAGTAAGTTAATACAACTATATTAAATACTACTTATTTTTTATTAGTTGCTATAACAAGCCCCTAATTGATAAAGAATTATTGGGTTTTCTTTTGTATATCTCATATCGGAATAATCGCCTATGATTTCTCTTATTGAATTAGCGGCAACTTGCCCAATATTAACTCCTGATATTCTTTCGTTATGTAAACGATAACTTATATTACCATTTTCCAATACTTCTTCGGTCACATAAAATCTTGCGGAGTTCCAAGATAAATAGGGACTATTATTCGGAATAGAAGTAAATACTTTACTAGATGGGTATAAATCACAATTAACTTTGGAGCCACCATTATTACTATTAGAATTATTTGATGTATTATTTGATGTATTATTATTTTTTGATGTGTTCTTACTTGTATTTGTATTTGATTTAGTTGTTTCTTTTGGCTTTTCATTTACTTTTAAAGTAAAATCTTCTTCCGTTTTATTATTACTACTATCTATTGCAATATATTTTAAGTTATAAGTTCCTACTTTATTTATATCATATTCGCCCTCAACAGTAGCTTTAATTTCTTCTTTTGAATTATCATTTACTTTAACATCTTTTAATAAATCTATTTTTGTTCCCTCTGTTGTAGATAATTCTTTTTCATATTCAATAGTTGGAGCTTGCGTATCTATTATTTTTATTTTAAATGTATATTCTTCTTCTTTCTCATTATCTAAATATTTAATTGTAAGTTCTTGTTCTCCTAATTTTGATGTATCTATTGTTTCGTCTTCACTAACTATTTTTACTTTATTATCTTCACTAATAAATGATAATAAATTAACTTCGCTATTTATCTCTACTTCTAAATTATCTTTTAAAATAATATTATCTTTTGTTTTTTCTTCTTTATTAATACTATTAAATAATAATAGAGCAATAATTCCACATATAACTAAAACAACACATACTATTATTATAATTATTTTTTTCTTTTTCATAATTATTTTAACACCTCAATTTCACTTACTATATTATATACTTCATCACTTAAATCTAAAAGTAATTGCATTATTTGTTCATTTAGAACTCCATAATATTCATAAAGTCTCGATTGGTCGGCTTTTCTATTTTCGTCAAAATACTGACTTAAAATAATACATAGTCCTCGAACATCTTTAATATCACTTGCAATAGAGTTTAATTGGTCTAATGTATCTAACTCTAACTTGCCTCTATATTTTTCTTTTAAAGTTTTCATAATATACCCCACGATATAAACATTATATCACATATTCGATTATTTGTCTAAGTATAAAACTATAAATATATGAAAAAATATTATTAGAGAGGTTATAGTATGAAAAGAATAGATAACAAAGACAATAATATTATCTATTATATTGTTGGTAAGAACATCAAAAAGTATCGTGAATTAAAAGGTCTTACGCAAGTACAATTAGCTGATATTTGTAATTTATCAGTAGGTTTTATTAGCGATTTAGAGAGTAATACCTTTAGAACTATCTCACTTAATACTATGTACCTTATAGCCAAAAAGTTAGAAATACACCCTAAACAATTACTAGATGATATAGAAAAATAAAAATAACGATTAAACTAATAATCGTTTTTTTCTTTGTATTATAAGCCTCAACTGTTTTATACAGGCGTCTTGGTTTATAGGTATCTACCATGTCCTGCATCGATAACTATACCTCTAATATTATTATTCATGAATTCACCTCATAATAATATATTCAAAATAAAAAAAAAGGTATCTAATACCTTTTTATATTTTTTATAATTAATAAAATAATGGAACACATACTCCTAAAATAGTTGATAATACATATAGAACAACCATTAAAATTACATTTACTTTATTTTCTTTAACTATATATTTAATATTGTAATATGGGATTACAAATACATTAAAGAAGTATATTAATATTCCCCATAAAACATTATTATTTTTAAATGCATGTACCATAAATACTACCATTTCCACTATTACTGCTATTACTGTTACAAATACAAATAGTAATAATATCATCCCTATAAATGCATTATCAATTAAATCTATTTTTTCTGTAATCATCATACAAAACAATGCACTATATACAAACATAAATAACATTGCAGTTATCATTGGATAATATTTTTTTATAAAATTCATTGACTCCACCCCATTTCGTTTTATATTCTAGCACAAACTATAATATATTACAATTTAACACTATACTCTCAACATATCACTATTATTTATTATATTTGTATTATAAATAAAGAGAACATCTTGATTATTAAATTTAATATAATCTTTTAATATATTATAATCAATATATCTTAAATCTATTAAAGTTATTTTACCATATCCATCTAGTAATAAAGGTGCTAAAGAACTACTAAAAGAATCTCTAAATATAATTAGTTCTTTATTTGACTTAGTATTATTATTTATTACTTCAATAAGTGGGGTTGGTCCACCTAAATAAATATCATATGAATCTTTGTTTTTAAGTAATTTTTTATCATATACTTTAACTATTTTATTTTCGATATCTTTAACCTTAGCATTATCAATAGTTTTATTATTTAAATAAATAATCTTATCATATTTTGTATTTAAACCTAATTGTCCATAATATGATCCATAAAAAGGACTATATTCATTATACGTATAATTAGTATTTACTTTGAAATTCATATTTTTAGATAACTTTCTTACTACATTATCTAACTTTTCTTGCTTCCAATGAATATCAGAATAGTAATAATCTTCTAGTTCTAAATCAGATGTAATATCAATATACTTGATATTTTTATTTATATTATTATTAGCAATATTTATTAACCTATTATAATCCATCTTTAAATAATTATCTTTAGAGTAATAATTTTTATCTGGAATAATACTATAATAAACATTCATTCCTTTTAAGTCATTTAAATATAATTTATTTATTTTATTAGTAAAATTTACAACTTTATCTTCCCTTAAGGGATATTCTATTTTAAAAATATATCCATCTTTAACATATAAATTATTAGAATCTAATTTACCATATACTTTAAATTCAAATAATGATTTTAATATTCTATAATTATCTCTTAGTACAAATTGATCTAATGCATAATTTTCAAAGTCATTCGATATATTACCATTAATAACATTATCAAAAGTAAATTCAGGTAATTTATTTAATTTTCTTCTTTCTATATTAGAAACATCTTTATCTTTTATAATAATATTTAATATAAAAAATATAAAGATATATAGTACAAACGTAATTGACAATATTTTATTTTTCATATAAACCTCTTAAAATCTAAAATATAAAAATGGATTAAATGATGAATCAATTATAAATGCTGTAGATAAAATTAAAATAAATAAACATCCTATTATTTCTACAATATTAAATATACTATTATTCTCCATTTTATTTTTAATTACTTTTAATAATGGTGTTGATCCTATTATTGCTAAAGCAATAACTATAATATAACTTCTAAGATAATATATTGTTTCAGAATTTATAAAAGGTAAATTATTAAATCCAAACATATTTTTTAAAAATACAAATACACCATTCATATCACTACAACTAAATATTATAAAACTAATAACTACTAAGACAATTGAATAGATATGGTTTAGTATTTTACATTTATTTAAATAATTTAAAATAAAATATTTTTCTATAATTAAAATTATTCCAAAATATAATCCCCATATTATAAAATTCCAAGAAGCACCATGCCAAAATCCAGTTAATAACCATACTATAAATATATTTCTAATATGTTTAATTTTATTAACTCTATTGCCACCTAAAGGAATATAAATATAATCTTTAAAGAAACTAGATAATGATATATGCCAGCGTCTCCAAAAATCTGTAATACTACTTGCTATTAAAGGGTAATTAAAGTTTTCTAAAAAATGAAAACCAAACATTCTTCCTAGACCTATTGCCATATCAGAATAACCAGAAAAATCAAAATATAATTGTAATGTATAACCTAAACCTATAATAATATAAGCTAATACAGATATATTATTTAAATTATTAAAGGAAGTAATCATTTCCCCTATTATATTAGCTATTAAAACTTTTTTACCTAATCCAATAATAAATCGTTCTACACCTGTTCCAAAATCATCAAATGTTACTTTTCTATTTTCTAATTCATCATTTATATCACTATATCTAACTATAGGCCCAGCTATCAATTGTGGAAACATACACACATAACAAGAGAAATTTATAAAATTAGTATTAGCTTTAACTTTTTTTCTATATACATCTATAACATAACTTAATGTTTGAAATGTAAAAAAACTAATACCAATAGGCATAATAATATTTAATAGATTAATATTAGATTTAAAAATAGAATTAATATTTTCTATAAAAAAATTAAAATATTTTAAATAACATAAAGCACCTAAATTAATAATAATCGTAAATATTAATATTATCTTAGATAATATTTTATTTCTATATCTTTCGATTAATAAAGCAGATATATAATTAATAAAACATGAGAATAATAATAATATTGAAAATTTACTCTCACCATAAAAATAAAATATAAAGCTACCTAGGAATAATATAAAATTTTTTAATTTATTTGGAACTATAAAATACAATAGTAATATAATTGGTAAAAAATAGTATAAAAATGTTATACTTGAAAATACCATATTTTCCTCCTAAAAAATAAAATCTTCAAACGAAGATTTATTTTACTTTATTAAAGTTTTCTTGCATTTTTTTAGCTGCACCGTTATCATTTTCATCTGTCATAATTAATACTATAACATCACCTTTACTTAAAACTATAACATTTTCAGCATTAACGCATACCCATTTAGCTGGATTAACTTTTTCCTTTATTTCTTTTTTTGTTTTTTCGATGTCTACACCATCATTAACTTTAATTGCTACTACTGAATGAGCAATAGATCCCATTAATGGTTCAGATACTTTAGCTTCTTTATAGTCTAATTTAGTTAAACCAGTATAGTATTCTATATTTTCTTCTGTTATTTCAATTCTACCTAATTGAGGTAATTCATCTTGTTTGAAATCACTATATACAGTATCTAGTACTTCATCAACTGACATTTCAACTTTTTTAGTTTTACTTCCGCATCCAGTTAATATTAATAACATTGATAATGCACATACTCCTATAGTAAATAACTTTTTCAAATCTATTCCTTCTTTCTAGTTTCATTATAGCATGTATTATAATTAAAAAATAGATATAAAATGATAAAAAAGTGTATTTAAAATACACTTTCAATAATATTACTTTTTATTTTTGTTATTTCTTTCTTTTCTTTTTCTATCCCATCTTATAGCTAAGAAACCAATGGCAAATAACCACCATATTAATACTACAAGTATTGAACAAAAACATAATGTAGAATAACCTTCAGTTATTCCAAAGTAAATTCCAAAATGGAATAATACTAATAATATAACCCATAAACTAAATAATATTCTCTTTACTAACATTTTCATAATCATTTCTCCCTTTATTCTTTACTCATATCTGCTTCATATAAGTTTCTATATATATCATTGTTATTATATAGTTCTTCGTGTGATCCACTACCTTTAATAATACCATTATCTAATATTATTATTCTGTCACTGTTTTTAACAGTTGATAATCTATGCGCTATTATTAATATTGTATATTCTTTTTTCATATTATTAATAGCTTGTTGTATTTTATATTGAGTTTCATTATCCAAAGCACTTGTTGCTTCATCAAATAATATTATTTTTGTTTTTTGTACTAGTGCTCTTGCAATAGCTAATCTTTGTCTTTGACCACCAGATAATGTAATACCACTTTCTCCAACTACAGAATCATATTTATCAGGTAATGATTCGATAAAATCATGTAAACATGCTAACTTACATGCTGATATCATTTCTTCTTCAGTTAAATCTTCTTTAACTAATTTTAAGTTATCTCTAATACTCATATTAAATATATATGGATTTTGACTTATAATTGTAATATTTCCTCTTATTGATTCTTTATCTAATAAGCTTATATCATTACCATCTATATATATATTACCATTTTCAATATCATACATTTTACATAATAGATTAAATATAGTTGTTTTACCAGCTCCACTCTTACCTACAAAAGCAACTGTTTCTCCACTTTTAATTTTAAAGTTTACATCTTTTAATACTTCATTATTATCGTACGAAAATGATACATTTTTAAATTCAAATTCACCTGTTACTTTATCTAAATGTTTTGTTCCAAATCTTTCTTTTTTAAACTCATCACTCTCAAAAAGTGCAAATACTCTTTCACAAGATATATTAAAATCTTTAACATAGTCCATCAACATTCCTAATGTATCAACTAGATTAAATACATAATGTCTATATGAAAAAATAACTATACCTAATGATAATGCTATATATTCATTAGATACAAAGTATAATACCATTATTGTTAGTAATAAATCGGATATATCTTTCATAGATCCAATCGCAAGTTGATATTTTCTTTCTGTATTCGATCTATCATATGCTTTTTGATTTAACGAAAGAATATTTTCTTCTACAGAACACATAAAACTATCTTCTGCATTAAGCACTTTTATATCCCTAACTCCTCTAACTAGTTCAGCTGTTAATCCCGCAGTTTTATCTCTTTGTGTTCTATATATTCTATCTTTCCTTCCTACAGCTCTAACTCTTTTTCTTTGTAACAATAATAAAACCATAAAAGATGCTATATAGTATAAAAAGAAAATTGGATTAATAATTAATACAGCTGCAAATACTCCTAAATCAGTAATCACACTATTAAAGAATCTAACCCCTACAGTAAATATAGATGATAAAGAATCTGTATCTGATGCTATTCTTTGAGTAAATGTTCCTGTAGAATGTTTATCTATACTACTAACTTCTATATCTAATATTTCTTTACCAATACTTGTTTGCAATGTATACATAGTTTCTCTAAAGAATATTTGTGATATTTTTCTATTAAAATAATTAACAATATTTCTAAATATTTCAATACAAAATAGTAATAAAGTTGCAAATAATGCTTTATCAAAAAGACTGCCTGTCAAATTTACTAATTGCATAGAAGTAATCATTGGTACTACTATTCCAATAGCGCTTATTAATAATGTTATTATGATAAATAATATTAAATTTTTCTTTTGATTTTTAGCAAATTTTGATACTTTTTTTAAATTAATTAAGAATTCTGTCATACCAACACCTATTATAATTATAATATAAATCAAAATAAAAACAATATTAAATATTGTTTTTAGGTATTTTTAATATTTGATTTATTTGTAATGTTGTTTTAGATAAATTATTAATATTCATTATATCTTTTACTGATACATTATATTTTTTAGAAATATTATATAAAGTATCCCCTTTCATTACTTTATAAGTAATTATATTATCTTCATTTGGAATAAAAATTTTTTGTCCTATATAAATATTATTATTTAACAATTTATTAGTTTTCTTTATATTATCTACACTTACATTATATTTCCTACTTATAGAATATAGTGTATCACCGTTTTTAACTATGTAATAATTATTATTTTGTGGTATCTTTATTTGTTGACCAATTGATAAATTATTATTATATAGATTATTTATTCTTTTTATCTCATCTATAGTAACATTATACTTGCGCGCAATAGAATATAAATTATCCCCTTTTTTTACTATATAAATGTTATCTGAGGCGCCTAAATATTTTTTTAGACCATTTACTAATGAATCAACCAATTTCTCTATATTGTCATTTAAATAGGCATTATTCTTCATATTACCTAATCTAATAATAATAGATTCATTATTAGGGGTATCTCTTATTATACTCTCATAATCTTCATCTGTATTTATACTATCTCTTTGTTGATAATACTTATTAACAATAAAACCATTTTCAACAAATTCTTCTGATATTATACTAGCTAAATTATCTTTATTATTTAAGCCATATATAATATCTATCAAATTATTTCCCAAACCTATTGTTATAATAATAGGGCTGTTAGAATCTCTATTTATATCATCAATAATATTAATCCTATCTTTATTTGATAAATATCTATCATCTGTCCTAATTAAAAAATTATTAATATTATTATCTTTTAGTTTTTTACTTAAAAGTTTACTAAATTTTAGATTATAATCTTTGTCATACATATTATTGTAATTATTTCCCAAATCTTTACCGCCTAACTCTGGATTTATAATTACATCATAATCCATAATATCACCTATTATATAATATTAAAATAAAAAAGAATGTTACTTACTTATAACATTCTTTTTATTAAATACTAAATATAGTAAACATAATACTACAGGCATACTCATCAAATATGGCCATGCATATCTAAAATATGTATTAGCAGGTCCTGCTATACATACTAATAAGAAAGATATAGCAGGCAGAACAAATGGAATATATTTATATTGTTTCTTAACCCATAAAGCCATAAATAAGAACATATAAATCCATGCTGCTAACCCCATATTTATTAAACAACCAATAATTGGGTATCTAACAAAGTTTCTTCCATATTCAGATAAAACTTTTCTTAACCCTTTTTGATTATTATAGTGATAATCAAAACCAGCTTCTTTTAATCTAGTATTATATTTATAATATATTGTCCAATCAGATGTATTAGGATAAAAATATCCATATACATTATTTATAGTAGCATCTATATAAACTACCGGTCTTTTTACTAATCCTTTTGACCATACTCCAAAATATTTAACTAAATCTTCATTAGTATTATATATATTATATTGATTCTTAATTGGATCTGATAATTCTGGATCATATAAATCTCCGAATGTATCAAATGATGAACTATATTTTTCTTTTAAAGTTGGATCATAAATATCAGCATAACTTTTATAATCAAATACTTTATTAATTACTTCTTTATCCTCATTAGTAAATTCTTCTGGATGATATTTTACATATCTAGCTGTTTGTTGAAATGGTATTGATAACATTTCTCTTATACTTGTATTACTAATTTTAAATGCTGGTAATATAACTTTATTATATGTACCATAACATAATAAAACACATACTAAAGATATAATAATACCTTTTCTTTTATCTTTTAACCATATTAATGCAAATGGTAAAGATAATAATATAGTATAAATTCCGTTATTTCTTGTTAAACAAGTAAATACCATAATAATAGTAAATATTATATATTTTTTAATACTTTGTTCATTAGTAATTAAATCATGTAATTTTAAAATATATAATAAAATAAAACAACAGAATATCATATCCTTATTAGTAGTTATACTATAAAAAGGATATATAGGTACTAAACAATATATAGCTAATACAATAAATAATAATTTATTATTAACACCATTTTTTTTCATATAACTTATTGAATAAGATAATGTAGTTAATACAATTAAAACAGATATTACTGAATAAAAGAATAATCCTAAATTATCATTTCCAATAATATGTCCTAATTTAAAACAACCACCTAACAATAAAGTATGTAACACTGGATTAAAATTAGTAATTGTAACATTTTCATCTAATAATATTACACTATCCATATATCTAGTATGCATACCCATAAATTCTCTTATTTGGTTAGATGGATCATACCCCATAATAGCAGGATAAAACGCTATCATATATGGAATAAAACATATTAACATTATAACAAAAGATACAATAAATGGATGATTATTAAATAATTCAATAAATTTATTTTTCTTTATAATATCTTTTATTTCATATGTATTTAACTTATTATATATTATATTTAAACATATATTAAATAAATAACTTAATGTCATTATTTTTATTATAGAGTATATAACAAAACTAATATTTCCAAATACAAAATATGCATTACCTAATTTATCATAACTATAACCTATAACCATTAATATACTAAATAATATAGATAATAATTTAAATTGCCAATTACTTTTGTACTTATTTATAAACTTAACATAAAAACCATATATTAATACACCTACAAATAATAATGTTATTGCCATATCGTCACTATTAAATTTAAATATATTCTTTTTATCTAATTCTAAGAACAAACTACAAATAGTTAGTAGTGTTAACATTAAACATTTAATATTATTTGGTATAGTTATATTAATTTTATTATTATTAAATATAAAAAATTTTTGTACAAAGAAATTAATTACAAATAATACTACTTCTACAGGTATTTTAATTATAGTTTCATCAATATTAATATTATCGTGTAAGATAGTTACTAATGTCCCTGATACAAACATTTGAATTATAACTAAAGCATAATATTTTATTAACGATTCTTTATCTGTACTACCTTTTTTATCACTTTTAAATACAGCATTTCTATTTAATAGATAATTAATAAATGAAGATATAACACGCGCAATAATTGTTGCAAGTAATATATATGCCCCAAAATTATTTTTTAATATAAACTTAAATATTGTAAATAAAGTTAAATCTAATACAAAAGATATACCAGATGAAAAGAGGTATTTAATAAATACCATATTATTTTTTATTATTTCCATTATTTTGTTCATTTTCTAATTCCCTTACTCTATTATTTAAAATACCTAATTCTTGAGTTAATACATTTATTTTATTTTTTTGTTCAGCTACTATAGTAGTAACACCAATTAAAATAGCCAAAACTATAATAAAACCGAATAAAAATACCATATTAGATAATACTTCTATTCCTACTAAATTAGCAAAATCTAATAATATATCAGTAGTAAATACAGCAATTAATAAAACTATATCTAATAAACTCCATAATAATGCATGTTTAAATAATATTTTTTTCTTCTTAACCATACTAAATATTACTATTATTGTTAAAAGACATAAACAAACTAAAAATATTGTTAAATTCTTATTCATCTTTAGCACCTACTTTCTTAGTAGATAAAGCTGAAATGATAATAGCAAAACTAACTTTTATCATATAATAAATAGGTTTAAATATATTAGTATTTAAACTAGATACTCCATCAGTTCTCTCATTCATTTTAACTGGTATTTCATTAACTTTATATCCTTTTTTTATAATAGTAACTATTGTATCAGGTTCAGGATAATCTATTGGATAATCAGTAGCGAATTCTTTAATAATTTTTCTATTGCAAGCTCTAAATCCACTTGTTGGATCATATATCCATTTTCTAGTACAAATCTTAATTAATAAAGATAACCATTTAATACCTACTCGTCTAATAAAAGTAGATTTAAATTCACTTAATTCTTTAACGAATCTAGAACCAATTACAATATCATTACCTTTTTCTATTTCTTCTACTAGATTAGGTATATAATTAGCATCATGTTGTCCATCACCATCAAATTGAATAGCTATATCATAATCATTATATAATGCATATTTATATCCAGTTTGAACTGCTCCACCTATACCTAAATTATTTGGTAAATCAATAAAATTAATATCATTTTCAATACATACTTTTTTAGTATTATCCCTAGATCCATCATTAACTACAACATAATCAATTGTACCATTTTTTAATGATGCTTTTTTAAGCATTTTAACAGTATTTACAATACTCTTTTCTTCATTGTATGCAGGGATTATCATTAATACCTTCATATATATACTCCTTCTTCACAAAACTACAAGTATTATATCATTTATTTCATAAAATGCAAAAAAAGAGATATTATAATCCTATAATATCTCTCCAATTTTTAGGAAAACCTGTTTTATCTAATATTTTATCTATATTAATAGCATTTAACTTACCTTCTAAAAAGTCCATTTCATATGATACTTCATTAATAAATATATGAAAATCATTTTCATCCAACATTATTTTTAAAATAATTATAACTGAAAATAAATCATTTTTACCTTTTATGTATTCTTCTTCTTCAACAGAAATATTTAATAATCTATGATACTTATTATCTGGTATACTTCTTTGTGTTTTATGATCATATAAAATATCTTCATGTGCACATAAATTTCTATAATTAGATAAAACTGATAAATATATTGATAAAGATTCTGAATCTATACCATAAAATCTAGCAATAGATTCTTGATCCTCTTCTTTTAATATTGTATATAACTCTGATACTATTCCAAACGATAATACTTTTACTAAAATCCATAAAGGTATATAACCATAATTACTTAAGTAATGAAGTGTTGCTGTATGTTGTTTACCATTAACTCTTATTTGTCTACGCATTTTATCAAGAATATCATGAACTTGTCTAATCTTCATAGGATTTTGAGTAAAATTATCTACATTCAAATAATCTTTTTCTTTAAAACCATATTTTTTAGATAATTCATAACTTATTAATGATTTAATATTATTTTCTACAACTAATATATATTTAAATAATATATTTCTTAAACTACGATCAAAAGTAAACATACTATATAATTCTTCAAAAGTTGTATTAGGTATAAACTTATTTTCTTTAGTATTATTCATAAATAAATGACGATAACCACTAATAAAGAAATAATTTTCTCTAAGTAATATTTCTTTAGTATAAGTTTCATCTTGTATAACAAGTCCTTTAGATCTTAGTATTTCTACTTGTTCATCTAAAGTTTTAAACACTTTATTATTACTCATAGTATCACCTTTAAAAAATTATATCATAAATATCCTATTTTATGTAAAAAATACACTTATATTATCAAACGTTTACACCTTTATTAACAAAATAATTAACTACACCATTAGTAATTCTAGTAATTTTATCTTCTAATAATTCATCATTTAATAATATATTTCTATCATTATTATTAGAAATAAAACCTAATTCTATTAAAATACCAGGTTTAGTTATATTTCTATACATGTAGTCGTTTATTACTTTATTTTCTCTTTTATTATTTAAAGATTCTTTTATATTAAACGCTAATAGCTTATTATTACTATTTATATTATTATAAAATAATTGAATTCCATTCCATCTACTAGAAGTAGTGCTATTTAAATGTATAGATAAATATATATCTGCATCACTATTATTTATTGTTTTAATTCTATTATATAAATCACTCTTTTTTCTTTTATTAACATCTATATTAGACAAATCATAATCATCATACCTAGTCATATATACTACAGCACCTTTATTTTCTAAACTATTTTTTAGTAAATATCCTATTTTTAAATTTAATTCATCCTCTTTTAACTCATTATATGATGCACCATTATCTACTCCACCATGTCCTATATCTAAGTATATTATTTTATCTTTTAGTGGTAATTTATAGCTATTGACTCTAACAACAGTAATCAACATTATAGTTATTAACAAACAAATATATTTTTTCATACTTAATTATATGAAAAATAGAAATACATTAGTATTTCTATTTAAATAATTTAAATGGATATCTATCAGGTAATGGTAATTCAAATGTCATCAACTCTTTAGTAATAGGATGATAAAAAGATAATGAATAAGCAAATAGAGCTATTTGTTCTCCAACTTTTGAATTTTTATTATATCTTTGATCTCCAAATAATGGATAACCAAAATGAGAGAATTGTACTCTAATTTGATGTGCCCTTCCAGTTATTAAATCTATATCTACCATACTATAGTTATCTATAGTTTTTATTTTATTATATTTGAGTACTGCTTCTTTACCATTTGAACTAACTCTAACCATATTAGTTTTAGTATCTTTAATTAATTTATCTTTTAAAATTCCATAGTCATTTATTATACCTTCTACGATAGCGTAATACTTCTTATTCATTTGTTGCAATCTAATTTGATCACTTAATCTTGATGCAGCTTTACTAGTTTTAGCAAATACCATTACACCACTAACTGGTCTATCTAATCTATGAACTAATCCTAAATAAACATTACCTGGTTTATTATATTTTTCTTTTAAGTAGTCTTTAATTATATTTAATAAATCTTTATCTTTACTACTATCTTCTTGTACTGGTATATTAATCTTTTTTTCAACTACAATTACATGATTATCTTCATATAAAATATTAATCATTACTTTGCCATCTTCCATATATTCCACATGGTAATACTAAATCATTATTAGAAATAGGTAATCCTACTTCCCCTGCATCTACTGTTCCATTATATTTAACATCTAAAGTAGTCTTTAATATATTATATAATACTGTACTAGAAATACCTGTAGTATAAGCATTAATTAAAAAGAACAATGGTTCATCACTTAGTATTTTTAAACATGAATTAATTAAGTTATATAAATTATTTTCAAATTTCCAAACTTCTCCATTAGGTCCCCTACCATAACTTGGTGGATCCATAACTATAGCATCATATTTTCTACCACGTCTAGCTTCTCTTTCAACAAATTTTAAACAATCATCAACAATAAATCTAATATGACAATCATCTAATTTACTTAAATGCATATTTTCTTTTGCCCACTCTGTCATACCTTTTGATGCATCTACATGAACTACTTCTTCAGCTCCTGCACTGGCACACGCCATAGTAGCACCACCTGTATAAGCAAATAAATTTAATACTTTAATCGGTCTATTAGCCTTCTTAATTTTATCTATCATAAAATCCCAATTAGTAGCTTGTTCAGGAAATAATCCAGTATGTTTAAAATTAGTTGGACTTACTTTAAACGTTAAATGTTTATAATTAACTGTCCAAAATTCATTAAGTTGTTTATTAAACTCCCAATGACCTCCACCTTTATTACTTCTAAAATAATGTCCATCTACATTTTTCCAATTGCTATTATTATTATCAATTGGCCACATAGCTTGAGGATCCGGTCTTCTTAAGATAATATTATTCCAACTTTCTAATTTTTCTCCATTACCAGCATCTAAACATTTATAATCTAACCATTCATCACTAACCCTTAACATATAATCCCTCATTTCGTTAATAGTATATCATACATATAAAGAAAATAACACAAAAAAAGAATTGGAATAGTCCAATTCTTGTAAAAGCAAATCCTATCTCTTTGAGAATTGTGGAGCACGACGAGCAGCTTTAAGACCTGGTTTTTTACGTTCTTTAGCTCTAGAATCTCTAGTAACAAATCCAGCTCTTTTTAAGATTTTTCTATAGCTATCATCATTTCCTTCATTAGCTTCATCATATTGTAATAATGCTCTTGTAATACCTAAACGGATTGCACCAGTTTGTCCACTAGCTCCTCCACCATTAACTTTAACTTCGATATCAAATGTATTTTCATTGTTTGTAGCAACTAATGGTTGCATTAAATCCATAACATAAGTTTCATAAGGCATGAATTCTCTTACGTCTTTACCATTAACAGTTATTTTTCCACTTCCAGCAGTCATTTTAACTTGAGCTACTGAAGATTTTCTTCTACCTGTACCAGTATAAACTTTTCCCATTTAAAACCCTCCTTATTTAACTTCCATAACAGCTGGTTGTTGAGCAGCATGTGGATGTTCAGCTCCAGCGTATACGAATAATTTTTTATACATTTGACGTCCTAATCTAGTCTTAGGTAACATTCCTTTAACAGCTCTTTCAATCATTTCAACTGGATAGTTTTCAACCATTTCACGAGCAGTTCTTTCTCTTAATCCTCCAGTATAACCACTGTGGTTATAATAAATTTTATCATTTAATTTATTTCCTGTTAGATTAACTTTTTCAGCATTAATTACGATTACGTTATCACCACAATCAACATGTGGAGTATAAGTAGGTTTGTGCTTTCCTTGTAATACGATACCAACTTTAGCAGCTAAACGACCTAAACTAATTCCTTCAGCATCGATAACATACCAGTTACGTACTACTTCTTCTTTCTTTTGCATATATGAATTCTTCATAATATTTCCTTTCTCCTTTACAAAAAGCAAGTGTTCCCAATACTTACTTAATGTGGGATTAAATAAATGTACCAATTAGAATTGTACTAAAAAACAATAGAAAAGTCAATAAATTTCTATTGTTTTTACCAATTATTTAATATTTTACTCAAAATAATCTAATTTCATGTTTTTTCTTACACGTTTCATTACTTCTTTTGCTCTATTTCTAGCTGCTTCAGTACCATCATTTAATATCTTTTCAACTTCTTCTGGATGTTCTTCATAATATCTTCTTTTTTCTCTAATAGTTTTTAAATATTCAGATAAAGCTGTAGCTAACTCTTTTTTACAAGCTACACATCCTCTTTCTCCTTTTTTACATTCACTACATATAGTTTCTAAATTATTATCAATTAACTTATGATAATAATATACCATACATACATCTGGATTTGCTGGATCATCTTTTTTTATCTTATTAGGATCTGTAACAGCACTCATAACTTTTTTAGTAATTGTTTCTTCATCATCTGATAAATAAATACAGTTATTTAAGCTTTTGCTCATTTTTTCATTACCATCTAAACCTTTAATTCGAGGTGTTTTACTTAATACTGCTTCTGGTTCTTTAAAAGTTTCACCATATACATTATTAAATTTTCTAACAACTTCCCTAGTTTGTTCAATATGTGGTAATTGATCATCTCCTACTGGAACAATTTCACCATCTAATGCTGTAATATCTGCAGCTTGACTAACTGGATATCCTAAAAATCCATATGTAATACTTTCTCCTGCTTCTCCAAATAATTCTTTCTTTTGATTCATCTCATGCTTAGTAGTTGGGTTTCTATATAAACGAGCTACTGAGATTAAATTTGAGAAATAAACAGTTAATTCTGCTATTTCAGGAATCAATGATTGAATATATATATGTGAATGATTAGGATCTATTCCTGCAGCTAAATAATCCATAGCTAATTCTTTAACATTAGCTCTTACTTTATCTGGATTATTAAAATTATCAGTTAAAGCTTGTACATCTGCAATTAAAATATATGTATCATAATCATATTGCATTTTTACTCTATTTTGTAATGAACCAAAGTAATGACCTAAATGTAATTTACCTGTTGGTCTATCACCAGTTATTATTGTTTTCATAAATCTCTCCTTCTATATATTATATTAATTATAGAAAAGACACCATCGCTTCACTTTCATCATATCACCATCTATTTTTTTAAAATATAAAATTTAATATTATCATTATATTTTAATTCACTATATTTTATTATGGTTTTAATACCATATTCTTCTGTATATATTTTTAATCTATCTTCATCCCTAAATAATAATATATCATTAGTATAAACTATATCATCAACATTATCTACACTAAATATATATTTCTTTATTTTAGTATTTTGAACATTAACTTTATATACATCATATATATCTTTATTTTCTTTTATTAAGTAATAAAAACCAGATAATTTATTACCTTCTTTTATTACATAATCATATTCTTCAAATTCATTTTTATTATTATATGTAAATAATTCTATTTTTTTAGCACGTACAGTACTAATTCTTTCCCATTTACCATTATTGTAATATAATATATTATTTTTTGAATTACCTACTTCAATTACTTGTGAATCATTTATATTTATTTTATATTGCTTTTCATTATCAATATCATAAATATATATTTCATCTTCAACAATACCTTGAATATAAGAATCAAACGAAATATAATCAGGAGCTTTAACTATTTTCTTTTTATCTTTAATTAAATCAATAATATAAAACTCTCTAAATTGTTGTTTTTTATCATAATTAGCTGTTACATAATAGTTATTTACAAAAATACTAATTGGTCTACTATAAATATCATTTCCAAAAATTTCTGTAAATTTAATACTATTATCAGCAGATACAACTCCATTTAAATTAGTAAATGAAATTATATAGTCATTAAAAATATCACTATTATAATAATTAATTTTGTTAACAACTTTTTCATTATCTAGTTTATCTTGAAAATTACTATTATTATATTTATCTTTAGAAATATTATTTATATATTTATCTAAATCTTCGTCAATTCCTTTAATAGCAGAATAATTATAATATGTATTTTCCTTATAACATAAGAAATCAATTTTAATATCATCTTCTAATATTGGTAATATACATTTATAATCTCCATCATAATATATTACGTCTTTAACTATTTTACCTTTATCAGATTTGTCTTTATATAGTTGAAAATTATAAACAACATTATTTACTGTAATTTCAATATAATAATTATCTATTTCATTTTTTGTATCTTCAGTATAAACTTCTTTTATGTTATATTTTCCGTTATCAACAGAATACTTTTTTGTATAACCTTTTGAGAAAAATTTTATACAAAGAAAAATTCCTATAAATAAAAATATAAAACAAAAAAATAATTTTATAAATCTCTTTTTAACTTTAAACTTCATAATATCACTAATATAATTATATATAAATTATATTAAATTTGCAATTAAAAAGGAGAAATATCATTCTCCCATTTTTCTATATGAACATATTTTTTCTTTTCAGTCATCATTACTTCAGTAATAGCAGTTTCAATATCATCTACTAATTTTTTAGATAAATTAGATAAAGTGATTACTTCTTTTACTGTATCAACAACTACTCTACCCCAAATAATACCAGTATTAACAGTTAAATCATTAAACATATCTGGTGTAATTGATAAGAATAAATATCCAAATAAAACTCTTTTTTGAGCTAATATTATTCTTTTATTAGTTACAGCAATTGCGTATGTATTAAATATTTCTAATGATGATAATCCTTTTTGTGCTGCAAAGGCAAATAACACTTCTTCTCCTGGATTTAAATGTTTTTCAATTACATTGGCATGTGCTTTAACTCTCCATCTAATTCCTCCAGGTTGTTTCTTATGTGTTTCTATTATTTTATCATAAACTGATTTTTTATTTTCTAAATTATTATCCATAGTAATCTCCTATCTAATTATACCCCACTCTTTAAAGGTATCTTCATACATTTTCTTATCTGATACACCGGTAATATAATCTACAATTTTACCATTTTCTGAAATGATAACAAGTGGTGTAGATATATATTCTTCTTTAAGACCTAGTTTATTTAAATACTTTGGTGTATTAATATCATTCTTACTAATATTATATTGATATATTTTAAATTCATTTTGTAAACTAATTTTACCTATAATAGGTTTTACTTCATCACAATTAATACAATTATCCGAAGTAAACAATATAACATTTTTTTGATTGTTGTTAATTAATGCTTTAGTTTGATCAAAATTAATCATCTTTATACTATTAGCACTTGTTGAATCAATTATACCATAGGATGAAAATAAAGCAAAATATTCTTTATTATTATCCTTTGATTCATCAATTGTATCTAACACTTTAGAATCATCTATAATTATTATTATTTCATCTTGTATATTATTATAATCAATTTTTTGAAATAATCTTAATTGTTGTTTTTCTGTTAAATAATTACCATCAATAAAACTATAATTTATAGAATAATTATCACAAAACATTTTAATTATTTTTTCATTATTTCTAATACCTTCGGTATCTACAGTTGAATAATATAAAATAATTGGATCTTCACTTTTTAGTGAATTTTCAAATTCCATTATTACTTCTTGTGCTACTCCAATCTTATTAGGTAATATTTTTTTCTCTTGTAAAAAAGCTGTTATATCTTCTATTTTATCATTATTGAAATTATGGTAAAAATCAATCATCTTCTTTTTATTTAATATGACTACTGTATTATTTATCTTATCTAGTTTTAATCTTTCTCTTATCTTGTTCTTTTTAAAATTAGTAATATCATTTTGATTTATATATAAATAATTATATTCATATTCTAACGAACAATCTTCTAAATATTTATTAGCTTTTTCATCATCACCTATATATATAATACCAATTGAATTATTTTCAATAAATGTTTCATATTTATTTAACACATCTGATGAATTATAATCCTTATATATATTAAAACCAAATATTATAAATAATATTATTAAGAAGAAAAAGACAACAATAAGAACTTTACTAACTTTCTTCTTGGTGTCTTCAAATACAGCTTCAGTATCTTCTATTTCTATTTCATCAATATCTATAGCTCTTTGTTTATTATTATACTTTAGCTTTAATTCTATATTTTTTTCAATATTTAAAGGCGAACCACAATTTTCGCAAATTATATCATATTCACTATTTTCATGGTTACATTTTTCACACTTCATAAAGCACCCTCTTTATTCAATTACTTCTTGTTCTTTTAAATATTTAATATACTCCTCTAATTCTTTAGCACCTGCTAAATATGATTTAACTTTATCCTCTTTAAATACTAATAAAGTAGGCATATCAAATGTTTGTTGTTCTGTTAATTTAGTATTATCATATCCTTTTTTAGGTAGCTCTTCAAATAATTCCTTATACTCATTATTTTGTAAATCTTTAACATCTAAATAGTGTACATCTAATTTATAAGCTTTAGATATATTATTTAATATCTCTTTAGCACCTATACAATATGTACAACCAGCTTGACCAATAATAATTACTTTTTTATCTTTAGATTTAATTATCTTTTTATATTCTTCATAATTTATGAATTTAATATTATCTACTGGTTTATATTTTGAACCTTCATCAAGTAATTTTGCTTCAATAAATAAATCTACTAATTTATTACCTTCTAAGTACTTATCACTAATAGCTTTAATTTGTTGATCTTGTACCACTGCTACAACTAAATTAGGTGAAGACACACCTAATTTATTTTCTATTTCTTTTCTATTTTTACTATTTAAATTTGATTTATCAATTTCTAAATAGTCAATATTATAATCCTTTGATATTTGAATTAAAAAACTTAATACAGTTTTCCCATCACTACTTTCTGAATCTAAACTATCAAAATAGAATATTACCTTTTTATCTTTAGATTCATAATAATCATGAAATTTATTCATTATATTATTTGATTTTTCTTTTGCACTATCACTAATATTTAATATTGCTAATAAGGCAATTAATAATACAACAATTAATCCACCGAAATATATTAATTGTAATTTTCTTTTATCTTTCATCTAATCACTTACTTTATTAATTTATATTCTTTTAAAACTTTTTCGTATTCTTTTTTATCTTTATTACCTAATATATGTTTTTTAATTTTTCCATCTTTAATTATTAAGAATAAAGGTACTTCAATTGTTTTATCTTTCTTATATGCAGCTTCACTATATCCCATATCATTTAATAATTTATCTTGGAAATCAGTTACTTCTGCTTGAGTTAAATAAGAAGAACTTAAATAATTTATAACAATATCTTTAGATTTTGCTATTTCATTAACCTTACTTCTAACTGTTATACAATCATTGCATGCAGTAACATCAACTAAAACAGCACTAGTTCCTTTTTTTTCTTTAATTTTCTTTAAATCACTATAATTAATATCTTTTAATTTATCTTCTCTTTTATAAACAGAACCTTGTTTTAATACACCTGATTGAACTAAGAAATTAACAAATTCCTTACCATCAGCGTAACCACCTAATGTATTAATTATTTTTCCATCTTGAACAACAATTGTAGTTGGAGTTGATCCTTCTAAACCTAAAGTTTGTACTACTTCATTTATTTCTGCTTCACTATGTTCACTTACATTTACATCAAAATAATCTAAATTATAATCAGATACAATATTTTCTAATATTGGTTTTTGTAATTGACAATAACCACATGTATCACTTGCAAAGAAAATAATTTCTTTATCTTTACTATCAATTACATCATATAATTGTGCTAAAAAGGCTGTACTAGTATTTCTATCAGCACCTTGTTTTGGAATTCCACTCTCATTACCTGTAGAATTTGAACTTGTTTTTTCTTTAGATCCTGTTGCTGCTAAAAATATAATTAACCCTAAAAATATAACGCATATTATACCTACAATAATATATCTTGTTCTATCACTCATTGTATTTTTTATAGGATTAGGTTCTACAACTTTTTCTTCTTTAACTTCTTTTACTGTTTCTACTTTTTTTGTAGTTTTTACATCTTTCTTAGTACTCTTTTTTATTGTACTATTCTTTGTACTACTACTCTTAGTAGTATTCTTTTTCTTTGTTTCTTTTTCCATAATTATCTCCATTCTATAAACCCTTTTTATCTATAATAGAATGTTTAAGACACTCTATAATTATTATAACATAAAAAAACAATATAGTAATTATTAATTAAAATATTGTTATTATTAAATTTAAAAGTTAATATTTAAATAAACGTAGTTATCCATGTCATAAGCTAAATTATTATCAATATATTTCTTAGCTATCTTACATATACTAGATATTCTTTTACCTTCTACTAATGGATCAATATATCTTATTTTACTTCCATGATTAACATAATATACACCTTCTGGTTTATCTTTGCTTACTAAAATTTTTTTAGCATTTCTCCATGTATTAAATATTTCACTATAATCAGAATTTTCAATAATTTCTATTATTTCACTTTCTTTAAGTTCATATAAATCATCTATAGTTACTTTACCTTCATCATTTAATTTTTTTATTATATCAGCTAATAATTGCATACTATATCTAGTTTTATCTGCTCTATATATTATAGATAATTCACTTGTTACTTTAACAAATTGACGCGCTAAAGATTTTGTTTTAAATGATAATTCAATATTACCATTTTCATCTTTACCTACATATATATCATCATATATTTTTTTTATTTCATCTATATTTAATTTATTATAAGTAAATAATGCATTGGATAACGAGTACTCTAATCTATCTGATGATAAGAATGGTGTATCATTATCTGCTATAGGATATAAATGATAGTCATTTACTTCCTTTATATCTATATTATCTCTATTTAATAAATTCATTATTTCTTTTGAATTTAAAATAATACTAGTTGTTAAATCCTCTGTACTTTCTTGATTCATATAGTCACCATTTAAAAAATCAATACTATGTTTAAATACTGGTGTAGCTATATCATGAAATAAACCTGATAACGTTTGTTTCTTATCATGAGTAAAATGCCATATAATTAATGCAACTGCTATAGAGTGATCTAAGCTAGAATAAAAGAAACTACTTTCATATAAATCTGAATATATAGTACCACATGTTACACTAATATAATTTTGTTTTAATAATTCTTTAGTATTAATATAATCTTTTAACCATTCAGGAAATTCTGGTTCTAAAACTTTATAGTATTCTAATATATCCTTATGTACATTATCAAAATAATTCATATTATCACCTGCTAATTATTATAACATAAAAATAAAGTCCATTATAGAACTTTATTTTCAAATAATTCTTTATTTTTATTTATATCTCTCATTATTTCATCTCTAAATAATAAATAATGTTTTGTAGTAAATTCTAAATCTCTAACAATATCAAAATCATTTTTCATATCATTTTTATCTAAGCTACTTAATATCTTAAAATTAAATAATTCTATATAATCTTCTTTTGGCATCATAATATTTCTAGTCCAATCTAAACATATTAACTCACCTTTTGAATTTTTTGTTTCAACAACAGAGTGCAAAAATTGTCTATTACCTACATTCGCTATTCCAGTTAAAATATTCGCTTCATCAAAAGCTATAGAAACATCAAATGCTCTTGAATGGCATTGACCTTTTCTCTTATATGATTCTAATTCTCTTATAATACTTTTATCTTTTGTTTCCATATTATCAGACATTAATAAGAATCTTATTTTTCTACCATTAGATAATTCAACATAATATTTTTGACTTTCTTCATCAAACTTTATTATATCTAAATCACACTTATAATTTCTTTTTAAATATTTTTTTAATAATTTTTTCATTATTTTTTTATGTAATAAAATAGTAAACATATCTATAGCAAATAATTCATGAATATAATTTTTTTCTTCATCTGTTATATCTATATTCTTATCACAATTTAAAAATATTTCTTTTACACTCTTATGCATAACAACACCTTTTTATTATTTTTCAAAATAATTACCTTTTTGATTTAATATTTTTACATTCAAATCTTTATCAACTTCTACTTCATAAATAGCTTTCTTTATATCTTTATTATTTTCATTCTTAATTTGTGTAAATGTAATTGTCGTTTTACCTTCTTTATTTCCAAATACATAATAATCATATGTGCCTCTACAATCAGTACCATCAGATAAACACATATTAGTATCTTTCTTTTCTATTTTAACATTATCATTTTTAATAGTATATTCCCAATCTAATCCAGCATTCTTATTATAATAAAAATTTAAAACTAAAAATGATTTTGTATATTTTTCATCTACTACCGGTTGTTCTTTTTTTTCTTCTATTTTATCTTCTGTTTTTTTACTCTTATTTCCACAACCACATAAACATAATATACATATAAAAACAATTAATAATTTATATTTCATAGGTCCTCCTATTTATATTAATAGTATAACATATTTTTTTATAATACTGTTGAAATTATATTTTTTAATTCAGATATATCTTTAATTAAAATATCATGATTTATATCTCCAAATCCATATTCAGCATATATAAATGGAATGTTTGCTAATTCTGATGATTCTTTATCTTTAACAGTATCACCAACATATACTGCTTTAGCTATAATATGATCTTTTATTATTTTTTTAATAGCTTCTGACTTAGGTATTTTTAATTGTGCTGCAGCAATATAATCTTTAAAATATTCTTTTAAATTTGCTTTATTTATAAATGATTCAATATATTTAGGATTATTTGTATTACTTACAATATATAACTCATAATCGTTACTTAAATCTACTATAGTATTACAAACATTAGGATATACATTTCCACCAATTTCATTTAAAATATCTGCATTATATACAATACTTTCATCTATAATTTTACATGCTAAATCTATATCTAATCCAGGAAAAAATACATTAGCGGCCTCTTCTGTTTGTAATCCCATACATTTACATACTTGCTCTTTTGTAACATGTCCAACGTTATATTTATCACATATATAATTTATTCCATTTAGCGTAATATCTGTTGTCTCCCATAACGTACCATCTAAATCAAATAAAATTCCTTTTTTCATGCTATCACCTATATAATTATATCACATTATATTTCACCATTATATTTATAAATCTTTTTAACTATTGGATTATAATCTACCCCCGATAAATCTTTACTTTGTTGTTCTGCTATATACTTTGTTAAATACATACATTGATGCAATAATAGAAATTCACTTAATAAATTATTGTATGAATCAATAACAATTACATCTTTATAATATTTTCTTAATTCTTCAATTATAAATTTATCGTATTCAGTATTTAAATTAAAGTAAATAGCAATATTATTATATACTGTTGAAAAAGTACTTCTACCATGACAAAAAGAATATTTATCATGTATTATTGGTATACCTATACCAGATTCTATCATTGTAGATTCTAAATATTTACTAGCTGTAGAAGTTTCATAACCAGTAAATATTTCATATGCATCACATTTAGTATCAAAATTAAAATGATATTCTTCTAATAAATCAATTATTCTTTCTTTATTATTATCTAAATAATAATTTAACATAATACTACAAGGTATTAATGATGCTGCCAACGAAATATAACTTTTTTCTTTATCTTGTACATTATAAGTTAAATTAATAATATCTTCTCTTTCATTAACCTTACTAGCTAATAAATAATGTTTTAAATTATTATTAAATGACAAATCTACTCCATAATTATTTCCTGAATAACTAACAGCGCATACATTTTTATATCCATTTATATTCATATAAGATAAATCTCTTGGTTCTACACAAGTAGAAATTATTTTATTCTTTTCATTAATTATTTTAGAAGCATAATTTGCCACTACACTTGATCCACCAACACCTGAAAATAAAATTGGTTCTTCAATTTGTTTTAATTCATAATTTATCTTTTCTAAATCTGTATTATATAAACTATCAAAGACTCTCCTTTCCATATTTTTAAAATTTTCATTCATATTCTTTTCCATAAAAAATCCTCCTTACAAGTTAAATATAACTTATAAAGAGGAAATATTTCGTCTACTCATATTTTTCTTCTAATAACTCATAATTAATAATTCTTTTAAGTTCAAAATGTCTAATATCTTGTTTTTTTTCACAAAAAGCAGCGCAATACCAACCATCTTGAAACAAAAACATTTCCGCAGGATCAATTACTCTTTCATTTTCACCTTTACCATAAGAATAATATAGTATTTTTACTTTTCTTTTTTCTTTTATTGCCCTAGTTAATATATTATATTTCTTTTGAGTTTCATCTTTTAAATTTAATTCTTTTGCTTCTTGTTTACTACCTATATAAACACCTTTTATTTTATCCCTTAAAAGAATTAACTTCTCTTTTTTATCATTATCTATTTCATTATCAATATAATAATTTAACAAATCAGCATCTTTTAATTTAAACTTTCTAACTGGCATCCTTATAGTTTGATTTAATACATAACCTCCATATGGACCCATTATAGTATCTATATAAATTCCTGCTTTTTCTAAATCTTCTTTATATACTCTAATCATTCTTTCAGATACTTCAAGAATATTTGATAGCTCTGATATACTATATTTTCTACCACAAGATAATAACTCTAACATTGTTAATACATTAGATATTTTAGACATACTATCACCATTATTTCTTATATTTAATTAATATAATAGATATTATATTAGCACAAATATTCATAAAATCAAAGAATGCTGATGTATATGATTTAATTGTCATATCATATATAAACCATAAAATCATAGTAAATATTACCAATATTTTAAATCTACTAACATTTTTTATATCAATTAGCCATATATAAGTAACTGTACTTATAACTGGTAATAATCCTATTATGCCTAAATTATTAAAACTTAGTGATAATACTATCGATAATATAGTAATAATTATTTTCTCTTTTAAACCCAGTTTATTTTTATAACATAATATATTTCTAATCATACTAAGGGCATTAATAATAGCTCCTGTAATTCCACCTAAAATGATGTTACTTAATACAAATAATCCTATTTGTATAGTTTGAAATAAAATTATCTTTTGCTTTTTCTTTATTAATCCAGTATATACCATTAATAAAGAACCTAATAGCGCTACAACATTTCCAAATATTAAAGTCATGTTTAATTAAACAATAAAGTTGTCAAAATCTATATATTGTTCCATTTCCTTTTTATAATTTAAAACTGCTGGTTTAACTTCAATCTCATAATCTCTGACAGTACAATTAGCATATACATCATCATAATATTCTCTTAATAATCTTCCACCAAATTTTTCCATAGTCTTCCAAGAAGCTGGATTTTCTAAATCAGCATCTAATAAAACTTTATCTATATTATATTTATTACACAAAAGTAAACCTAAATATAAATTAATATTATTAAATCCATTACCTCTTTCAGTTGGTCTAATACTATAACCTATATTTCCACCAAATTTTTTTAGTTTCTCATTTAAAGCAAGTCTAATATTAATCATTCCTATTATTTTATTATCACTTTTTCTTACTAAAAAAAATGTTCTAGCTGGCACTTTTTCTTCGTTAGGAATTCTCTTATAATCTTCTTCTAATTTATTTAACCAACCTTCATAATTATCTAAAAATCTATCTAATCCACCAGTTCCATTAATATCTGAATTAAAAATATGGAACTCTTCTATATAATTAATTGCATCTTTTTTTCTATTAGCTGTTGGTATTTCTAAATAATACTTTTCCATACGATCACCTAATTAAATTATACCTATAAATAAAATAAAAAGATACATAAAATGTATCTTATTTAATATATTGACTTAAAAAATTTAATTTGTCAGTTTGATTATTAAATAATTTTAATGATAATTGATACGCTCTTTCATCTTTACATTTTTTATAATTATCTAATAAATCAATCTTATTAAATTGTTCTATATATTCATCTAATAATTTTTCATTACATTTAGGTGACAAAGAATATTGAATTAAATAATAAAAGAATGTTATATAGTTTTGCCATGTAATAGGATTATTACTAGCATTAGGTGTTCTAAATTCTATTAAATCTATATTATCAGTTTTAAAATTAATACCATATCTTTTTTGATTACTTAATAATTCTAATAAACCTTCATTATCATATGCCTTCATGGTTAACATTATAGGATAAGCATATTGCGTTATTGATTCTCTATAATCTGAATCATATCCCATAGAAAATCTATAAATAATATCTTCATATACTGCAAATAATTTTAAAAATTTAATTCTATCTTTATCCTCTGGTAATAATTCTCCATCAAAATTTATTTGTAAACTACAATTATCATATGTTGGTCTAACTGCATCTAATAATTTGGCTAATTTTCTTAAACTTTGCCATGTTTCTTTTTTATTATATAAAGGTGGTAAAGCTATCTCAGAGTTACAATCCATTTTTAAAGATCTATCATCTTTGACTTTCCAACTAGACCCAAATTGTCTTGTTATTAATCTTAATATATCATCATATTTTACATCTTCCATCTCTAACTCTAAACCAAATTTTACATTTTTAGGTATTGTAAGCATATTTCTATATACTACCATATGATTCTTTAAACATTCATTAACAATAATATTTTGCATAATACCACCACAACCTAATGCGTTATTATAACACAAATATAAATATATGCAAATTAAAAGTATACATATATGTATACTTAATCTTGATAATACCTTGGTACTCTTTTAGATATATTACATATTAGTTCATATGGAATAGTATCTATATATTCACTCATATAATTTATATGATTTATATCTTTATAAATATAAACTTTATCATGTATTTTAACACTATCGTCTATTTTAACCATTAACATATCCATACAAATATTACCTACAATAGTATATTCTTTATTATTAATATAAATTTTAGAACCTGTTAATTTTCTATTCACACCATCTGCATAACCAATTGATACTATACCAATTATTTCATCTTCTAATGCTGTATAATTGCCATTATAACTAACAGTTTCTCCTTTACTTAAATATTTAATATCTATTATTTCACTACATAAATCTATAGTACTCTTTAAATTAAGATTGTTATTTGTTAGACCATACATTAAAATACCAATTCTACAGCCATTACAAAAATCTATTTTAGAGTGATTAACTAATGTATCTGATTGAGCTATATGTATCATCTCTATTTTATTTAAGTCTATATCACTAGTAATATTTTTAAATACTTCAATTTGTTTATCTGTAGTATTTTGATCAATTGCATTATATATATGAGTATAAATACCTTTTATTTTTAAATTACTATCAGTCATATTATTATAAATATAATTAAGTGTTTCTTTATCTTTAACCCCTAATCTATTCATACCTGTATCAACTTTAATATGAATGTTTAAATTAAAATATCTAATCATATCAAAATAATCTTTACTTGCAACTGTAATATCAATATTATTTTCTTCACATATTTTTAAATATGCTTTATCAACCACACCTAAACAAAGTATAGGTGTATCAAAATTTTTTCTTATTTCTAATGCTTCATCTAAAGATGATACAGCTAAATAATTACATCCACCATTCAATATAGATTGTATAGTTTTACTTGTATTATGCCCATAACAATCTGCTTTAACTACACCAATATAATATTTATAACCAGTATAATTATTAATAATAGTATTAACATTATATTCTATATTTTTTAAATACACATTCGAATATGTATTTCTATAAGACATATTATCACTGTTCTTTCTATTTAAATTGCTTATTAATTGTATTATCGTTTTCTAATTTTTCATTTGATTCTAAACTTATAATTCTATATC
Organism: Caryophanales bacterium UBA5578; assembly: GCA_002425325.1. Lineage (GTDB taxonomy): Bacteria > Bacillota_I > Bacilli_A > RF39 > UBA660 > UBA5578. The sequence continues at coordinate 11,830 of DIMA01000009.1, read as the reverse complement.
CGTTTGATAAGAGTTCTTTTTTATAAAAATCAATGAATCTACTAGATATTGTCCATATTATCTTTTTTTCATTCTTATATGCTTCATCAAAATTTCCTATACCAATAACGACTAATTCTTCACCAGTTGGCATACTTGGATGTCTTTGACCTTGCATTCCACCAAAATTATTTTTATCGAAATAAAAACCTTTTAACATCATTTCTTTTTCAGGAACACTATCATCCATTTCTCTTAAATATTGTAAATCACATATTAGAGATCTTATTTCAAATGGTGAACCTTTGCCAGTTGTATAGCCTACATGTGTTCTATATCCAAAATGATCAATATCTCTATAGATATCTCTTTCTGTTATTGCACTCATTGTTCTTCTAAAATTTCAAAATAAATTTCATTATCAAATGAAAGTGGAAGATCAGCATTAAATACATATCTACCCTTAGCATCAGTTTTGCCTACTTCTATTAATTCTCCAGCTTTAACTAACACTCTTCCATCATAAGATAAAATATCTTTAGTTGCTTTCAAATTAAAAATAACACCTTCTAGTGCTATATCTCTATCTGAATCTAATTTAGTTAAATCTACTTCTACTTTTTGTCTTTTATTAGTAATAGAAAGTGTTTCCATTACTACTTCAGTTTCATTATCTTTAAATTCTAAATTGATATTATATTTCTTTGTATCAATAATCATTCCTTGAGGTGCTTTATATTCATAAGCTACATAATGTCCTAAAGGAAGTAAATTAGATAAAGTATATTCTTCGCTAGTAGTAGTAACTATATCAACTACTTCACCTTTTTTATATATAACTGAACCATCTGCTGGATCAATTATATCTTCATCAGCTTGAATATAAACTACCATTCCTTCTAAACTTTTTTCTTCATAGATAAATTTGATATTATCATTTTCATCTTTTTCAATACCTGTTAATACTTCTCCTCTTTTAGAAACTTTAACTTGTCCTTTAACAGCTTGATCATACATTGTAACTGTTAATATTGGATCACCGTCTTCATCCACTTCTACAATATTAGCATTTGTTACTTTAAAATTTTGACCTTCTTTATTAATAACATATAAATCAGGACTTTCAATTTCTTCAAGAATCCAATTTCCAGCCTTAACTTCTAATGGTAGTTGAAAGAAACCTTTATCTGAAGTTTTCCAAGTATCATAAGTTTTATCAGCAACCTTTTGTGTTAAATATTCTCCAGTATCAGCATTTTTAATTTTAAAAGAAGTATTAGACATAGTTATTAATTTACCTGTATCTTTATCTCTTTTAACTAATTTTAAATAAGAAGTAAAATTACGATTGTTAATTATATATTTTATTGTATCTTGATTTTCCCTAGCTACTTTAAATTCCCAAGTATTTTTTACCATATCTGTATCAATTTTACCTTTTACTTGTTTTACTACGAAAGTTCCATAAGCAAGTTTTCTGCTTTTAGCATAGCCTTTGCTAGAAGTAATTAGTTTATCATATTCCTTTTCTGTAAATTCATTTCTATGATTCCATGCTTCTTCTATACTTCCATATTTCTCTACATATTTTTTAGCTACAACTAAAAATTCTGCTCCTTCTTCTTTTTCAACTATCTCAGATTCATCGCCTGAAGTAATAATTTTTTCTAATTCAAAATCTCCAACAATTACATTTTCTTTTGATGTTGTTTTATTAGTTACAACTTTTGCATTTTGATTTGCATAAGTTAAACTAAATTTATGAACTGTTGGATCAACTGAGAATCCAATTCCAGCTGTTAGTTCACGCCACTCATAATCGCCAAGATATAAATTTTCTACCTTTGCTTCACCATTTGCAATGCGAACTTTAGTTATTTCAGTTCCTTTAGTATAAATAACTGAATTATCTGCTGGATCTAAAATATCAGAACTAGCATATAATCCATACACGGCACCATCTATTTCAGATTCGTTTTGTGCATATTTTACATCGGCATCTTCCTTGAATAAATAAGCAGTCCCTCTAACTCTTTCGTTAGTTAAACTAGCTTTTACACTACCACTACCAGTTGCTTTATCACTTACTGTTGTATTATCTGGATTTAACCAATATTTTGTTTTAGTCTTTGTTTCCATAACTGTAAATGTATGAGTTTGTGATGCTTTTTGTGTTGCTGCTTTTTGTGCTTCAGCATCTGCTGCTGCCTGTGCTTCTAATCTACTATGATAAGCACCTCTTTGATCTACTTCAGATTTTCCAGCATCACCTAAATTATCCCAGTTTGTTACAAATGTTTTAGGTGAAGAAGTAGAAGAATGAGTAACTATTGATGTTGATACTGCATTACCATTTGCATCAGTAATCCCAGATGAAAATTTAACCCCATCTCTATAAAAATCCACTTCTACTCCAGATAGTGGTTTATTTGTTTCAACATCAGTTTTATGGAAAGTTATTTCTACTCTTTCATCTGCTGTTTTAGTAGAACTTAATGTATCATATACAGGTTCTACCTCAGTTAATCTAAATACAGAGATGTAATCCATAGAATTTACATGTGGTGGTATATTAAGTGGCATAATACTATATTCTGTATCATTTAATGCTGAAACATTAGAAATTGATACATTAGTAGCCATAACATAATCTTTTATACCTGGATTTCCTGCTCCAAAATTAGAAATAGTATTTCCATAAATGTGCATAAATCCAACATGACCATCACCTGTATATTCAGCCTTATCTTCTGGTCTTTGAATAATTAAATCGCCATTTTTAAATAAATGTGCATTAGATTCAATATCTTTAATATATCCTTGCCAAATTAATTTAGCATCTTCTGGGTGATTCATTGCATTTTTATACATTGCAGCTGGAGAATACCTTGCACCTGTACCTTCAGGCTGTTTAGTATCAATATTATATGGATGTGTTCCAACTACTGATGTTCCAATACCTAATTTATTTAATGTACGAGTAACTAATCCTGTACAAGTTCCTACTTCCCAATATCCCCAACTACTATAACTTTGGGCTACTTCAATAATCTTATCACCAGATACATTTGAAAGTGCATGAACTTCAGTTATAAATGGTGTAATAGGAATTGAAGTAAGAAAAATACCTGCTGCCATTACTACATTTAAAATTTTTTTTAACTTCATAACAAATTTTTTCTTCACAATATTCTCCTTTCATAAATTGGTACTACTCAAAAATATTTAAAATTTGGTTCTCATCCCCTTTCTTTATAAACAAAAAACAGAGAAAAAGGCACAAAAAAACAGACATAAAATTATGTCTATTTGTTTTCCTTTACAATTTCTCTATATTATCATATTAGCACATTTTTTTAGGACAGTCAACGGACAAATTGAAATTTTTGAACAATTTGTAATTTTTGAACAATCAAATCAGTCTTATTTACAAATATTCTCATTCATTTCAATTTCCTTATCTATATAAATTTTTTTTGAAGTCTTGCAGTAAAGTACATCAAAGTCTTTTCCATGATATAAAATATCATTATTATATTTATATATATTAAAATTTCCTTTTTCTGACTGGTATTCTAAAAACTTCAAAAAGTCAGACATTTCTAACCAACCATATGATAAAATCTGATCAAAATATATCATTTTTCCCATGCCGTTTTCTATTGCTAAATTTCCGAAGCAATTATAGTTAATAGTATAATCTTTAATGCTAAAAACATCTGGAATATAACAATAGCCAGTATCATTAATAGGCAATATTTTATATTTTAACTTTTTATAATCAACAATTTTCCCACAAAAATTATTATCAACTTTTCCAACCTTATAATTAATTATAATTTTATTATAAAAGCCTTCTCTTTCGAAGCTATAAGACAATATTGAATAATTATTTTTCTCATTATAATAAATGGTGTCAGACGAGTTACAATTATATCTTTCATATTCTTCAAAAATTTTTTTTAATTCCTTCTGAATAATATATTTACTTCTAAATGTCTTCAATACAATGTAATTCTCTTCCTTTTCTGCTACCTTGGAAAAAATCGGAATATTTATTTCAATGGAATCTGAAATATATACTTTACTACCAAACGGATAAAATTTTACAATCAAGAAAAATAAACATATTAAAAATAATAGCAATACAAAAATTTTAATAGCGATTTTTTTCATTATTTGTTCTCTCTTTTCCAATTTATATAAGTGTTTAATTTAATTTTTAAGATTATCATTATATCATATTATACTATTTCAAAAAAAAATTGCAAGATTGATTACATGATGATAATCTATGATTAATTTATGATAATCTTGCAATTTAAAATTATTTATTTAATATATCAGTGTATATGCTATCCAATAAACTACTTAAATCAGAGTTACTAGTTAAAACAGAATCTGATTCTGTCAAATCTTCTGAAGATGTACTTTGCTTTTCTATTATCTCATTTTCTAACTGTTCTAATAACGATGATTCTTGTTGACTTTGAACAGAATAACTATTAAATGAAGCAACTTCCGTATTATTTTCAGGAATAAATTCTATTTCAATATTATTTATATAACCATAGTCAATAATATACATAACTTGCCATTCACCAGGTTTATTAACATCAGAAGACTTTTGCGTTTTATATTCTAAAGATGGTGCTTTAATATACTCGCCCGGATTACTTTTTATTTGTGAATTTATTGTTCTGTTAAATAAATCAACTAAATAGCTTTTACTTATTTTTGTAACATTTAATGTAGTTAAGTCATTCAATGTGATTTCTCTTACAAATTTTTTGGTATTGAAAAAATTATTAATTTCCTTTATTTCATCTCTGTATTCTTCTGAAGTAGATAATGTTGCATACTGCGATGGAATTCTTTCAATTTCTTCACCTGTTTCCATATCTTTATAGGATATATAATATTCTGTACCTTCTGGTTTATGTTTTAAATTATAACCATCAAAGATATAATTAATAGTTTGGTTCTCATCTGCATAAATTATCTCAAAGCCATACACCCATCCATCTTCTAGTTCATCAAAAACACTGCGTTCTGTATATCCTAATTCACTATCTACTATAAGTTTTTTATTATTTGATTGAGCATGAACAGTAAGTATACCTATTAGTAAAACAACTATACATATACAAATTACTACAATTCCACTTTTTTTCATTCTTTCACCTCCATTTTTATAAAATTACATATTGTATTATTAATTCATACAAATTCCATAATAGAATAATCCCTGTGGAATAGGAGTACCACCTGTCGTTCCAGAAATTGAGAAATTCATATATAATTCACAAGTTTGATCTCCTTCACTATCAATATTTCCAGGAGTAATTGTTTTATTAAGCTGAAAATCTGTTAATACCCTTCCAGTAAAAAAACCAATGTAATATTTAACTCTTTCATCTGGTTCATATGCTGGAGGATCATCTTCCATCAAATACCCATGTACAATTGTTCCAGAACTTGGCGTATACCAATTTGGTAAACTTCCAAAGTTGGAAAAATAAACAGCAGTATTGGTTCCTTTACAGGCACTTGCGGTTGTTTTTAAGCTTACAACATGACCTTTATTCTCTGCATAACCTTGTGGTATTTGAGGAGCTTGTAATCCCCATTCGCACTCTCTTGCATAAACATTAAAATTTCCTACAAAAAATAATCCAACTAGAAAAATACCAAACATTATAATCTTTTTTCTCATATCATCACCTCCTTCTTAATATATTCTATCAATGCTATAAGCGATTAATAGTCTTTAATAAATTCTAGATGCAACAATATTATTATATAAAAAAGCAGTAACTTCCAACACAACAATATAATAAGTTGCACCGATGAAAGATACTGCATATTCATCACAAAATAATTTTATTAATTTAATTGTATCATATTTTTTTAAAATAAAATACTAAAAAATAAATTTTTTCTATTTTTTACATTATTTTTACTCTCATAATTTATTTTTAGTTAGTTAATATTTTTTTGATTAATTTCTAAAAAGTATTTTACAAAAGAAGGAAAAGAATCAATTTCATTGTTCTTATATTTATAAGGAAGTTTTGTTATATAAATTATTCTGAAAGTTGAATAGTCTTTGTTTTCATAAAAGCGAATTTCACCCTTATCATCTTTTATAGATATCCAAGTATCATAGGAATCTATTTCAATATTATAATTTCTAGATGAAAGCCACTCTTTTAGGTCTTGAAAAGATGAATTTGAATATAGATAAATATATCCATATGAATCATAATCTTTTACATCAAAAGAAATTCTCAAATCACCACACTCAGAAACTTGAAATATTTCATTATCAAAAACATCTATTATTTCAATTCTATCAGAAATCATCTGTTTTTCATTTTCTGAAAAACAATAATTATTTTCATAGTATTGATAAAGTGAAGATTCTCCTTTTTGAATACTATGATTTTCATTATAAAGTTCAATATTTAAATTTATATTAGAAATAAAACTTTGTAATAAACAAATAGTCAAAAATATAAGAATAATAATTGTCATTAAAATAAATATTTTTTTATATTTCATATGATTACTTCCCCCTTTATAAATACACTTGTAATTTTAAAAGAAAATATTTTCTTTATTATATCATATTTTGAGACAAAATTAGTTAGATTCTCTTATTGATTCCTCACCAACAAATTTTAAGAAAGCTATTGTTGCTATTTTGAATTCTTCTTTATAATCACTTTCTGGACTAACTAACATTCCTCTAAGTTTTGGATAAGGAAATACATCTGAATTCATAACTGTGTTGCATGTTTCTAAAAATGTATTATAGGTACCCATAAGTCTTAAAAATTCTGTTGTTCTTTTAGAAAGATAACTTTGACCAGTGCTTAAATCTACACTCATAAAATATTTAAAAAACATTTCTGGTAATGGTATTTCATCTTCTTTCAACATTTTTGCAAATACTACTGCATCTACATCTGCATAATAATCTGCTAAAGAAAAGTGACTATCATTCGTAGTGCAAATTAACTCATTCGCTTGGGTTTGATTTAAAGAGAGTTCTTTTACATCTAATGCAAATGTAATTGCATCTCCTGCCCATCCTGCATAATCATCAATGAAACTATCAAAATCAATGAATTCAGGATCTACAACATTGTATAATAACGCATTTAATGTTGCTGCAAAATGTAATGTATCATATATAACCTGATTATTGTTAGGATCTTTAAATCTAAAATCATCTTCTTTAAAGGAAGTAATTGCGTCAATTGTCATACAGAGTTCATAATCTCTAGGTCCTGCTATTATAGCCCACATATCGGTTGTTGCAACATCCGATCCATATTTATTATCTGGAGCTAAATGTCTTAAATATTCTAATAATAACATATTTGCTTCTTTAACTCCCGCACCTTTATATGATAATACATATCTATATAAATCTTTAAGATTATTATATACTCTCTCAATATCAGAAAGACCTGTAGAACCAATACCACTATCTCTACCAGAAAAACCATCTTTATCAATCTCAATCTGTCCATTTCCTGAACCAATAGTTACTGTTGCAAATTGATCAAATGCCCAGTTATCTGGGATTGTAAATCCTAAATTACCACTAAATCCTGTTGACATATCACCAACAAAACTGCTTATAGCATATCCCTTCTCACTAACTCTTGAACAAACGTTTCTAGTACCATAGATACCGATTTTATACTTATTTTTATAAGTATTAACCATTGTTGAAAACACTTTTGCAAAATATGGTATTATGTAGTTAGTGATTTCTGAATCTTGCGGATCGCAATCTACTGCAAAATATATTATTGTTCCTGTTGGTATCCCTAAATCAGATGCATGATTGTAAGCACTTTCTGTATCTGTAACAGCTTGTGTCTCAGTAAAATATGAGACTGTATTCGCACTTGCTTGTTGAATTGGAAAGATTCTTAATCCTGCATTAAATGCTATATTCATTTCATTTACAGTTAATGCCTTACTTGCTCCTCCAACAATTGTACCTGATAAATAGCGTCCAACATACCTGTAACCATTATTATATAAAGTTTGAGCTTTGGCAGCAGTTAATATAGTTGCACAGTCACATGCCTTAGCAGAACGAGAAGTATCCCCACTACTAATAAAAATTGATAACCATGTTGTTAGATTTACTATACCGGTAACAGGTAATGCATACTTGTTTTGAAACTGTTTTACAGAAGCGGTGCTTACTGTTGTTCCAAAGTCACCATCACCAACACCATTGACATATAATCCCATATTAACTAATTTAGCGAATCTACCAATTTTTGTATTACTATATGTACTTCCATTATAATTAGTTTCTGCATTATTGTATGGAATTGTTGGACAACAACGTTTAGTAGATGGTCCAAAATTACCATTAGCTACTGAAGTTGACATACCTTCTTCAGCCTGAATCGCATAAATTAGTGCTTTATTTGTTCCTCTACCATAAATACCATCACATGGAGTAAGTCCAATATATGCTTCATAATTTGCATTCAAGTATCTTTGGATTTTTTGTATGTTTTTAGTCTTTGTAGATGTATCATATGAATAAAAATAATCCATTGATAATAATGCTTTCATTATGTTTAATGTTACTGTTGAACTTGTATCTGTTAATCCAGCATCTTCTTTTAAATTCTTTATTGCTCCTCCAGTTCCTCCGTAAAAATTACAAGTTGGTCTATTAGCACCTATTGCATATCCTTTACATAGTAATGCTCCTTGTATTATTCCATAAATATTTCTCTTTGTTTCATCATTTGATGATTGTTGCTGTACACCATTAGGATATTGAGTATTAAATGCATTTTGTGTACCAGTTCCAAAATTATCAGCTGTTGCTTGAATTCCTAATTCAATTTGTAATGCTCTTGTTAAAGCATAAATGGTAGCCCATCCTGTTTTACCATTTTCTGTAACAGTATTAAATCTACTGTCATTTCCATAAGTATCATTTAACCATTGTTGGGTATAAAATACATATGGATCTCCTACTACTTCGTTATTTGCCATATTTTCATCTCCTTAAATATTAAATTTTTTATTTAATATACAGAAAAATAAAAATACCGTATTTAAATCCGTTTCAATCATAATATTAAATAAAATGATTGACAATTGAATACAATAAGCAAAACCCCATTTTACTTATAGTCCGGACATATAAAGTAAATATTAGGTAATAAAAAAAGTATTAATTATAAAAAACCATCAATAAAGTTAAAATATAATTAATACCGTAAATATACCATATCCATTTGTCACATTAATATTATCACTTTATTTAGAATTAGTCAATACATATTTTTAATTTTAATTATTTTTTAAAACATTATATTCTATTTGATTTTTAACACTCTCTAAACTGTCCACTTCATATATTTTACTTAAATCTGCACTTATTTTAAGATATATTTCATTGTTATCATCAAAATAACTTACATATATATTTTCTTTATTGGCACCATAGACATTGACAATGGACTTTATTTTCTTATTATCTATTATCATAGGTGTTTCGTTTTCAGAAGATAACTTAAACCCTACAATTCTAAAAGTATTTTCTTCATCTTGATTAAAAATATATATATAATTGGAAGTCCCCAATATGATATCCTCTTTTTGATAATACGATGAGTCTATAGAAAAAAGCAATTGATACTCTTGAGTATATTCTCCTTGCTTTAAAATGCTTAATGATCCATCATTAATTCCAGTATAAGCATTTTCATACAAAATTGCATAATTTAACCAACGCTGTCCGTTATTAGAGTCTATATATGTTGGATGATATGAAAAACTTGTTTTTTCATTACTGCATCCAGTTAAAAGTAAAATTAAAAACAAAGATATAATTAATATATATTTTTTTGCCATTAAATCGTTCCCTTTCACATATAATACAAGTAAATAAACTTATTTATTTTATTATATCATAAAAATTATCGTTTATTCGTACTTTTACATTACTTTTTTTTTAAAATAATAAATACAATATAGTAGGAGGTGAAATAATGAAAAAAATATTAATGCCATTATTTGTTTTAGGAATAACTGTTTTATCTCTTTTTGGGGCTACAAAAGTTTCTGCGGCTGAATATAAATCAACATTAAATATGCCAGCCAATTCAAATCATATTGGTGCCTATAGATGGTATGACACAAAAAATTTCATCATAGATATTTCAATGGATGCTCATACAGATTGTACTTCTAATAGAGAAAAACTTTTATGGGTTACATTACACTACAGTCCAACCACTCAAGTATCTGGTAAAATGATGAGTACAGAATTATATCAATGCGTTAGAGCTAACATGGGAAAATTTAAAAACGGACAATATGCATATGGTTTCTCTACAAATTATACTGGTGGAAGACAATTTTGTGGAATTAAATCAAATAGTGTAATTATGACTCAAAACTAAGTAAAAAGAAAGAAGGTAAATAGTGATAGAGTTAATTAATATACAAAAAAAATATTTATTGAAAAATAAATCTATAAATGCTTTAAATGATATTAATATTAAGTTTGAAGAAGGAAAATTATATGGAATTATGGGTGAATCTGGAAGTGGAAAATCTACATTAATGCAAATAATTGGTCTTCTTATAGAGCCAACGAGTGGAATTTTAAAAATAGATGGACATAATGCATCAAAATTATCAGAAAAAAATATAGCTAATCTTAGAAAAGAAAAATTAGCATATATATTTCAATCTTTTAATTTGATTCCAACAATGAATGTCACAGAAAATGTAATTTTACCACTTTATACTAATAGAAATTTAACAAAAAAAGAAAAAGTTGAAAAGGTCAATAACTTATTGAATTCATTAGGAATAGGAAACAGAAATAAGCATTACCCAAATCAACTTTCTGGTGGAGAACAACAAAGAGTTGCAATTGCTCGTGCATTATGTAATAATCCGGATATTATATTAGCTGATGAGCCTACTGCTTCTTTAGATAAAGAAAACGCAATTAAAATTTTAAGTATATTAAAAAAACTCTCAAATCAAAATAAATGTGTAATCGTTATTTGCCATGATGACATTATTAAAGATTATGCTGATGAAATTATTTACCTAAAAAATGGAAGGATGTAGATTATAGATGAAATTAATTGATATGATAAAAATGGGAATTAAAGAATTTTACAAAAATAAATCAAATTATTTTAATACTATTTTTATTTCTATAGCTATTTCAATCGTAATATTTTGCTTGGCTTTTTCCAACAGTTTAAATAACTATTGGAATCAAAGTGTTAAAAAGATGGTGGATTATCGTACATTTTTTGTATATTATGAACCTGATGAGAAAACAGAAAAAGAAGCATTAACAGAATTGCAATCATACAATACTATTGAATCTATATCTCCTTATACTTCCTATATAATAAATATGAGAATATTTGAGGAAATTAATAATAATACTACTGAAATCAATCTATTTCTTTTTGGAGTACCAAAAGATACTATAACAGTATCTAATGGCGAGAATATTGATAATTATAGTTCTAATGATAAAGTTATGGTATGCCCAGAAAATATATTCTATGAATATAAAAAAGGAAACAAAACTGAAAAAAAGAAATAAATTTAAATAATCTTTTGGGGAAACAATTTTCTTTAAAATTTATTGATGAAGATAATGAAACTGAAAGCTTCAAATTAATTGGAACTTATGATTCCTCTATGAGACAGGGAAAAGAAAATTTTTGTTATACAAATTCAGATATTGTAACAAATTTAAATTTGTATTATCAACCAGAAGCATTTAAAGAAGAAGAAGGTGTAAATGTTAATATGGAAT
>DIMA01000018.1 GCA_002425325.1 Caryophanales bacterium UBA5578 | reverse complement strand
AATGAACCCGTATGGACTGTTGCTTAAGAAACGGGGTTCATATCAATTAACTTCTCTTTTTAAATTCAATTCTACTAGTATATATTTTTTTTGACAAACCAACTTCTAAATCAATTTGAAAATCTTTAAATATTAAATTATATATACTTTCCCATATCACTAAACAAACAACAATATCTAAAACTTCTGGTATAAAATCTAAATCTTGAACATTATGTAATAAAAATAATAATAAAACACCTATTACAAAAAATAATATATTAATTATTCTATTCTTTTTTATCTGTAATTCACAATGTCTCACATCTAGACCATAATGTCTTCTAATTGTATCAACTAATCGTTTTTTTTCTTCTTCAGGTAATTCTTCTCTTGTAGTTATTCTAAATATTACCTCATTACTATTTGTTCTACAACATTGGTCTTCAATATAAAATTGTAATTCTTCACTTAAATCATTTTTATTAAAACAATTATAAACATCATCCATATCTTCAATATCTATATGGATGATTTCTTTTTTCTTCTTTTTCATACTATCACCTATTTTACAATATAAATATATCATATTTTAATTTTTTTTAACATATTATTATGTAAATAATTGACAAGATAATTAATTTATATTACAATAATATTGTTGTTTGAATGGGTCTATAGCCAAGTGGTAAGGCGTGGGACTGCAACTCCCTGATCGTTGGTTCAAATCCGACTAGGCCCTCCATTTAATAATTAAAAGAATTCGTAAGAATTCTTTTTTCATTGAAAAAGAACTACTTAGTAGTTCTTTATTTTATATATTACTTTTTTGATTTCTTAATTTAAAAAATCTAATTGATAAACAAAGAATTGTTAACATGTTTATCCCCTCTCTCACTGCATTAATATAACATATATATTAAATTTAAGCAAATTAAGGCTATTTATTATATTTTAACTTTCTATATCCAAATATTAATAATAATGTAGATATTATAGATACTAAATAATAAGTATATATATAATCAATTGTATTTGGTGGAATTATAGTTCCAACATTTTTCTTATATTCTACTATTATTTCTACATCTGAATTAGGCATATTAAATTTATATTTACCATCTTCTAATGTATAAGAAACTTTTTCATTATTAATTTTAACTGATTCTATTTCATATCCATCTTTTTCTTTAACTGTAAATTCAACTACATCATCTTTCAAGTAATATTCTTTTTCTTGAATAACAATATCTTCATTATCTTTAATATTGTATTTAGTTGGTCTAATATGTTTAGTTTTTCTAATCATAGCTTTAAACATCGCGATAACTTGATTTCTAATTACTTCATCTTCAACACCAGCTGAATTTTCACTCCATAAACAAACGAAGTTACCTATAACATTGTCAACACTATTTAATTTTGAATCAACATTTCTATCCCATTTATTAATATCCCAATTATTTAAAATATCATTTACAGTATATTCTAAATCAGCTTTATTTGTATTAGCAACTGATGGAACAAAGAATAAATAATATGAATTTGTCATAATTACTTTAAATCCTTTTTCTTCTAAGTCGTCAACAGTAGCATAATCAGCTCCATAATAATCCCAATAAGTAACTTCTATTTTATTACTTATTTTTTCAATATTACTCTTTGTTAATGGATCGTTCCACATTCTAACAATAAAACCTTTTTTATCTAAATAATTAAATAATTTATTAATATAATCAGCTTTTTCATCTATACGATATGTATATTCATCAAATCCAATATGCATATATTTACAATCTTTAAAAAAAGCAGAATATTCATCAAATATCTTAAAAATAAATGCATCTCCTTCTGGAGCTACTATATCTATATTACCTGCTTCTTCACCAGTACCTTTAGCAAATTTATTTACAAATTCATCACCAAATTTTAATCTAGCTAATGTAAAAAAACCTGTCATATGTGCTGGAACATCTATTTCTGGTATAAATTCTACATTTTTACTTTTACAATAATCCATTATTTCTGTTATTTGATCATATGTTAAAAAAGCTCTATTAGTTTTAGGATTAACATATATATTTCCATCTTTTACTATAGCATTTTCTTTAGTTTGATCTAAATAAGTATTTTCTATTCCTACACTTTCATCATCTGTTAAATGTAATTGTAAGAATGGATTATCTTCTTTAGCTAATTCATCGATATATTTTTTTATTTCTTCTACTGTATAATATCTACGACCTACATCTAGTAGTATACCATTTTGAAAACTATCATCTCTTAATGCAAATACATTTATATTAAATAAAAATGTACAAATAAATAATATAAAATATAATAATCTATGTTTCATACTACACCTCTATTATATATAAGTATATCATAAAAAAAAATAAAGAGGAATAATCTCTTTATTTTATTTTGTTTATTGTATGTTTATTAGCATATATTTTAATATTTATTTCTTTAACATCAGTATAATCAATTAAATAATTTTTTCTTAAATCTGTTAAAACATTATTAATAAATTTCCCATTATTAAAATCATTATCTAATACAGGTTTAAAATAAATGTAATTATAACCATCTGATATTACTTGATCATATTTGACGTCATAATAATCATCACAATAAGTTACTTTTACTCTTATATCATTATCTGATAAAGATTCATCTTCTAATAATTCATAATTACCTTGTTCTACAATAATATGTTTTATTTCATCTTTTAAGGTAATATTTACTTCTTCAGTTGTCATTTCAACAACACTTTTCGATATATCACTAGTCTTTTTAAAACTATTATAATTTGAAATAGATATAACAAAACCTATTATAAATACAAACATAGATAATAATACTAATATACTATAAGATCTATCTTTTTGTTTTAAAGCATCTAATATTATCATAAATAATCCAATTAATAATCCACTTAAACCAAATAACATAATTGGTAATCCAATAATATTAATTCCTGTTGTAAATAAATATAATAATAAACAAGCTAGAGCTATAGATAATATAGTTAATATACCAATTGGTACTAGTATTATTACATATATAATCAATCTAATTATTAAATCTAACCAATTATATTCCTTATCTATGTTATTGACTTTTTCTTCATCAACTATTTTTTTATTCTTAATTCTATAATCCCCAAATGTTCTTAATGTTATTATTATACAAATAATAAAATAAACAATTGATAATATAGAATCTGAACATACATTAAATGTATCTTCATATGGATAAAATAAGAAATTATTTATTGAATACAATATTTTTTCAAATAGGATAAATGGTAATTTAATTAATGTAAATACTATTACTAAATATATTAACTTAACACTTGCTTCTAAAAATGATTGTAAATTATGCTGTAATCTTGTTTTTCTAACTATTTTCATAATATCTCTTATAAAATTACCTAACATTTTTGAACAAGCTGTTACATCTTTATCAAATTTATTATTTCTTACACTTAACGATCTACTTAAATTATATCTATCACATATATCATTAACAATAGAATCCATATCCCCTAATTTATTAATTGCCTCTTTCATATTATGTGTCACTTTATAATCATTTTCTATTTTATTTCTATATTCTTCTAATATCTTACTTTTTTCTTCTTTATTCAAAAAATATAATCTACTATTTAAACTTTTTAAGAAATCCTTCACTAGTATCACCTATTATAATTATAAAAAAAAAGCTTTAAAAAGTAAACTCTTTAAGCTTTATATTCTGTATTATATTTAGCAGCTTTATTATCGAACTCTTCTATTAAATTAGGAAAATATCTTACTAAGAAATTTCTCATTTCAGCATTATTTTTATCCATATCATCTACATCAACACTATTTTCTAAATTTTGTTCTAAATAAATATCAAAATATTCAAATATAGTATCTTCTTTTTTTGTATATAACTTCATAATAAATAATGATGTAGCTAAATCTGTTTGAAAATAATTTCCTTTTAATTGTTCAAATAATATATCTCTTGAAATAGTTGACTCTTCAACAACTATAATTTCTTTTAAAAATCCATATAGACAAATATCCCTTTCATCCATACAACCATTTTTAAAATTATTAACAAATTTATCTAATACTTTATAACACTCACTTATAAATTGTTCTTTTGTCATTCTTATCGCCGCCTATTTTCTCACATATATTGTAACATATTATAGAAAATCTTCAATAACTTTTATTAAATCATTATGTATTTCTTCAATATTTTTGATTCTTTTTTTATTTCCACACTCTATTTTATTAAATTTATATAATTGAGCAATTTCTAAATATGCTTTTTCAGCATTTTTTAAATGATCATCATCTTGTTCATTTTGATCTAATTTTTCTTCTCTTTGCGCTCTTAATATTTTTCCACACTCAAATGGCATATGTAAAAATATTTTTATATCAGGATCTGGTAATTCAAGTAAATCTATAAATAATTTACCAAACCATTCATATATTTCTTGTCTTTTCTTTTTACTTTTTTCTTTACCACCTTGATGTGCAAATGTTGAATAAAAATATCTATCTAAAATTATGTATGTTCCTTTTTCTAATTCTTTTTTCATATCTGGTAAATTATATAAGAAATCTGCTCCATAATATAGTGCTGATACTTTTGGATTAACATTTGTAGCGTTTTCAGGGAACCATCCTTCACATATATATTCTTTTCCTAAATATGGTCCACCTACTATTTTACCAGTTGGACAATTATAATTAGGAAATCCAATTTTAATTGTTTTAATTCCTCTATTATTTAAATAATCTAATAATAAATTAGCTTGTGTTTCTTTACCAGAACAATCAGTTCCTTCTATTAATATTATTTTTCCTTGCATTTAACTTTCCCACAACTTTCTTTTCCCTCAGGACAATATCCATATACATCACATGTAGCTCCTAGTAATTTACCATATGAAGGTGCTATTTCTCTAACTTGACTAACCATATCATTTAATAAATTTCTAATCTCCCACTGTGCTTTAGTACAACATCTCATTCTACTAATCCATTCTAATGTTCTACCATCCATTATTGTAGTTACATTAGCAAAATTACCACATAAATAGAAATATATTAAATCTTCATCTCTTACACCTAAATCTCTAAATTTCTTATATGTTTCATTATTTAATTTAAATATTTCTTTATATCTTTCTTCATCTAATCTTTTAATAGATGGAGGTGTTTGATAGTTTTCTAAATTCCACATTGGAACAAAATCAGGTACTAATAATGATTGTGTTCTATGTCTTGTAAAATGTTTTAATATAATTAAAGATATAGGTACTTCAAATTTAAAACTAACTGATTCTAATTCTCTTTGTTGTTTTGATTTAACGATATCTTGCATAATATCATCAATTATATTTGGATTATTTTTTAACATATCATTTAACAATTCATACGCTTTTTCTCGTGTAACTTGTTCATGATACATTATAGTAGTAATAATAATATTTTCATCTACATTTGGTGTATAATCTACTAATCTAGCTTTATCGTATGTAACTATATCATTTCCAATTCGATATTTATCATACCAGTCATCTTTTGTATGTTGTTCACCATTTACATATTCTTCTAAATATGAAATATCAGATTTAACTATATCTAATAATTTAGTCCCTAACTCTTTTATTTCATCTATATTACTTAATTTACCATACAAAAATTCATTAAGCATTAATTCTAATTCTCTAGCATCTAACCCCATTATTATATTTGTATTAAATGAATATGGTAAGACAAATCTAGCATCTTCTTCTTTTACACCTTTATCAACAAAATATCCGTATTCTTTAAATAATGTTTGCATATGTGAATGATAATCTTTAACTAAACTATCTTGATTAGGTACTAATTTGTAATTTTTATCTTTAAATGATGGTGTGTAATATCCAACATTTCTAAAATCTACCATTCGAGCAGATTTAATGGTAAAACTTGTAAATCTATGACTTATTAATGTTTGTTCAATTATTGGTGATACATTTGCAAGTGCAAATACATAATAATCATGTTCAATAATTGTTTTATGTCCCATCTCTAATATTCTTTTAACTAAACCAAGATTTTTTTCATAAACATCACATGATTCTAATACATCAAAAACATCACCCTTTGTTCTTGATAACTTCCCTGCTGCTGCTATTACCCTTATTCTATCTTCTATATTTTGATTATTTAATAATTCTATTTTCATATCCAACCTCAACCTTCTATTAACATTATAAGCGTATTATATACGCTTGTCAATATAAAAAAAGAACTATTTACATAGTTCTTTATTCAACGATATTATTGTTTACAAATTCTACATTTATAAACTTTTTACTAGCTAAATCATCACACATATGCACAAATTTTTGCATGCTATTTTTAGGTAAAGGTAACACTACATCACTATATGTACTTGTATTAAAAATTCCCATATGTGAAGATATTAATTCATATAAAGTATCACATTCTTCTTTTGTTAATCCTACGCTCTCCCCTTCTTCTTTTACAAAGTTAGCAGATATCATAGGATGATCAAATCGAACATATTTTTCTTCCTCTAATCCATGCTTAAATCCATCATGTAATATAAGTGCTAATATAATCATATCTTGATCATGTTTACTAAAATTATTAAATAATATATCATTACTCATTAATTCTTTAGCATATCTTACTGCTATTTTAGTATGATTAACTAATCCACCTTCTACATTTGAACATTTAGGATGATATTTTCCTGTAGAAGATGCAGGTACTCTAAAGAAATACTCTGGTAGCATATCTATTAATTCTCCTGCTGCTTCTCTTACTCTCTTATCCATTATATAGTTTAATTCACTCTTGAATATATCTTTCATAATTACCTCCTAAAAAATTAGTTAATATATCATTACTAGTATATATATAATCTTTATTTATTTTTAAATTATTATTTTCTACTAATAACTTTTTTTCTTTAATTAATTCTTTTACAATATCAATATCTAATATATTAATATGATATTTATTTAAAGTATCATCAATATTTATACCATTAGTTTTTCTAAAACCTAATATAAATAAATTTTCTATTGTTTCATTAAAATCTAATTCTTCTTCTTCAATAATATATTTACCATTAATATAATTATTTAAACTTCTAGTATTAGTATATCTAATATTATCAATATATCCAGATGCACCTAATCCAAATCCATAATAATGTTCATTATTCCAATATGTTAAATTATGTCTAGATTTTATCTTTCCAAAATTACTTATTTCATAATGATCATATTCTTTTAATCTTTTGCATATTAGTTTATACATTTCATAATCTAACTCTTCATCAATATTTTCAACATTATTATTATTTAAAATAGTATGTTCTTCTATTATTAAGGAATATGTTGATATATGAGGTATATCCAATGCTATAAATTCATCTATATCCTTATTTAATTCTTCTAGAGTTTGTCCAGGCAAAGCATATATTAAATCTATATTAATATTACTTATATATTTTTTTATCATGTTAATAGCAGTTATAACTTGTTCTTTATTATGTTTTCTATTTAATAATTTTAAATACTTTTCATTAAATGTTTGAACACCAATACTTATTCTATTAACACCATATGAACTTAATAATTTTATTTTATCTTCATCAATGTTTTCCACATTTATCTCAACTGTATACTCTAAGTTATCCACATTTATCTTTTTTAATATATCTAAAAGACGAGATAGTTGTGCATAACTTAAAGATGTTGGTGTCCCACCACCTACATATATAGTTTCTATAACTTCATTTTTATATTTTGCATTAATTTCTTTTTCTAATGCATTTAAATAATCATCAACCATTTTTTCATTGTAAAAATATTTACAAAAATCACAATATGAACAAATATTAGTGCAAAAAGGAATATGAACATATATTGATTTACAAATATTTGTTTCTATATTTATAAATGTTTTAGTTTCATTTATTATTTGTTCATTACTAGCCATATTATTCCTCATCCATTGATAATACTGATAAGAAAGCTTCTTGTGGTACTTCTACACTACCTACCATCTTCATTCTTTTCTTACCTTCTTTTTGTTTTTCTAATAATTTTCTTTTACGTGAAACGTCTCCACCATAGCATTTTGCTAATACATTTTTACGTACTGCTTTAATATCAGAACGTGCTATTGCTTTTGTTCCAATTACTGCTTGGACAGGTATTTCAAATTGTTGTCTTGGTATTAGTTTTCTTAAATTTTCAACAATAGCTTTACCTCTTGTATATGCAAAATCTTTATGTACAATTAAACTTAATGCATCTACAATTTCTCCGTTTAATAATATATCCATTTTTACTAAATTACTTGATTTATATCCAATTAATTCATAATCAAATGAAGCATATCCCTTTGTATAACTTTTTAATTTATCAAAGAAATCATATACTATTTCTGATAGTGGAATTTCATAATGAATATTTACTCTTGTAGTATCAATATATTCCATTGATACATAATTACCTCTTTTATTTTGACATAACTCCATTATAGGACCGATATAATTACTAGGTACAAATATATTTGTTCTAATATATGGTTCTTTAATATCTTGAATACGTTGTCTATCAGGCATTTTAACTGGGCTATCAACCATAACAATTGATTTATCAGTTAATTCTACTTCATATACTACAGATGGAGAAGTCGCTATTAAATCAATATTAAATTCTCTTTCAATACGTTCTTCAATTATTTCCATATGTAATAATCCTAAAAAACCACATCTAAATCCAAACCCTAAAGCTTGGGAAGTTTCTGGTTCAAATTCTAATGATGCATCATTTAGTTTTAATTTTTCTAATGCTTCTCTTAATTCAGGAAATTTACTTGATTCTACAGGAAATAATCCACAGAATACCATTGGTTTCATAGGTTTATAACCAGCTAAAGGTTCTTTACAAGGTCTATTAGCTAATGTAATTGTATCTCCTACTTTTACATCATTAATACTTTTAATACTAGCACATAAATATCCTACTTCACCTGTTGTTAATTCTTTTACTTTCTTTTCTTCTGGATTATTTATTCCTAATTCTACTACATCGTAAACACAATTAGTAGCTAACATTTTAATCTTATCTCCTACTTTAACTTTACCATTAACTATTCTAAGTAAAGTTACTATTCCACGATAAGAATCAAAATAACTATCAAAAATTAATGCCTGTAATGGTTCATTTTCATTACCTTTTGGTGCAGGAATTCTTTCTATAATTGCTTCTATTAATTCCTTAATACCTACTCCTGTTTTAGCACTACATAAAATTATTTCATCTTCATCAAAACCTACAGTATTGATAAGTTCATTTTTTACTTTTTCAATATCTGCATTAGGTAAATCTATTTTATTAATAACTGGTATTATTTTTAAATTATTATCTAATGCTTGATATAAGTTTGCTAAAGTTTGTGCTTCTATTCCTTGCGCAGCATCAACTACAAGTAATGCACCTTCACACGCTGCTAGAGATCTTGATACTTCATATGTAAAGTCTACGTGTCCTGGAGTATCAATTAAATGTAATACATAATCTTCATTTTTATAATTATAATTTAATTGAACTGCATTTAATTTTATAGTTATTCCACGTTCTCTTTCGATATCCATATTGTCTAATAATTGATCTTTACGTTCTCTTTCTGTAACAGCACCGGTTTCTTCTAATATACGATCAGCTAAAGTACTTTTACCATGATCTATATGCGCTATTATAGAAAAATTTCTAATGTTTTCTTGTTTCATAAAACCACCAAAGATATTATATCATAAAAATAAAAGAACTTATATAAGTTCTTTTATGCTGCTTTATTATTTCTATTAGCCTTTTTTACTAATACTTTTTGTTTTTGTTTAGTCATAGTATTTTGTTTAACTTGTTGCTTTCTTTGAATAGCACTTAATAAACCTTGCATTATAGATTTCTTATTACTATTCATATTTGATTTTTCCATTATTTCTGGCATATTATAACAATTTACTAAATCAGAAGTTGTAATTGTTTCTCCATTTACAACAATATCTTTGCTATCACTAACAACTATTTGATCATCAACAACATCTATTCCACTTATTAATTGATCAAATGTTTCGTTTGGAATATCCATAACTGCTTTGATATTATCAGTCATTTCATTTGTATTAGTATAAGAAATTGTATTACTTCTTTTAATATGTGCTTTATTATTAACATAATCAAATGCTACATCAATTACTTCATTATTTTGATTTATACCAATAGCATTTTCAATATTAATTAATTTTAATCGTAATTGAGTACTACATTTTAATAATGCTTTTAATTTCTTTTTATTAACTGCATTTAATCTATTAATTTCCCTATTGTATGTAAATCTATTACTCTTTAATTCTGTAACTGATATTAATTTTAATTCAGTATTTTTATATTGTGAATTATGTTCAAATATATCTTGAGCATTTTCTTTTTTATTTTGACCTTGAGTAAAAGCTAATTCATGTTGAATACTTTTAAATTGCATATCCATACCATTATTATAATTAATATTCTCAATCATTCTAACAGATTTATCTGCAGGATTAACAAATTTAAAATATTCTCTACCATTATCTAAAACTACATGTTCAATATCTTTTAAATCAATACCAAAAGCTTCAGCTAATTCTTTTTTCTTTTGTTCATCAGTTTTAGATTGTTGTTGTTTTTTATCCTTTTCTTTACTCATAGTATCACTCCTATTATTAATTTCATTTTAACATAATATATTAAAAATAAAAGTGTTATTTGTCTTTTTTTACTTTACTTTACACAAAAAAAGCTAGAATTTTACTTCCAGCTAAATATTATACTTTGTTGATAATCTGTTGATTGTGTTTTTATGGCCTTATCTTCACCCTTCTTTATGATAAATTCTTTCTTTTTATCAACTAAACTAGATTCATCATTAAGTCCATAATCATTTACTTCTAATTTAATACTACTTTCTGTAGATGATTTTACTTTAAATATGTAGTCAGTATTTAATAATTTACAACTTATTTCATCACCTTTTTTTAAGTCTATAATAGTAATATCGGAATTACAGTTAATTTCCATTTTATTTGTTATTTCTTTTTCTTTACATCCTGATAAAACAAATACTAAAGTTAAAATTAAAACTAATTTTTTCATTAAATAATTCCTCCTAAATATATTAAGAATATAGTAAATATTAATGTCATAATAATACCATTAATTGAATCACTTAACTCTGTTTTATATTTAACACCAACTATTTTAGCACTTAATATTCCACCTACAAAACCACCAATATGTGCTGATAAACTTATTCCAGATGAGAATAAACCTATAGCAAAATTCAGTAGTAATAATGGAACTATTTGTGATTTAATAACTGTGCCTAAATATACTCTGTAATAATATCCAAAGAATATAAATGCACCAATAAGACCAAATATTGCTCCACTTGCTCCTACTCCTACAGTATTATCTGGTAAGAATAACATAGATAATAATCCACCTAATATTCCACTAATTAAATATATAAGTAAATATTTCCACTTACCAAAGAAACTCTCTATTTGAGGTCCTAAAATATATAATGCATATATATTAAATAATATATGAATTATTCCACTATGTAAGAACATACTAGTTATTAATCTATATAATTCAATTGGATTATTATTTAATGTATTATAATTTAATAGTCCTCCAAATTCTCCTAATATTTGAGGATCTACATCAAAGAAGTTACCACCTAATAAAGCAGATAAAATATACATAATTATATTACTAAATATTAATGCATAAGTAATAATTGGTCTTTTTTTACTAAATACATCTTCTGCTTTCATAGCGTCTTCTTGATTTTTTAAATTAATTTCTTCAGTTAATTTCATAAATAATTCTAATCCTTGTTCAGTAACTTTATCTAATTTACTAATTGAAGGATATTTTTCTACTATAAAATCATATTTATTTATATCATTTACTTCAGTTAATTTAATACAATCTATATTACTAATATCATCTTTTAAATGAACATTTTCACCTAAATTTATAAATATACTTAAAGCATTCATCTTAAATGATAAAGTCTTTTTCTTTATTGTTTTCATTATTTGTTTAGTTTTAAATATATCATAATCGAATTGTTCATCATTATGAATATAGTTAGTTACTATTCTAATTATTTGATATTCACCATCAGTATTTTCTAACCATATTTCATCTTTAGCACCATGTAATATTACAGGATTATAACCTTGTTCTGTAATAAAATAATGTAATAATTTCATAACTATTTCATCATTTTTATCTAAAGTAATATTCACTATATCACGTCCTTATTCTTGATTTTCAAACATATCCATTATATTTGTAAAGCACTCAGGTAATTCACTATCAAATTCCATATATTCACCTGTTGTAGGATGATTAAAACCTAATGTTTTAGCATGTAAACATTGTCCTGTTTCATCTATTAATCTACGTTTACCATATACTGGATCATTTACTACTGGATATCCAATATAATTCATATGAACTCTAATTTGATGTGTTCTACCTGTTTCAAGACTTAGCTCAATTAAAGTAGCATCTTTAAATCTTTTCAATACTTTAAAATGTGTAATTGCTTCTTTACTATTAGTAGCAGTTACTGCCATTTTCTTTCTATCAGTACTATCTCTACCTATTGGAGCATCTATTGTTCCTGTATCATGATTAATTACGCCCCATACTAATGCCCAATATTTTCTGGTTGTCTTTTTCATAGATAATTCTAAAGCTAATTTATTATGTGCTTCATTATTTTTTGCTACCATAATTAATCCAGTAGTATAAGCATCAATTCTATGTACTATACCTGGTCTAAATTCACCGTTTACATCACTTAAACTATCTGAATGATATAATAATCCATTTACTAATGTTCCTTTAGTATTTCCAACTGCAGGATGTACTACAATTCCATTAGCTTTATTAACAACTATAACATCATTATCTTCATATACGATATCTAAATTCATATCTTCTGGTTCATCATTCATTTGTTCTTCTTCATATTCTAAAACTGTAATAACATCACCATTATGAATTTGATAACTATTTTTTGCAGGCACACCATTTACTTTTATATATTCTTCTTTAATCATTTTAACTATTTTACTTCTACTATATTCTAGTTTATTAGCTAAATAAGCATCTAAGCGTCCTGTTTCTTCTTCGATTTTGAACTCTTGCATACATCCTCCCATATACTTTTAATTACTATACCTATTACAGATACTACTATACAAATATCTGCAAAATTAAATATTGGATAATTATAATTTATAATAATAAATTCTAAATAATCGATTACATATCCATATATAATTCTATCTATAAAATTACCTATAATTCCCCCATATAACATACTAATCATTATCATATCATATTTTGTTAAATCTTTATCTTTTATAAAGAATTTATAAATAATAAATAACGCTACAAATGATATAAGTAATAATATAAATCTATTACCACTTAATATGCTAAAAGCAGCTCCTTCATTATGTACATTAGCTATATAAAAGAAATTAGGAATTATTTTTATATTACTATTTAATGGTATTAAATTACTAATAACTACTTTTATAATTTGATCTATCATAATTAGTATAAAACTAATAATAATAATTTTCTTTTTCATTTAATCACCTATTATATTATACCACTTTCTAAATATAATAAATAGACTTAAGAATTCTTAAGTCTACTATAATCTGAAAAATTATAAATTTTTGCTTTATGTTTTGGTTTTGTTTCTTTTTTATTCATTTCATCTACTAATACTACATTACTTGTATACAATAAATGTAAATCATCTGTTATATATTTAATATTTACACCATATTTATTTAATGATGGAGTAATATTCTTTAACCATAAATTAAACTCTTCACAATCTAATAGTGTTGAATCTATAATTGTAGGTATATTTCTTTTAAAAAATGCTTTAGAATATGAATAATCATAACAATCTATTAATCTAACTAATGCTAATTGTTTTTTTGATTTATCTAAAGGCTTAATACCATTTTTTAAATGTTTAAAATAATTTGATATATTTCTAATTGTTCCTTTTTTAGTTCTAACACTATGACTATTATTAAATATTAATTTATATTTAGGTCCAATTACTTTTATTTTCTTAAATCCTACGAATTTTATCTTTTTCATATAATAACCTCACAAACTCTACGTATTATATTAATTATTATATATTTTGTCAAATTAAAATAGAAAGCATTACACTTTCTATTTCATTTTTTTGATCATGTTATTAGCTTTATCAATTTCCATTTCAACCATTTCTGATACGCATTCCCTTACTGGCTTATTATATTTTTGATAAGCTAGACATCCAACAACACCTAACATAATCATTGCGACATCTCTTGTTTTAATAACAATCACCTCTATCTTGTATATATTAACTTATATACATAAATAGTATTTACATATTATTTGATTCTATACATACTTTTCTTAACTTTTCAACCATATCACTTTTTCTAATTTGTTCATTATTACTATTTACACTTTGAACAAATGCATCTGGTTCACCTATTATTATCAATTTATTCTTTGCTCTAGTAATACCTGTATATATTAACTTTTTATATAACATTCTATAATAACTTCGACATATTGGTATTATTACTAAATCAAATTCACTACCTTGCGCTTTATGAATACTTATTATAAAACCATGTTTAATATTAGCTAAATCTTTTACTTGATAAATAACCATATTACCATCAAAATCTATATATACTTCTACTTTACCACTCTTACTTTGATTGTTACTTTTTATGCTATATATTATACCAATATCACCATTAAAAACATTATTATCTGGATCATTTACTAATTGTAATACTTTATCTCCTTCACGATAAATAACATCTCCGTATTTTACTTCTTTTTTATCTTTACTAGCCGGATTAAATATAGATTGTAATTCTTTGTTTAAATTATCAATACCATTAACGCCAGCATACATTGGAGCCATTATTTGTTCTCTTTTATAATCATATCCTTTATCTATTGTTTGTTTACATATTTTCTTTAAATTACTAATTATACTAGCACTATTGCAAGTTAAAAAAGTATAATCATCTTTTGTAGATAAAAAATCACCTAAATTATCGCTTCTAATTTCATCTGCTAATATAGGAATATAACTATTTTCTTTTTGTCTATATAATATATCTAATTTAACTGTATCCACTACTTCACTATCAATTAAATCTTTAAGTAACATTCCAGGTCCTACACTAGGTAATTGATTATAATCCCCTACTAATATTAGCTTTATATTATTAGTTAAACCTTTTAATAAATTATTCATAAGTTCTATATCTATCATACTAACTTCATCTACAATAATTAAATTACTAAAATCTGGATTATACTCATTTACATTAAATGTATTTGACTCTCTATTCCATTTTAAAAATCTATGTATTGTACTAGCTGGTAAATTAGTAGATTCACTTAATCTTTTACTCGCTCTACCTGTAGGCGCTAATAAAGCTACTGCACTTATTAATTCTTTTTCATTAAATTTATTAAGTTTTCTATATAATTCCACAATAGCTTTAATAATCATTGTTTTACCTGTACCAGGTCCTCCAGTTATTATTAATATATTATTTTCTAGAGCTTTTTTTATTGCCATAATTTGTTTATCATTATATTTTATACCATTATATTCTTCTAATTCTGCTATATATGAATTTATATTAGTATATTTTTTATGACTCTTATTATTTAAATAATTAATTTTATTTATTATATTATCAGTACCCTCGTATATATCAGATAAATAATATTTATCATCACTTATATTTATTTTATTTTCTGCAGCTAATTCTTCTAATATCTCGTTAAAATAATCATAATCTATTTCAAATCTTAAATACTTAATTAAAGCATCATAGATATCTTCTCTATATAAATATGTATCTCCTGTTTTAAATGTTAAATCCCCCATAATATAGTAAGTACATGCTTTAATTCTTTCAATAGAATCATATGTATTATCCATCTTAATAGCTATACTATCTAGTTTTTTAAAATTAATTTCTTCAATATCATCTATAATTGTATATATATTATGTTCTATTACACTAAGTGTATTATTTTTATATTTATTAAAAATTAATAAAGCATCTCGCATTACAAAACCTAAATCTGTTAAATATACAATTGTTTTATGACTTTCCTCATATTTACTTAATGTATCAAAAATACTATCAGCTTTCTTTTGTGTCATCTTAGGTACTAAAAGTAAATTACTTTTATCCTCTAATATTAATTCAAGGGCTTGTTCACCTAAAGTTTCTACTATTTTAATCGCTAATTTTTCTCCTACTCCTTTAAATAAATCACTAGATAAAAATTCAACTATACCATCTTTATCATCAGGTTTTACTCTTTCATATTCTTTAACATTAAATTGAAAACCATATTTTTGATGAAAACTCTCTTCACCTTTAAAATAATAATTTTCATTAATTGTTAATTCATGAAAATAACCAGTAAAAGTAATAGTTTTATTTACATAATCCTTCATACTTTCAATATCTGTTTTTTTTACTTTAAATAGACCAATTATATATCCTTTATCTGACTCAAATATTACTTGTCTAAAATTACCCATTATATAATTTTCCATTTTATCACCTAATTAATTATAACATGTATTAATAGATAAATCCTAACATATAATTATATTGGAAGTGATTTATGTTTAAATTTATAAAATGGTTATTTAAAGATTTTCATTTATTTTGTGCAGCATATTCAAATAATATATTTCCAGATCCATTATCTAAAGAAGAAGAAAAAATATTAATTGAAAAAATGTTTAATAATGATAAAGATGCAAGAGATAAATTAATTGAACATAATTTAAGGTTAGTTGCTCATATAGTAAAAAAATATGATAATAAAAAAGAAGACGTTGATGACTTAATTAGTATCGGTACTATTGGTTTAATAAAAGGAATTGATAGTTATAGTAATAAAAAAAATGTAAAACTTACTACATATTGCGCTAAATGTATAGAAAATGAAATACTTATGTTTTATAGAACTAATAAACATAATAGTAAAAATATTAGTTTAAATGAATCTGTTGGTTTTGATAAAGAAGGTAATGAAATTACTTTATTAGATATATTAAAAACACCTAATCCAGATTATGCTTTAGATATTCATAAAGAAAATAATATTAAATTATTAGATAAATATTTTAATGTATTAACAACTAGAGAAAAACAAATAATAATGGAACGATATGGATTAAATAATAATAAAAAGAAAACACAAAAAGAGATTGCTAAAAACTATAAAATATCAAGAAGTTATGTTTCTAGGATTGAAAAAAGAGCTCTTACAAAAATGTTAAAAGAGTATATAAAAAACAAAGACAATTAGTCTTTGTTTTATTATATATTTAATAATTTGATTTTAGCAGGATCATCATCATATAATGCTTTATTAAGTTCAAAAAATCTATTTTGATGAACTCCACTAAAACCTCTTCTAGTAAAATCTTTTTCTATAATTATACCTTTTTCTACTAAAGGTAATAACATTTCATTATATATAGTAAGTTTATTTTTCTTTTCATTTCTTAAATTATAAAATTGTGCAAAATCAGAATATGTTAAAGTACTTCTCATTGATAAAATATAACTCATTGTTTGATAATCAGTACTTGTTAATACTTCTGGTGTATTTTGATTAATAACTTCCATAAAATGTTCTTTTTCTAATTCAAAATGAACATTATTTAACATATAGTTTAAAAAGAAACTTACATTTTTAAATTTTTTAACATCTCTTATTACTTTATAATATTCATTTTTATGCATTTGAATAGCTCTATTAAATATAATAAAAGGATAATCTTTTTGATTTAATAAATACCACATAGCTGTAGTTCTACTTGTACGTCCATTTATATCAAAATATGGATGTATATATACAAAGTAAAAATGCATAATTTGAGATTTTATAAACTTTTCAGTAGCACTTAAATTTTCATTATCTGAATTAATATAATCAAATAATATATTCATATATTCTTCTACACGTTCTGGATCTACACCTTTATCAGGTTCAACATCTAATCTATCAGAAAAGAATATATAAACAGGTTCATTTCTATAATATTCACCCATATTAACTTTATCTTCTTCATCTAATAATCCATCAGATAATAATCTATATAATTCTTTTAAATTATCTTTATTTATTTCTTTATTATTTAATATATATCTATATCCATTATATAAGTTAATAATTCTTAATCTTCTAGCTTCATCAGATATATTTTTCTTTCTTAAAATAATACTATCAATTAAATCTACATCATCACTATAACCTTCAATGTTATTATTTGCTTGTATTTCGTGAGAATATAATACATTTTTTGAAAACATCTTACTATTCATATAAGGCATTCCCTCTAAAAATTGTTCTAATTCTTCACTTTTTGCTTTTATATCATCACCAATTACATATAATGGTTTATCATCAACTAATAAAGGTAATTTTGTTCTCTCTTTCTCCATTATAAAATCCCCCTTTTTCATTAAGTGTATATATTACCAAAAGTATATAAAAAAAGCAAATTTATTAATTTGCTTTTTCTACTGTAAAGAATCCTTCATGTCCATTTAAATCAACTTCTTCTGTTGCTTTATCACTTTCTTCTAAATTAACAGTTAAAGTTTCATTCATAATAAATTCTTTATATTCATTTATTGCTTTAGTAGCTAATTCATCAGCTC
Organism: Caryophanales bacterium UBA5578; assembly: GCA_002425325.1. Lineage (GTDB taxonomy): Bacteria > Bacillota_I > Bacilli_A > RF39 > UBA660 > UBA5578. The sequence goes on along the minus strand of DIMA01000018.1, from coordinate 112,346 downwards.
TATAGTATAAATTTATTCTATCAGCTATTTCAAAACCACTAGTCTTTCTTAAATTTTGAACTTTACTTACTACTTCACGAGCAATACCTTCTAATATTAATTCTTCTGTTAATTCAGTTTTTAATATAACGAAGTTTGTTGTATCTGTAGCAACGTCAAATCCTTCTTTTGAACTTGTTTTAATTTCAACCATTGAAGATGTAACTTCATATTCTTCACCATCAATATCCATTTTTATAGAACCACTATTTTGTAATGTTTTAATATCACTCATTGGTAAAGCTAATAAATTTTCTTGGAATACTTTAATCTTTGGTCCAAATACTCGTCCAACTTCTTTGAAGTTTGGTTTAACAGTTAAATTCATATATTGTTCTAATTCACTTATAAATGTAACTGTTTTAACATTTAATTCTTCTTCAATTAATGGAGTTAAATCACTAATAATAGATTCATTTTTACCATCAATTAAACATTCACTAATTGGTTGTCTAACCTTAATTTTAACTTCTTCACGAATATTTCTTCCTAAACTAATTAAATCTCTTACTAAGTCCATACGAACTTCTATATCTTCATTAATTAATTCGCTATTTACTACAGGGAAATCAGCTAAATGAACTGATTCATTTCCTGTTAATTTAGTATATATTTCTTCTGTTACAAATGGTACAATTGGCGCAATTAATCTACAAATTCCTTCTAATACTTCATATGTAGTTATATATACACTCTTCTTAGAATTATCTAACTCTGATGACCAGAATCTATTTCTATTTCTTCTAATATACCAATTTGATAAATCATCTGATACAAATGTTGTAGCTAATTTAACTACTTCATTTAAATCATATTTGTCATATGCTTTAGTACAATTATCAATTAATTTATTGTATTTACTTAATAACCATCTATCTATTTCTTCTCTATCACTTTCTTTTACCATACATTCTTTTATATCAATATTATCGATATTTGCATATGTTTGGAAGAAAGAATAAGTATTCTTTAATGGATTAAAGAATTTAGAATGAACTTCTTTTAATCCTTCTTCATCAAATTTTAATGGTGTCCATGTTGGTGATACATAAGCTAAATAGAATCTTATTGTATCAGCTCCATATTTTTCCATAGTAGTAAATGGTTCAATAGCATTTCCTTTACTCTTATGCATTTTATGACCATATTTATCTAATAATAATTCATTAACTAATACATTTTTATATGGGCTCTTACCAGTTAAGAATACACCAATTACTATTAATGAATAGAACCATCCTCTAGTTTGGTCAATTCCTTCTGCTATAAAGTCAGCAGGATATTGTTCTTCCCATAACTCTTTATTTTCAAATGGATAATGGTATTGAGCAAATGGCATAGCTCCACTATCAAACCAACAATCGATTACTTCTGGTACTCTTGTCATTTTTTCTTTACAATGTGGACATTCAATATGTACATCATCAACAAATGGTCTATGTAAATCTATTGTTGCAGGATCTACTTCTTCTATTGCTTTTTCTTTTAATTCTTCTCTAGAACCAATCATTTCCATATGTCCACAAGAACATCTCCATAATGGAAGTGGTGTTCCCCAATATCTATTACGAGAAATAGCCCAATCATTCATATTTTCTAACCAATTTCCAAATCTCTTTTCTCCAACGTATGATGGGAACCAATTTACTTTTTTATTTTCTTCTATTATTTTATCTTGTAACTTAGTAACTTCTAAATAATATGAAGGTCTTGAATAATATACTAATGGTGAATTACATCTCCAACAATGTGGATAATCATGTTTAACTTTTTGCTTTTTAAATAATTTATCATTTTCTTTTAAATATTTAATTACTTCTAAATCTGCATCAAAGATATTCATGCCTTTCCATAATCCATCATTATATGTAGCATCTTCATTTACAGGATTTAAATATGGTAAATTATATTTTCTACCTACCTTAGCATCATCTTCACCAAATGCAGGTGCGATATGAACAATACCAGTACCATCTGACATAGTAACATAATCATCACAAGTAACAATAAAAGCTTTTTTATCTACTTTTAATGATGGAATTAATTGTTCATATTCCATATTTTCTAGATCAATACCTTTATATGTTTCTAATACTTCATATTCTTCACCTAAATTAGCTTGCGCTAATGCTTCAGCTAAGATAAATTTATATCCTTTAGATTCAACTTTAACATAAGTTTCTTTAGGGTTAACACATAATGCAACATTACTAATTAATGTCCAAGGTGTAGTTGTCCATACTAAGAAATAAACATCCTCATCTTTCTTCTTAAATGGAACTGTAACAGTATTAGCATCTATTTCTTTATAACCTTGAGCTACTTCATGTGAAGCTAATCCTGTTCCACATCTAGGACACCATGGTAATATCTTAACTCCTTCATAGAATAAACCTTCATCAAAGAATTTCTTTAATATCCACCACTCAGTTTCAATATAATCATTATCATATGTAATATATCTATTATCTAAGTCGATAAATTGTCCCATTTCTTCTGTTAATTTTCTAAAAGCATTTTCATTATCCCAAACTGTTTCTTTACATAAAGCATTAAATTCTTTAATTCCATATTTTTCAATATCACTTTTACCTGAGAAACCTAATTTCTTTTCTACATTAACTTCTACTGGTAACCCATGAGTATCCCATCCTATTTTTCTAAGAACTCTACTACCCTTCATAGTTTGATATTTACAGAATGAATCTTTTAAAAATTTTGCTAACATATGATGTAATCCAGGCATTCCATTTGCTGTTGCTGGTCCATCATAGAAAACAAAGTTATCTTTACCATTTCTATTTTCAATAGTTTTATTTAAGATATCATCTTTTAACCATTTATCTAATATCTTACGTTCAACTTTACTTACTTGTTCTTTATCTAATTCTTCAAATTTCATAATAAACCTCCTCTAATAAATAAAAAAAGTATTATGTTTTAGGGACGAATAATCGCGGTACCACCCTAATTCATAATACTATTATGCACTTAATACTATAACGCGTAACCGGTAATAACACATCCAGAGTGATTCTTACTAAGTTTCCCTATCTATTTCCACCAACCATAGACTCTCTATTAGTTCCGCTAAGTAACGTCTCCTTCTTCTGCTTTAATAACTTTAAATCATTTTTATATTTATTAACTTTAATCTCATACTTTTTAGCTTTCATAAGACATTCGTTAATTATAATATCTGCATTTAAATTTGCATCTTTAATTATTTTTTCGCTTTCATCTTTAGCTTTCTTAATAATATCTTGAGATATTTCCATATCATTCATACTTTGATTTTTTAATTTTTCAACGTACTTTTCTAATTCATCTATTTTATTTTTTAGATTAGATATTTCTTTATCTTTATCATCAATTTCTGTTACCATTGATTCAATACGAGCAATAATTTTATCAATAAATTCATTTACTTCTTCTTTATCATAACCACGAAGTGTTGTAGTAAACTTTTCCATAATTCACCTCGCATATGTCATTTATTCTAGCATAAATATTTTTTTAATACAATACTTTTAAATATCAATTTCTATATCATCATTATCATAAGTATCATTATCATCTTTATCACTAGATATTTTACCTTGAATATTGATATTATTTGGAGTACATAAGAAAATTCCACTACCAATTTTTTCAATTTTTCCTTTTAAGGCATATGTTGATCCTGAAGCAAAGTCAATAATTCTTTTTGCTTGTTCAGAAGTTACTCTTTTTAAATTAATAACTACAGTATTTCTTCTTTTTAATTGATCTGTAATTTGTTGAGCTTCTGAAAATGCACGTGGCTCTAATAAAATCATTTTAGATCCATCTTTACCATTAATATCATCTGCTTTTAAATCTTTTGAAGATTCATAATATTGATCCTCAAATTGTTTTCCATTATCTTCAAAAATATCTTTTTCTTCATTTCCATCAAATAGTTTATTCATTAATCCCATAATTGCTATCCTCCTTAGCATAAATCTACTACAATTTTAACATATTTATAATAAAAAATAAAGTATTTATTTATAACCAAAATACGACAAAAAAAAAGAATTACTATTGTAACTCTTTTATCTTATTTATTATTATTTGATATTTATCATATCTCTTCTCTACTTTTCCTTTTATTAGTAATATATCTCCATCTTTTATATTTGGATATTCTTCTAATATTTTAGGAAACATAGTTAAGTCTATTGTAGATATCTCATCACTTCCTGTAATGAAAGCCATTTTCGAATTACTCTTTGTTGTTATTTCTTTTATTCTATCTACATATATAATAGTATCAATTACTTTATCAAAATATTTATCTACATTATTTAAATCAATAATATTATTAAATTTAGATTTATATTTAGTAACTGGATGATTAGATAAGTATAATCCAAATAAAGATAATTCTTTTTCCATTAAAAATTTTTCATCAAATTCATCTACAATATTAATTTCAGGTTTTAATGCAAATTCTTCATCTAAATCTTTAATTAATTCACCATAATTAATAATTGCATCTAAATTAGTAATTAATGTATTTTTATTAAATCCTAAATTATCAAATACTCCAGCATATATTAAATTTTCTAATATTCCTTTATTAATTGTTTTACCATAACATCTCTTAATAAAATCAAATATATCTTTATATAATCCTTTTTCTCTTTCTTCTAATATATAATTAGATGCACTTGAACCAATTCCTTTTATATTACTTAAAGGATATCTAATTCCTTGTTCTTCTTCTATATATTTACTATAACTATAATTAATATCTGGTTTTAAAATATTAATATTATTTTTCTTACATTCATATATATATTTCTTACATTTACTATCATCATTCATTTCAGTAGATAATAAATTAGAAATAAATATTTTAGGATAATGAGCTTTTAAATAAGCCATACGATAAGATACTAAAGAATAACCTACTGAATGAGATTTATTAAATCCATATTCAGCAAACTTAAGCATCATAGCATAAACTTTATCTAATAATTGTTCACTATACCCTTTCTTCAAACCTCTACTTTTAAATCTTTTTTCTTCTTGTAATAATAAATCTTTCTTTTTCTTACTCATAGCTTTTCTTAATATATCAGCTTCTCCTAATGAATAATCTGCTAATACATTAGCTATTTGCATAATTTGTTCTTGATATATTATTATTCCATAAGTAGATTTTAGTATCGGAATTAAACTATCATCCATATAATCAATTTTTTCTTGATTATTTTTTCTTTTTATATATGTTGAAATATTTTGCATTGGCCCTGGTCTATATAACGCTATTGCTGCACATATATCATCAAAATTAGATGCTTTTAATCTTTGCATAAAAGATATCATACCATCTGATTCAAATTGAAATATACCTAATGTATTAGCATTTTTAAATATATTAAGCGCTAAAGGATCATTAAATGGAATATTATCAAATGTTATATTTGTCTTATATTTCTTATTAATATCATCTATTATTTCATGAATAATAGTTAAATATTTAATAGCTAAAAAGTCCATTTTTAATAAACCAATTTCTTCTAAATACTTCATATCATATCCACTAGTATAAAAACTATTATGTCCTTTATCTAATGGAATAATTTCATCTAAAGGATATCTAGACATTACTACTCCTGCAGCATGTATACTACTATGTCTTTTTAATCCTTCTAACTTGGATGCTATTTTATATAATTTATCAAAATTATCATATCTTTCTATATAACTAGCTACTTTACTATTATTTAAATTTTCCTTTAAAGATAAATTAGAATCAATTAATTTACATAAACCATCTACTAATGGTAAATCTACTCCCATAGCTCTTCCAACATCTCTTATAGCTTGTTTAGAAGCCATCGTTCCAAATGTAATAATAGGTGCAACTGACTTATCACCATATTTATTAATACAATAATTAATCATTGCTTCTCTTTTATTATGTTCAAAGTCTACATCTATATCGGGCATACTTATACGTTCAATATTTAAAAATCTTTCAAATAATAAATCATATTTTAATGGATCTATATCTGTAATATTAAGTACATACGCTACTAATGAACCAACAGCACTACCTCTTCCAGGGCCTACTATAATATTATTATCTTTAGCATATTTAATATAATCATATACAATCAAGAAATAATCGCAGAACCCCATTTTATTAATTGTATCCAATTCATATTTTAATCTTTCTTGATATTTACTATTAATAGAATTACCAAATTTATTTTTTAATCCCTCTATACATTTTTTCTTTAAATAAGTATAACTATCTACTCCATCTTCATTATTATAAATTGGCATTAATTCTTGATTAAATGGTATTTCTATATTACATAAATCATATACAAATTCATTATTATCATTCAATAATTCTTTTACATCTTCATAAGTCATTAAATAGTTAGTTAACTTATCAGTATTAATTTCATTTACTTTTTTTCCTTGACTTACAGCAATTAAATAATTTATATAATTAGAATCTTCTTTATCTAAATAAATAGTTTCATTTATATATATTAAATCTCCATCTAAATTATTTTTTTCTTCTATATTTCTATATCCTTTATATATATATTGATAAAAACCTTTTATTTCATCATATATACTAATAGAATTATATGGTACTATACATAATATATCTTTTGAATATTCATTTAAGTCTTTTAAATTTATATCTCTTTCTGACTTAATAGTTGATAACTTAATTAAATTTTTATAACCGTTATAATTTATACAATATAATAAAAACTTATTATCCTTATATAACATTTCCAAACCAATAATAGGTTTTATATTATTTTTCTTACAAAGTTTATAAAAATCCATCACTCCATACATATTATTATCAGTGATACTTAGGGCATCAATATTATATGTTAAAGCTTTATTAATTAAGTTTTCAATCTTAATCATAGACTCTTGTAATGAATTGTCTGTCTTTATATAAAGTGGAACATATTTCATAGGTACCCCTCCTACTAGTATTTTACTATATTTTATAAGATTTTTAAATAGAAGATTATTAAAGAAAACATTTGACAAAGGTATTCATTTATGTTAAAATCAATAGGCATAGGGAGAAAAAACTAAACTTTGAATGGAGGTATAATATGGCAACTAAAATTACTAGTAAAAAACCACTAGCTGGAAATAGAAGATCACATTCTTGTAGAGCTACTAGACATTTACAAAAAGTTAATATGGTAAATGTTACATTAGCAGATGGAACTAAGATTCGTACAAGTGCTAGAGAAAAAAGAACATTAACAAAGCTTGATAGAAAAGCTGCTTAATAAATCATTACAAGTTAATGATTTTTTTTTGCGCAAAAAAAGAGCTTATGCAGCTCTTACCATAGATGTTTCTAACTCTTCCTCTGGCATATCGATAATAACAGGATTACCAGTAAATTGAACAGTAGATTGTTTTAATTTTTGTATTAGTTCTGATTTGCTTACAAATCTTGAAATATCATGTCCTAAAGCCATAGCTTCTTCAACTAATTTATCTCTATATGATTTAAGTTCTTCAATTTTTTGTTGCATTACTTGCTTTTTAGCATTCTTTTTAGCTAATTTAATTAATTTTTTATTTCTTATATCGAATTTCATTTCAGTAGAAGTAATTTGTTCTTGTTTAACAACATTCATTTTACCATTTAACTCTACAAGTTTTTCTCTTATTTTTTTCTCACGTCTTAAAGACATGCCTTTAAATAATTTACTTTTAACTTCATTTTGAATAATCATCTCATCTGTTAATTTTCCAACTTGTTGATCGATTTTTGCTTGAGTTTTAGAAAGTTTTTCTTCTCTCTTATTCTCTTTACGATTCAACTCAATTAACTGAGTTTCATTCTTTAATTCGTTAATTTGATTTAATAATTGTTGTTGTTGAACAGCTAATTTAAAAGGAACTTTTTTATTAGAGTCTTTTAATTTCTTAATTTCTTTATTTACAAGATTTAATCTTGATTCTATTAATTCTATTTCATATTCAACTCTTATTTTGTGAACTTCTTCACTATAGTTCATGCCTTGTCTATAATTGATGTTTCTAACTCTTTCGCTATAACTTAAATTATTTTTACCCTTTTTATTCTTCATGGAATTTTGCTCAGTACTAATTGGTTGTCGAACTTGTTGTCCGGCATTATCTTTTGCAAGATTTTCAGTATTTTCCTCTACTCCATTTTCGCGATTTTCTATAACATCAATTTGCTCATTATTAGCATTATCTATTATTATTTCTTCTTCTAAATCTTCTTCAACTTGTTCATCAGCATCTGTAGTATCTTCAGTAGTATCATTATTTCCTTCAGAATTAGGTGTTTCATCTACTACTATAAATTCTTCTTCAGCTTCAATATCAGTAGCACCATCTGATTGAGTATCAGTTACAACTACCTCTTCTTCGCTTATTTCTACTACATTATCATCTTTAGATTCTTCTACTGCTTCAATAGTATCTTCAATATCTTCTTCTAATTGGTCATCTACTTGTTGTCGATTAGCTAAATCTCTTAATTCTTCTAATTTAGAAGGATCATTTTCTACCATTTTAGTAATATAATCTTTATACTCATTAGTAGAAGATTCAACAGTATTTTGTAAACTTGCTTCTAAATCGAATAGTTTATTTACTTCTTCGCCTGTTTGTAATAAATTACTTTGACTAAATGGTATATCCCCGTTTATCATACTATTAAGAGAATCACTTATTTTATCTATTGAACTTATCTCATCATCTATTTTTGCGAGTAGTTCTCCTGATGTTGAATCTTTTAATGCTTTGTTTACAGATATTATTTTTTCTTTAATATTTTCTAATTGTTTTTTTCTTTCAGTTAGTTCTTTTAATAATCTAGATGACATTTCTTTAACATCAATGTCACTATCATTAGTTATTTTAGATATTCTTTCTAATATATTATCATTAGATAAATATCTAAATACCTCATTTAAATTACTAATTTCTTCCATCTTTTAAAGCTTCAATTAGAATATTTTTTTCTTCTTCTGATACTTGTTCTAAAGAATAAGTACCATTATTTTCAACTAAACCTGAAACAAAAACATCATCATTTCCATCAATTGTATAATACATATATTGTTTATTTGTCATAGTATCTTCAATTATATCTATTACAAATAATGTAATATCATTTCCATCAAGACCTTTTACAACTAATGTATCTTTCATAGAACCATCTCCTATTATCACTTTATAACATAGTTTATATTTAGTCAATTTATTTTTTTATGGTTTACACTAATTTGTGCAAATTGTACACAAAAAAGATAGTATTAATTACTATCTTTGTCTAATAAAATTTACATTTAATTCTTGTTTTGCTTCAGATATAGCAATTATTTTAGAGCCAGTCCCTAATATCAGGCAATAAACTTCAAGAGTGGATTCACCTTTATAATTTTTACAACTACCCGATGTTTTCCATTCAACTGGAATATTAGTATTTAATATGATACTATCTGAACCACCACTTAAGTAAAACACTTCTCCATTATTATAAATTCCGTTAATTGATAATCTTGGTTCAATATATACAGGTATAGTAGCTTTTTTTCTTCCTATCGTTAATGTTACCACTGATTTTGCATATGAACTAGGACTTTTTTTTACATAAGCTATTGTTTTAAATTTATTCTTTTCTAATCCAATATAATTATTCGATACAGAATAATTTATCATAGAGCTATTTAAATTATAATCTATATTTGGTGAAACTGTTGCAGTAATTGTAGTTTCAGTAATACCATATTGCGATATTGTTGCATTAGAAATATTAAATATAATACTATTAACATCACTATAAACCATTACTTGTTTTTGTATTCCATTACTTGTTTTTACAGTTATAATTGCTGATCCTATTTTATTAGCTGTTATTCTTCCACTAGCATCAACACTTACTATATCAGGATTACTACTAGACCATGTAAGAGTTTTATTTGTTGCATTAGTTGGCAATACAGTTGCATTTAATTTATGTGAATCAAATATTATCATATTAACAGTAGAAACATTTAACTGAATACCTGTAGGTAAAACTACTTGTGGTTCTGGATTATTTGGTACTGTTGGAGTGTTTGGTTGTGGTGTTGTAGTATTACCACTATTATTTGAATTATTGTTATTATTTGAATTGTTATTAGAGTTATTATTATTATTAGATGTATTATTATCTTTATTAGTAGATGGTTTATTAGAATTTGGTTTATTTTGCTTATTTGATTCTTTCTTTTCTTCTTCCCATTCAGCTAATAATACTAATTCCCCTTCTTTATCAATAACATCATCATTATTATAAGAATTACCTTCTTTATCTTTCCATCCCTTAAATACATAATTTTTCTTTTCAGGATTTTTAGGTAATACTAATTTAGTTCCCTTTTCTATAGTAAGAGAATTAATCTTAGTACCTCCTCTTGTATCAAATACAATATTAACTATTTCTGCATCTTCCTTTATCCATTTTGCATATAACGTTGTATTATTTTTTACAGGAAACCCTGATAATACTGGTTCTACATCTTTTAAAGTCCAATATGCAAATACATACCCTTCTTTTTTAGGTGTTTCTGGTAGTTCGAATATTGCATTTTCTTTTATTTCTATATATTCAATTTTATTACCACCATTAGTAATAAATCTAACTCTATATTTTTCTTTATATGTTGCAAAATAGAATATAACTCCACCTATTATCGCTAATTCTATTATAATTCCTATAATTACTAATACTTTCTTCATTGTATACACCCTACTATCATAAATTAATTATACATCTTATTTTTAATTAATACTATATATAATAAAAAAAATGTACTAATGTACATTTTTAAAATAAACTTAATTGATTTGATTCATCCATTCCATCAAATACTCCCATTGATTTCATTTTATCAATTAAAGTAGATGAAATTTTTGCTCTTTTTTGACAATTTTCAATACTTAAGAAAGGTTCTTTTTCTCTTTCTGCTACTATGTTTTTAGCAACTGTATCTCCTAGTCCATCTACTGCATTAAATGGAGGATAAATAGAGGTTTCATCTCTTACTCCCCATACAACATCTGGACTATTTTGAAGATCAACTGGTAAAAATTTAATTCCACGAGCTGTTGCTTCTAAACATACTTTTAAACTTTCTAGTTGTCCCATCTCTTTATTTGTAGCTTCATAACCTTTGTTTTGTATCTCTATTATTTTTGCTCTAATTGCATCATAACCTTTTATCATAGTTTCTACATCTACATCTGTAGCTTTACTTGTTAACCATGATGCATAATAATATACTGGCATATGAACTTTATACCAAGCAATTCTAAATGCACTAATTACATAAGCAGCCGCATGGGCTTTTGGGAACATGTACTTTATTTTTCCACAAGAATCTATAAACCATGATTCTATTCCAGCTTGTTCCATTGTTTCTTTATGTTTAGCCCATGTTTCAGGATCTTTACTTGCTCGACCTTTACGAACAAATTCCATTATTTTAAATGCTTTAATTGGTTCTACACCATGATACATTAAGTAAACCATTATATCATCACGACATCCGATAACTTCACTAAATGGAACTACTTTATTTTTAATTAATTCTTGAGCATTTCCTAACCATACGTCTGTACCATGTGATAGACCAGATATTTTAATTAATTCAGCAAATGTTTTAGGTTTAGTTTCTTCAACCATTCCTATTGTAAATGGAGTTCCAAATTCAGGTATTCCTAAAGTTCCTGTTTTACACATAATTTGCTCTTCAGTTACACCTAAAGCATGTGTATCTGTAAATATGCTCATTGTATCTTTATCATCAAGTGGAACTGTTAATATATCCATTCCAGTTAAATCTTGAATCATACGTAATTGAGTAGGATCTGAATGTCCTAATATATCAAGTTTTAATAAATCTTGATCAATTGCGTGATAATCAAAATGTGTTGTTCTCCATGCACTTGTAACATCTTCTGCTGGGAATTGGAATGGTGTAAAGTCAGATACATCCATATAATCAGGTACTACTACTATACCTCCTGGATGTTGACCAGTAGTTCTTTTTACACCTGTACATCCTGCTGCCAATCTTTCAATTTCAGCTGTACGCATAACTTTATTGTGATCTTCACAATAACCTTTAACAAAACCAAATGCTGTTTTTTCTGCTACAGTACCAATAGTGCCTGCTCTATATACATTATCAACACCAAATAATACTTTTGTATATTCATGTGCACTAGCTTGATTTAAATCTGAAAAGTTAAGGTCTATATCAGGTACCTTATCTGCATTAAATCCTAAGAATGTGGCGAATGGCATGTCTTGACCATCTTTATATAATCTTTCACCACAATTTGGGCATTCTTTATCAGGTAAGTCAAATCCACTAGAATATGTAGCACCTAATTCATTACCTTCTTCATCTTTAAATATACTTGTTTGACATTTTAAACAACGATAATGTGCTGGTAAAGGATTAACTTCTGTTATTCCCATCATAGTTGCAACGAAACTTGATCCAACAGATCCACGTGAACCAACTAAATATCCATCATCATTAGAGTGTTTAACTAATCTTTGAGATATTAAATATATTGGATCGAATCCTCCACCTATAATACCTCCAAGTTCTTTCTTGATTTTCTTTTGTAATGCTTCTTCTGTAAGTTCTCCATCATCTTCTGACCATTCTTCTTTGAAACATTCACCTAAGAAAGATTTAACTTCATCAAATCCAGTTACAACTGTTTTATGTAAGTTTTTAAAAGTTTCTTCTGTTAATTTATCATCATCATAATCTGGATGTTCTTTTTTTATTTTATTGTTCCAACATTTATATACAATATCACCATATAATTCTTTAGCTATACGTTCTTCTATATTATATGGTAAATTTTCTCCATACCATTCAGCAGCTTTATCATATACTAGGTCAGTAACAACTCTAGGACAATCTAAGTATTCACTACCATCATCACTCTTTACTCTAGGCGAAAATGGTATTCCACCAGTATCAATAATTACTTCTATCTCTTCTACCATATCTAATACTTTATTAGTATTAGTAACAATTATTTCATATGCTAAATCTTCATCTATAAAATTAAAATCTTCTAGCATTTCTCTTGTTGTTCTAAAATGTTGAGATGGTATTTCAGTAATATTATTACGTGCTAAAGGATGTCTTCCACCACCAGGTACTTTTTGATTTACAATTATTTCTCTATAAATCTTATCACCACGTTCAAAGTGATGAACATCACCTGTAGCAACTATAATCTTACCAGATTCTTTTACTGAATCAATTACTTTCTTTATATGATTTTTTAATTCAACTTCATTACTAAAATCACCAGTTTGTAGTAAATGACCATATACTTCTGGAGGTTGAACTTCTACATAATCATAAAAATTAATTATATTAGTAAGTTCTTGTCCTTCTTTACTTCTAGCTTCTATAAATACTTCTGATTCATAACATCCACTACCAATTAATAAACCTTCTCTTAATTCATTTAATTTACTTCTTAATATTCTAGGTGTCTTATATAAATAAACTGTGTTGGCTAATGAAATAATTTTAAATAAATTTTTTAATCCAGTCTTATTTAATGCTATTGCATTAAAATGGAATGTTCTACCAAATTTATATATTTCATCTTTTGAAATTAATTTATCTAAGTCATCAACTTTTTCAAAATTTTGAGATATTAATTTTTGAACCATTTTATGGAATACTAATGCTGTACCTTCAGCATCGTAATCAGCTCTATGGTGTGCATCTTCTTCCCATGGTACATTATATCTTTTTACTAATGCTGATAAACTATGTCTTGCAAATCCTTGATCTAATGTTCTAGATAATTCTAATGTATCTATAACAGTACTAGTAAATTCACCTAAATTATATTTATGCATAGCCATTTCGATAAATGAAATATCGAATTTAGCATTATGCGCTACCATAGGTAAATCTCCTATCCATTCTAAGAACCTTTTAGTAACAGTTTCTTCATCATCAGCATCTTTTACCATATCATCTGTTATACATGTTAATTCAGTAATTTTATCAGGTATATGACGATGAGGATTAATAAATTCATCAAATCGATCAATGATATTACCTTCACATATTTTAACAGCACCAATTTCAATCATTTGATCTCCACCTGCTGCATTAAACCCTGTTGTTTCGGTATCGAATACAACATATGTAGATTCTTTTAAATTAAATGGTCTAGGTCTAACAACTATATTTACAGTATCATCTACTAATACTAATTCTGTACCATATAACCCCTTAAATATAGGAGGATTTTTTATTTGTTCATTTACATTATCTAATTCTTTTTGTAAATCTTCTTTTGATTCTTCACAATTATCATCAGCTAATTTATTTTCTATCTCTTCTTTTTTACTTTTAAGACCTTTTCTAATACCTTTATTATAACCATCTATTATTCCAAAGGCTATTGGGAAAGCTTGACAACCACTATGATCAGTTATAGCAACTCCTCTATATCCCATATCCATACATCTAGATACTAGTTCACATGTATGTTTTCCTAAATCTAATTTAGTTAATCCGTCCATTTGACTCATCATTGTATGGGCATGTAATTCTACTCTTTTTACTGGGGCATCATCTATTATTTTTTCTTTTTCTTTCTTTTCCATTTTATTAATATCTAATAAACTTAATACTTCTTCATTAGAATATTTATCTTCTTTTATATTACCTCTAAATTTATACCAGTTTCCACTCTTTAATAATTTAGATATCCTTTGAGATTCTTCAGCACCATTAACAAATATCTTTCCATATATACTATCAGTATAATCAGTTATTTTTAAAGTATATATAACTAAATCTGTTTTAGTTTCTCTTATATCTATACCGAATAACTCACCTTCAATAGTAACACCATTAGTAGGCCCAGTAATTGAATCTAATCTTACCGGAAATGTATCAATTATTCTACCTAATACTGCATCTGGATGTTCATCTGTTTCTATTTTTTTAGGAGTAAAATTTTTCTTAAAAAATTCTTTTTTATCTTCTACTACTTCTTCTTTCTTTTCTAATCTATAGGCCGGAACTTCAATAGTAGTTGGTGTGTCAATAATAGAATCGCATTCAACTATTTTTACTAATAAAGTAGATACATTATATCCTGCTCTTCTTAAATCTAATATAATATTTTTTTCCATACTTAATAGTTTATTTTGTTCAGCTATATTACTAACTTCAATAGAAATAGTTTCTTCATTTAACTCTATATTATTATCTATAAATGTTTCTAATACTGGACACTTTTTACTATAATTTATCATTATATATTGATAATAGTCTTTTAATAAATTTATATTTATATCTATAGGTTTAAATACAACATATACTTTATTTACATCTTTATATGTTTCTTTTAATCTATTATAAAAATAATCATAAACTTCAGTTGGTAAAGTATCTTTAATTTCAATTATAAAAGTATAATCTGTTTTTTCACTATTTGTAATTATTTTTAATAATTTACCCTCTTCAAAGTATTGATAATATTCATCTTCTAGTTGTATATTGTTTATTAACTTTTTAAAATTGTCGTTCATATTATCACCTCTTATATATTTTATCAAATTTACAATAAAAAAGACACTATTTAGTGTCTTAATTAGTATTTTCTTCGTTATATTTTCTACAAACTTCATCAAGTTCTTTTATTACTTTATCTGTTTCTTCAAAATCTTTAGGTCTTACACCACTAGCAAGAGCATGTCCTCCTCCACCAAATGGCGCTAATACCTCATTAATAACAGGTCCCCTTGATCTAATTGAACCTCTTATTTGATTATTATTCTTATCTTCTGAGAAGAATCCCCAAGCTATCATTTCATTCATATAATTAAAGTTATTTATAAGATTACCAGCAGTACCTACATCAACTTCAAATTCTTTTAATGTTTCATCTGTCAATTTAATATAACCAAAACCATTCTCAGTTATTGTTAAATTAGTCATAATATAACTTTGAAATAATAAATCTTTTCTTGGTCTCAAATATAAAGGTAAATATAATTTTGTAAATTCTAGTTTAGTATCTTTTATTAATTTTGCTGTTAACTCAAATGTTTTTGGTGTTGTATAATCATATAAAAATCTTTCTGTATCTGATATAAGTCCAGTAAATAATTTTGATGCTGCTTTCTTATTCATTTTTAATCTAGTTTTATATACTAATTCAATTATCATTTGAGAAGCTGAAGATGCTGTATCATCAATCCATTCAATATTACAAAATTTTTCTACAAAAGGATGATGATCAATTTTTATAGTTTCTTTAAATATAGTATAATCTACACCATCTACTCTTTTTTTATCAGGGGTATCACATATAATAAGTAAAGAATCCTTCATTATTTCTTCATCATATTTATCATTTAATCCTATATAATGAAATTTATAAGGACTTGCACCTACTACATATACATTTTTCTTAGGAAATGTATTTAATATAACTTCTTTAAGTCCAAAAGTACTTCCTAAAGCATCTGGATCTGGCCCAATATGATGAGCAAGAAATATATTATTATATTTTTTTATTTTTTTATATATTTGGCGATATATATTCATTTATATCACCCTTTCTATATCTAAATTTTATCATATATTTTTAATTATTACTAGAATTAGTTACTTCTACATATATAGGTTTATGATCCGTCATATTAACTAAATCTTTATCATCTATTACTCCATAATTAACTATATCAAATTTATTAGAAATAAATATATGATCTATAGCTGTTTTATTTTTATGTTTTAGACTATTAGTTTTATCATTAATCTCTATTCTTCTTATATTTATTTTATTTAACTTATCTATAAATTCTTTAAATATATCTGTATTATATTCCATATTAAAATCACCAGTTAATATAATGGGATATTTTTTTGATACTATATAAATATGTTTATAAATTTTATTTAATTGTTTCTTTTGTATATCTTTAATAGCATAATCTAAATGTGTATTAATCATATATATTTTTCCATATTCAGTTTCTAATAAAGCTGATGAAGCAATACGTCTCATTAATGATTTTCTTTTTAATGAATATTTTAATTCTTTAAATTTTCTTGGAAACCAAGGTAATTTTATTGTTCTTTCATATATTACTTTATACTTAGTTATTATCTTATTATTTTCTTTATATTCTTTTAATTTAGGAATTATTTTATTAATTATTGGAAAATCATTTCTATATTTACCTGGTAAATTAAAATTAGGTAAATACTTTTTTAAATTATCAGTAAAATAAACTGACATTTCTTGTGTACCAACTAAATCATAATTATTTTTTATAATATATTGCGCTAATGCTTTAGCATTATTTATACCATCTGATGATATTCCACCATGTTTATTTACTTTATTATTTTGACAATTTATACACATTATTTTCATGATTAAATCACCTACTATAATTATACTATAAATATAAAATAAAAAATACGAATAATCGTATTTTTATTTTGTTAATTCATAAGTATCTCTTATAATCATTATTTCTTCATTTGTTGGTATTACTTCTACTCTTATACTTGAATCATCTGCAGATATAATACCTTCACTGATATCTTTCCATCCAGCAATTTTATCATTTACTTCATCGTTTACTTTAACACCTAATGGAGCTAAACGTCTCATAATAGAAGCTCTTGTTTCAGAACCATTTTCTAAAACACCTGCTGTAAATACTATAGCATCTACTTTTCCTTCTAATTCTAAGAAATAATCAGCAATATATTCAGCTATTCTATCATTATACATTTCTAAAGCTAACATAGCATCTTCATTACCTTCAGCTATTGCTTTTTCAACATCTCTATTATCGTTAAATCCACAAACACCTAATAAACCACTCTTTTTATTTAAAGCATTAGATATTTCTGCAATTGATAATCCGCCTTCTTCATTCATATATTCAATGATTGAAGGATCTATAGCACCACAACGAGTACCCATCATTAATCCATCTACAGGAGTTAAACCCATAGTTGTATCATAACATTTTCCTGCTTTTATACAACTTATACTTGCACCACTACCTACGTGACAAATAATTAAATTAACGTCTTCTTTACCTAATCTTTCTTGCATTGTACAAGTAATATATTTATGACTAGTACCATGGAATCCATATTTTCTTACACCATATTTAGTATACCATTCCATTGGAACTGGGAATAAATAATTTTGTTTTGGCATTGTTTGGTGGAATGCAGTATCAAATACAGCAACCATAGGAACACTAGGTAATACCTCTTGCATTGCTCTAATACCTGCTAAATTTCCAGGATGATGTAATTTAGCAAATTTTGTATTACTCTCAATATCTTTAATTACTTCTTCAGTAATAATAACTGAATCAGCATATTTTTCTCCACCATGAACAACTCTATGTCCAACAGCAGCAATTTCATCCATACTTTCAACAGCATTATATTTAATTAATTCATCTATTAATACTTCTACTGCTTCAGTATGATTTTTAAGATATTTCTCACCTTTTATCTTTTTTCCATCTACTTTTGTATTCCAAAAACTATCTTCTGCACCAATCTTTTCAATATAACCACTAATAATTGTTTTTTCTTCTGGCATTTCTACTAATTGGAATTTTAGTGATGAACTTCCAGCATTTACACATAATATTTTCATAAAATCCTTCTTTCTAAATAATAATTATATTATACTATATTTCATATTCAATAATCCTTAAATTAGGAATATTAATCTTAGTTAAATCACCATCTTCAGGTATATCACCTAAAAGATAATGTATTACTCTTAAAACAGCACTATGAGAAACTACAAGAACATTTTTATCTGGATACTTATTTTTAGTATCTTCTAAAAATTCTGAAACTCTTTTCATAAAATCTTGTACTCTTTCAATATTTTGAACATTAGTATTTAATATAACATCCCAACAATCTATTTGATCTAAACTATCAACAACCATACCTTCATTCATACCCCAATCTCTTTCTATAAGACGATCATCAATATTTATAGGCATTTCATTATTAGTTAATATTTTAGCAGTCTCTAAAGCTCTTTTTAGAGGAGATGATATAACTACATCAATATCTAATGTTTTAACCAAAGAAGATAGTTCTTTTGCTTTTTCTCTACCTTCTTCAATTAATGGTATATCAGATATACCTTGACATCTATGTTCTAAATTCCATGCTGTTTTACCATGTCTTACAACATATAAAATCATTTTAATTTTTTTCCTTCATAGTTGGGAATAATAATACGTCACGTATTGATTCACTTTCAGTAAATAACATTACTAATCTATCAATACCATAACCTATACCACCAGCTGGAGGCATACCATATTCTAAAGCTTCTACGAAGTCGTAATCTATATCATTAGCTTCTTCATTTCCTAAATCTTTTTCTTTTAATTGAGCTTCAAATCTTTCTAATTGATCAATTGGATCATTTAGTTCTGTATATGCGTTAGCACATTCTTTACCTGCAATAAATAATTCAAATCTATCAACAAATCTTGGATCTTCTGGATTTTTCTTAGTTAATGGAGAAATTTCAACAGGGTGACCATATAAGAATGTTGGTTGAATTAATGTTTCTTCTACATATTTTTCAAAGAATAAATTAATAATATGTCCAACAGTATGTTCATGATCTTGAACTTCAATGTGATGTTCATTTGCTAAAGCTATAGCATCTTCAACACTCATTTCTTGTTTAAAATCAATTCCTGTTACCTCTTTAATAGCATCTACCATAGAAATTCTTTTCCATTTTCCACTTAAATCAATATCATATCCTAAATATTTAAATGTAGTTTTACCACATACATCATTAGCAATTTTTTGATACATATTTTCTGTTAAATCCATCATTCCTTCTAAATCAGAATAAGCTAAATAAGCTTCCATTAAAGTGAATTCTGGATTATGTTGTGGATCCATACCTTCATTTCTAAAAGTTCTACCGATTTCATAAACGGCTTCCATACCACCAACTAATAATCTCTTTAAATTTAACTCTAAAGCAATACGTAAATACATATCTATATCTTGTGTATTGTGATGTGTAATAAATGGTCTAGCACTAGCACCTGTAAGTAATGTTGTTAATATAGGTGTTTCTACTTCAGTAAATCCTAAACCATCTAAATAATTTTGGATACATCTAATAATTTTAGGTCTCATGAATGCTACACGTTTTGATTCTTCATTCATGATTAAGTCAACATATCTTCTTCTATATCTTTCTTCAATATCTGTTAATCCATGAAATTTTTCTGGAAGTGGTCTTAATGCTTTAACTAAATGTGTATATTCTTGGCATTTAACTGTAATTTCACCTGTTTGTGTTTTCATAATTTTTCCAGTTACACCAACTATATCACCAATATCCGCTGATTTAAATAATGTATAAACATCTTCACCAACATCATTAATTGATATATATACTTGCATCTTACCTGTTTTATCTTGAATTGAGAAGAATGATGCTTTTCCCATCTTTCTAATAAACATAATTCTACCAGCAATAGTAACTATATCATTTCTATTTTCAAAATCATCATGTGGAATATCTTGAAATTTTTCTTTAATATCACTAGCAAAATCTGTTCTATCAAATCTTTGTCCATATGGATCAAGACCTAATTCTTTTATCTTAGCAGCTTTTTCTCTTCTAACGATTTCTTGATCTGTAAATTCACGCATGATATCACTTCCTTTTTTTATAAATGCGTTTTACTCTTCTATAATATCAAAAAAATGCTACAAATACTAGCATTTTATTGAATTATACTCTAAATAATTTTAACCATTTCTGTATTACTTAATATATCTTGAAGTCCTCTTTTCGCTTTAGTAAAGAATACCATATTAAAACAAAAAATTGCTAATACCATTTGTAGTATTCCTACTATAGAAACAATTAAGAAATAATGAGTACTTGGTATACAAAATATTCCTATATTTAATACTATTAAATATAATAAACCAATAACAAATATATTTCTAATTAATAATTGATGTATCATTAATTTACCTTTATCAAATCTTTCAACTTGAATATTATTTAAGAAGCAACCAAATGTTCTTCCTTTCCATAAAAAAGGTAGTAATATAAAATAAATAAGTATGAATAATAAATAACTAATATTTAATATTTTTTGCTTATCCATTAATTCATAATAAGTAATACTATATTCTTTATAATATTCTTTGAAGAGAATTTCATGATTTGTATATTTTTCTATTAATTCATTTTGTCTTGCTTCTAAATCTTTTACATTATAATCTTTTGGTATAACTAAGTTTAAAATATTAAATACAATAAATAAAATTATAAAGTCTATAATAAAAGCTTTAGTTCTTTTCCATCTCATTTAAATCCTCCATATAATCATCTAACAATTTAAATAGTTCTTCTTTTGTTGTACATTTGAATATTTCTGTTTTTAATTCTTTAGATTGTGGTAAACCTTTTAAATAATATGCTGCATGTGTTCTAATTTCTAAGATTGCTACTTTATAAGGTTTAGTATCTAAAAGATTACTTAAATGATATTTAATCATATCTATTTTTTCTTTTGGTGAAATAAAATCTGGTTCTTTACCATCTTCTAAGTAATCAATACATTCTTTTATTAACCAAGGATTACCTAGAACTCCTCTACCAATCATAACTGCGTCACAACCAGTTTCATCCATCATTTTCTTTGCATCATAACAAGATAATATATCACCATTCCCTATTACAGGAATATTAACACTTTCTTTAACTTGTTTAATTATATCCCAATTAGCTTTACCACTATATCCTTGACTTCTAGTTCTAGGATGAACTGCAATAGCAGATGCACCTGCTTTTTCAATTATTTTAGCTATCTCAACTGCATTAATACTATTTTCATCCCAACCACTTCTTATTTTTACAGTAACAGGAGTATTAACACTTTTTACAACTGCACTAACAATTTCATATACTTTATCTGGATTTTTTAATAAGGCACTTCCTGCTTGTGCTCTTAAAGCTACTTTAGGAACAGGACATCCCATATTTATATCTATAATATCAGGGCGCATATTTTCTTCTATATATTTTGCAGAATATACAAAACTCTCTACATCACTTCCAAATATTTGTTGTGATAATGGTCTTTCTTCTTCTGTCATATAAAGCATATCTTTTGTTTTTTTACTATCATACATCAATGCTTTATCACTAACCATTTCTGCTACAATTAAACCGCAACCCATTTCTTTAATTATTTTTCTATAGGCATTATTACATATACCTGCCATAGGTGCTAAAACAACTTTATTTTGTATTTCTACATTTCCAATTTTCCACATATTCAACACCTCGTAAATAAAATTATACATTATATCATTTGTTTTTACAAATAAAAGAGGAAGTATTATCTTCCTCTTAATTTATTATAAACTTTTTTAGCATAAGGTTTTAACCCTAAATAAGTAATAATAGATTTTAACGTATTTTTAATCTTTTTTCTTCTTACTTTTCTTTTTGTTTCTTTATATAACTTTTTAATATTTTTAGGATTTTCAATTAAATTTTCTTTAAATTTAATATATTCGGATTTTGATATACTTCCAATTGCTTTTTTATCATAATCTTTTCTATTTATATCATTATTAAATAAAAATTTATTTAAACCTTCTAACACACAATATATATCCATTTCTTGAATAGTTTGATATCTATTAGGCATAGAATAATTATTAGTCCATGCTTCTAAGTATTCATATACCACTTTTTCTTTATTACATTCTAACTCAGATTTATTATAATCTACTTTAGTACTTTTTAAATATTCTTCAAAGTATTTAGTTGGATATAAACATACACATCCATTAATATGTCTAGATGGTAATACATCTAATAATGCATCTACAAAATAATAATCTACTTTTCTTGCTTCATTTACTATTGCTTGTGGTACAGATATATCATTTTTATTTCTATTTAAAATAGTTAACTTAACATTCTTTTTAGAAAAAAGTACCATATGAGATAAAGTTCCACATGTAGTAACTACTTCTTCTGCCCCAGCCATAATACTAACTTAATCTCTTATAGATAGTGTTTCAGTAGAAACAATTTCAAATCCTCTTCTTCTATAGAAATCTTCAAAGAATTTTTCATTAACATCGAAAATATCTTTTAATTTAGTTCTAGTTAAATATACTTTTTTATATGGAGCTGGTTTAACATTTTTTCTAATAGCGTCATATATATCAATATATCTATTTTTATAACCTAACCATGCATGAATTGTTTCATCTGGTACAATTACATTTTTAAATTGTGTAGGTTCTTCTATAATAATTACCCTTTCTTTTGGTATACCTAGTATTTCTAAAAATCCATAACTATAATCTGGTAAATTTCTTATTTTTAAGAATGCTACTTTATAATTACAATTAGGATTATCTACATAATACCAAAGTCTTGATAAAGATTCTAATACTAGGTGACCAAAACTAGACATTAATAAAATACCACCATAAACAACTGTTTCATCGCAATATTTTATTTCTTTTTTTCTAACTTTATATCCTTCTTCAATACTCATATTCATTTCTTCAACACTTCTTTTATGTCCAGATATGAATTTAAATTTTTTATCTACTACTCCACCTTTAAAAGTACCTTGATAAGCATTACTTTCTTTCTTTTTAGCAGGTAAAATTATACCTTTTTCTATTTCCTTATAGGTAACTTCACCTTCAAGTAAATATTTATGTTTTTGATTTTTTTCTACAAATTTATTTTTATTCTCTACAAAAAATCTTTCTTTCATATTATTCTCCTATTAAAAATTTTTTATATAATCATAAAATTTATTTCTACATTTTTCTGATATTTTTCTATTATATATAAATTTAAAAACTAATTGTCTAATAAATTCAATTAATGTACATCCTATAAATATTATTAACGTAACTATTATAATTCTTACAAAAACTAATAAATTTGTTTCCGCAATATAACCAATTCCTTTTATATTAGCAAATCCAAACCAAGAATATAATACATCATTCATATAAGTAAACTCATGTATTAAATATACACCAAACATAAGTCCACCCAACTTATTAATAAATTTAGACTTAATATTAATTTGGCTAAATATTAAGAATATACATGTACTTCCTATTATAATAAATGGATTGCAATATGCTGTAAAGAATTTACTAAATACATTATGCATAAATCCTAAAGCACCTCTACCTGTTGGTAATGATACGCCTAATTTATATAATAGGAAATTAAATGTTAATAAGAATATAGTTGTAAACAATAATATTGCATTAATTTTAGATTTACTATATACACCTAATAATCTAGATTTATTAATTGGGTACTTTTTAAAATAAGCACCAATTATATATAGTAAAATAAAATTTTCTAATGTAAAGCCTGTACCATTATCATAAAATAAATTATTTGTACACATAGGTAATATTGAAAATAAAATTATACCTATTACTATATAAGAAAAATGTTTCTTTTGTGATGAATTATTTAATGCACAATTTAAAAATGGTGATAATATATACAAAACTAAATACATCTTAGTAAACCAATATCCACCAAATTGAATTGGTAAATATGATTGAACTAAATTAAGTTTTGATATAGGGTTTACACTTAAATCAAATATAAACATAACTGTACATATTACAGCACTGTAAAACCACATCGCATTATTCAACTTAAATATATTCTTTAATTTAATAGTCTTTTCACATTGAAAATAGCCTGTAATTAAAACAAAAGTATTAACTAATGTATACGCAAATATTAATAAATAATTAATTATATTTAATGTAACTCCACTAGTATGTAAATTTACTTGTCCATGAACTATAACATGTAAAAATATAATTGCTAACATACTAATTATTCTTAGCAGTTCAAAACTTGAATTTCTCTCTTTATTCATAACCTTTACCCACCCTAACTATAGTCAGTGTATCATAATTAAAAAGTGAATTCAATAATAATAAAAAAAATACTGAATTATTTCAGTATTTTATTTTACTATATATTCATTAATGATCTTTTCACAACTATTTGAATTAGATAGTTTTCTTAAATTACTATATCTTTCATTAATATCTATATCTTTATTATCTTCTAAAACTTGCATTAATTCATCAAATTTTTTAACTTCTGCTTGATTTTTAGTAAAACATTTTACTGTATGCATTGGTCTTAAATATTCATATAAACTCTTATCAAATCTATAGAAAATTAATAATCTGTTAAATAATGAAAATTCATATGCACATGATGAATAATCAGTAATCATAATATCACTAACATATATTAAATCATTAATATCTAAACTAGAATATTCTAAAATTAAATCTTTATATTCTTCTGGTATATTAATTTGTTCTTTAATAAATGGATGCATTTTTACTACAAATATAAAATTATTTTCTTTACAGTATTTATATATTCTTTCTAAATCAATTAAAGAATAATCATAGTAAGCATCACTACTTCCATTACCTCTATATGTTGGTGAGAATAGTATAACTTTTTTACTTGTAAATAATGGATTAATTTTTTCCATTTCTTTTACTTTATTTTCGATAGTTTCTCTATCTAAATATCCATCTAATCTTGGAATACCAAAAGATTTAAAATTAGATTCTTTATTACCATATACTTCTTTGTATACTTCTACTAGTGATTCTTGATCTACGACTGCATCAGTATAAGTTCTATGACAAGATCTAGCTGGATGTGGTGAACCATCAATTCCAAATCTAGCATATCCAACTGATTTAAATCCAATTCCAGCATGCCATAATTGTACTAACTTACATTTTTTAGATAATTCTAAATGTGTTAATTTTGGAGTATAGTTATCTACAAAAACAACATCACTTTGCGCTAATAAAAATATTTCTTTTAAGAATATTTTACATCTTCTTAATATATTTAAATTCTTTTTATCATATATATCATAAGCACATACTTTTTTAGTACACTTAACTTTATCTGTATCTAAATAGTCATATAATGCTTTTAAATTACCTATTAATTCATTACTATTTTCTGTTAAGAATAATACTCTTTTCTTTTTATTAAATTTAAACATTCTACAAAGCCAATAATATGCTTTTATAAAATTTAAATATCTTTTTCTAGCAAATGTTATTAATTTTTTTACTAATGTTTCACTTTCATTATATGTTAAAAATTTCTTCCATGATCTATTTTCAATCATAAAATTAGAACATACATAGAATTGTAAATTTGGATCTAAATAAAAATCTACTATATAAGCGCATTTTCTTCCTCTATAATTAAATATTTTAGATTTTTCATCTAACTTACTTAATAATTCTTCATCTATTTTAAAGAATGTCTCATATTTATTAGTTTCTAATCTTTTATTATCATATTTAATAAACTCTTTATGATTATTAAAGTCCATTGTATCACTAATAATTAAATTCCATTTACCACTATCAAACATTTCACCTTCTGGTGTATTAGTTACATTTATTACTATTTCATTTGTATCTGATTTTAATTTTAACATCTTATTTGTATTGTTTGCTAAAATTATATTTAAACCTTCTAAACTAGTATCAAATACTAAATGAAGATTAACTCTTTCCCAATATATATCTTTTAATACTATCATTTTGTACCTCCTACCAATTAAAACAATTATACATTATTTGAACTATTATATCAAATAAAAAAACACCAAAGGTGTTTAAAACATATTATTTATATCCTTAGGAACCTTATCATTAATTACAGCATTTATTATTTTTTTCTCTTGTTCTTCACTTACTTTTTTACCTGTAGCAGCACTTAATTTATGAATAACACTCTTTAATGTATTTTCATTTTTTAAGTTATTTTCTTGTAGTTCTTTTGCTAATTCTAAAATCATATTTTTATCTACTTTAGTCTTCTTTTCTACTCTATTGAAAAAATTATCACTAAATGACATAATTACCTCCTAATATATAATATGAATATTATTTATAAAATGTTAAAAAAAAAAGAAAGTAAAACTTTCTTTATTGTTCTCCTTTATTTTTAAATTGAATAATAATTGGAGTACCTGTAAAATCAAATGATTCTCTAATTTTATTTTCTAAATATCTTTCATATGAGAAATGAACTAAACTCTTACTATTAACTTGAATATTAAATGTAGGAGGATTAGTACTAACTTGAGTTGAAAAATATATTTTTAATCTCTTACCTTTATAACTTGGAGGTAAGTTAAGTGAATATGCATCTGTTATTACTTCATTTAATAAACTTGTCTTAACTTCTTTTTTACTATTTTCATACGCTCTTAATACTTCTGGCATTAAGGTATGAATTCTTTTCTTTGTTTTAGCACTTAAGAATACAATTGGTGCATAAGTCATAAATTGAAAATTAACTTCTAATTCTTTTTTCCATTTTCTCATAGCTGCATCTTTATCTTCAATTACATCCCATTTATTTACAACTAAAACTACTGCTTTTCCTGCATCTATAGCATATCCTGCAATATGTTTATCATGTTCAATAATTCCTTCTTCAGCATTTATAACTATACAACATACATCAGATCTATCTATTGCTTTCATACTTCTAAGTAAACTATATCTTTCTACATTTTCATATACTTTACCTTTTTTACGCATACCTGCTGTATCAATAACTACATAATCTTTACCATGATATGTAAAAGGTGTATCTACAGCATCTCTTGTTGTTCCTGCTATATTACTAACAATAACTCTATCTTCATTTAATAAAGCATTTACTAAACTACTTTTACCTACATTTGGTCTTCCAATAATTGAGAATTTAACTATATCAGCATACTCTTCTTCAATAGGACTAAATCCATCAACTATTTCATCTAATAATTCAGATATACCTATATTGTGTTCTCCACTTATTTTTAAATATTTATCAAAACCTAATTCATAGAATTCATATTCTGTTTCTTCTACTAGTTTACTATCACACTTGTTTATAGCAACAATAACTCTTGTATTAGATCTCATTAACATATCTCTAACAGCAAAGTCATTACTAGTTAATCCTTCTTTTCCATCTACAACAAATACTATAACATCAGCTTCATCTATTGCTAATTCAGCTTGTACTTTTATTTCATCATTAAAACTAGCTTCTTCTAAGTCTATACCACCTGTATCAATTAAATGAAATTTATAATCCTTATAATCTACTGAACCATAAATTCTATCTCTAGTAATACCTGGAGTATCTTCTATAATAGATATTTTACTACCTACTAATCTATTAAAAATTGTACTTTTTCCAACATTTGGTCTACCTAAAAGCGCTACTACGGGTTTTTTCATAATATCTGCCCCTTTCTCTAGTGCATATTATATCATGAATCCCTTTATTTTCATAGATAAAAGTTATTTAGATTTACTTATTTTATCACTAAATAATTCATTTAATGATGTATAAATAACTTTACTTAAACAATCTATTATAAAATCTATTTCTGTAGGTGTAACAACTAAATTATATTTGTCATTATTTATAACATAATCTAATATACTATTAGTATCTAAATCATTATTAACTAATATTTCATATAAAATATTATATTCAGATACTACTGTAGGAACTCCTAGTGCTAATACATTAGTATTTAATGATTTGTTAGATATTTCTTTTCTTTTATTTCCAATACCACTACCAGGTGATATTCCAGTATCAGTTATTTGAATTGTCTTATTTAATCTATCAATAGAACCACTAGCTAATGAATCAATAATAATTACTAAACTAGGTTTTATTTTCTTACAAATACTTATAATTATATCTGATGTTTCTATACCTGTTCTACCATATACACTTGGCTTAAATGTAGCTACTCTATAATGATTATTATCTAATATATTTAAATCATATAATTGATTAGTAGATATAATATTATCAATACATTTAGGTCCTAATGAATCTGGTGTTGATTGTTCGTTACCTAAACCAACAATTAATATTAAATCCTTTTTACTTACATTTATAAATTTACTTAACTCATTTTTTAATACTTTAATTAATCTATTTTGATTAAGTGAATCAGTAATATCGTTAAATTCTATCGTTGTATAGTTTCCCTCTTTTTTATTTATTTTTTTGCTTAATTTTTTATCAACAAATAATTTTGTTACATTAACATCTTTATATTTTATACTTTTTTTATCATATTTATTTATTTTGTTTATTTTAATAGACTCTAATGCTAAATCAGTATAAATAGAATATTTTTGTAAATCTACTTCATGTTTCATTTAATCACCATTAATATTTTTCACAAAATGTCTTATTTTATTTGCTTTTTTAATTAATATTTGCTAAAATATGTATGTATGTGAGGCGGAGGTGAATATTATGGCAAACATGAAGAATGCTGAAAAAAGAATTTTAGTTAACGCTAAAAAAGAAGTTATTAATAACCAATATGCTGCTACTATGAAAAATTCTATTAAGAAAGTTGAAAAAGCTGTAGCAAATAATGATAAAAAAGAAGCAACAGATTGCTTAAAAGTTGCTATTAAAAATATTGATAAAGCTGTAAAAAATGGTGTTATTAGCAAAAATACTTGCGCTCGTAACAAATCTAGATTAACAAAAAAAATTAATGAAATGGAGTAAAATTACTCCATTTTTTTATTTATCTATGATACAATAAAATTGGTGATAGTATATGAGGAAAATCAAGAGTCGTACAATTATAAATATATTATTTACTATTCTAGTTATTCTAGTAGCTGTATATAATGAAAAGATTACAACATACATTGTAAACAATTATATATACAATAAAAATGCTACTATAGAAATAGACAAGAATGAATATTCTCTTAATAGAGATTATAAATATGTACAAATAACTAGTGATTTTGTTGCTAGAGACTATCAACACTTATTAAATATTATTTATACTATATTAGATAGTGGACAAGAAGAATTTTATTTCTATTGTTCAGATAAATATAAAACATGTACTGAAGATATAGATAAATTAATACCTAGTGATAATAATGATATTGAATATGATGTATTATCAGATATAAATAATTTAGTACACCCATTTAATTCATACAAAAAATTAACTGTTGTAATGAATAATTATGGTAAAGTTATTATTAAAGTAAATAAACAATATTCTATTGAAGATATAAAATATATAAATCAAGAAATAGATAAGATTAATAAAGCTATAATAACAGAAGATATGACACCTAAATTAAAAATACAAACATTTCATGATTATATTATAAAAACTACTGTTTATGATAAAGCAAGAGCTAATAATATGAATAGTGATAAGTATAAAGATAGTGAAAGTCATACCGCTAAAGGATTATTAAAAAATCATGTTTCTTTATGTGGTGGTTATAGTGATATTATGGCAATATATATTCATAGATTAAGTATTCCAAATATAAGAATATCTGCTGATAAACATGTTTGGAATTTAATAAGATTAGAAGATAAATGGTTACACTTAGATGCTACATGGGATGATCCAGTTACTAGCACAGGTAGTCAAATACTTCTAAGAGATTACTTCTTAATTGATAGTGAAAGATTATTAAAATTAGATACAATCGAACATAATTATAATAAAGAGTTCTATAAAGAAGCAAATTAAAAGTAGATTATAAATCTACTTTTTTATTTCTGTTAAATAATAGTTATCTCCGTCTATAGTATAAATAAACTTAACTATATCTAATTTATCTTTATGATTTTTTAACATATCATCTGTAATTGTTTTATATACATTTTCATCATTAGTTAATGTATATTTTATTGAATTATCATTATCCATTGTAATAGTAACATTATCGCTATCATCAACTGATGTTTCAAAATCATAAGTTGCATGATATACATTAATAGTTAATTTATTACCATCAACACTATAATCTTTTACTGCATGAATTGGTATAGGATTAAATAAAGCCCCAATTCCTAATGATGGTTTAATATAACCATCTACAGCACTACAATAATAATATGTAGCATCTCCACTATTAGATTTTTTTGGTGCTTCCTCATTAAATAATGTTTTATATATTTTATTTACATCTTCATACGAATAATATGATGCATCATCAATATAATACTCATCTCCATCAATTGTAATATCAAAAATATATTCTTTTTCGCCTTCAAACGTTTCTACTTTTACATTTGCATCTTTACCATATAATGATGCTATTTCAATTTTATTTAATTTTGTTTCATCTTGTTCTAATTTATGAAAAACTAAAGCAAATTTAGAGTTCTCATTTAATCCTCTTTCAACAATATCATGACCTGTTAAAGAAGAATAATAACTATTATCTAATAATTCGTCTAATTTTTCTTTAGATACTTCTATCTTTTTTTCATCTTTCTTAGTTGTTTTATCTTCTTTATTTTTACTTCCTAAAAAATATCCTCCTGCTAATCCAGCACCTATTAATACAACAACTAATAATATTATAGGTAATGAAGATTTTTTCTTTGGCTCTGGTTGATTATACATTGGTTGTTCTACATTATAAACATTTTGATTTCCATCCATTTTTATTCCTCCTATCTATATTATTATATCAAAAAAAAAGATAAATAGTAAAAAACTATTTATCTTCATTATGTATCTCTCTAATTTTATCTTCTATCTTCTTACCATATTCAATAGATTCATCATAAACAAATTCTAATTGAGGTATATGTCTTACTTCAATACGATTAGCTAATTCTCTTCTAATAAAACCACTAGCATTTTTTAATGCTTTCATGGTTTCTTTTCTAAACTCATCTTTTAAAGTAGTAACATAAATTTTAGTATAACTTAAATCAGAAGTTGTTCTAACTGCTGTTATAGTAACAAATTTACAATTAGGATCTTTTACTTCTTGCATTAATATCATACTAATTTCACGCATTAACGTATTATTTAATCTTTCAATCTTTAAATTCATATTATCACCTAAATTAATCTCTAGATTTTTCTACCATTGCGTATACTTCTAAGATATCGCCTTCTTTAATGTCATTATATCCATTAATAGTAATTCCGCATTCAAATCCTTTTTTAACTTCTTTTACTTGATCTTTTTCTCTTTGAATAGATCCAATAGTACCATCATATATAACAACACTATCTCTTATAATACGTACTTTACCATTATTTTTAATAACACCATCTAAGACATAAGAACCAGCTATAGTTCCAACTTTAGAGAATTTAAATAATTGTCTTACTTCAGCTGAACCTAATACTACTTCTTCATATTCTGGATCTAACATACCTTTCATTGCAGCTTCCATTTCTTCAACAGCTTTATAGATAATATCATATAAACGAATTTCTACACCATTTTCTTTAGCTGTATCTTTTATAGCATTATTTGGTCTAATATTAAATCCAATGATAATAGCATTTGAAGCTCCTGCTAAAACTATATCACTTTCTGTTATAGCTCCTACACTACTTCTAATTACTTTTACTCTAACACCATCTACTTCAATTTTTTCTAATGAACCTTTAACTGCTTCTGCACTTCCGTTAACATCAGCTTTAATAATTACATTTACTTCTTTAACACCATCTTGGATTTTTGCAAATATATCTTCTAAAGACATACTATTTGCTTTATTTTGATTTAATCTTTCTTCTTCTTCTCTAGTTAAGCCAATACTTCTAGCTTGTTTTTCTGTTTCAAAAGCCATGAATTTATCTCCAGCTTTTGGTGTTTTGTTTAATCCTGTTATTTCAACTGGTTGTGATGGTAAGGCATAAGTAATTTCTTCACCTTTATCATTTCTTAATGTTCTTACTTTTCCATAAGCACTTCCAACTACAATTGGATCACCTAATCTTAATGTACCATTTTGAACTAATACTGTAACAATAGAACCAACTTGCTTATCTAATTTAGATTCTACTACACTACCACTAGCATATCTATTTGGATT
Source organism: Caryophanales bacterium UBA5578 (assembly GCA_002425325.1). Classification (GTDB taxonomy): domain Bacteria; phylum Bacillota_I; class Bacilli_A; order RF39; family UBA660; genus UBA5578. The sequence goes on along the minus strand of DIMA01000018.1, from coordinate 79,175 downwards.
TGCTTTATAGTTTTCCATTTCAGCAACTAATAGAATATTTTCAAGTAATGTATCAATACCAGTACCTTGTTTAGCACTAATATTTGTAAATATAGTATCTCCACCCCATGCGTCTGGTGTTAAACCATATTCAGATAATTCAGTCATTACTCTTTCTACATTAGCAGCTGGCTTATCAATTTTATTTACAGCAACTAATATTGGTACCCCTGCAGCTTTAGCATGATCAATAGCTTCTTTAGTTTGAGGCATAACTCCATCATCAGCAGCAACGATAATAATAACAATATCAGTTATACTAGCTCCTCTAGCACGCATTTCAGTAAATGCAGCATGCCCTGGAGTATCTATAAATGTAATTGTTTCACCATTACATTTTACTTGATATGCACTAATTGCTTGTGTAATACCACCAGCTTCTCCTAATGCAACACTTGTTTTTCTAATAGTATCTAATAAAGTTGTTTTACCATGGTCAACATGACCCATAATAGTTACAACTGGAGGTCTTTTAACTAAATCTTCTTCATTATCAACTATTACAAAATCTTCAAATTTAGCTTCATCTAATTTTTCTTCATATTTTAATTCTTTTCCATAATCCATAGCTAAAAGAGAAGCATTCTCAAAATCTATAACATTATTAATTGTAGCTAAAGTTCCTAACATAAATAACTTTTTAATTAATTCAGCAGCATCTACATTTAATTCTTTAGCTAAACCACCAATTGTCATTCCATCTTTATAAATGACATCATTTTTATTTTCTACTGGTGCATTACTGATTAGTTTTTCCTTACTCTTATACATTTCTTTTTTCTTTTTTGCTAATTCTTTTTTTGAAGTTTTGTTTATTTTATTAGATAAATTCTTTTTATTTTTTCCGCCACTTACAATGTCTTCAATTTTATTTTTTTCTTTTTCTATTAATTCATCTTCAATTTCATCATTGATGTTTTCTTCTTCAATTTCTTCATTAGCAATAACATTATCTAATTCTGTAATGGCTTCTTCATCTAATTCATCATCTTCATTTGAAGCTTCGATATTTAATTTTTTACATAAAGCTAAAATCTCATCTACAGACTTATTAACATCTAAAGCATATTCTAGTACACTCATCATGAGCAAGCACCTTCTTTCTATTCAACATTATTTCTTAAATTATCATATAATTCATCATTAATACTTGTTTCTAAAACTCTCTCTAATACTTTACTTTTTTGAGCTTTAATTATTACTTCTATATCTTTTTTTAAATAAGCTCCTCGTCCGTTCATTTTACCAGTCTCATCTATTACTACACTACCTTCAGGAGTTCTAACTACCCTAATTAAATCTTTTTTTTCTAATTTTTCACGTGTAATAACACATGTTCTCATTGGAATCTTTTTCATATTATTATTCTAGAATATTAATTCCAGACTCCTTAACTTGATCTACTGTTTTAACATCTAACTTATAATGAGTTAAACGAGATGCTAAACGAACGTTTAATCCTTTTTTACCAATTGCTAATGATAAATTTTCATCATCAACAACTACTAAAGCTTCTTTATTTTTTTCATCAATAATAAATACTCTTACATCTTTAGCAGGACTTAAAGCATTAGCAATAAATTCTTCTTGTGATTTATTGTATGCAATTACATCAATTTTTTCACCATTTAATTCTTTGATAATAGCATTAATTCTACTTCCACGTTCACCAATACATGCTCCTATTGGATCAACATTACTATTTTCTGAATATACAGCTATCTTAGTTCTATTTCCTGGATCACGTGCAATACTATAAATTAATACTACACCTTCATTTATTTCTGGTATTTCTAATTCGAATAATCTCTTAACAAATCCATAATGTTTACGAGTTAATAATATTAAAGCACCTTTAGAATTAATATTAACTTTATTAATATAAGCTTTTATATTAGATCCCATTTTAATTTCTTCACCTGGAATAATTTCAGATTTTGGTAATAAACCTTGAGTTTTTCCTAAATCAATAAAGTAATTACTTTCATCTTCCATTTCAACAATACCAGTAACCATTTCATTTTCTTTTTCTTCAAATTCTTTAGCTATATTATTTCTTTCAGCTTCACGAACTTTTTGAACTATCACTTGTTTAGCTGTAGCAGCACTAACTCTACCAAAATCACGTGGAGTAACTTCTTCTTCAATTGTTTCTCCAACTTGAATACCTGGAACTATTTTTTGAGCTTCTTCTAAAGTAATATGAATTCTTTCATCGTAAATAAATGGTTCATAAACTTCTTCTTCCTCATCATCAAATTCCATATTTTCTAAATCAGCAAATGAAGTAATACCTTCTAATGAATCATCTTCATAATCATTTTCATCTAATGATACTTTATGTTCTTTATCTAAAACAACTGTTTTAAATGAAAACACTTTAATTTCTCCACTTTCTTTATTAATATCAACTCTAACATTTGATAAAGAATGATAATTTTTCTTATATGCACTAGTTAAAGCTAATGTCATTGATTCAATTATATAATCTTCTGAAATATCTTTTTCTTTAACTAATAAATCTAATGCTTTTTTAAATTCTTTACTATCCATTTTATTCACAACCTTTCTCTTTTGAACATACATCTAAAATATATTGTTCTTCAATTAAATTTGCTTCATCTAATAATGGATTAATTATGTTACTTACAACTACACAATCTTCAACATCTATTATTCCATTTTTAGTGATTACTACTCTTAAAAATTGATTACCATCTTCTTTTACATATAATATTTCATCAATATCATAACCAGCAGATGTAACTGGTTCTTTAATTAATTTAGTTACTTCTTCAACTATATTCATATAACCTCCAAATAAATATTAAAGAGTGGGAAACCCACTCTTCGCTGTAGAACTGCTTGTATTATATCACACTTTTAATATTTTTAATACTTTTTTATTATTTTTTTTCATTTATTTGCTATAATTAATAATAGGATGTGATTTAATGAATAAAGTTAAAGATACAATTCAAGGTATATCAGTAATAGCTTTATATTTTTTAACAACTACATTTGCTGGATTGATATTAAATTTATTGCCATTTGATTATTCTACGTGGTCAGAAATCGCAAAAAATATTTTAACTATAGGTTATGAGTTTATTCAATTATTATTATTTTTATTAATATTGCATAAAAAAGTAATTAAAGATACTAAAGAATGGTTTTCTAAACCATTAAAATACTTAGGTGAATATATTAAATATTATGGCTTAATGTTAATGGTAATGTATATTTCTAATGCATTAATCATGAAAATAGTAGGATTAGAAATAGCCGCTAACGAGCAATCAATAAGAGATCTAATTAAATCTTCTCCTTTTATATCATGTGCATTTGTCTGCTTTATAGCACCAGTATTAGAAGAATTAGTATTTAGATTATCTTTCTATAAAATATTAAAAAAATATCCAATTGTATTTATAGCATTATCTGGATTAATATTTGGATCAATGCATTTAATTGGTAGTGCTCAAAGTTTAGTAGAATGGATTTATATTATTCCTTATGGAGCACCTGGTTGTATATTAGCTTATACATTATATAAATCAGATAATATATGTGTTCCAATAAGTCTACATATGATAAATAATACATTCTCATTTATAATACAATTAGTATCAATAATATTATAATAAAAAAGCTGAATTAATCAGCTTTTTTTATATAATTATATACTTCATTAACAGTATTATTAAAATCATTAAAATCAACATCAAACCATTTAACTGGTAATTGATGATTAAAGAATGTATATTGTCTTTTAGCATATCTTCTACTTCTTTGTTTTATTAATTCTATTGCTGTTTCTAAATCACAATTATTATTAAAATATTCAAACAATTCTTTATAACAAATTGGTGTCATAATTGCTTTACTATTTATTTTTTTATCATAAAAATATTTAGCTTCTTCAATTAATCCATTATTTATCATTATATCTACTCTATCATTTATTCTTTTATATAATAAATCTCTATCAGTTGTTAAACCAATAAAGAATACATCTTCATATAATAAAGTATTTCCATCTTTATTATTAGAAATAGATTTATTATGATTATTGTAATAATTTAAGGCTCTAATAACTCTTTTTCTATTATTCATATGAATATCAGTATCTTTATCAATATCTAGTAATTTATTATATAATTCTTCATTTGTAAATTCACTATAATCTCTACTAATATTATTTTCTTCTTCAAATGTATAATTATATAAAGCTGCTTTAATATATAAACCTGTACCACCAACTAATATTGGTGTTTTTCCTCTGGATAAAATATCTTCGATTACTTGTCTACAATCTTTTTGATAATCATATACAGTATAATCTTCTGTTACATCTTTTATATCTAATAAATGATGTACTATATCTTCTTTTTCTTCATCAGTTACTTTCGCAGTACCAATATTCATTTCTTTATACACTTGAGTACTATCAGCATTAATTATTTCACCATTATATAATTTAGCTAATTCAATACTCATCTTTGTTTTACCTACACCTGTAGGACCTGCTATTACAATAATCATATTATCACCATAATTCTTTATTATCTTTTATATTTATTTTTTGATTAGTAAATTTTTTTGTTAAATATTTATTTATAAAATTCATTAGTTCAAATAATTTATCATCATTTTCTATATATTCTTTTATTCCTAATTTATCAAATATTGTTGGAATATCATACATATTAATATTACGTAGTACATACATAAATATTTTTTTATATTCGTCATCCATTAATAATCTACGAGCTAATATAATTGATAGTGGAAATGCTAAAGCGTAAGTAGCGCTTTCATGATAATTAAATTCATCAGTATCAGCACTTTCATCATCATCTGTTAATATCTCATTATAATTTTTAGGAAGATTGTTCATAACTATATATTGTTCTAAAGATTCTTTGTTGATAGATTGCATTTTGTCATATAAATCTATAAATAATCCATTTTCTAAAGTAACATAATTGTGGATAAACATAGATTCAATAAATTTATTTAAATAAATTTCGAGATCCGTTGTGCAAAACTCTTTATCCATTAAATAGAAAAGTGTGTATAACTCACCTGTAATAGCAAACATCTCAGTAATTATATACCAATCATCAATAAATTCTAAATTATATTTTTCTAAATGTATACCATGAAAAAATTCATGAATAGTTGCTAAAATATCTTCTATATTATAATTTCTTTTTATATTGATAGATAAATTATTATTATCATTTTGTGTAGCTGATATTGTATCTTCATTATCACTAAAATCTATTGTTCCATTATTTAAATATAGTATAAATTTATCTTTTAAACTTGTATCTATAGTATCTAATACCTCAATACAAATATTTAATAAACAATTAATATCTATTTTATTTTCATAATTATGTTCATCTAATATATACTTTTGATTATATTCACGTATATCTTCCATATATCCTGCTTGTACAAGAATATAATTTAAATATTTAAACAAGTTAGGAAAAGAATTATATATTTCTGAATAATACATTTCTACATATTCTTCTAATTCATTTTCAACCATAAAACCACCCTAAATTTATATTATTTTTTATTATTAATAAACATACTATCACCAAATGAGAAGAAACGATATTTTTCTTTTACAGCTTCATTGTATGCATTTAAAATATTTTCTTTACCTGCTAATGCACTAACTAACATAATCAATGTTGACTTTGGTAAATGAAAGTTAGTTATTAAAGCATCTATCGCTTTAAATTCGTACCCCGGATAAATAAATATTTCAGTATTACCACAACATTCTTTAAATTCACCATATAAACTCATAATAGTTTCTAGTGTTCTTGTTGATGTTGTACCAACACTAATTATTCTCTTTCCTTCTTTTTTAGCTTTATTTAACACTGAAGCAACTTCTTTTGACATTTGATAAAATTCACTATGCATTTTATGTTTAGTAACATCTTCTACACTAACAGGTCTAAATGTACCTAAACCAACGTGTAAAGTTACATATAATATTTTTACATTTTTCTCTTCAATACGTTTTAATAAATCTTTAGTAAAATGTAAACCCGCAGTAGGTGCTGCAGCACTACCTATGTTTTTAGCATATACTGTTTGATATCTATCTTTATCCTCTAACTTTTCATGAATATATGGAGGTAAAGGCATTTCTCCAAGTTCATCTAATATTTCATATAATATTCCATCATATATTAATTCAAACTCTCTAATTCCTTCTTCACCCATCTTAACACATTTAGCACTAAGTTTATCTGAAAACTTTACAACTGTATCAATCTTAATTCTTTTAGCAGGTTTAGTTAAACATTCCCATCTATTATTGCCTAAATCTTTAAGCATTAATATTTCTATAACCGCACCTGTATCTTCTTTAACACCATATAATCTTGCAGGAATTACTTTTGTATCATTTAATACTAATACATCATTAGAATCTAAATAATCAATAATATCACTAAAATGTTTATGATTAATATTTCCACTTTCTTTATCTAATACCAACATTCTAGAATTATCTCTTTTATCTAATGGAGTTTGTGCAATTAATTCTTCCGGTAAATAAAAATCAAAATCATCAGTCTTCATACTTCACCTCTTTTTAAAATAGTATTTGTCAGAAACAAATACTATTTTACCACTCTCTTTCATTTTTAGCACTATAATTATTACTCTTTAGAAATTTTATTATTTCATTACATATTTCTTCTACTTTATCACCATAGAAAACATCATGAGTAACATCAGAAACTTTAATAATCCATTTAGGACATTTCATCTCATTAAAAATTTTATTTGAACTTTCAAAAGGAACTAATTGATCTTTAGTACCATGTACAATTAATGTCTTTTGAGTTAATAAACTTGGATTATTCTTTGATACTTTTACTAGTTCTTGGAACTCTTTAAGTTGATTTACAGATACTTTTAATAATCTAGATACAACTTCTTTAGCTTGATATGTTTTTATTACATCAGTAGCACTCTTTAATACTTTTACAACATCACTTTCTTCAGTCATAGATAAGTAATTAAACGCAGGCGCTACTAAAACTACTTTATCTACTTGTGGATATTTAATTGCGGCATGTGTAGCTAAAACACCACCCATGCTATGTCCTACTAAGTATATTTTTTTATAACCTAGTTTTAATAAAGTATTTATCTTATCATCAACTGAATTAATCCAATCTTCGTATTTAACATCACTTGATAAGTTAATACTATGACCTGGTAATGTAAAATTATAAACATCAAATTCTAAATAATTTTGTAATTTAAAAAATAATGGTTCTTCATCATATGTACCACCAGCAAAACCATGAATGATTAAAACTGCTTTTCTAAAAATCATATTTATTTCCTTCTTCCAACAATTTCATACATTTTAACAATAGTTTCAATATCTTTATTACTATTATTTAAAATATCTTCATCTATTATAATTTTATCTTTTTCAAATAATATGACTATTGTAGATCCACCAAATCTAAAATAACCTTTTTCTTCTCCTCTTTTAAATACCTCAATATTTCTATTAACTATTTTTCCAACACCTAAAGCTCCAATTTCCATTTGAATTATATTTCCAAAATTCTTTGTTTTTAATAATTCATATTCTCTATTATTTTCATTAAATACTTTGTATTTTTTAAACGCTATAGGTTGAACTGTATGAAATATACCTTTAATTCTTTTATTATTTAATACTTTACCATCATCTATATATGAATAATGATGATAATCGTCAACACATAATCTATATACTAAACAATATCCATCTTTATATTGTTGAGCTAATGAGTCGTTTCTTAATAATTCATTTATAGTATATATACTATTCTTAATATTTAATTTTAAATCATTATCAATTTTATATACTAATAATTTACCATCACATGGTGATATTAAATCATAATTATTATTACTTAATATTCTTTTTCCTTCTTTAATCTTTCTAGTAAAAAAACTATCAAAATTCTTATATTTAGCATTAACATATTCATCCATATTAATATTATTTTTCTTAATAAATTTTTTAATTTTTAGTTTTGATAAAGAACTTCTCATATAAATACCTATCAAGTTACTAAAAAAGCTATTTGTAACTAGCTTTAATATTAATCTACCTAATAAGGTATTATATAAAAATTTTAAACTAATAGAAGTTTTATCATCTATTAGTTTCTTTGTTTGTCTATTATATATCATTATTTATAAAACCTAATATATATTAATAAGGCAGCCATTACTGCAGCTAATACTGAACATGTTATATACCACCAATTAGCTTTAGGTTTTGGTAATTTAAATTTAAATACCATTAAGAATGCTATTACAGCAAATAATGCTAAGTTAATACCTACAAATACTTGTGCATCAACTACATATCTTAATAAATAAAAAGCTGGAAAAATAATTGATGTAGATGTAACAGGTAAACCTGTATAATATTTAACTGGTCCATCTTCTAAAGCAGCTTGCACATTAAAATAAGCTAATCTACTAATACCTGCTATAATAAAACAAGCCAAAATTGGAATTGTAATCCATGGATTTAATCCAACATTTAATCCTTTAGAATATCCATATAAAATAATCATAGGATATGCTATAAAAGAAATCATATCAGTTAAAGAATCAATTTGAATTCCAAATTCTTTATCTTCTTCTGTTCTTCCCTTACACATTCTAGCTATTCTTCCATCAAATAAATCACATATACCTGATATCATAAAACAAATAATTGGTAATGTTAATAATGGAGATTCATTACCTAATATAAAGAAAATACCAATTGCAGTAGATAATACACCTAAATAGGTAACTATTACTGACTTATTATACTTTCCAATAATCATAAAACGACCTCAATTTCTATTAAATTAACAATAACATTATAACATAATAATACTAAAAAAACAAAAATGAATTAGTTTTTTCTAATTCATTTTAAATGGAATTCCTAAATGTTCATATGCCTTTTCAGTTACCATTCTTCCTCTACTAGTTCTTTTAAGTAAACCAGTTTGTAATAAGTATGGTTCATATACATCTTCAATAGTAGTTTGTTCTTCACCAATTGATGATGCAATAGCCTCAATCCCAACAGGTCCACCATTAAATTTTTCTATAATAGATTTTAATAAGTTATAGTCTGTATCATCTAAACCTAAACTATCTACTTTTAATTTATCTAAAGCTAATTTAGTTATTTCTAGATTAATATCTCCATCACCCATAACTAAAGCAAAATCTCTAACTCTTCTAAATAATCTATTACAAATTCTTGGAGTACCTCTACTTCTTCTAGCTAATTCATAAGCTGCATCTTCGGTAATATTAACATTTAAAACCTTACTAGTTCTAATAGCTATGTCCTTTAGTTCCTCTTCTGTATAGTAATTTAATTTATTAATAATACCAAATCTATCACGAAGTGGTCCTGTTAAATCTCCAGCTCTTGTAGTAGCTCCTACTAACGTAAACGGAGGTAAATCAATACGAATATTTCTACTATTTGAATCATTACCCACAATAATATCTAATGTAAAATCTTCCATAGCAGAATATAGTATTTCTTCAATAAATCTAGGAATACGATGTATCTCATCTATAAATAATACATCACCTTCTTCTAGTGTAGATAAAACTGCAGCTAAATCTCCACTTTTTTCAATAGAAGGTCCACTAGTTGTTTTTATATTGCTACCTAATTCATTAGCTATAATATATGATAATGTTGTCTTTCCCAAACCTGGAGGACCATATAATAATACATGATCTAATGGTTCATTACGCATCTTTGCAGCTTTAATAAAAATATTAAGATTTTCTTTTACTTCTGTTTGCCCAACGTATTCAGTTATACTCTCTGGTCTTATATTTTTTTCAAAATTATCTTCATTCATTTTATCTGCACTTGTAATTCTTTCTTCCATATATTATCTCCTTATCTATTTTGATAATAATCTTAGAGCTTCTTTTATTTGTTGTTCAATAGTTATATTAGCATCTATATTATTAAGAACTTTCTTAATATCAGGTTGTTTATAACCTAATCCTTGTAATACCTCTATTAATTCTGTAAAACTCTTATCATTAACTGATGTAGTCTTAGATAATTTTCCCTTTAAATCTAATATTATTTGTCTTGCTACTTTATCTCCTATCTTAGGAAATTTCTTTAAATATAAAATATTTTCATTATCTATAGCAGACCATAAAGAATCAATATCACCACTTGCTAATAAAGGTAACGCCATTTTACAACCTAATCCCTTAACTTCAATAAGTTTTAAAAACATATCTTTTTCGTCTTTATTTCTAAATCCATATAATGTTATTTCATCTTCTCTAACATGTTGATAAATAAATACTTTATATTCATTATTTTCTTTAAAAGAATAAGGATTTCCAACATATACTTGATATCCTATCCCATTATTTTCTAATACAATATATGATGTTTCTACTATTGTTACTATGCCATTTATATATTCATACATATTATCACCATTTTCATTATATCATACGAACAAGTGTTTTGTATATAAAAAAAAGTGAATAATCACTTTTTGAAAAATGTTGATAATGTTAAGAATAAGAAATAAATCATTAAAATGATAAATGCCCATCCTATTAATAAATAAACTAAACCATCTGTATACTTATCAGCAACTGATAATAAATCATTAGGCCATTTAGCTAAAAATGTAGTTAATCCTGGTATACCTTTTATAGTAGATAAAAATGCTACTATACGTAAGAATAAATCTAAACCAGCAATACCATATGCAGCTTTAGATAATTTTCTTCTATAACAAGACCAACATACAATTATAAACACTAATAATAATACAAAAAATGCATCCATATAAAAACCTCTCTTTACTATATATCCATTATAACAAAAAATAATATATAATGCATAAAAAAAAGATTAATTAATAATCTTTTCTTTATTTACTGCTCTATTAGTATCTCTACTTAATGTCATAGTTATTTTATCATCAACTAATAAAGTTGTATCTATACAATATTTAGTATTTAAAGATAGCTCATAATTTACAGCATCTAAAACTGTAATTTTATCTTTATTCCCTATACTAATTCTGTTAGCATAAAATCTTGTAACCATTTTACCAATTACACTACTAATTTGCGCTAATATAGGATTTAATTTTGAAACTAAATCATAAGATTTTCTTTCTTCATTATCCAAAAATAAATATTTCTTTAATTCTAAATTATATTGACCAATATATATATTTACTTCTTCAGCTAATAAATCATCTTTAGGTGTTTGTGTTTGTCTCATATAGTAATTTACCCTATTAATAATCATATCAATATCTAATGAATTATATAAATAATTTAAATCATTTAAACTAGTATCTGCATAACTATTAGGAATATTTATAGAAATAATCTTTTCTGGTGCTATACGCATTAAAGCATATCTTTCATCTAAGTGTTCAGATTTATTCCATGGTCTACCTTTTTCAAAAGCTTGTAATCTCTGATTATGTCCCATAGGTTCATGTAATTTAACATCATGACAAGTAAAACTAATTCCTTTATCGATAAACTCTTTCTTAGCTGTTAAATTTTCTTTAATTAAATCTAAATCTACAACTGAAATCCATCTATCAAAATTACCACCAGTAAAGTTACGAGGTATATTTAATTTTCTTTTCTTCATTTCATCCGCAGATAAAACACCATGTTCTAAAACACTATTAATTTTAAAGAAATCAAAACCTATACTATGAATACAATTTTTAGAAGCTACTTTAGTTTCATCTATTTCTTCATAATCTTGTTTCATTAATTCAAAATATAATTTATTAATTTGATCAGCAAAATCAACTAATTTTTTAGAACTTTCTAATCTTAAATATTCTTCATTAAGTGATGCATATGAAACATCACCAAATCTTTTTCTATCTAATGCATCTGCATCTTTTAATATTTTACATAGCGTTAAATATGGACCAACAATATCAATTAATTCTTCAGCTAATGTTAATTCATCTTTTAATAAGTTTAAATTACTTGCTTGATTTAATAAACAATTTAAATCTGAATCTGCATTTTCTCTAGCACTATGTGTCTCCATTAAAGCATATAATATTACTTGATATTTTTTATTATTATAAATAGAAGATAAAGAAATTTCTTTACTATCTAGTAAACCTTTTATTTTATTGGCAGAAGCATAACCATGTATTGAATCTTCAAAATTATCTTGTCTATTACAATCATGATATATTGCAGCATCAAATAATATTTGTCTAAAAGGTTCTTTAATACCTTCTTTTTTTGCTAATAAATATGTATAAATAAATGTCTTTTCACTATGATATAAACCATGTGTAAAATTTCCTTGATATAAATGTTCAGCTTGAATATTAGATACTATTTGTTTTATTTCTTGTAACTCTTCTGGTGATAAGAATATTAATCTTTCCTCTACTTCTGGGAATTCAGATAAATTCATATCTTTACCATTTATTAATATTTGAGTTAACATATTTTTTTCCTCCTAATTTATCTGTAAATTCCTTATATAATGAGTATTCAAAAGAATCTAAATCATGATATTCAGAAATTTCTTCAAAGTTAATTAAACAATATTTATCACTATTCTTTCTATCATAAGTAGGATCCATATATAAAGGTATATCTTTAAAATTTACTCTTATAATAGAATGATTTGTTTGCGTAGAATTAGCTCTCTTATCTTTACAATGAACATTATAAGCATCTAATCCTAACATCTTTAACATAAATACACCAAGATTAACTATACCTTCACAGTTAGCAAATTTAAAATGATAAGCTCTATAACTACTATGTATAAAATTTAATCTATCTACTAATTGTTCAGGAATATCATTAAATCTATTTTTAGCTTCAATATATTCAGCATTTCTAGATAATATTTGTTCTTCTGAAAAAGCTACATTCTTTATTAAATAGTTAAATACAAACATACATTTTTCATAATCACTCATGCTATACATATTATTTCTTCTAAAGAAAACATCTAATTTCATAAACATATCATATAACCATTGACAGTTAATTGTTGAATAATTTAAAAATCCACTTTTTTCAGCAAATAAAATTTTACTTAAACCAGCAATTTCCATATTCATTAATGTCTTAGCTATATTTCTATCACCATAAATAGCATCAATATATAAATTAATGTCTAATATATTTCTATAAGCTAATGACGTATTTTGTGCATATTTATTTATATTAAATTTACAACTAAATGGATTACCATACATTAACACATCATCTAAAGTTTCTATATCCTCTAATCCAACTATAGTTTTTAATTTAGCATTATTTATTAAATGTAATTTTCTTAATTTATTTAAATTAGTTAAATCTAATTTTTCAATATATAAATCATTTTCAATCACTAATTCTTCTAAATTACTTAAATTAGATAATTGTTCATAATTCTCAATATGATTTATAGCAGTACATTCTCTATAATCAACATCTGGAATAATGTCATTATAGTTACTACTTTTAATTACTAATGATTTTAAATTAGGAAAATGCACTAATTCTTCAATATTAGTATAATTATTTAATTCTAAATGTTCTATTACCGCTAATTCTTCATCAGTAAAATTTCTATATCTATTATCTAATATACTCATTTTAGGTCTCATACCATTTTTAACTAAAACTGAGTTAGCTGTAATTGATACTTCATAACTTAATAACATTATATTCACCCCTCTTTTTTGATTTATGGCATATTATACACAAAGTCATATAATTTGTCAAAACAACAAAAAAATAATCAAATAAATTGATTATTTTAAAGCATCTATTAATTCAGCTTTTTTCATTGAAGTATAACCTTCAACATTTTTTTCTTTAGCTAATGCTTTTAATTCAGCAACTGTTAATTTACTTAAATCAGTAGCTTCTTCTTTTTTAGTTTCTTTTTTAACTGCTTTAGTTTCTTTTACTTCTTTAACTTCTTTAGTTTCAGCTTTTGCAGCTACTTTTCCGTTTAAAGCATCTTTAGCTGTTTTAACTAATTCAGCAAATGCTTTATCATCACAAATAGCTATTTCACTTAACATCTTTCTATTAATTGTAATTCCAGCTTTATTTAAACCTGAAATAAATTTAGAATAACTAATATCATTCATACGACAAGCTGCATTAATACGAGTTATCCATAATTTTCTCATATTTCTCTTAGTTTGTCTTCTATCTCTATATGCATATTTTAAAGAATGCATTACTTGTTCTTTAGCAGTTTTATATAATTTATGTTTACTTCCAAAATATCCTCTAGCACGTTTTAAAATTTTCTTTCTTCTTTGTGCATGGATATTACTTCCTTTTACTCTTGCCACGTAAATTCCTCCTTCTTATAATTAAATATTAACTTTTTTTAATCTGTTAGCATCTGCTTTAGATAATGCAGATAAACTTCTTCCACTTCTATTTGAAGCAGCATTTTTCTTACCAGTATTATGTCTAGTTCCTGGATGTCCAATTTTAATTGAACCACCATCTCTTACATTTAAAACTTTTTGAGTTCCTTTATGAGATTTTGCTTTAACTTTCTTTACTTTTGCCATAATATCCTCCCTACTTTTCTTTCTTTGGTATAAGTATCATTGTCATATTACGTCCCTCTAAAATAGGTTTTTGTTCTACATCACTTACTTCATTTAAAGCTTCTGCAAAACGTAATAATACATCACGACCTAAATCAGTATGTGCCATTTCACGACCACGGAATCTAATTGATCCTTTAACCTTATGACCTTTTTCTAAATATTTAGATGCTTGTTTTACTCTAGTATCAAAGTCATGAACATCTATAGATACAGATAATCTATATTCTTTCATTTCTAAATTACTTTCTCTTTGTCTCTTAATATTTTCTTTTTGTTTTTTCTTGTTTTCATATTTAAACTTATTGTAATCCATAATTTTTGCTACTGGTGGATTACCATTTGGATTAATTAAAACAAGATCAAATCCTGCATAGGTTGCTAGAGTTAATGCATCCTTAGTAGATTTAATTCCTAATTGTTCTCCTTGTGGTCCAATAACCATAACTTCTTTAGCTCTAATTTGTTCGTTTATGAACAAACCTTTTTCTTTGTTTGCGATAACAAACACCTCCCAATCACTCTTATACCATGAAAAAAGTGTATACCGGAGTATCCACTTTAAAAACCATTATTATATATTGGCTTACTACCTATTACCTTGGGTAATCAGGTGGATGTGGACACATCGCTTTCCTTTTTCACTAAACAAGATTATAGCATAAATATATTTTAAGTCAAGTTTTTTTATGCTTTTTTTCTTTCTTTTTTCAATTATATCAAAAAAAAGAAGTAATTTATACTTCTTTTCCACAATTACTACAATATTTTCCTATAATAGGTGTTCCACAATTACTACAATATTTAGGTTTAACTTCTTGATTAGTATATGGATTAAATGAATCAGGAGCATATACATTTTGAGGTTGTTGTATATTATTTTGTTGAACATTATATTGTTGATAATTTACTTGAGGATAAATATATCCATTGTTATATACTTGATATTGCATTTGTGCTCTTACATTTTTACTTATATAATTTGGATTCAAATTAATTGTTGATTTTTCTAATTGTTTAACTTTCTTAGATGCTAATACAAAGAAGAATACAACAAATACTAAAAATAATAATATAAATATACTATTATCAGAGATATCTGATGCAAATAATAAATAATCATATAAACCATGAGCTACTGTAGGTACAGCTAAACTAAATAATAAATTTCTTTTTGATAAACTTTTATTGTTATTAAATAATGCAGCTTTTGCTAATGATAAATAATACCCCATCATAATACCATCACATAAATGACCTGGTACTGCAAGTAAGGCTCTTACTATAGCAGTTTGTATTCCATAACTAAATACATATAAGATATTTTCAAAACAAGCAAATCCTAATGATACAAAAGTAGCATAAACTATACCATCATATAAATGATTAAACTCTTGATCATTATATTCTAATTTATAAACAAATATCCATTTACAAAATTCTTCTACTAATGCTACACCAATAAATACATAAGGTATAAGTGTTAAAATATTTAATTGATCCATTTCATAACCAAAAAATGGAAAAATCATAGTTAATATATAAGTAATTAATAATGTTAAGAATGTAGAACCAACACCACAAAAAAATAATTTAATTAAAGTTTCTGTAGGTTCTTTTTCTCTATCCCTGTTGTATATTAAGAATCCAAAAAATACAACTGGTGCTATTGATAATAATAACAATATTAATGCCATAACACTACCTCTATTCTACAAACTGATTATAGCAAAAAAAAATAGAACATACAATGTAAATTCTATTTTTTTATTTTACTTTACATATTGCTTATATACTTAGCAGTTCTAACCATTTGGCTAGTATAAGAATTTTCATTATCATACCAAGCTACAACTTGTACTAATGATCTTCCATCTCCTAAATTAATTACTTTAGTTTGAGTTGCATCAAATATAGAACCATGTGTTTCACCAATTATATCTCCTGATACAATTTCTTCTTCAGTATAACCATATACTTCATTTGAAACACTCTTCATCATAGCATTAATTTCTTCTACTGTTACTTCTCTTTCAACAACTGCATCTAATAATGTAATTGAACCATCTGGTACTGGAACTCTTTGTGCTCCACCAATTAACTTACCAGCTAATTCTGGAATAACTAAACCAATTGCTTTAGCTGCTCCTGTTGAATTAGGAACTATATTAATAGCACCTGCTCTAGCTCTTCTTAAATCACCTTTACGATGTGGTCCATCAAGAATCATTTGATCTCCAGTATAAGCATGAACAGTAGTCATAATACCAGAAACTATTGTAGCATATTTATTTAAAGCATTAGCCATAGGAGCTAAACAGTTTGTAGTACAACTAGCTGCACTTATAATTCTATCTTCACTAGTTAAAATATTTTCATTAACACCATAAACAATTGTAGGTAAATCATTACCAGCTGGAGCTGATATAATTACTTTCTTTGCTCCTGCATTAATATGTGCCATAGATTTTTCTTTAGAACAGAAGAATCCTGTACATTCTAGAACTACATCTACATCTAATTCACCCCAAGGTAATGTTGATGGATCACTATTTTTATATACTGGTATTCTTTTACCATCTACTATAATAGCATCTTCCTCATAATTAATTGTATCAGCTAATTCGTATTTCTTTTGTGCTGAATCATATTTTAGTAGATGTGCTAACATCTCAGGACTAGTTAAGTCATTAATAGCAACTACTTCATATCCTGGAACATTAAACATTTGTCTAAATGCTAATCTTCCTATTCTACCAAATCCATTTATTGCAACTTTTGTCATATTATTCCTTCTTTCTAATCTTTGTAACAACTTCCACCAATAAATTCTCTTAATACAGAATTTATTGGTATATCATCACTTGGTATAGGTAAAAAGTTTCTTAAGAAATTTATTAATCTTAATGCTTCTGGATAAACATTATCATTTTCATCTACACAGAATAATAAAGGTTCAACATATGTTTTTAATACCCCTATTTCATAGCATAGATTAGAATTAATTACTGTATCTACATCATCTTGATATGGATAAATATATTTTTCTTCACCCTTACGTATAGAATGCCACATCTTTAATGTTGCAGAAGCAGTCTTTCCTCTAGTTTTACTATCTCTAACTATACGACGTAATTTTCTAATATCTGTAGTATGAATATAATTTTGGCTATCAATACCAATATTTACTAATGGGCTAATATAAATTTTATATTTTAATTTTTTCTCTATTGAGAAAGTCATTTGATCATTAATAGCATGTATACCTTCAATAACCATTATTTCATTAGCTCCTAATTTAGCTTTATTACCATTATATTCTCTTTTACCTGTTAAGAAATTATATGTAGGAAATTCAACTTCTTTACCAGCTAATAGATCAACTAAATGTTTATTTAATAATTCAGTATCTACAGCTTCAATACATTCAAAGTCATAATCACCATTTTCATCTTTTGGTGTATCTTTTAATTCTTTAAAATAATTATCAACAGAAATTTGTAATACACCATGACCATTACTCTTTAAATAGTTCATAATTTTCTTTGAAGTTGTTGTTTTACCACTACTAGATGGGCCTGCTAATAAAACTAATCTAACATCTCTTTTAGATGAAATGTCATCAGCAGTTCTTTGTAATTGACTTTCATAATAAGATTCAGCTAATAAAATTAAATCTGTTATTTTAGCATCAGATACTACTCTATTAACATCTGCTGCATATTCACAACCTAATTTACTAGTAAATTCTTCTGCTCTATTAAATGCATCAACTACTTTTGTATGATGACTATATTCAGTCATCTTATTTGGTTTTGATAATGTTGGTACAGATAATACAAAATCATTAGCATATAAATAATTAGTTTCAAATTCATCTATTTGTCCAGTACTATAAGCTAATTTACTATAAAAATAATTATAACAATTATCTAATTTATATAAATTAACATATGTATTAGATATATATTTTAATACATTAACTTTATCTAATTGTTTTTTATTTTTAAAATATTTTATAGCATCTGTACGAGAAACACTAATTTTTTCAAACAATAGATTTTCTTTAGCTAAGCGATGCATCTCTTCATTAATTTGATTTAATATAGTTCTATTAATATCAACACCTTCTATTTGACATAGAACTCCATTATCTAATGAATGTTTAGTAATTACTTTAGCATCTGGTCCTAATATATTTTTAACTGCTACAATTAACATAAATGTAGCACTAGAAATATAGATATATCTTCCTAATGTAGAACTTCTATCATAAAATTCTACATCACAATTTCTAGTAACTGTATCAGTTAACTCAGCTAAATCATTATCTATTTTTGCTAATAAGATATCATATTTAAAATTGTCTTTTACCTTTTCACTTATTTCCTTTAATGTTGTCCCAACAATAACTTCATTATCACTTAAGCCATCACATGTTATCATTATTTTTTTTCCCATAATAATACCCTCTATTCTCATAATAATTTTATCAAAAAATGTATACTTTGTCATTACTTTTTGAATATTTAAATATATATTGACTATTATAATTATAGGAGTTGATAATTTGATTATTCCAAATATTATTGAAAAAAAACATAGTACAGAAAGAGTATATGATTTATATTCAAGATTGTTAGAAGATAGAATTATTATGTTAAGTGATGAAATAACAGATCATAGTGCTGCTATAGTAATAGCTGAATTATTATATTTAGATTCATTAAGTCATGACGATATAAGTATATATATTAATTCACCCGGTGGTAGTGTAAGTGCTGGACTTGCAATATATGACACAATGAATTATATAAAAAGTGATGTTCAAACTATATGTATAGGAATGGCAGCTTCTATGGGAGCATTCTTATTATCAAGTGGTACAAAGGGTAAAAGATTTTGTTTACCTAATAGTGAAATAATGATTCATCAACCATTAGGAGGAGTTGAAGGACAAGCAACTGAAATTAAAATAGCTGCAGAGCATATTTTAAAAACGAAAGAAAAATTAAATAAAATATTATCTAAAAATACTAATCAAGATATTAAAAGGATTGAAAATGATACTGAAAGAGATAATTTTATGAGCGCTGAAGAAGCATTAAATTATGGAATAATAGATAAAATAATATAAAAAAAGATAGTTAACCTATCTTTTTATTTTGAAATTGAAACAACTTTAACGTCATATTTTCCATTAGGACTATCAACGCTAACAGTTTCTCCTACTTTATGTCCTAAAATAGCACGTGCTATAGGAGATTCATTTGATATTTTATTTGTAAAAGGATCTGCTTCTTTACTACCAACAATTGAATACTCTTCTTGTTCATTATCATCTAAATACTCAATAGTAACTTTAGTACCTAATGAAACACTTGTTGTATCTACTTCTTTAATTATTTCAGCTTTTTCAATCATAGCTTCTAATTCTTGAATTCTAGCTTCAACTTGAGCTTGATCATTTCTAGCCGCATCATATTCAGCATTTTCGCTTAAGTCACCTTGAGCTCTTGCGTCTTTTAAAGCTTGAATAATTGCTGGTCTTTTAACTAATTTTAAATCCTCTAATTCATTTTTGATTTCTTCTAAACCTTCTTCAGTTAAGTAGATTGTATTTTCTTTTTTCATAATAACACCAACCTTTATTTATAAACATTTCAAATGATACTACTTTTTGCTTTTAATGTCAATATTTTTTTCGCATTAAATCCCATTTATCTAATTTAATATCAAAAGGAATTTTAAAAATTTGTTTTGGATGTCTTACTACATCTATTAAATTATCATCTTCATCATATATTTCATCAATAATAAATGAAATAGTTTCTTTATTAGGACTAAATATTTCTACTTCGTCTCCTTTTTCAAAATAATTTCTTTGCTCCATAATAACTAATTTTTTTTCTTCATCATATTCTAATACTTGTCCTAAGAAATCTTGATTAGATACTTCCATACGTCCATTATAATAACTACAAGTATAATCATAGTTACCATTAAAGAATTGCGCTACTGAATCTCTATTAGCACATCTTCTAAGTATCTTCTCATATTCCTTATTATATGCATATGTTTCTTTTTGATTACAATATTCATCAATTACTTTTCTATATATTGATACTACTGTTGCAATATAATATATAGATCTCATTCTTCCTTCTATTTTAAATGATTTAATTCCCATATCTATCATTTCAGGAATAAATTCAAGTAATGATAAATCTTTACTACATAACGTGAAATCTTTTTCACCTTCTATGTAATTATCTTTTTCATCATATAATTGAAAATCCCATCTACAAATTTGGCTACATCCACCTCTATTTGCATCACGATTTGTTAAGAAATTAGATAAAACACATCTACCACTTATTCCAGCACACATTGCACCATGAATAAATGTTTCTATTTCTATTGGAACTTCATTAATTATTTCTCTAACTTGTTCTTTATTACATTCTCTCGCAAGTACAATTCTCTTTACACCTTGTTCTAAGAAAAATTTACATGCTTCTTTATTCATTGTAGATTGTTGTGTAGATAAGTGAACTTCTAAATCCGTATACTTTATTGCCATATCAATTATATAAGGATCACTTACTATAATAGCATCTACATTAGTTTCATTTAATTGTTTTAGATAATCTAATAATTCATTTCCTTCTCTATTATGTAAAACTATGTTTACAGTTACATATACTTTTTTGTTAAGTGAATGAGCAAATTCTACACCTTCTTTTAATTCTTCAAATGTAAAGTTTGTAGCATTAGCCCTTAATCCAAAAGCAGGACCACCACAATATACAGCATCAGCTCCATATAATAGTGCTACTTTAAGTCTTTCTAAATCACCTGCTGGTGCTAATAACTCTGGTTTATTTATCATTTCTCTTCACCCTATAAATTGATTCTTCATGCAAGAACCCTTTTCCTAAATTATCAAACATATCACTTAACATTTTTTCTGATTTATCTAAATTATCTTTATTAATGTTTTTATAAATATCAATTGCCTTAATTAAATTTTCATCACTTATTTCATATCCATTAATTAATATATAATCAAACTTATCAATATTGTTTAAGTATTCTTCTAATCCATTTAATATAAATGAAGAATATATCATTGTTCCATCTTCATTATCTACAATCGAATATTTTTTCTCTTCTTTATATATATAATATTTATTACTATTTGAATCTAAATTAAAATTTTTAATATAATTCTTAACTGCGTGTCTTTTAGATACATACATAGGAATATATCCAAACATTTGAGCAATTAATATTGAATCAGTATTATCTCTAATACTTAACATTTCATCTATAGTAATTTCATTTGATAAAAATGTTCCACTTACTCCCTTAGATTTCCAATAATTAATTGTAAAATAATTAGTTGTTAAATGTTCTGCAGACCATATTAAACTATAGTTTAAATCTAATCTATTTGCTATATTTAATAAACCTACATCATAATAAAATACACCTTTTATATTATAGTTATTAAGTTTAACTAATATATTTTCTATAATAACTAAATCTTCATTCATTAAATTTTTATTTAAAGAAATAAATAAATCACCATTATAGTTTAATAAATCTAAATCCTCTATATTAATATTTAATGTATTAACACTATATCCATTTATTCCTAATAATATTGCATCTGCATCTATATTAGAAATATTATCTATAGTATTTGGTATAACAATTATCTTAGACATACATACCTCCATATATAAAAAAAGAAGTCACTTTTGACGAGATAATATTAACATAAAATAAGGTAAATTGTCAATTTAAGCATAAATAAAAAACAAGTAAATATAATATATGGAAAGGATGATTTTTATTAATAATAATTATATTGATACTTCAATGTATACAAACAATGATGAGCAATCTTATATTGAAAATATATTAAGATTAAATAGAGGTAAGAATGTAGAAATATATATGTCTTTTGCTGATTCAATAGAATGGAAAGATAGAATATTTAGAGGAATTATTGAACAATCAGGAAAAGATCATGTAATTATAAGTGATCCTAATACTGGAAATTGGTATTTATTATTACTTATTTATATTAATTTTATTAAATTTGATGAGAATATAAATACAAGTGAGTCATTCTATCCAAACATCTAAATAATTGTAAAATAATTATATCTTTGTTATAATTATTATGGTGATAGTATGTTATTAGCAATAGCAATTATATTAATCATATTAATTAGTACAATGATAGTGGTTATAATCACTTCATTAGATTCTTTTAATGAAGATATTATTAGAATAGATGAAGCTGTTTCAAATATAGAAAATGTTTTAAATAAAAGATTTGATTTATTAAGTAAATCTATTGATGTAATTAAAAAACATCTAAACAAAGATAATATAACTATTAAAACAATAGATGAAATAAAAGAAAAAAAATTAGATAACTATACTTTAGATAAAAAATTATATGGTGCTATTAAAGAATTTCATGTTTATGGATTAGATAATTTTGAATTAAAAAAAGCAGATGAATATACTAAAGTAGAAATAGACTTAATAGAAACTGAAGCTGAAATAATGGCTTTAAAACAATATTATAATGATTTAGTGGATAATTATAATAAAAAAATAGATAAATTTCCTACCAGTATGGTAGCTAAAGCTAAGAATTATGAACCAATGAAAAAATTTGAAATGATTGATAATACTAAAGTTATTAATAAATTAAAATAAAAAAGAATATTTAAATATTCTTTTTTTATTGTTCTTTTGTTTTATATCTACTTTTAATAAATGCATAAGCTAATATTAAAATAAAACCTACAACACAAGCGAAGATAATCCATTCCCCATGAAAATCAGATGTAGAAGTTAATGCTTTTGAATTTTCTTTTTCTTCTTCTTTTTCTTTTTTATCTATTTTGATTATTATTTCATCTTTTTTTGAATATGAATAATTTTCTCTAGCAAATTTTGCTAAATACTCTGGATCTTTTAACTTTATAATTTCTGTTTTTAATTCATCTGTCTTATCTTGTAATACAGCATATTCATTTTCTTTTTTTGTTTTCTCTTCCTCTACTTTATACAATGTATATAAATTAGAAAATAAAGTAATAAAAAATATAAGCACTAATACAACTGATAATGTTCCAAATGTCATTAATCTAACCTTACTAGCACTACTTTTTTTCTTCTCCTTGGCCATAGTATCACCTTAAACACATTTTATCATTTATTATACTTTGTAGCAATATAACCTACAAAAAATATAGTTAAAATAGAATAAAAGTGTAAAATACCATTACATACTATTTCTAATCCTATAAAGTACATTATAGAAAAGAATAAGTAAAATGTAATTGTATTAATTGTTTTAAATACATAATTATTAACACATAAATAATTTTTACATAATATAAAGGAGTATGTAAAAACTAGTGAATATAATATGGAATAAATTATTATTTTAAATTGATAAGCTAATTCTATCATTTAAATAATCTCGATATAATTCCATCTTCTTTTACTTTATCTTTATCATTATACACCATACTATTTACTATACCTTTTATAGTTACATTACCTTTAAATGTATCTAATTTTATTAATTCTAATTCAGATCCTTTTATATATAAATATCCCATATTAGTTTCAATCAAAAATTCATTAGTATCAAAATGATCTATTTTCTTTACACCTGTTACTAATAGATTTTTTCTTTCATTTAATGTAATACTATGATTAAATTGTATATCATTTTCCATATATACCTCCTATTACATTATATGAATATATAAAATAAAAAAGTCACAATTGTGACTTTTATTCTTCTGAATCAGCAGTTTCATATGCTTTTAATATAGTTTCTTCAAACATTTGTCTAGTTTCTTGATTAATTGGATGAGCTACATCATGATACTCTCCATCACCTTTTCTTCTACTAGGCATTGCAATAAATAAACCTTCTTCTTTTTCTATAATTCTGATATCACGAATTACAAAACAATCATCAAGTATTACTGAAGCGATTCCTTTCATTTTTGAGTCTTCTTTGTCAAATTTTTTGACATTTACAGATGTAATTTGCATTAAGCACACTTCCTTTCGCGTATTATGTTTTACAATATAAGTATATATTATTTTAAAAGTATTTGCAATACACTATAATTATTTTATTTAACAAAAAAGTTTAAAGAATTATCTTTAAACTTAATATCTTTTTAACTGTTTTTCTATCTCTCTTTGCATATCTTTTTTCTTTAAAGATTCTCTCTTATCATAAGTCTTTTTACCTCTTGCAATACCTAATAATATTTTAGCTCTATTACCTTTAAAATATAATTTAACTGGTATAAGAGTATATCCTTCTCTATCTATTGAATCTCTAATCTTATATATTTCTTTTTTATTTAATAATAATTTTCTAGTTCTAGTCTCTTCATGATTAAATATATTACCTTTATCATATGGACTAATATGCATATTTAAGATAAATACTTCTCCATTTTTAACAATAGCATAACTATCTTTTAATTGAGCTTTACCATCTCTAATAGATTTTATTTCTGTACCAGTTAGTACAATTCCGGCTTCATATGTTTCTTCTATTTCATAGTCATAATTAGCTCGTTTGTTCTTTAGTTCCATTAAATTTCCCCCCTGGATCTACAATTTTACGATACTTTTTATTTAATGATGCATGATTACTTAATACTTTTGTTGTCAATTTACTAAATGGATATACTTTAAAGTTTCTATTTGAAGCAGTGTAATAAGTATATAACAACTCAAATCCTGTATTTTCAAAAGTAACCTTACCATCTTTAACTACAATATCTGTACCAACTAATAATCCGATAATTTTTTCAATTCCCATTACTCTTTGAGCAGATATTAAATTTCCCAAAGAATACACCACTAATGTTTCTCCAACATATTCAATTGGTTGAATAACATGGGGATGTGATCCAATTATTAAATTAACACCTTGACTAGATAAATATTTTGCTATAGTCTTTTGTTCATTATTTGGTTTATGAGTATATTCTACTCCCCAGTGCATTGCTACTATAATTACTTCTGCACCATTTTTCTTAGCTTGATCTATATCTTTTTTCGCTAATGCATTACTATATACATTTAAGTAATAGCTTTTTCCTGCAGGTGTACTTAATCCATTAGTACAAGTAGTATAAGCTAAAAACGCATATTTAATTCCATTTCTTTCATAAACTGGAACTTCATCTCTTTCTGCTTTTGATCCATATGATCCTGCAGTAACAACTGTTGCTTTTGTTTTCCAATAATTAACAGAATGTTTTAAACCACTCTCTCCTCTATCTAATGTATGATTATTAGCAAGACTTACAAGGTTAAATCCTATACTTGTTAAATTATCACCAATAGCTTTAGGAGAGTTAAATCTTGGATAATGAGCAGGTGCTCCTCCACCAATAATTGTTTCTTGATTATAATATTTTAAATCATATTTTTTTACAATTGGCGCTATTAAAGTAAACATACTAGTAAAATCATATTTACCATTTTTATATGCATCCATAAATACTGCACCATGTAATAATGCATCTCCTGTCATAACAATAGACATTCTTTTTTCAGTTGGTTCTTCAACTTCTTCTTCAACTGGTTCTTCTTTTACTTCTTCTTTTTGTTCGATATTAGGTTTCTCTTCTGTTTTCTTTTTATCATTATTATTTAATGTAAATACAGCAAGAACTATACCAGCTATTACAACTATTATAGATAAGAATAATATATTTTTAACAACTGGTTTTAGTTTTCTTTTTTGCATGTATCTTCCATCCCCTTAATAACAAAATCTACGGTATGATTTTCTTTGCTTGCTGCTTTACAAATTACATCAACTTCGTCACCTAATCTATATCCGCGTTTATTCTTACTACCAATTAAACTAAATGTAGATTCATCATAAGTATAAAAGTCACCTTTTATATCTTCTACTCTAACTAATCCTTCAATCATGTTTGGTAATTGAACAAAGAATCCAAAACTCATAACACCAGTTATTATACCATGATATTCTTCTCCAATGTGTTTTTCCATATATTCTGCCATCTTCATATCATCTACTTCTCTTTCACATTCAATAGATGCTCTTTCTTTAGCTGATGATTGTTCAGCAATATAAGGTAATCTACCTTCCCATTTATTAATTGTTTCAAGAGTTACTTCTGGATTTAATAAACATTTTCTAATTGATCTATGTACAGATAAATCAGGATATCTTCTAATTGGTGATGTAAAATGACAATATATTTTACTAGCTAAACCAAAGTGTCCAATATTCTTTGTATCATATACAGCTTTTTGCATACTTCTTAACATTTGACTAGATAATATATAATATTCTTTCTTATCTTTTAATTGTTCTAGCATACTTTGTATTACTAATGGTGTAATCTTATTAAGATTTGCTTTTACATTATAACCTAATATGCTAACTAAATGTAAGAAATTAGTTATCTTTTCTTCATTTGGTTCACCATGAACACGATATACTAAAGGATATTCCATATTATAGAAATGAGTTGCTACTGTTTCATTAGCACATATCATGAAGTCTTCTATTAATTTTTCTCCTGTTCCTCTTTCTCTTAATACTACATCTATAGCATTTCCATCTTCATCTACTATTATTTTTGCTTCATCTAAATCAAAATCAATATATCCTTTTGATACTTTATTTTTTCTTAATATTTGAGCTAATTCAGCCATTAAATATAATTTAGAAGCATATTCTTCATAACCTTCAGATATAATATTTTCTTCTAATATTTTATTTACTTTTTTATAAGTCATTTGTATTCTTGAGCGAATAATACTATCAAATATATCATAATTTACTACTTCACCTTGAGGATCAATTTCCATAATACAAGATAAAGCAAATCTATCTACATTTGGATTTAATGAACATATACCATTTGATAATTCATGAGGTAACATTGGTGTTACTCTATCAGCTAAATAAACACTTGTACCTCTTGATAAAGCTTCTTCATCTAATGGTGAATTTTCTTTTACATAGTAACTAACATCAGCGATATGAACACCTAATTTATAATTACCATTTTCTAATTTTTCAATTGATATAGCATCATCTATATCTTTAGTATCATCACCATCTATTGTGAATATAATTTCATCTCTTAAATCTTTTCCAGTATGAGATAAACGCTCTTTTATTTCTTCTTCTGTAATTTCACTAGGTATTTCACTTTCAACTTGTTCCATTACTTCCTTTGGAAATACATCATTAATATTATGTTTAGCCATTACAGATAATACATCTACACCTGGGTCATTAATATGTCCAATTATTTTAATAATTTCAGAATTATATTCCCCATCTTTATTTAATCCTAATAATTTAACAAGTACTTTGTGTCCTTCTACTAAATTATTATAGTAATTCTTTTCTATTAAAATATTAACATTAATTTTTTTATCATCTGGTTTAACGTATATTTTATTCTTATGGAAATAAATTGTTCCAACCACATTACTATTTGCTCTTTCTACAATTCTAACTACTTTTCCTTCATTAGGTTTAGCTTGATTATCAGTAATATTAACAATTACTCTATCTTTATTTAAAGCTCCATTTAAATTTTCAGGATATATTTTAATTTCTTCTCCTGATTCCATTAATACATAACCTGTACCACGTGATGTCACTTGTAATAATCCTACTCTAGAATTACTTTCTTCAAATAACATATATTTATCTTTTTTAGTATGGAAAACTAGTGCTTTATCTTCTAAATCATTTAATACTTTTAATAATTCTTTTAATTGTTCAACACTATCAAATTCTAATATAGTTTCTAATTCATGAACAGTTAATGCTCTTTTTTCTGTTTTTAATATTTCAATAATTTTATCTTCCATATTATCACCTATTATAATTATACAAAAATATTAATAAAAAAGATAGTTTTACCTACCTTTTTTTTATTAACTTATTCAGCAGTATAATCTAACGAATCCATTTCAACTTGATTAATACTATCAAATCTTTTTGTTATTTTTTCTGTTGTTGTATGAATGTCTTTAACATCCTTACTAACAGTTTCAATACTTCTATATAATTTATCCCATCTATCTTTATATCTTTTAAATTCTGTATCTAATAATACTAATTCATTATGTATTACTTTAGCATACTTATCTCTTTCCATATTTTTCATAATAACTTGAATTGTTGTTAAAGTACTCATTAATGTTGTTGGGCTAGTAATCCATACTCTTTTCTTAAAAGCATAATCTAGAATTTCAGTATGATATGCATTTAATTCTGCAAATATTGCTTCTGCAGGTAAAAATAGTATTGCTTGATCTGATGTAACACCAGGAATAATATATTTTGAACTAATAGCATCAATATGTTTTTTCATATCTGTTTTAAATAACTTTTCTGCATTATCTCTTATAGATGTACTATTTTTCTTATCTACCATAATTTGATAATTTTCAAGTGGAAACTTAGAGTCTATTGCTACTAAACCTAATGGTTCAGGTGCAAATAAAGCACAATCTGCAATTGTATTATTATCAAATGAATATTGCATCTTATATATTTTATCATTATTAGGTCCAAATATATTAGCCATTATATGTTCTAGATTTACTTCACCAAATATACCTCTTGTTTTTTTATCAGTTAGTATCCCTTGTAATGAAACAATATCATTCGATAAACTATCTATTTTCTTTTGAGCTTCATCTATTTTACTAATTCTTTCTAATACTGTAGCAAAAGTCTTGTTTGTTTTTTCAAAATTTTCATCAAGTCTTTCATTTACTTTATCACTAATTAATCTTAATCTATAATCAATCTTTTCGTTTAAAGTATTAAAATCATCGTTAATATTATGTGAAAAATCAAGTTTGAAATCACCTATTTCTTTTACCATATTAACTTCTATTTTTGATAATCTCTCAACTATATTTTCATTATTCTTTTGTTTTATAAATAAAATAATAATTAATATTATTATTAATACCAATAAACCTATTATTACATATTCCATATAATCAACTCCATTATAATTATAATATATATAATATTAAAAAACTAGTATTGTATTATTAAAAAAAATAAAAATAGCTTTCGCTATTTTTAATCATCTCCAAAGAAATCATCAAAGAATTGATCATCAGTAACTCCTGATTTATGAGTATTTGTATCAGGTACAAATGATTCAACTGGTTTTGATGTTGAAGGTTTAGTATTAGAAACTAATTTATCACTCATAAAAGGTGATGGTTCAATAACTTTATCTTGTTTAACTTCATTATTCTTTTTATCTTCAGCTTCCAATTCTTCAATTTTAGCATTGATTCTATTAACTAAACTTTCCATATTAATTCCTGAGTCCTCATTTTTTGGAGTACCAAATGGACTACTTGGAGCAGTTTGTTGAGGTTTTGATGAGAATGGACTACTTGGTGTTCCATTTCCAAATGGTGTTGAAGGCATTCCTCCTCCAAATGGACTATTTTGTCTTCCACCACCAAATGGTGAACTACCTTGGGCTCCAAATGGAGAATTTCCACCACCAAATGGAGAGTTACTATTAGCACCACCAATTAAGTTATTAATCTTTTCATCTCTTTTTTTCTCAACATATGTTTTTAAATCAAATGTTTTAACTCCTTTTTCTTCTCTCATTGGATAATCAGCTTTAGGGAAATTATGTCCCCATTGCATTTTAAAGTTTGGAGTTAATGTTGTTTTAAATGGCATTGTTCTTATACGTAGTATAATTGTTTCCCATTGTTTCATTCTTTGTAAATCACTTACAGTAACTAATGGTGTAGATGAAGTTTTTTCTTTTTCTTTAGATTTAACCTCACCACACATCTTACTTATTTCTTCAAGCGCTGTAAGTTCAGTACTTATTAAGTAAACTATGTTACCACAGTTACCTTTAATTGTTTCACCATTTTCTTTACCATAAACTTCATTTAATTGAGCAAAGTTTTGAATGATAAATGTAAATCTTATATTTCTTGAACGAGCAGCAGTAACCATTGTTGTAACATCCTTTAATGGTGGCATGTTAGCAAACTCATCAAGAATAAAGTTTGTTCTATGTGGTAATTTTCCTCCACATTCTTGTGCTACTGAAATTAAAGTTTCATAACATTGTTTTAAGAATATTGTAACTAAAGTATGATATGTTGTTTTTTCATCTTGAATTACAATAAATACTGCTGTTTTTTTACGACCAATATCTCTCATATCAAAGTCATTATTTGCTAACATCTCAGATAAATTAGTACGAGATGCAAATAATTGAACTCTTTGTTTAAATACTGATAAGATAGATCCTTTTGTTTCGTTTGGTGCCATCAGTGTAGAAGATGCTTTAATATAAGCTGTACTAGCTGGATCTTTAAATGTAAAATATTCTTTTACATATGTTGTATTAGCTAATTTTTCTTCTCCAACTGTTGTCATTAAGTTAATACTATTTAAGTTTACTTGTGATTCATCAGCATCTTCAAATAATGCAAATGATAAACCTGCAAAATAATCGGCTGAAGTATTTTCCCAGAATGGGTCTTGTCCTTTAGCAGAAGGATCTTTTAATATATTTGCAGCTAAGTCTTCAAGTAACTCAATTGATTTATCTATTTTATTATCTTTATATAATGAATATGGTAAATACATTGGATTCCAACTATTACCTTGTTGAGGATCACGGAAGTTTAATAAAACTATATTATATCCTAAACTTCTTAAATAATTAGATGTATCTTCATAGATTTCACCTTTTGGGTCGGTAATAATCATAGATTCATCATTTTTTGCTAATAAGTTAACCATTGGTAATACAGTTGTTTGAGTTTTACCAGCACCAGTAGAACCTATTACTAAGTTATGATATCCACCATTATCAACCCATACTTTTTTAGGTGTCATAATAATTGGTATACCAGCAGCATTAGCTTTTGGTGCTAATGGATCAACTGCAACTATATCTTGACCCTTTTTCATTTCTGAGTCTTTTTCCCAGTGTGAATAATTTTTTTCTCTTTTAGATCCAATTTGGAATCCTACACCTTCTTCACGTTCAATAAACCAAGATTGAACACTCATAAACATTGCTATAATACAAACAATAAATAATAACAATGTTAAAGGTAAATATGTTGTTAATGCAGGAACTATATTAAGTCCTGAAAATGTACCTTCTTCTGATAAAAATGAACCAATATTAGATACGGCTAAACATATCAAAAGAAATAATATTAATGAAAATATTAAAAATATTATTACGTCTTTTTTTTCTGCTCTAAATTTTAATTTCATATATTACCTCCTTATATTTTATTCATTTCTTCTCTTTTAGCTTTAAAGTTAAATACAGCTACTACACCAATTGCAATTAATACAATTGCACCAATTACAACAAATATAACTATATTATCTCCATTATCTTTTGCTATTTTATTTTTATTATATACTAATTTTATTTCTTTCTCTTTTCCAGATTCTAAATTCCAAATATATTTTCTACCTACAATTTTATCGGCATTATTATCTGTTACCTCAAATGGTAATTCAATAATGATTGTAGCAGAATCTATTGGAAATTTATCTTGGTTTTGTTCTTGATCTGATAATTTTCCTTTAACACTTAATGTAACTTTTGATCCATCTTCTTTATAGATTACATTATCAGAAAATTGACCAACTAATTTAGTGTTTTTAGAATATTCTTCAACGCTACTATATTCTTTACTAAGATTAGCACCACCTGTGCTCTTATTTATAATAGTATTAGTAGTATAGTTGTTCTTATTTAATTCCTCAGAATATGGTTCAATTAAAAATCCAACTACTCTACCAATAGAAGATTTATTATATTCTTTAAAGAATTCTTGATCTTCCATTGCTCGAGCATCCTCTGATACTTTCCCATTCTTATCAATTGTTAATTGATAATCAACTGTACAACCACTTAATAAGAATACAATAAATAATAATATTAAATTTTTCTTCATCAAATCACCTAACTTTTAGTAATTATTGTATAATTAGCATATTTTTTTCTTTGTTCTATTATTGTATTAAATGAGAACCATTTAGTTTCAGTTCTTTTTCTACTAGCTGGATCTGCAACAGATACTTGACCTTGTCTATTTACACCAGTTAATACAATATAGTGTCCTCCAGTAGTAAATGTTCCTGGTCCCATTAAAACTATAACTAATGATTTACCAGATCCAAGTGCATTTAATACTTCTTGATTATTACCAGACATTTTAACATGTAATCCGTATTGTTGATTCAATACTTGACCTAATGTATTATTATATGATCCACCAGAAGTACATCCTCCAGCTGCACAAGTTTTTTGAGTTGTTTCAACTGGTGAAATATTTTTGTTAAGCATACTAGAAGCTACAATTGCCATAGATGTAGGTCCACAACCATGACTTGCTATTGTACCTCCATATGTATTTGAACTTGATGGATTTGCAGAATAATAGTATTTAGCATAATCCAATTGATTATAATAGTATATTTTTCCAAAATCAGAATCCACATAACTTAAATTACCATCATACACTCCATCAGATAATTTCATTACATCTTCACCATAGAATGTTTTGATTAATTTTTCATATGAATATCCTTGTGCTTTAGCTAAATACATAGCTACTGTTTGACTCATTCCAAAGTGATGTCCATTATTGTAGTTCATTTCTGTTCCATATAATGAACCGTCTCCAGCTACTCTTCTAACAGTTTCTTTATTAGGTCCATTCCAAACCCATGTTGAACTAGAATCGTCTGAAAATCTTTGGAAAGTAATATGCCAACCACTAGCATCTTCTTTACACCATTTACCTGCAGGATGTGATTGATATTGAGTCATAGCTATTCTACCATTTCTACTAACAACCATTCCTGAAGTTTCTTTTGCTGCTCTATAATATATAGAGTTCCTATTTTTTTCTTCAGTATAAGCTTGATAACTTTGACCATTAACTACTTTACAAGTTGAACCAGAATTTGTACTTAATAAATAAGATCTAGCTGCAATTGCTTGAGCTTTTAAGGCTTGTAAGTTATTTCCACCCATTTCTTGTTTAATAACACCAGCAATATAATCATCTATATTAACTGTTTTTCCATTTACTGTTACTTGTGAACATTGACCATTATAACCAATAACACCGTATTCAGTTTCTGGATTATTACCAATTATATATTTATATAAATTATATAAATCGTATATTTCTTCTTTTACTCTTTTAGCATTAGATTCTCTTTCTTTATTTTCAAATTCATATCCAAAAACAGTAAAAGGTATTAATAATGATACTGTTAAAACAATAAATAATATTCTTTTTAATTCTTTTTTCATACTAACACCTCTACTATATTTCATTAATGCTGTCTCTATTTTTTAGTTTACTATATATAATAAATCCTCCGCCTAATAATACTACTCCAACAACTACTGCTACTACAATTAGTATAGTATTTGTAGATTTGTATCTTGTAGACATTTGGAAATATATATTAGCATCTTTTACATTTTCTGAATTAATAATCCATGTATATGTATTTCCTTTTACTTTATCAGCATTATGTTTTAATACTTCTCTATCTGTTTTAATATTTATTTCTATATCATCACTATATAAACAATAGAAATTACCATTTAATGATAAAGAATATGAATTTCTATTTTTAGACATTTTTTTATTTTCAAAACATGTTAAATATGCATTTGAACTTAAATATTCATCAAATGTATAACTATGACTTAATTTTACATTTGTATAAGAACCTTTTCTAGTAACTTTTTTGTCATATTTTACTTTTTCATTATTAAATAATGGATATTGATCTTCTTTTAATATATTATTTATACGATTATCAGATTCAATACCAGGCACATATGACTCACCTAGTTTTATTTCTGCATTATCTATATTAATATCAATATTTTCTTTTATTTTATCACCTGAAAAAGTTAAATTATATTTTGTTGTGCAACCAGATAATAAGATTAATAATCCTAATAATAAAATATTTTTCTTCATATTAACCTCCTAATACCAAGAACCAAAACCTACAACTTTACAACTATTTAAGTTATAAGTTCTTTCAGCTACTTTATTACTTGTATTACCTTCTATTGTAGTAATAACACCATTTCTTGTATGTTGCACAATTCCTATATGATCTGGTCCTGAAGGTGGGAAATTACCATTCCATGTTTGATCCCAATCAAAGAAAATCATATCTCCTTCTTTTGGAATATATTTTCCACTTCCATTTTTACCAGCATATTTTGAACAATTATCATTATAATAAAATTTAATTTTACCTGTTCCACCATTAAAATATTTCATCCATTCATTTACACTTGCAGATCTATAATTAACTATACTAGCCATTCTTTGACCATTAAAGTTAGTATTTTGAACTACCCATGAAACAAATGCAGCACACCATGGAACTCTACTATTATATCCCATAAATTGCCAATACTTTTTACCATTAACTCCTTCAGGATCATTGATTTGCGCTAATGCTAATTTAACAAAAGCATTTGATAATGAATTTCCTGAAACTGTTCTACAACTTGTAGGAGCAGGATTGTCTTGACTTACATAATCTAAAGGATCAACTGGATTACCACTCATCTCTAATTGAAAATGTAAATGTGGACCTGTTGAAATACCAGTATTTCCTGATAAAGCAATAACTTGACCTTGAGATACTTTATCTCCTACTTTTACCTTTATACCATCAGCTCTAATATGACCATATTTTGAAACCATATCATTACCATGATCAATATATACAGCATATCCAAAGCCATCAACAGCACCTGCACGAATAACAGTTCCTGGAATAGTTGATACTATTTCAGTACCTTCTGGAACACCAATATCTAAACCTTTATGATTAGTAGATGCTCCTTGAGTTGGTGCTTTTCTATTACCAAATTTTGAAGTAATAGTTCCTGCACCATTTTTTAAAGGCCAATAATAACAGCCACTACCTGATGCTCCTCCTGTACTTGGAGTTAACATTTTTTTATCAATATATTCAAGCATAAATTCATCATACTTATCTTTATCTAAAGTATATGTACTGTATATGCTATAAGTTTCTCCAGCAGCACAAATTAATTTCTTACCACCTGTTGGAGTAAAATACATATCTTCTACATCAGTATCTTCTTGATTCTTTGTAACTGTACCATTTTTAGTACAACTTTGATATGTTTTTTTAGTTACCATATTTTTAGCTAAAATATTTAAATCATATTTTGAATCATTAGGATCTAAATATGTATAACCATCCATATTTTTAAAATCATTATCCCAATCTAATAATGAAGGTGTATCAAAATTTTCTACTGTATCTTTATCATATCCACCAGTATTTTTTTCCATTGTTTCTTCATTAGTATTATCTTGGTATAAATTAGTTGCTGCTATCAAGAACCAATCTAATTTTACACCGTATTTATTTTGATATCTTAAACTAATGTCAGCAATTTTTAGATAATATAAGAATTCAGCACGAGACATACAGTCTGCACCCTTACATTTTCCATCTGATGAATAAACATTTCCTAAACTTTCTAATCTTTCATAATAACTTTTAGGATATTCATTAGTACCTTTACCAACGGTATTATATGCAATTTCACCAGATCCATTACCAAATTGATCTAATATAGCTCCTCTTTCATCTGAAGATAACCCTGCTAAAATCATAGATGATGCTTTATCATCAGATATGGCTACAACTACAATCATAACAAACATTAATAAAGCAAAACATACTGGAGCAATAATTGCTAAATATTTTATTGTTTTACCTGAAAACTCAAAAGTAATTTCACCATTATTAACTTTTTCTGCTTCTCTCTCATCACTTTTTTGATCAGAAGATTTTTCCGATTCAGGAGAAAAAGCATCATTTATTTTTTTAGAAGCATCTATTGCACCTTTTCCAACTTTTTTTAATGGTTCCAATGCAGCAGCAGGATCTCCCTTTTTCAATGCTTCATCAATAAGTTTATCTCCCAATTTTGAATTAAGAAGATTACCAACAACTGGTTCTGGTACTCCATACGCAGCTGCAGCTTTTTTTATTCCCTCTTTTGCAGCAAACTTTTTAAGATTATTCATATTGTCTTTTAAGTTATTTAATCTTTGCTTTGCTGCATCACCTTTATTATTAGATAAACCTTTTTTATAGTCTTCAGCTCTTTTACCAGATGGAGTCGAACTTTTTTGTTTGTTTATATTAGCTAATTTAGTATTATTTTTTTCACCCGTATTAGCAGATAATGATGGGGTTTTTGCCCCACCATTTCCTGAATTACTTATTTTAGGTATACTTTGATTATTCATAAAATCACCTACTTAATAATTATAAACCTCCGCCACGGCCAAATGAATCTAATTCTTCTTCTGTAACCACAACGTTAATTCTCATTCTTCTACTACCACATATAAATAAAGCTTCCCCTTGACCATATTTTTTAATACTTTCAACCTCAGATTCATTTAAATCTATTAATCTAGCTAAATCTGTTGCAGCTTGTTTCTTTAATCCCATTACTAAATAGTAAGATGTATTATCAAATATTGCCTTACCTTGAGTAATAACAGCTGGGTCACAGAAATCTGTTGGTTGTTGAGTAATAATAATTGTACCTGTATTATATTTTCTTGCACGTCTTTGAATTTGAGCTAAGAAATCAGCACCTAAAACGTTTTGATTACTTAATAATACGTGAGCTTCATCTACTTCTAATATAGTATTTTTGTTAACATCTAAAGTTAAACTCCAAGCATATTTTAACACATTGAAGAATAAAGCATTTCTGATATTTTCATCAGAATTCATTAACTCTCTTATATTAAATACTATAAAATCACTTTTAGCTGAAATAGTAGTATGACCATCAAAATAATATTTTAATTCTTTTACTAATGGTCTAATTTTTAATTCTAATCTTTCTAAAATATCTCTTTCTTGAGTTCTTTCTGGCATTGATAATAATTTACCTTTAACAGTAGCATATACATCCTTAAATGTAGGATAATCTGCACTTGTCAAGTTCATAAAATTGGTATCAAAATTAATATTAAATCTTCTATATGTTTCTTGAGCAACTTCACTAAACATATTTAGAACATCCTCTTCAACAGAAGGATCATAATATTTTAAGAAAGCTTTAATTGATTGAATTGTTCTAGTAAATGTAGTATATCCTAAACCTTGTTTAATTTCTTCTTCATCTACATCCATAACAACTTCAAAAGGATTAATCATACCAAATTGTCCACCTTTACCAAGGCTTATAAAGTCACCGCCATATTGTAGGCACATATCTTCTAATTCACCTTCAGGGTCAATAACAATTAATTGATGATTATTTCTAATATGATTTCTTAATAATAATTTAGCTGCAGTAGACTTACCACTACCAGATGTTCCTAATATAATCATATTAGCATTATTTCTATTATGTTCTTTCTTAATTTGATATAAAAATTGATTAAATAATATAACTCCTCCAGAAAAATCTATACCTAATAATGTAGATAATCCTGGATCTTTTATACTATCAAATATAAATGGATACATAGCAGCCATTGTAGGTGCTGGAATTGGTGTTCCAATTCTATCCTCTATATCTTGTTTTTCATAAATAGGAAGCATAGATTTTAAAACTTTATCTTGTTCAAATCTTAATGGAATTGCTTTCATCTCCATTGCTTCTAAATAATTTTTAATTTGTAATTTTTTAACAATTAATTCATCAGCTGAATTAGCTGTTATCATTATATGCATTTGAAAATCATAGATTTTAGCTTGTGTAGCTGCTAATTCAGATACAAATTCTTCCAATGAAGCATAATCTTGTTTAATTCTTTCTTGAATTGTTCTATCATTTTCTTCTTGATATCTTACCTTTAAATCTGCTATTTCTTTATTTAACATTTTTTGAACAGTACTAAAAGGTAATGGTATATGTTTAATAACTAATTTAATTCCAGACATTGATGTTAATGAAGATAAATATCCTGGATAAATATATTTAGGATAACTAATTACAGTTAATATAGTAGCATGTTTATCACTTATTACGAATTCAGCAGGTTTAAATTCTAGTCCCTTAGGAGCTATTTGACTTTTAATATCTATCATGATAACACCGTTCCAAATTCTGTTGTTTGTCCACCATTTAAGAAATTATCTAAAATCATTCTTAAATCATCATTAGATGTTTGGAAAGCTGTTAAACCTGCATTAGCAAAATTATTAATTAAATTTCTAATTCTCTTTCCAATAACATCATCATTTCTTTCTTTAAATAATAAGAAATATTCAGTATCTACTACATTATTACTTGTAAACATATTAGCTTTATTTAAATCTTCAGTAATTATTTTTCTTCTAGCTGGATCTGATGTTTTATTATAAAGTAATTCTAACTCAGATAGATATACATTTATATCAACTGGTCTATCAGCTACAATTATCCAAAATTCATAATCTATAACATTATAAACTGTTTTTAAATTAGTTATTATTGCATTTTGCATTCCTGGATCTAAGATAAATATATTTCTAGGCATTATCTTAACACCTGTTACTTTCATATTATCTCTACCTTCTAGATGAATAACACCATTAGTTATACTCTTTACAGGAATATCATCATTAGTATATTTACTTTTTTGAGTTGCCATAATCTTTATAGCACCATCCTTTCCAAACAAATTGTTGTCTAGTTGTATAAAATGTATATGCTGATTTAATAAATGTTCTAACATTATGATAATTAGGAATTGGTAACACCAATAATGCGCAGATACAACCTGGGGCAATAGCAAGTATCGCCCAAACAAGTTCATCTACAGGTAATATCATTAATAGTAATAACGATATACCAATTCCTACACCAAATATAATTAAATCTAATTGATTAAACAGCCCAAATATTAACATAGACTTTTTTGAATTGGCTGGTATTAAATAATTCCCCATTTTTATTCACATCCTCTTTTTTATTTCTTTTGATTAACATACTTAGCAACGTCAGCATTTTTCTTATTAGCTGCATTAGTATCAATAGATTGTTGTGATGCTTGTGCTTGATTCTTAACAGCCTTAATATCTGAAGCTGTGCTAGCATTAATAACTTGATATCCTGCAACATCAGAACCTTGACTATTCATTGCAGCAGCAACAGAATCCATATGATCTTGTGTATTTCTTAATGCAGCATTAACTTCAACTGTACCACCAACAGCTGTTCCATAATAATCAGTTCCAGCTATTATATTTCCATCTGCATCAACTGTTGTACTTAAATCAGCTATCGAAGTTTTTCCTACAACTTTACCATGATTTTTAGCAATTTCTTTTACACGTGCATCAAATGCAGTAGACCATCTTTTAGCTTCAGCATAATCACCTGCTGCTTCTGCAGCTTTTTTACGTTTATCAAAGTCCTTAGCAATCGCATCTACACCAGCAGCTGTTTTTTCATAATTAGCATAATCATCTTGAATTGATTTCATAGCATTCGAAACATTTGTTGCATGTTCACTTCTAGTAAGACCACCATGTCTAGCTTGATACCATTTTTCTCCTAAAATATCAAAATCATTAACGCCATCATCTTTCATTTTTAAAAGATTAGCTTTTCTATTATGCTTTGCAGCTCTAGCATCCATTAATTGTTTACTAAATTTATCGCCTTTCAAACCGCCTGTAAATGCCTTACCCATTCCGGCAAATCCAGCACCTGTTATACCTGCAACTGCAGCACCACCTATAGCATTTCGACCTCTTCTAATACCTGCTGCAGCATATTTACCACCAAGCATATCGTTTTCTAATTTTTTTAATGCATTTAATTGGAAGTTACCAGCACCTTTAATTCCAAGACTATCTTCAAGAATTTTTGGTAATTGCTTAACAAAAATCAAAATTCCTATTATCATAAATACAGATACAAAGAAACCATCTACTTTTTGATTAGTGATTACATCTTTAAATGTTCCTATTAATGAAATAACATAAATACCAAAATATAAAGCAAATAATCTAAAGAATAATTCTAAATATGTCGATGTACACATTTTTAACCATTTACTAAACATTCCATCTTTTTTAGATTTTGGATCACAATATGAAATAATTGGAATCGGAGCAATCATTTGTAAGAAACCTAATTTAACAGAACGAACTGCTATATCAATACAGAATAATAATAATAAATATAATACACCTATACCAACAGCAGTACTAATACCAAATTTATAATCTATAATATATCGCTTAGTTCCATCAGTATCTACAGTTGCAAGAATTACATCTTTTCTAAAGAACATATTAAAACTTTGTTGAGCAACACCTTGAGCATAGTTTTGATAAACTGTTGAACCAGCAATTGAGTCTTCACTTTCGTATTCGTTAAAAGCATTATATAAAGGTCCATTTTCATATGTATCATTATCTGCATTATATGATCCAAAACAATCAGGATTTAATTCGTATATAAAGCATGATTTTCCTGCTTCACAAGCAGATGCAACTTCTATATCATATTTTGGTAACGCTCTAAATTCGTAGTTACCATTCGAATCTTTCTTATATGTAGTTGCACACGATGCCAAATTTGTATTAGAATCCGTATAGAAATCATCTATATTTGGTTGCGCAAAAGCATACATAATCGTAAATTGTATCTTGTTCCCAGCCGACTCTACATAACTAGTATTAGGCATATGAGCTTCAGCTGGTGTACCAAACACTACATTCATAATGGTATTATCTTCTAATATTATAGTTTGTAAATCGTACGCTTCACTAAAAAT
The DNA here is from genome assembly GCA_002425325.1 of Caryophanales bacterium UBA5578. Taxonomy (GTDB): domain Bacteria; phylum Bacillota_I; class Bacilli_A; order RF39; family UBA660; genus UBA5578. The sequence goes on along the minus strand of DIMA01000018.1, from coordinate 37,497 downwards.
ATATGGAGTTATTACTACTAAAACCAAAGATAAAATTACATGTTTAATAATTGATGTAAAACCTTTTTCTTTATCACTAAAATCATCTGGATTTAATATATATGTAATTATTGATAGTGTAACTTTAAACAACATAAATATACCAACAAGTGCATAAACTCTTTTTGCAAATTCACTTATAACATCTTGTGTAAAAATTGAAGTTCTACATAGTTGTAATAGTAAAGCATAAAAATCATCTATTAAACCATATACTACTTCATCTAACATAAAGAATAAAATTCTAAAAGTTTTAATTATAAAATCCATATATAAACATCGACCCTTCTTAAATTTATTAATTTATTTAATATTTCACTACTATCAATATTATATCAAAAAAAAACTATTATTAAAATAGTTTTTTTGCTTATATACTCATTTAATTAGCACAGAATGGGTTGTTAGAATTAAGCCCTGGAATTTCAAATAAATTCAATATAAATTCTAATAAGAATGGTACTAGGAATACTAAAGCGGCAGCTATCATTCTTTTAACTACTTTTCCATTTGTTTTCTTAACTTCATCATCACTATCTGATGCTATTGCTTTTATATAATCTAATATACTTAAAATAACTAATAATGCTGGAACTGCATATCTTACTATTCTTATTATTTTAAATATCCAGTCTATAGTTCTAGATCCTAACGATCCACAACTTGGTTGATTAACATCATATCCACAAATTTTTGCTACATTATCTCTAAATAAAGTACAAGCTTTGCTACATGCCTTAGTTTGTAATTCATCACTATTTTCATCTGAATAATAAGATGAACTTTTATATCTATTACACATTTCATTTAAATCTTGATATGCTTTATTAAAATATGCATTATTATTACATGAAGCAGGAGAAACTTTATTCATAGAATTTCTAATTTGATTTAATCCAGCTGAATAAGTTAGGCAACCATAATCATCTGCTATTTCCGATAAAGGTTTATCTTTTGAACCCTTTTCAATTAAACGTCCTATAGAACTATCAAATCCAACAGATTCTACAATAGTATCATCACCTCTTACTAAAGATGTAATACTTAAGCAAGAAGAACCAGAAGGACAATTTGCTAAAAATATAGAATCAGCTGTAGCAGGTTTATCTAAATCATCATTATAAAAAAGAAAATAAGTTTTTGTTCTAGTTCCACCTTCATGTTTAACTTCATATTTTACAGTTGGAGGGCATTTACCTTCTAAAGACTGATATGTAGTTTCAAATGGCCATAATGATATATAATAATAATATTGTGATTTACTAGCGGAAGTATCTTCACCATAAGCAACATATTGTTCACTACCGTCAGTATTATAAAATGCAACCCCATCATTCATTGTTCCATCTTCAAAAAAAATACTTTTAACGATATAAGAACCTGCTCCATTAATTCTTAAAAAAGTTCTTGAATAAACCTCAATTTTTATTCTACTATCCCAAGTACTACCATCATCACCATCTCTTACACCATATTCACAGATTCGTATAGGCTCTGTCATAGTAACTGCTTTAACATCATTTGAAAAAACAAATAATGAAATAAAAGTTATTATCATATAAATAATTTTTTTCATTTTATTACCTCTATTCGTTAAAATTATTATATCAAAAAAAATAATAAAAAAAAACTATTATTAAAATAGTTTTTTAAATTGTTGGACCATTTCCTGTTTCCATTTTGCAACCGTTATCTCCGGCACTACCATTTACGAAACAATTGAAACAACTTGTTACTGAAGAATCTCCTCCAGAAACATATTTAATAACAATTTGAACAATAGTAATAATAAAGAATACTACTACAGCTGCAATTAAACGTTTAATAAATGTTTGTTGTCCTTTTTTAATTTCATCTTCTTTTTGAGCCATAACAGCTTTTGCTAAATCTAACATACCAAATACTATTAATAAAATTGGAACTACAATTTTAATTAATAATATAATCATGGAAATTGTACTTGGAAGTGAACCTTGGAAACTTAATCCACTATCTCCACAAGTATATGATCCATTAGATTGTAAAGCTAAAAAATTAATCATAATTTTTTCCTCCTCTATACTAAAAATTATACTCTATTAGTTTTTTTGTGTCAATATATCATATTATTTTTCATTACTAATTAAATATGGATTATTAGCAGAACCATCACCTTGAGTATATAGTTCATCACCTCTAAATGCAACAACCCAGTTGTAAGAACTAGACGTTTTTGCAGTATCTGAAGCACCTACTCCACCAGTAATCATAATAGCATTATAAGTAGAATCTTTCTTAGTGCTTACTGTCCAAGTATTACCAGTTACATATAACATATAATTATAATTTGTACATGCACCCGCAACAATTGAATCACAATGTTCATCTAATGAAGGTCTACTATAATCTGAAACATTTATTACACTAATATATTGGTTTTCTAATATTTCAGAACAATCAATATTATAATCTATTCCAATATCAGTTGGATTTCTTTTTCCTATACAAACATTGAATGAAGATAAATGTTTTTTACTTTCTTTTTTAAATTTACTATATTCAGAATTTAATCTTTCTAATAATACACTATTTTTATAGTCATTTATACCATAATTTTTATTTACTTCAACATTATATTTATTGTCCCATACAGATTTATTCTTTTCTGGTTCAACTTTTATAACTCTAATAGTACCATCTTTATCAATATCAATTATACGCCAGATTAATCCACCAAATGATACATAGTTATTTGGATTTTTTCCTCTAAAAACATATTTATCATCCATTTTATAAAGTCCTGATTTATATGGATCTTCTGGGTTAATAACTTCACTATCTTCAATAATTTTATCTTTTAAATGTTTAGTTTTATATTCACTACATTCTAAATGAGGAACGACTAAATAATTATCATTATTATTATATATAGTTACTTTACCATCACATGTTTTATCAGATAATATTTTATCTAATTTTTTCATTTTACCTGATCCAGATAATTCTGTAACACTAACTTCTTTGCTCTTACCATTTTCAGGTAATCCTTTTTCTTTAAAATACTCTTTAGCTGCTTTAACCATTTTACTTTCAGCACTTTGATAGTTTTTACTAGGTCCTGAACATCCTTTCATAGATGCTAAAACAATTATAACTAATAAAAGTATTCCAAAAATTCCACCAATTATCATTAAGTATTTTTTATCCATACTTTTTAAAGCATCAACCATATTTTCACCTCAATTAAACTGTTGGTTTAGTATTTTTATTTGCATTAGAATTAGTAGTTGTAGCAACTTGACATGAAGTTGATTTTGAACCTTCTATAAAGCAATTCATACAACTAATAATATCACCATTATCTTTTGAAATAGCACTAATTGCAAATTTAACAATAGCTATAACAAAGAAGAAAATAATTGCTGCAACTAAACGTTTGATAAATGTTTGTTGTCCTTTTTTAATTTCATCTTCTTTTTGAGCTATAACAGCTTTCATTAAGTCTAACATTCCAAAAACAACTAATAAAATTGGTACAGCTATTTGTAATACTAAGATAATTGTGTGTATTAAATCAACTATCGAAGCATCTATTTTTGCACTACCTAATTCATTACATGTTATATCTGCTGCAAAAACGTTTGAGTTTAAAGCAAATACACATATTAAAGTAAACATTGTAAATTTAATTATATTCTTTTTCATATTCATACTCCTATCTACAATCTACATCATCTGGTCCGCTTATAAAGCATGATGCACAATTCATAATATTACTATCAGAAGAACTAGCAGCAACACTAATTACAAACTTTGTAATTGCAAATACAAAGAATAGTATTAAACCAGCAATTAAACGTTTGATAAATATTTGTTGTCCTTTTTTGATTTCATCTTCTTTTTGTGAAGTAATACCTTTCATTAAATCAATCATTCCCATTATAACTAAAATAATAGGCGCTACAATTTGTAAGATTAGTATAACATATTTTGTTATTTGTGCAAGATGTTTATCAATATAAACATCACTTCCAAATGCTGAACAAGTAAAATTTTCAGCATTAACATTAGGGATAAATGTAAAAAGACAGACAAATATCATAAATATAAATAATAATTTTTTCTTTTTCATATATCCTCCTATGCTAACATTTGTTGATTATTATTATTATTATTTGATGTTTGTGAACTAGATTGAGTATCACACTCACCACTAATAATACAATCAACACAATTTATTATTTTATTTGAATTAGTTCCACTATCTAGGAAACTAACAATTATTTTTACCACAATAACAACTAAGAAGATAACTAAACCCATTATAGTTCTTTTTATAAATCCATCTCTACCTTTTTTGATTTCATCTTCTTTTTGACTCATCATTCCTCGCATTAAGTCAATAATTCCTAGAAATACAAGAATTACAGGAATTAAAACCATAACTACATTATATAATGTATTACATAATGTAATAACAATTTTAGGTAGATTGTTTATTAATCCATCTCCACATGATACTTTTTCCGTTTGCATAAACGGAGCATTAGCTGCGAATACATTTATTTTAAAAAACATAACCATTAATGTGCAAATTATATATCTAAAATATTTTTTCATATTATCCCCCTATACACAACTATCGCTATCTTTACCATCAATAAAGCAATTTACACAGTCTATTACACTACTACTATTTTGACTTACAACACTAACTAAAAATTTAACAATAGCAAATACAAAGAATATTATAATTGCTTGAATTAATCTTTTAATTAATAAATGTTGTCCTTTTTTGATTTCATCTTCTTTTTGACCTGCCATTGCCTTAATTAAATCTATTGAACATATTATAACAAGAATTACAGGAATTACAACTTGAAATAATGTATATAATAAACTAGTTACTCTAAGTAATGATCCAGGAATATCTGTTAAATATCCATCTCCACAACTATATGACTCACTATTATCTTCTAATGGATTTACAATTCCTTCATTAATTTCAGGTGTAGCACAAGATTCTTCATACACAGATTGAGAAACCTTATTTCCTGATGCATCATAATATTCACCATTTACAATAGCACATTCATAAGTTGGTTCTTCCTCTACTATAATAACATCATCAGGCACTTCAACAGGAACTTGCCAAGTTCTAACTAATTCTTTGCTTGAAAAAGAATATGAACCCGTTAAAACAGCTTCTGCATAACATTTATCATCCAAGCTTTCTAATTGATCCTCAGTATTTACAACATAATAACGATCTTCAGAGTAATAATGACATTTTGCTACATATCTAGGGCAACTTTTATTGTTGTCATCGTAATATTTAACACCTCTAAAACCTACTTTTACAGCGCCATGTAAACCTTTATCATGTTCCCAGTTTTCAATAAATTTTTTAGACCATGGACCATATGAAATATATATACCAATACCAGAATTATTAACTTCAACTTGTATTTGATTATTACCATTTCCATACCAACAAACAGTTCCAGAATCGGTATAATAATGAATATAACCATCATCTGGTACAGATTCCCATGCTCTTACATTATTAACATTTAAAAATAAACTTATAAACACGACAAAAACTATCATTACAATAGTTTTTGTTAATTTGTTTTTCATAAAATCACCTCATAATACTATATATTAAAGCCTAATTTGCTTAGGAAATCTCTTAAGATTTCATTATTTTGTTCTCTTTCGTCTAATGGAGGCATATTATAAAAAATCTTTAATTTAGATTCATATTCAAAATCCAAAACATCTTTAGAACTCAATAAGCTTTGATTTAATATGACCTTTTTATCTTTTATTGTTTTTAATGCTTGTGGTGTAATCATCATTAATTTATTTAATTTAATAGTTGTAGGCTCAATTATATAAATAATTTCATTACATAATGACTCAGCTTGAACACTATTATTAACATCAATTAAGATAACATCACAAGTAGTATATTTGCTAACTTCTTGGCTAACGTTACCACTAATAGCAGAAATCATTGTATTATCTTGTAAGTAAGCAAAATCGGTTTTATCAACTTCAATTGCAGCTACATTATAATTTTTAGCTAATGCATTATACATCATATAAGTTAATGTAGTAGCACCACTACTCTTAGTAACATTTTTAATACCAATAATCTTACTATATTGTTGTCCATAATTATAAGTATCTACTACAGCAGGAGCTGAAGTATTATTACTTGGTTGTTGAACAACTACAACATCATCTATAACATGATATTGTGCTACATCCCTATAAGAATTTGGATGATTATATAAATATTGAATACCATCAATATTTCTTGTAAAATTATAAATTCCCATAGATATAAGTTTTGATAAATATCCAGGAGCTGAACTCTCAGGAGAATCATCTAGTAAAAGAATAATCTTATCCATATCTAATGAAATTGATAATCTTTGTAAATTTTTTAAATCTTTATAATTTTTAATTGCTGTAATATCTAAAATCATTCTTTGATAAAAGAAGTTTTGGAAAGTTACAATAATTTCATCAACTTCAAATTCACCATTCATGTTTTTAATAATATCAATACCTAAACTTTCAAGCATTACTTGGTATTTATTAGAAACAATTACGTTCATATCGCACCCTCTTATTCTACTGTATTCATCATATTTTTAGTTTCTCCCCTTACAGGAAATTCTAATATACCTTGAATTAACGGAATTTCAAATTTCATAAATGTAATAACTTTGTAATATTTACCATATGAAGCCTCATATTCAAATACACAATATTTATAAAATTTTTCATTTTTATTAGTATAATTTTTAGGATATATATTTTTATCCATATCACCATATTTTTTGCAATAATCAAAATTATTATCATTTACAGATATATATGAAGCTTTTTCTAAATTATTATCAATTTCATATTTAGCTGCATCAAAGCTCTCATTTTTTTCTAATATATATATTATTCTATTTTTAGCTTTATAAGCCCTAGAATAATTAACACTATAAAATAATAAAAGGAGACCAATGCCTGTAAATAATAAAATCAAATTTGTTACAAATGTTTGTCCAATAGATTCTTTCATTTAGTCACCTCTTATTAATCTGCAAAATGATAAATTCTTAATGTTTTTGCGCTTGTTTTCATTTTTAATACATTATTTAAAAATGGAATATTCAATGACATATATGTCACAACTTCATATGTATCATATCTATCAGTTGTAGCTAAACTACCACTTTTAGTTTTAAATGAAGTATCATTTTCATATCTATATACACAATAACCATCTGTTTTATAAGTACCTGAATTAGCTAATTTACCAGTAATATAATGAGTTTTATCAACATATTGTTTTCTGTTTTTAGCACAGTCAATATTAATTCTTTCATATGCTAATGTTACTAGTCCTTCTTCAGCTGCTTCAGCAGATAGTTTATTGTAACCTTCATATTTTTCTATAGCTCTAACAATAACATTGTTAACACGATAAGCACGATAATAGCTTATAGTTCCAGCAATTATCGCCATCACTATAAAAATATATATAAAAATAAAATTTAATAAAGAGATTGTTCCAATACTTTCACGCATAAGCTATTATCCTCCTACCTAAATTATTTTGTTGCAGCACTAACACAAGAATTATAACTCTTTGAATCATAATCCTTACTTCCACTAGCTTTTGTACATTTACTGCTTTTCCATACACCACCTGCATCAGTACAACAAGATCTATTTGCAGAGTTTTCCATTAAACTATTAACTAATGGTGTAGCAACAGCAACTACAACAGCTATTAAGATAATTGCAACAACAGTTAAGTTAGCTTCTCCAGCTGCTTCTTTCATAACCTCACCACCTATCTTTACACTATGATAATTATATCATTATTTTATATATTAAACAAGATTTTTATATAATTTTTAAATTTAATAAAAAAAAAGAAAACATAAACTATTTTCTTTTTTAAAAATTCATTATTTGCATCATTGATATAAATAATAATGCTAACATACCTGCTACTGCAGTAATAAGCATAACTAATGTTTTATTTTCCATTGTTTCTAGACGATTTTGATATTTTTGTTCACGTGCTTTATTTTGTAAAGCAGAAACAGTTCTAGAAAACATCATTACTTGATCATGTTTATTTTGTTGACTACCAAGTCCTAAACGATATAATAAACGCATCATACGCATTGAATCACGAACTGGATACTCATTTGCAAAATCTATATAAGGTTGAACACTTGAATCTCCACCATCTATTTTTGCTACTAATCTTCTTAGTCCAGGTCTGAATACTTCAGGCGCACTATCAATACTTCTGCTTAAAGCAACTGGTACTGTATAATGTTGTACTAATATTTCTAAGTTTTTTAGATAATATGGAAGCATTGAATTAACGTGATTTAAATTTGCTTTATAGTATCTTTTTAGATTATTATAATCATTTTTAAAAACAAAGAACCCTGCAACTACAGCAATTACAAAATATAACAATGACATTTGATTTATAAAAATAAACATTACAATAAGTATTCCTAAAATACCATCTCTTAATCTTTTTTGAAATCTTGTATATGCATTAATATTTCTACCAGGATATCTTACATTTAATAAAAATTCATAATCATTTTCCATTAAATAACTTAAAATACCACCAGATTCGGTAACAAACTTACGAGTATCTACTACTTTATTATAATTTAATATAAAAATTAATATAATACCTATTACAATAAACCACATTATTCAGCACCTACATTCTCATTATAATATTTTTCTCCACTTAACAAGAAGTAAGAGTTTACAATTAATATAGCATGAATTATAAGTTGTACATACCATAATTCTAATAAACCAAAATATTTATCTTTACCTAACATAAATTGTAATAACATACACATAAAATATAATATAATTCCAAATTGTAAAAATTTCTTATGGAATTGAGCTCTATCTAATCTATCTCTATATACATTTTCAACAAGTGTATCTATATCTTGAGACATATTTTCAAGAGATTCTGCTGTATCTCTTGCACCTTCATTTGTAATTTGTAAGAATAATTGATGCATATTCTTAACCATATAGAAGTCATATTTAGTACTCATGAAACTTAATGATTGGTCAATTGTACCGTTTTCATAAGCCATATCTATCATTACTTTAACATCAGTTTTTACTGGATCTTCTAACACGCCTGAATTATATACACCTTCAAGTGATTTTACAAACGATTGTGTTGTAGCAAATTCCATAATTGTATTTGATGTATATACTTGAATTTGTTCAAAAATAAATTCACTATATAATCTCTTACAACGTAGATAATTTAAATATGGAGTAACTGCTACTGCGCATAATCCATAAATAATAGAAATTATTAAATTATAAAAGTATAAATATGAAATAATAGCTCCACCTATTGCAAAACCAACAGCTTGTACCATATATTGATATGGTGTGTAGTCTTGTCCTAAATCTTTAATTTTATCTCTTATAGAACTATAAGTATATGGAGCAAATTTGTCATAAATAAATGATGTATTTTCCGCAACATATCTTGATAGATTTTGTCCACTAGCATTTCTATATAAGATAACAAATATAATAATTGCACCTATTAATATAAACGCTAAAATACCTAACATAAATCCACCTCCTATTTAATTTAACCAATATTTTGTTCAGTTGGATTAACTGATGGTTGTTGTACTGGTTGAACTGTTTGTACAACTTCCTGCCCTGAAGATACACTATTATTTTCAGTTTGAACAACTTGTTGTGTATCAACTTGATTATTTACGGAATCTTCATTAATATCCTTAGGGATTTCGACTCCGTTATTCATATCACTACCATTATTAAAATCTTCAATACTCATACCACCTGATGAAGAAATTGTATCAACACCAAATGCAACTTCACCTGTATCTATAGTTTCCTCTTTAATTAAACCAGATGGTAATATAACACCTTGACTTTCAAGATAATCTAATAGATATTGAGTTGGTTCTTTCTTAACAACTTTTCCATCAGGGGTTTTCTTATAAATTACATTATATTTTGCTTCATTTTCTTCTGTAACATAAAATTCACAAACTTCTGCTATTTCACGAACAAATCTTTGAGTTTTCTTATCTTGGTAACCTCTAATATATACACCAATTTGAATGTACCTATAAAAAGTTTTTAAAAATTGATCAACATCTTGACTTGTTTCCATAAGACCATACATACGGTTAGGAATAGAAGAAGCTTTATCAGCATGTATTGTTGATAAAATATAATGTCCTGATGATATTGAGTTACGTGTTGCAGTAACTGCTTCAGCACTACGAACTTCGGAAAGTAATATCCATTTTGGATTTTGTCTCATACAAGAAACTAAAACATCTGAATATGAAGCAACATTATTAGTTTTCATTGCAACTATATCTCTATGTGGATAAATTCTATCCAAGTGAAGTTCTAGAGTATCTTCGATAGTAATTATTTTTTCATTTTCTTTAGTATGTGAAGCTAAATATTTAACAAACTCTGTTTTACCTGAACCTGTTTCTCCACATACAATTATATTACAATGTCCATGAACACAATGAATTAATAATTCATGAATATCTTCTGTAATATATTTATCTGCTATAATTTTATCTTTTTCTAATCTTATTTTAGCTGGAGTTTTACGAATAACACATGCAATACCATTTTTTGCAATTGATTCATGTATAAAATTCATACGTAACTCAGCGTCTTCACTATCTAGAAAAGGATGGGCTGCATTAAAGCTATGCCCTACAACATTCGAACATTGAAATGCCAGTCTTTCCATAAACGCATTGTTTATAGCTGGATTTTCAATTCTAAATATTCCGTGTGATAATGTTTTTAACCAAACTTGTCCACCATTACTATATGAAATATCTGTAACATCATCATTATCTAAATATTGTTGTAATGGACCAAAGTCCATTTGATCAAATATATTATCCATCATCTATCCCCTTTTTCTATAATTATTAATTTGTTGGAGTAACAACTGGAGTAGTAACTTCTGGTGTTGTTCCTGGAGTAGTTTCAGGAGTTGTTACTTCAGCATTTTGTGGTAATTCGAATGTTAAATTTTGAATATAATCTCTTAAATATTCACTTGATACATTAACTTCTAGTCCTGTTTCTTTTTCAGCACCACCATGTGGTACAACAACTAATTCTATTTGTTTACCATCTAAGTAGATTGCTTTCTTTAATAAATCAAAATTATCAGCACTTACACCAAAATTTAAGAAAGCAGGTGTACCAATATCTTCTGAACTTCTAAATACATCTTTACCATCACTATCAGTTGTAGCTAATACTTTAATATTACTTAACATTTTACCAAACATTAATACTTCTTTTTCATTAACAGCTTTAACATAGATATCAACATACATATCTGGTTGAATTGAGTTACCATATGTAGTAGTAGTATCAACACTTATATAAATTGGAATATCTAATTCCCCTAATGAATTTTTTTCTAATCTAGTTAACCAACTTCCAGGTAGATCATCTTTTTCTACAACTGCTTGATCATAGAACATACTTCCTTCTGGAATAGTTGATCCTACACCAGAATACTTACCAACGATATCATTTTCGTTAGTTAAAACGTTATCTGGTTTTGCAGCATTAGCAACTTCAATATAAGTTACATCATCTGCAGTTATTTGTGTTTGTGGATTAATTGTTTTTGCAGCTACTGGAACTTCAATCATTTGAGTAGCTTTACTTACTGTTGAGCTATATAAGAAATATAAAATAACTAATATAACAACAACACCTATAATTGTTACTGTATTTTTGTTAGTAATAAATTTTTTTGATGAAATAACTAAATTATTCATTAATATTTCCCCTCTCTAATAAACTTAATTTGCATATTTAGCTTCTAAAATACCATCAATTTGTGTAGTAATATATGAATTAACACTTTCACCAGTTATACTAAATGCAATATCACTACCTCTTGATGTTACTTTTATACTAACTTTTGGAGGTTTTTGATTGACATCATATATTTTGATATCATACTCATTTGATAAACTAGCATTTTCAGAAAATCTTCTTAAAAAACTATCTACAAACTTTTCTCTATCAATCCTAATAGTTCTATCTTGACGATAAGCCGCAAGATCAAGTGAGTCAAACATAGCAGCCTCAGTCGATTCTTTTACTAATTCATAATTATGTTCACTTGTATTTGTAACTGATTGAAAATAATAAATGAACAAGATAGAAACAATTCCAAGTCCTACAACCATCATTGCCCAAAATGATTCTTTCATTCAGACACCTCCTACCTAAATATACATAAACTATTACCAGCACTATCTCGGTATAAAAGATGTGTCCAATCCATAAAAACAACACATCTATTATTACCTATCATAAATACTATTAATAGTATAACATACTTTTTATGTTTATTCCATACCTTTTTTCAAAATATTGAAATGTGAAAATTATATAAAAAACAAGGTTAATCAACCTTGTTTTAAACATTTTTACATTTTTTATATGTACCATTAGCTATTCTGTTAGCTCTATCACTTGTATTTGATGTCCATATACATTCACCAGTTAATCCATATTTATTATATAACTCTGATAAGAATGAACTAGCACAATATTTTCCGTTAACTCCATCTAAACATTTATATCCAATGAAGCCACCAGCCAATGTTTTGTTATTACCACTCATATCATGCATACCTGAATATGGATCTTTATTTTTGTTTTTTGCTTTTTTATTAATATCTCTAATATTTGTAATAACTCTTGTATCTAATTTAATTTCATACATTGGTTTATTATTATATACATTAACATTTAAAACATTATATATTTCTTGATTAGTTAATACCGCCCAGTTTGCACCTTTTTGTCTAGGTTTACCACTAGAGAATGCATTAGCCTTAGCACCTGGGAATGCATATCTTATATGTTTATCTGTAGAACCGTTTATTAATTGAACTTCTCTAAATACAACGTCTATTCCTTTTGGATCATTTGAAGGTAAACAATATGCCGGAGCATTTGGTAAAAGATTACCATTTTCATCATAACATTCGTTATCATATATTTCGTTATGAATTTTTAATCCACAAGAATATACAAACGAACCAGTTCCACCTAATAAACTATCAAAATGATCATTAAATCCAACATTACTTACAGTAGCGACTAATTTATCATTATAAGTTCCAGAATGAGTTTTAAATGAAGTAGGCATACTATATCCTATATAGTAATAGAATGATTTTTTACTACTATCAGACGATGTTTTTGAATCATAATCACTCTTATCATATAATGTACCATCTAATTTAGATGAATACCAATTAAATTTTTTAGTATATTTTAACTCATATGTTCCGACTACATCTCTCGTATGTGTAGATATATCTAAGCCACCTAATTTACAATTATTTTTAGCACCTTTATAGCAAGTAACTGTTGCTCCATTATTTTGAGACTCACCACTTATAAGTGTTTTTTCCAAATCACCATTTACACTATATCTTAAGTTATAATCTATATTTACTTTAGTATCTAAGTTACTTAAATCCGGTAATTTAACTGTAGAATTTAAATATCCATGGGCTGGCACCCAAGTTGCCCAGTCAAAACTATGAATTTCTTTACATCTATATTGTGTTTTTTTATTATATTCTTTACATTCACCAGCTTTTGCATGACCTGGTGGATAAGGGGTTTTGCAACTAGATAGATCATCAACTTCTTGATCTTCCCAACCGCCATAGCATACAAACCCAGATTTAGAATCCTTCCAAGAACTTTTATGATAACATTTATCATTAGCCCTATGTATTCTCTTATGAGTTCTACAATCATTTCCATTCGACTTAACTTGACAAGTCATTTTAACTTTCATTTTTCCAAACAAACTAGTTGATTTATTGTTATCTGTTCCCCATTTAAATACCATACCAGCTTTTACTTTATTAACAACATTTCCTGGAAATTCAAACGTAACAGTTTGTCTACAAACTATTTTACAACCCGTATCTCTGTAAGTATTACAACTATCTTCAACACCATCAACACAGCCAGTATCTTTAGCTTTTATAGGAATAATATGACTACTTTGATTGTTATATCCTATTTCATTAGTATACCAACATCTTTTTTCATTAGAATCAGATATTACTAATACTTTATTACTAGCCGTATCACAATTTATATCTTTTGTAGCAAGACATGATTCTGTTTTACCACACGTTGGCCCACTTGGATTTGCAACTTGCCAAAATTGAGTTAGTAATAGATTATATTTTTTTCCAGATTTATTATACATTTGTGTTATTAATGAATTATACTTTGTTGGATTAGAACTAAAAAATTTATTGTATATAGCATTAGCATTATCATTACAACTATATGTACCACATGCTAAATCTCCATTAGATGGAGCACCATATAAAGTTAACGCTAAATCTGACAATCCTCCTAAATTACCACTACTATCAAAATCATTAGGTAAATTATATCTGCTCATAAATTCATTTCTAACTGTTCTATTACCTAAAATAGCTGTTTTATTACTTTCATATTCTGTAGGACATAAGTCATCTACTATATCTTTTATTCTATACAAAGAAACAGCTATACATGAATCTGTAGCGATTGTAGCTCTAGATACATTATCAGCAATAACCGAATCACATAAATTTAAATTGGCTACTTTAGTATATCCTGCTGATTTTTTTGCAAAAATATAAGGATACCAATATGAACTAACCTTTAATATATAATTATTATAAACTTGATCCCAATGAAGAGAATATTGAGTTGGCGTACCTATTCTTTTACCATCTTGAGATGAATTACAAGCAAAGGTTTGACCAGTCGCCATTAAAGGTTCTATTTGAATAACATAGTTTTTTGACTTATTGATTATTTCTTCAGTATTATTTCCTGTTACTCCTGCATTTGTTAATATTTTAGCTATCTTAGTTTTTTCTTTATTTTGAAACCAAATATCTAATTCTTGTCTTACATCATTAGCACAGTTATTACCATATACAGTATCTGTAGCATCATATGTTTTTGCAGCATAATTTGTGGTTGACATTATTCCAATATCTTGTAATAACTTATTATTAGAATCATCCCAACTATATTGAGCAATAGTAGATATACCATTAATAGTTTCTTGCTTAGAATGATATCCAAAATGACCATAATCAAAGCCTTCTATTTTTAAAATATCAGGCCCGTGTTTTGCAGTGCTAACATTTTGCCAATAATCAATCGTTTTTGTCCCAGAAATTCTTTGCCCCGAATTAATATCTACAATTGTTATTCTAACTCCAAAAGCAAAAACTTCTCTAAAACAATTCGACGGTCCACCACTACCTGGCACAAATGGATTTCCGTTTCCTCCTCCTGACCATACTTCAGCATTTACTTTTGGTACAAATGTCATAGTTAATATTAATAAGAAAACACTTGTCACTATTAATGTTTTCAATAATTTTTTTATCATATAATCACCTATCTTACATATTTTTACACTAAAATAATTATACATTAAATACTGTTTAAAAACAAGACATTTTATTTACAAAAAAATAGTGGATATTAATCCACTATAATTTAAAGTTAAACTCAGTTTTTTCTTTATGTTTCTTATAAAGTAAGTTTGCAATTAAAATTAATATTAATAATATACCAACAATTAAAATCAAATATTTAGCTACAAATCTAATTAATTGATCCATAAAAGTATATTCTCTTTTACTATTATCTTTTTTAGTTTCGTTTCTTTTTTTATAATCTTCTTTTGCTGCTTTTAAATCTTTCTCAAATTTTTCTTCATCAGCTGTATAACTTGACCATCTATTACATACATTATATTCTTCTAATCCATTACATCTTTTATCAATAGCCAGTTTATTATAACTAGGTATATGTATTGTTTTATTAGTTAATTTAGATGAACAACTAATAGAATATAATTCAAAATTATATGAACCATCAACTGTAGAAATAAAAGAAAAATCTCTACCTGTTCTAAAACCTTGATATATTTTAACTAGTTTATTATCTAATATTCTCATATCACTTGTTAAATTACTAAATGTAATAACATAAGTTATATTATTGTTTTCATCTATTTTATATTCATAACTTAATTTAACGTTTGATGCTAATTTTGATACATTAGCATATTCTTCATCACTACAATTTAATGCATTAACCATCATTGGAGATAATAATGCAATTATAAAAAATAATATTTTCTTTTTCATCTATTACCTCCTATTTTAACTTATATCTATATTCTATATTTCTTATTTTAAATACTAATGTAACCTTATCAGCATCTAATATATTTTTATTAATTTCTAAATAATATATCTCGTTATTTTTTATTGAAGTTGGAATAACTCTATTAATACCTTTGTTTTGAGTATATTTTTTCCCAGCAATCTCATATTCTAACGAACCAAATTTATCAACTAAGTACATAAATTCTTTACTCTCTTTATTATGATACTTAATATTTAATTTCATAATTGCCTTATCAACTTTTTTATCTAATACCTTAGGAGTTACATATTCTATTGAAGCAAAAGTTTTATCTTTAGAATATCTGTAGTTATATTGTAGTTTAAATTTTTCAGCAAATTCAACATTCTTTATTGTAAATTCAGTACCTTTGATAGTACTATTATCTAATAATATTGATTTTCCTACCTTAGATTCTATTTTTTCTTCATTCATATTATATAGTTTTTCAGGATTTAATTTAATATATGTCGTATGTTGACCATATAAATCCCTAACGCCTATATATTTTTTTGACTTAATATGATTCTTAGGTATTGCAAAAGTAAATAATACTTCTTTTGTTTGTTCTGGTGCTATTGCAAAGTGAGTATAATTATCACCAATATCTTGTGTTGCATTTCCATATGCATCAGTTGTTTTAAATAAATTATTATCTAAATTTAAAACTAAAGTCCCTGTTTTAAATACTTGTGCTTCTTTTGTATTATCATTAGTAATATTGGCTTTAACAACTATTAAATACGTATTATTATCTAATTCTTTATAATTAATATCAGTATTAGTAATATAACTATCAACTACTTCAAAGGTAAAATCATTATATGATATAGGACCTCGAGTAATATCTTTTCTACTATCTAAAAATAATTTTATACCTAATATTGCAAATATTCCTATTATAACCATTCCTGTATATTTAATAATAGATTGATTCTCTTTATAAAAATATCTTATTTGTCTTTTTGTTTTATTACTATTTCTTTTAATATCATTTAAATCTAAATCAAATTGAAATTCTACTTCTTCATTATCGTTTTCTTCAATCATTTCATTTAAATCAGTATTAAAATCAAATCTACTAATATTAAATCCAATACCTCTTATAAAACATGTTAATAACACAAATAATTCAAAAAACACTGAAAATAACAAGAAGTCCGCTAATACTTTTATAGTTTGTACTGATTGCATACTTTCAATCATTGAATACATTATGCCTCTAACATATATATTGAAAGCAAATATTAAACTTAACCCTATTATAGAAAATATATAAAATTTAATTGGTTTTTGTTTCATATACATAAGAGCAGAAATACCAATAAATATTGCAAGTATTACTACTGGTACTACCAATAAAGTCCAACTAAAATTACTATTAAAATCAGCTCTATTTATATATGCTAAATTTGATTTTAAAAATTCATTTAAAAATGTCATAGTAGTTAATGTATTCATTATTAATAAACCTACTAAAACAAAACAGATTAAATGAATTAATTTAAAGTGTTTTATTACAAATGCATATGGTTTTCTTAAAATCATATAATCCCTTCCTATTCTATTCTACACTATACTTAGTATACATTAATTTTGTGTAAAATAAAAGATGAAAAAAATTATTATCTTAATCTTTTATTGAATATTTAAATAAAAGATTATATAATTATTGTATTATTAGGAGTTTGATTTTATGGAATATAGTGTTTTATTACCTGAATTTGAAGGACCACTAGATTTACTATTACACTTAATTAAACAAGATGATATCGATATATTTGATATAAGTATAGATAAAATAACTAAACAATATCTTGATTATATTAATAAAATGGAAGAATTAAATTTAAATATTGCCAGTGAATATTTAGTAATGGCATCTGATTTAATAGAATTAAAATCTAGAACATTATTACCTCATGAAGAAACAGATGAAGAATTTGAAGATCCAAGAGAAGAATTAATAAATAGATTAATTAATTATCAAAATTATAAAGAATCAACAAATGCTTTTAAAGAATTAGAGGCAGTTAGAAGAGAAATATATACAAGAGAAGCAACATTAGAAGATTATAATGAACCTCAAGAATTAGATTTAGGTATATCTTTAGACGATTTAGTATCAGCATTAAATAACTTCTTACAAAATAAAGAGGCTAGTAAACCTTTAGCAACTAAAGTTACAAATAAAGAGTATTCAGTAGGAAAACGAAGTACGGAAATAAGAGACATATTAAGAGTAAAAAAGAAAGTTAACTTTGTTGAATTATTTGAAGAAGTTACAAAGGAATATGTAGTTGTAACATTTTTAGCTATACTAAGTATGTCTAAAAAACAAGAAATTGATATTAAACAAGATAATAATTTTGAAAATATTATAATTGAAGCAAAAGGAAGTGAATAGATGGAAGCTATAATTGAAGGATTACTTTTTGTAAAAGGTAATGAAGGACTATCTATTAAAGAATTAGTAGAACTAACAAAAGTAGAAGAAAGTATAATAAAAGAAACAATCAGTAAATTAGCTGAAGAATACAAAAGTCCTAATAGAGGAATAAAAATTGAACTATTAGGAAATAAATATAAACTAACAACAAAAGAAGAACATAAAGAATATTATACTAATTTAACTCTAGAAGAAACAACTTCAACTTTAAGTCAATCAGCTTTAGAAACTTTAGCAATTATCGCATATAATGAGCCAATATCTAGAATAGATATTGATGAAATTAGAGGACTAAATAGTTCTTATATTATTAGAAAATTATTATTAAAGAATTTAATTCAAGAAGTTGGAAGATCAGAACAAGCTGGTAAACCTAGATTATATGGTGTTACAAATGATTTTTTAGATTACTTTGGATTATCAACAATAGATGATTTACCAGCATTAAATGATGTTGAAGAAATAGATAATGAAGAAGAAAATTTATTTGAATCAAAATATAAAGAAGAAAGTAATTAATACTTTCTTCTTTTTAATTCATATCTTAATAATGTTATAAAACTAATAAAACTTACAACTATACCAACTTTTAATCCTGGAGTTTTATATTTAAATACCACTATATGAGATCCCTCTTCTATATCAGTAGCCATAAATCCATTTAATACTTCATAATGTTTAACTTCTTTACCATCTATATAAACTTTCCAACCTTTATCATTAGGTATAGTAGTGAACAATATTTTATTTTTTTGCCCTTTAATCTTTCCTTTTATGTAATTACCTTTATTTACTTTAATATCTAATTGATTAATACCTTCCTTAAAATTATCTAATTTATTAAAATCTATAGTAAATATTTCAACATTTTTTGGTTTATCATTAAATATTAATTTAATATCTTTATCATCTTGAACATAATAAATAAAATAATCATCTTTTTTAGCATATTTACCTTTTGTTTTATCACTTAATATTCCATCTGTTTTAATATAAAAATATTTAATTTCATTATCAACTGATAAATTATATGTAGTATCATTTATTTTTTTATATTTTAAATCTATGAGTTTATAATCCCTATCAAACATTATATTAACTACATTTATTTGTTCATAAACACCATTACTATTTAATCTATAATCTTTTATATTTTCATTTACTAAATATCCTAGGCTTAAAGCATTTTTATTCTCATAAAAGTAAATATCATCTTTTTCATACACTTTCTCATAAAAATTAATTACTCTTATTTTTTTATCAAGTGCTAAATACTTTATGCCATATAAATTATCAATAATTATTTGATTTGAATCGTAATAAACATAATTTAGCACTTCAGATTCATTATTAAAATCATAAATAGTTTTTATAGGTTTATAATTTAAACTCGATAAAAATGATGATACTGAATTATAATTAAACAATAGTCCCCTGTTTTGGCCATCCATTAATGTTTCACATCTATAATTTAAATTACATTTATCAGAAAAAAAACTATAGTCATAATCTCTATTAATTGGATTATTAACAAAACTAATTGTAGTAAATATCACCAAAACAATATTAATTAACATATCAATACACATTATTTTCAAAAACACTTTTTTATTATTTATAAAACCATAATAAACTATCAACAATATAAAAGTAACAACTATATTTATATAACTTAAACAAATATAATAATCCATAGTATTATAAGTTAAAATAGTTAAAGGTAATGAAATTATAAAATAAATAATTAATACATTTTTTAAAATCGATTTATTTATATCTAAATTATGAAATGATTTTAAACATATTTTTATTAAAAAGAATGTTGCAATAAAACTATATCTATAATTAAATGCCATAGGATATGTAAATAAATGCCACAAATAATTTAAATATGGTAATATTACCGGTATAAAAAATAATAATAAAATTAATATAGTTGCTATTTTCTCTTTTTTTCTAATTTCTTTATTGGTAGAATAATTAACTAATAATGGTAACATTGATACTGAGAAGAAAATTAATATACTTTTATAATTAAGCGGATTAATAAAGTTTCCCATTCCAGTGTATGTATTTGAATATAAATCGAAGAATATAAAATTAATAAATTTAATATTTTGATCAACCCTAATATAATTTGTTGCTTCTATAGCACAAGGTATTAAAATAAACATTGTCATACATCCAGTTAAAAATGTTACAAAAGTGAATCTAAATATTTTTTTATAATAATCTTTTATATAATTTGTTTTTTTATAATTTACATAAGTATAATATATATAATAAATTATAGAAAATACAGTCAACATATAACCAATATAATAATTTGAAATGATAATATAAAATAATGTACATACATATAGTTTATCTTTATTTTCTTTTATAATCTTTTCAATACCTAACAATAGTATTGGTAATAACATTACACCATCTAACCACATAATATTAAAACAATACATTATATTATACGAACAAAATGCATAAAGCATAGAAAATAATAATAATAATTTATTTCCAAAACTAGTTGTTTTTCTAAAATATATAAAAGAATTTAATCCACATATTCCCATTTTAAAAAGAATAGTTGTAATAATAAATAATTTTATATCTTTAAAAAATACTACTAATAAATTGGTTGGACTTGATAACATGTAAAAAAAAGCTCCAAACATCGTACCACCTAATCCTTTTGAAAAAGAAATAGGGTATGAAGCTGTACCAGTTAATACATTTTTAAAATATTGTAACATTGGAAAATATTGTGCATATGCATCACTTGGTAAATATTCTGATTTAAAATATATATTTGAAAAATATAGCATACTAAAATATCCTATTACAGGAATTATAAATGCTAAAATATAATATTTATATCTTTTAATCCAATTCATACAATCACCATGTTTAATATTATAACACTTTTTTAAGTAATAATTAAAAAAATATGTTATAATTTATATATGCCCATGTGGTGGAATTGGTAGACGCGTTGGACTCAAAATCCAATGATAGTGATATCGTAAGGGTTCAAGTCCCTTCATGGGCACCAGTAAGCAATCTGTCCGAACTTTTATAGTTTAGGTTTTAAATATATAAGTATCAATTTCAAAAAGAAGTTGGTACTTTTTTAGTGTTTAAGAAAGAAAGGACAGGTTTAAATGGTAAATATTACAAAGGAAAAATTAGAAATTGATAACGAATTAAAGAAAAAAATAGAATTTATATGTAGTTTTTGTAATACTACTCCAACTATTATTAATGGTAATATTAGAAAAATTAATAAGACAAATTTAAACTACATTGAACCTCATAGAATAATTATTAAGGGTATTACATTTCTAGCATTTAATTATTCCAATGAAATATTTATTGAAAATTTATCTAAAAGCATTAAATTGTCAGATTTAGAGACCTATATAAAACAAATAAACTAAATATATATAAATGTACTAACTTCTTCTAAAATTGCCTTTAAATAGGTAAAAATTGGGGATTATGTCTTGACTTTAAAATAAAAGTATCTATAATAAGAAAGCAATAAAAGGAAGTTTTATGTTTTTGTGGGGTTAATATAAAACAAATATAATTTATCATACTGGAATTTTAGAGGTGCAAAGACATAAAACCTAGTGTCTTTGTCGCCTCTTTTTTGATGAAGAATAAGAAAGGATTAATGTTTATGAATGAAGAAAAG
Organism: Caryophanales bacterium UBA5578; assembly: GCA_002425325.1. GTDB lineage: Bacteria > Bacillota_I > Bacilli_A > RF39 > UBA660 > UBA5578. The sequence goes on along the minus strand of DIMA01000018.1, from coordinate 14,962 downwards.
AAAATTGCTGGAATTTATATTCGAGTTTCAACTGAAGATCAAGCACGTGAAGGATTTAGTTTACCAGAACAAGAAAAAAGACTTCGTGCTATGTGTGAATATAAAGGTTATGAGATTTATAAAGTTTACAAAGATGCTGGAATAAGTGCAAAAACGGGAAACAAGCGACCAGCATTTGAAGAATTAAAAGAAGATATAAAAAATAAGAAATGTAATACTATTGTTGTGTTAAAACTAGATAGATTAACAAGAAGTGTTTACGATTGGGAAAACATAATGAAATTTTTAGAGGAAAATAATGCTTATTTAGATTGTGCTAATGATGATATAAATACAACTAATGCAAATGGTCGGATGGTTGCAAGATTACTTACAACAGTTAGTCAAAATGAAATTGAAAGAACAAGCGAAAGAACAAAAATTGGTTTAGCAGGTGCAATAAAGGTTGGAAATATACCAAATAAAGCTCCATTTGGTTATAAGCACGTAAATAAAAAACTTGTTGTAGATCCAATTAAAAAAGACGAAGTAATAAGAATATTTGATTTATATTATGAGGGTAATTCCTATCAAACTATTTCTAATATTTATAATGAAGAAAAAGTATTTGGAAAAACAAATTGGTGTGATAGTACGATTTTAAGAATACTCGAAAATGAAATTTATAAAGGCGATTATGTACATGGAAAAAAGACAAATCATCCTACTTATTATGAAAATGTTGTAGAGCCACTAGTATCAAAAGAATTATGGGAAGAATGCCAAGTGCAAAAGAGAAAAAACTCTAGAAATTATAAACGAGATAAAGAATATTTATTTTTACAAAAGTTAAGATGTCCTAAATGCTCTAGAATATTAGGTGGTAATGCAACAAGAAAGAAAAATGGAAAAGTATATTATTACTATCAATGCAATAATTGTAAAATAACAATTAAAGAACCTAAAATAGAAGAAACAATTAAAACAATGCTTGCTGATATTTTAGAATATGATAACGTTGTTAATGAATTCTTTTTACCAGTATTAAAATCAAAGTTAGAAAACCCTAAAGAAGAATTAGGTAAAGAATTAAAAAAATTAAATAATAAAAAAGAAAGAATAAAAAAAGCATATATTGATTCTCTATTTACAGAGGAAGAATTTAAAGAAGAAACTAAAATAATTGAAGAACAAGTCGAGCTTATCAATTCAAAACTATTAGAAAATGAACAAGCAGAACAATTAAACTTTACTATTGATGATATTCTGTTAAAAAGAGATATGGACTTCATTAATAAAGTAAAATTACCAATATCTTATTATGCTTTTAATGAAAATTGGGACTTACTTGATAGGGAAACAAAAGCAGATATTGTTATGAGATATATTGATGATATAGAACTTGAAATGAAAAGCAATAGTTATGAAATTAAACTAATAAACTTTAGGAGTACATTTTATAGTGATTTTGAAGAACTTTATAAGCAAGGTTATATTGATAGAAAAAGACCTCTTGTATTTAATTTCAATGGTATATGTACAGATACCCCAGTTAGATATAGTGAATATCTACCAACTGAAAAAGTAATACAATATTTATATAGATTAAATGAATATTATGAAGTGAATTTATACAAAGGAACATACTATAAGGAAACTAAAAAATTAGATATGCTACCACTTAAAAATGGTGAAGTTCCTATTAGAATATTCCCATTACAAGATAACAATAATGGAAATGAAAACTGGGTATCAATGGGGATGTTTGCTACAAAAAATAATCCAAATGATATGAAGGTAAATATAAGAGATGTGTTTGAAACAATACCAGATGATATAATGAAGGATGTTATTGTTAGTCAAGAACAACGATAGTTGCTTGTCTTGATTCTTGACTAACAAAATTAAAACATAATTGAAAAACTTTAAAACAAAAATTATATTTTTGTTTTGAAGTTATCTATCGAAAGAAAATTTTTTGCTAACTTTTTTCTAAAAAAAGTTATAACAAACGAACACGTTTTGTTGAACTCGTTTAAATGAAAGTGGGAAAAGTTTGTTAAATAAAATTATGAAATAATTGCTTACGAAGTTTGCAATTACTTGAATAATTTTCGATAGATAAAATAAAAAGCAGTGCTTGTTATTTTATCAGAAGTCTTATGTAGTTTTAATGCTTTACGGAGTTTAGCATTATTACGAAATAAGACAGGTGGTTCCTAAGGTTGCCTAAACCTTAGCCCCCATATTTTGATATAAACAACGTGAAATGTCAAAATATATAGGGGGTTAGAGATTTTGACAAAGCAAAATTAACCTACTATATATAGTAGGACTCTATTCTATAAAGGGGGTATGGAATTATGAAAGAACTTGGCTATTCACTACATTTAAGTAATGATAAAAATAAAACAAAACGAGCAAGACAATTTGCTAAAAATAGTGATAATAACTCAACTTCTTTTAGTAATAATGCAATACAAAATCATCAACAATTATCAAAAGTTGATAAGCATAATTTACGAAAATATGATAATGAAAAAGAATTAATTTGTACGATTAAAGGTACTTCTTCTATTGTAGAAGATACTAAAAATTTGTATTTAGAATTATTTGAAGAAGCAAGAATTAAATATAATGAAAAGCAAAAAAGAAATGATAGAAAAATAGAAGATTATTTTAATCATATCTCAAATGATAACAAAAGAGATCTTGCTTGTGAAATCATTATTGAACTTGGAGATATGGATTTTTGGACTGAACAAGATGATAAATTTAAAAAGAAAATGATTGAAGTTTATAAAGAACAAATAATAGATTTAGAATATGTTATACCTAATTTTAAGATAGCAAATGCTACTATTCATTTTGATGAATCTAGTCCACATTTACATGTTGTTGGTGTTCCTTTTAAAGAAGGAAGTAAAAATCGTATGGAGAAACAAGTTGGTAAATCAGATGTATTTACAACAGATAGTTTAAGAAATATTCAAGATAAAATGAGAGAGTATTGTATCAATTCATTCAATCGAATTTATCATTTAAACTATACCATTAAAACAAAAGAAGAAGGTCGTAATCAAGATATAAATGTTAAAAATATGACTAATTATAGAGAATTAAAAAAGGAACAAGAAAAAAATAAAAAAAGACTTAATGAATTAAATGATAAAGCAGACAATTTACAAAATAAATCTAGTCAAATTACTGAAATTATAGATAATTTAAAACCTAGCAAATTAAATAAAAATAACTTCACTATTTCAAATAAGGAAGTCGAAGAAATTAAAGATTATATTAAACAAACAACTGATGCAACTTCTAATCTAAAATCTACTAATGACTTAACTACTATACTTGAAAAATATGAAGAAGATTTAAAAAATCATTCTAATGAAGTTAAAAACTTACAACGAAAAATTAAAACTCGTGATGATAAAATTGAAGATTTACAATATGAGTTGGAGAATGCAAACGATGAAATTGATGAGCTAGAAGATAAAGTATCTAAACTTGAAGAAGCATTAAACTATTTCAAAGAGTTATGGCAAAAGTTTATAGAGTTCTTACAAGATAAATTCTTTTCTAATGATAAATATGATGACTTCATACAAGAATTACACGAAGAAGAAATTATTGATGATAATTACATTGATATTATTCAAAATAATAAAAATAATGACAAAAGTGATGACTTTGAAAGATAAATATGTTAAAATATTAAGAAATTAAGGGAGGTTTAAATTTTATGAGCATTAAAGACAAATTAATATTATTAAGAAAAGGAATAACTGAGAAAAAAGAATCGAGTGAAACATTTGGTAATTATATGATGTATAATGCTTTAGATAAGATTTGCGATGTTACAACAAAAAAACAAGAAGAATGTAGAGACACTAAAATTGGTCCTATTGTATTAGACGATAAAGTAGATGAATTTATCGATTGGTTTACTGAAAATATGGTTAAAGGTCATTATACTGATATAGGAGAATATTCAATTCCTATTGATATGAGAAATTTTATTGAAAAAATGGCAGTTTGGTATGAATTAAGATATCCAGATTACGAGATAAATAGAATAATGCCTGGTTCATCACAAGAACAAATTGATATAAATGGAGTTATGTTTGCAAATAATCAATATACAAATGATATATTAGACGAAGATTCAGAGATTAAAGATTTAGACTGGGATGAATTTTACAATACCAAAGCATTTATTAATTCACTTCCATGGAGTGAAAGATATGTATTTTCAAGACCTAAATATCAAGATATTGTTTATTGGAATCGTGGTCATGGTAGTGCTCATTTACACTTAACTCGCAATGGCTTTGTTGAAATGTCTGAATATATGGATTGTGTAATACCTGGTATATCTAATGAAGATTTAGAAGACAAAAATATAAAAGAAATAGTTAAAATGTTAAAAGAAAAAGGTGTAAAATTACCAGAAGATAATGAATTTGAAAAAGCAATTAAAGATTATGACAATTGGGTTTATCAAAAAGATGAGATGCTTAATTGTGTAATGTATAGAATTATCGAACGCGGTGGAAATAGAATTGGACCTCGTAGAGCTTTCATATTTGCAAAAGAATTTGGTAGAAATATTGATATTCCAATGGCTTATGGTGTTGATAGAACAGATCCAGGTCTTAGATTATTTATGAATGAATATATTAAGGCAGGGGGATCTAAAAATTTGGTTTGCTATATTGGATATGGTTCAAGAGCAAGTAAATATGAAAAACTTCCAACAATAACAATCCAAGAACTTATAATGACACAAAATAATAATGCTGCCACTTTTTATACACCTGAAGAAGATGAACTTCATCAAAGATTAGTTAATGCTTTATCTAGTCGAATAAATCAGGATGAGTTATCAGAAGAACAAAAAAAGGTAAAAGATGAGGAAGTAAAGCAATTAAGATTACAAAGAAAATTAGAAAAAAGTAAGCAAACTGGTAAATAAGTATTTGATTATTTAACAGATTAGTTTATAATTATATTAGGAAATTGATACAATTATTGTATTGATTACTTACTTTAGCGAAAAAAGTTTGAAATAACTTTCTTACTCGCACCATATTGTAAAAAAAAAGATATTGGAAACAATATCTTTTTTATTTATTCTTTCTAAAAATAGACTTAATTTTATTTTTAATACCCTTACCATTTTGAGATTCTTCACCTGGTAAAGTCATCTTTATATGTCCTTGTTTAAACCACAATATATCTCTTAATGAATAAATTTTAAAATCCATTAATTCACATTTTATAACTAAATCCATATTATCTTCTTTTTCTTTATTTGACATTGAATTAAATCTTTTAGCCATAGTATTCTTTTCATTAGCAAGATTTTGCCCTAAATTTATAATTTCATTATCTTCTAAATCTTTTACATCGTCATAATTTACTATCCAATCTAATTCTTCAAAAAATTTAACTTCTTCTGGTAAATCAAATTCAATAAAATCATATCTATTTCTATCATCTATAATTACTATTCCACCACCAAATACTTTAGTAAATATAGATGCTGGTATTGCTATATCAGTATGATTTAAATATGCAATATCATTTTTTTGTACATATACTTTATTATCTTTAAAAATTTTCATAGTTATTCCTCCAATGGTTTTATATATTAACACAAAATAAAAGAAAAAGCACTACTATTAGTGCTTATTTTGTTACTACTATAGAAATTTCTGAAGTTAACTCAGAACCTTCTAGTGTTAAAACTATTTTAGTTCTACCCTCACCTACTCCAGTAACAACTCCATCTTGATCAACTTTAGCTATAGATTCATCATTACTAGACCATGTATATTTAGCAACTACATCGCTTCTTCCATTAATTAATGGAACTAATGTGTATTTTTCATCAATTTTAAGATTTTTCTCATCCTCTGTTATTTCTAATTGTTTAACTGTTGGATTAATAACTTCAACATTGATTTTTTCTGTATTACCAGTTTTTCTATCAGTTACTTGAATCTTAGTTCTACCTGTTCCAGTAGCGTGTAACTCACCTGTATCATCTACTGTAACAATATTATCATCATCAGAAGACCAAGAATATTTAGTATTATCTTCTAAATTACCTTCACTGTAAACTTTTGGTACATATTTAGAATCTAACATCATAACAATTCTATTCTTATTAAAATAGAATTTTTTACTTTGTAAATAAAATTTATAACCAAAGAAAGCTATAGTTCCTATGATTAAAAGGTAAAATAATCCTAAAAAAATCTTTGTAGCAATTCCTGAACCACTGCTACTTCTACTTACTGCTTTTTCAAGACCATCTTGTCTAACAATTCTTTCTTTTTCTTTCTTTCTTTGAACTGTAGTAATCTCTTCTGCTTGTGTAATACCACTCATATTTAAATTATTATTCATGTTAGTATTAACACCATTGTATAAGTTTTGATTATACATTTGTTGATTACCATACATATATGATTGATCATATCCTTGGTTATAGTTTTGATTATAACCTTGATTAAAGTTTTGATTATAATTTTGATAATATCCTTGATTAAAGTTTTGTTGATTGAATGATTGTTGTTGATAATTTACTTGATTATTATAAATATTTTGACTATTGGCAAGTTGTGATTCAAATGATGTTTCATAATCCGAATTTTCTATTTCATCATATTTTGGTTTATTATAATTATTAATATAATCTTCTCTACCAAATGTTATAAATGAATCATCTTGTTCATAATCATTAATTCCCGGATTAATATATTCATCTACATTATTAGTAGATGTAAATGATGCATTATCATTATTATTTGTATCAAAACTAGGTGATGATGTATTTACATCACTCAAATTATTTTGATATTCGAACATAGATGGCGTATTGTTTAATTCAGCAGGCGGCTGATTTAAATCATATACATTATTATTTTGATTAGGAATATCATTATAATTTGCCCCAGTTGTAGAATTATTCATATTATTAAAGTTATTATCGTTCATACAACCACTCTCTTATTCTAATAAGATTTTACACTAAAAACAATTAAAAAGCAATAAATATCCATTTATAGATTTATTTATGTGTAAAATATGATATTATAAATATAGAATGAGAGGATAACATATGAATAAAGTTATAATTAGTGAAAATATATACAACGGAGATTATGATAAACAATCTGTATTTGAAAATTCAGTAATAATTGTATTAAATAATGATGAAGAAGTTTCAGAAATAGTAAATGATAAAATTAATTCTGCTAGTTTTAAAAGAACATTTGTAGATAATGATTTAGATTTTATTAGCATTGAACTTCCTGCACCAGTAATTGAAAACTACGATGAATTAGAAAAATGTTTTAAAGAATTAATTAGCAATGATGATTATCTAATTAATAAGGATTTATCATTTAATTTAGCTGATTATCTAAATAAAATAACTGTAATTATAGATGATAAAGAATATGAAATAACTAAAGACAGCGCAATAGGTTCAAAAATAATAGAAATATCTAAATTAAATGATTTATCTAAAAAAACTAATAAAGATATAATAAATGCAATAAGCATGTAAAAAGATTGAGATAACCTCAATCTTTTTATTTGATTATAAAATATAATAAAACTAATGCACCTAATACTATTCTATAATATCCAAAAATTTTAAAATCATGTTTTCTAATATAATTCATTAAGAATTTAATTACAATTATACTAACTATAAATGATACTAAACATCCAACAAATAATATTATTAATTCTGTACTACTAAATACAAAACCAACATCTAAAATATATTTTAATAATTTTAATGCACTAGCTCCAGCCATTACAGGGATTGCTAAAAAAAATGTAAATTTAGAAGCAACATTTCTATCTAAACCTATTGATAATCCACCTAATATTGTTGATCCACTTCTACTAGTACCTGGTATTAATGATAACAATTGAAACATCCCTACACCAAAAGCTTGTTTATAAGTTATATCTTCTAATGTCTTAGTTTCTCTTGAACCGATATGTTTGTTTTCAATAATAATGAATGCTATACCATAAACTATTAAAGCTATTGACACAACTATTGCATTATATAAATGTTCATCTAGCCAATCATCAAATAAAATACCAAGAACAGCTGCTGGTATACAAGCTACTAAAATCTTTCCCCATAAATTTAATGTTTTTTTAGTATCTTGTTTTGATTTTCCAAATCCCCATGGAAATATAGTTTTAAAATAAATTAAAACTACAGCCATAATAGCACCTAATTGAATCACAACCTCAAATAATTTATAAAATTCTTCTGAAACATCTAACTTTATGAATTCATCTAATAAGATCATATGTCCAGTACTAGATATAGGTAACCATTCAGTTATACCTTCTACAATACCAAATAAAATGGCTTTTAATATTTCTAAAAATAACATAAAATCACCAATATCATTATATATTATTTTTAATTATTTTAAAACTAAAAACATATAATTTATTATGAATAAATTAATTATAAATATAATAAGTACTATTATTACTACCATAGGACTAGTTTATATTATTAGTTATTTAAACTTATTAGTAATCGGGTATAATATACTAGATTATGTATATTTTATAATTAGAGAGTTTGAATGTATTATGTTTTTTATTGGTTTATTAATATTAATAATTAATAATAAGGAGGATACATGAACTATATATATGATTTAAAAATAAATTTACATAAAAAATATTATGATTATCACGAATGGCTAGTAAATGATAAACTTTTAAAAGTTAAAAAAATTCCAATTATAAGAGTTAATGATAAAACATTCAAAGATATTAGATTGAATGTAACAGAAATAAAAAATTATAACGGCTTATTAGCAATTACCAACACTAAATCAATTTATATAATAAATATAAAAAATAATATTAATAACTTATTTTCTTCTATAAACATTTCTTTAGAACTAGATATATTACCAATGACAAAAAAATTAAATGAAAATAATATAGATTACAAAATAATAAAAAAAATAAAATTTCCTTCTTCTAGAAATGATGAAGAAAAATATAATTATTTATTACATAATATAGATATTATAGATTATGATAAATTAAAATATATCTATTTAGAATGTTATAATGATCAAGAAAGTAATTATAATATAATTAAAAATAAAATTAAGACTGATATCAAAGAAAATAACACATACATAATTGATAAAATCTATAACATATTAAAACTTGTTAGTATAAAATAATATGATATAATTTTATTGAGGTGTATTATGGAATTTGAAGTAAAAATCACAGGTTATGATCACCAAGGAAGAGGTCTTGGTAGAATAAATAATAAAATAATATTTATACCTAATACTATGATAAACGAAGTAGTAAAGGTAAGAATTACGAAAGATAAAAAAAATTACTATGAAGGTAAAGTATTAGAATTTATTGAAAAAAATATTAATAGAAAAGAAAATATATGTAAATACTATCCAGCTTGTGGTGGCTGCAATATTTTACATTTACCATATCAAGAACAATTAGAGTATAAACAAGATAAAGTAATTAATATACTAAATAAATATGTTGATACTAATCTAAATATAAAATCTATAATACCAAGTGATAAACAGTTTAATTATAGAAATAAAGTAACATTACAAACGGATAATAATAATATAGGTTATTATAATAAAAATAGTAATAATTTAATACAAATTGATAAATGCTTACTATTAGATGAAAATTTAAATGAATATATAAAAACTATCGAAAATAAAAACAATAAAATAGTTTTAAGATGTAATAATAATAAAGTACTAGATAATGATTCTTATATAATAAAAGAAATAGGTAATTATAAATATAAAGTATCATTAGATTCTTTCTTTCAAATAAATGATAATGTTACATTTAAAATGTATGAAAAAATAAAAGAATATGTTAATTCTACTAAAGAAGATAATATATTAGATTTATATTGTGGTACAGGAACGATAGGAATATATGTAAGTGAAAGTGCTAATGAAGTACTAGGAATTGAAATAAATAAAAAAGCAATTAAAGATGCTAATGAAAATAAAAAAATCAATAATATAACTAATATAACTTTTATATCAGATGATGTAAGTCATGTAATTAATAAGATTGATTTTAAACCATCTATTGTAATAGTTGACCCACCTAGAGCAGGATTAGACGAGAAAACTATTAAATGTATAATTAAAATGAAACCAAAAAGAATAGTATATACATCTTGTGATCCAATGACACTAGCAAGAGATTTAAATTATTTTAAATATTATTATAATATTGATGAAATAACACCATTCGATATGTTTCCTAATACATATCATGTAGAATGTGTAACACTACTAAATATTAAATAAAGCTATTTAATATTGGTTAAAATTAAATTTAATAAAAAATAAGCAAAAGGTATATAGAAATATATATCTTTTTTATTCACTGCAAATAAAAATCTTATAAATAAACTAGTAATAAAAAAGATAAGTAATAAACTAATTCTTATACTTCCATAATAATAGAAAGTAAATAACCACATAATAAATAATACATATATTAATTTATATAATATTTTATTATCAAAAGATAACTTAGGAAAAGCAATATTATTTAATAAAAATGATACAAACATAATAATATAAAATAAATATTTGTTTATGGGAAATACTTTAATATCCATAAACAACATAATAATAACGATTAATAAAGTCGGGAAATATTTTAATATCTTTTTCATATTACATTATATAATGCAGATTAAAAAAATATTACTAGCACTCTTTATTGACAAGTGCCAGCAATAGTGATAATATACTATCTAGAGGGTGATAAAAATGAAGAAAAAACAATTTAAAGCTGAATCAAAAAGATTATTAGATTTAATGATTAACTCAATATATACAAATAAAGACATATTTTTAAGAGAACTAATATCTAATGCAAGTGATGCAATAGATAAATTATCATATAGATCTTTAACTGATAAAAATATTAAGATTAATGATGATTTCAAAATATCTATTAATATAGATAAAGATAATAGAGAAATTACTATAACAGATAATGGATGTGGAATGACTGAAACTGAATTAGAAAACAATTTAGGTACAATAGCGCAAAGTGGTACACTATCTTTTAAAGAAGAAAATGATATTAAAGACATAGATGTTATTGGTCAATTTGGTGTAGGTTTCTATTCTGCGTTTATGGTAAGTGATAAAATTACTGTTGAAACTAAATCATACGATGATAAAGGATATATGTGGGTGTCTAGTGGAGCTGATGGTTATAGTATCGAAGAAATAGACAAAGAAGATATCGGTACAAAAATAACATTACACATAAAAGAGGATGTAGAAGAATTTAAATACAGTGATTATTTGGATGAACAAAAATTAACTGAAATAATAAAAAGATACTCTGATTATATTAGATATCCTATTACTTTAAACAGTGAAGATCCAATTAACAGCATGATTCCATTATGGAAGAAAAATAAAAACGAAATTGATGAAAAAGAATACAATGAATTTTATCATACAAAATTTTTAGATTTCGAAGATCCTATAAAAACAATCCATACATCTGTAGAAGGTATGTGTAGTTATAATGCATTATTATATATTCCTTCTCACACTCCTTTTGACTTCTATAATAAGGATTATAAAAAAGGATTACAATTATATTCAAATGGTGTATTAATAATGGATAAATGTGAAGAACTATTACCTGATTACTTTAGTTTTATTAAAGGATTAGTAGATAGCAGTGATTTATCTTTAAATATATCAAGGGAAATATTACAACAAGATCATCAAGTTCAATTAATTGCTAAGAATATTGAAAAGAAAATAAAAAAAGAATTAGAAGATATGTTAGAAAATGAAAGAGAAACATATATTAACTTCTTTAAAGCTTTCGGTATGCAACTAAAATATGGAGTATACAATAATTTTGGTATGAATAAAGATATATTAAAAGATTTATTATTATTCCATTCTTCTAAACAAAATAAATTAATCACATTAAAAGAATACATTGAAAATATGGATGATAAACAAGATAAAATATATTATGCATGTGGAGAAAGTATTAGTAAAATAGATTTAATGCCTCAAATAGAACAATTTAAAGAAAAAGAATACGATGTATTATATTTAACTGAATATTTAGACGAGTTCACAATACAAGCATTAATGGAATATGAAGGTAAGAATTTCGTAAATGTATCAAGTGAAAATTTACTATTAGATGAAGAAGAAAATAAAAAGACAAAAGAAGAAAATGAAAAGAATAAAGACATGTTAGAATTAATGAAAGAAGTAGTTAAAGATAATATTCATGAAGTTAAATTTACAAATAGATTGAAATCTCATCCAGTATGTTTAACTACTGAAGGTCCTATTTCTATTGAAATGGAAAAAGTAATGAGTGCTATGCCTGTTGATGAAAAAATAAAAGCAAGTGCTATATTAGAAATAAACGAAAATCATCCAATTTCAGATAAAATTAAACAATTATATAAAGAAGATAAAGAACAATTAAAAGAATATACAAAAGTGTTATATGCTCAAGCAAGATTAATTGAAGGATTAACATTAGATAATCCAACTGAAATTAGTAATATAATTTGTAATATGATTTCAAAATAAAACTAGTTAATACTAGTTTTTTCTTTGTAAACTTTACGATAAATAAATAATTTGTCGATTAAAAAATAATATTAAAAAATAATAATATGTTATAATTTACATAATAGAGGTGGTTTAATGTTATTCCTTGAAAGATATAAAACAGTCTATGGTGCTAAATTCGCAAAAGATACCATTAAAATGTATATAAAGAAAAAAGGTTTTAAAAGTGTTGATGATTTTATAAAACTAAATCCAGATATGTTAACATTTGATCAAAATACTAAATTGCTTGGTATTATTAGAAGTCATGGTTACTATGTATTAAGTAATGAAGAATATCTAAAAATAATAGAAGAATTAAAATTAGAAGAACAAAATGAAAGAAAGTTAAAAACAGATAACATAGAAACTAATATAGTTAATGGTCATGAAATAGTAACATATACAGATGAAGCTACTAATGAACAAACAGTAATTGATAATACAGTATCTAATAGAGATTTTAAATTACAAATGGAAGATGTTCAAAAAGAGCATAAACAATTTAATAATGCAAATAAAGATAATACACAAAACTTAGTTAATTTTATGGAAGAAAATATTAAAATAACACCTGATAAAGTTACATCTGAAGATATAAAAACAGATAGACATGATGAAGAAGAACAAAAGATTGCAATGGCTATAAAAATATTTGAAATGGATATAGGTCACCCAGTAGAGGTTGATTTAAATAGCAAAATAATATATGATAATGGTAGTATATATTCAATAGAGAAGCGTGGAGACAAATACGAAGTAATACAACAACAAGGTAAAAAAGAACAACAAAAAAGTAATAGTTTAGTAAAAAAGATAGGTAACTATCCAAAAGCTTCATAATAGAAAAGGGGTAAAAATATGAATAATGAAATTAATAATTTTAATGAACAACCAGTACAACCTGTTCAACCAGATATGGTAACTCCAGTTCCTACAGAACCTGTAGTTCCAGCAACTCCTGTTGAACCTGTACCTGTTGAAGTAGTTCCAGCAGTAGAAACTCCAGTTATGCCAGTAGAAGCAACTCCTGTAGTTCAAACACAAACTGTTGAAGCTCAAATGGTTAATACCGCTGTTGAAGAAGAAACTGTACCAAACACAATAGTTCAAGAAGCACCTGCTGCAACAGATGCTCCATTAGCACCTGAAGTAAAACCAGAAGTAGTTCAAGATGCTGATAACGTAACATTTGACTATAATTCATTATATGGTATAGATAATACTAAAACTGAGGAAACAGTAGTTGATGAAGGTCCTCAATTAGTATTCCAAGCTCAAGATGATTTAAGTATTAATGCTACTACATTAGTAGGAAGAGATTCTTCTGTTACACCAGAATTTAATATGAATGTATTAACTGGTCAAGAATCTGAACAAAAAAACTTAACAGATAATGTATTAGATTCAAAACAACAAGATAAAGCAGATACAAGAAGAAAAATATTATTTATTGGTATTATAACAATATTAATGTTTGTATTCATTAAATTTATATTTCCGATAATTGTATAAAATAAAAAGTATAGTTAAACTATACTTTTTTTATATTATTAATTCTTGACCTACAAATAATATATTACCAACTATATTATTTTTATTTTTTATTTCATCTACAGTTACACCATATCTTTTAGCTATACTATATAATGTGTCTCCACTCTTTACAATATAGTTATTATTATTAATATTTAATTTTTGCCCAACATATAAATTATCATTAGTTAAATTATTGATTCTCTTTATATCATTAACACTCATATTGTATTTTTTAGCTATACTATATAAAGTATCACCATTTTTTACAATATAATAATCATTATCAATAATAGGTAATTTAATTCTTTGACCTATATATAAATTATTTGTAGTTAATCCATTTAATTGTTTAATTTCATTTACTGTAATACCATATTTATTAGCTATACTATATAAACTATCTCCCCTTTTAACTATATAATAACTACTATCCAATGGGTTATTATTTATATAATTTAATACACCTTGTACTACAGCATCTGCATATATTTGCCAGTTATTTTTTAATTGATATACATCATCTTTATTACTATCTAAAAAACCGTATTCAACAGTTATACTTTCTGTATTACCTGTATTTCTTTGCATAAAATAATAATCATTATTTGGATTAACTAGAGATTTTCTTTGATATGAACCTCTAATATTTTGTCCTGTTTTAGACAATTCATCTAATATATTATTTGATAATGTATCATCATTTCTAAGTGCATATATTACTTCAGCACCATCGCCACCTC
>DIMA01000004.1 GCA_002425325.1 Caryophanales bacterium UBA5578 | reverse complement strand
ACTTGACAGGTACTAGTATCTTAAATCTCTTCTTTTTTTGTATTATTTTTAATACTATTTACAATATCTATCAAATAATAAATATAATGTTTATCTAAATTTATTGTATCTAATGTAATAATTAATTCTTTATTCTTCATACCAAATCTTATTTTTCTAGTAAGTGAACATAAATCCATAAATAGTTTATCACCATCTATATTATTACTTAAAGAAACTGGTAAATATAAAGATATAAAATTTTTAGTTTGAACTACTTTATTTATATTCAATTTACTAGCAAGATGTTCAAATAAAATTTCATACATATAAATAATAATTTCATCTGATAATTTTCCAAATCTATCTTCTAATTCAATTTTAATGCTTTCCAACATTTCTATTGAATCAATATTACATATTTTTTGATGAATTTCAATTTTTAATGTTTCTTCAGAAACATATTCATCACTAATAGTTGTAGATACTTCAACTAATGGTTGAGTATCTTTTAATTCTTCATCATTAACATTATTACCTTTTAATTTATTTACTTCATCATTTAACATTTTAATAAACAAATCTATACCAATAGCATCTACAAATCCAGCTTGTTCACTACCTAATATATCTCCTGCTCCTCTAATTGATAAGTCTCTCATTGCTATCGAAAAACCACTACCTAATTCGGTAAATTCTTTAATAACATTTAATCTCTTAGTAGATATTTCAGATAAAATACGACCTTTTTTATACATTAAATAACAATAAGCAATTTTATTACTTCTACCTACTCTACCTCTAATTTGATATAGTTGAGCAAGTCCAAAACAATCAGCATCAATTATAATTAAAGTATTAACACTCGGAATATCTATACCAGTTTCAATAATGGTTGTACATAATAGTATGTCATATAAACCCTTTTGAAAATCTGTCATAATAGTTTCTAATTCAGTTTTATTCATTCTTCCATGAGCACATACAATTTTAGCTTCGGGAACCAACCTTGAAATTTCTAATGCTTTTGCTTCCATATTCTCAATAGAATTATAAAGTAAGAATATTTGACCTTCTCTGGATAATTCTTTATATATAGCATCTTTAATTATTTGATTATTTTCTTCCAAAACATAAGTTTGAACAGGATATCTATCAACAGGAGGTGTTTCAATTAAAGATAAACTTCTTATTCCTGCCATAGACATTTGTAAAGTTCTAGGTATTGGTGTAGCACTTAATGTTAAAACATCAATATTATTTTTATATTGTTTAATTTTTTCCTTATGTTTAACACCAAAACGTTGTTCTTCATCTATAATTAATAATCCTAAATTTTTAAATTCTATATCTTCACTTAATATTCTATGAGTACCAATTAAAAAATCAACTTTTCCTTCTTTTAATCTTTGTATAATATCTTTTTGTTTTTTAGGAGTAACAAATCTATTTAAAACTTCTATATTTGCATCAAAACAGCTAAATCTCTCTAGAGCATTGTTAAAATGTTGTGTAGATAAAATAGTCGTTGGGCAAAGAAGAGCCACTTGCTTTCCAGACATTATAGCTTTAAAAGCTGCTCTAAATGCTACTTCTGTTTTTCCGTATCCGACATCACCACACAAAAGTCTATCCATAGGATGTGAACTTTCCATATCTTTTTTTATTTCATCAATAACTCTTAATTGATCAACAGTTTCCTCATATTTAAATTGTTTTTCAAACTCAATTTGATTTTCATCATCCTTATTAAAAGCAAAACCTTGAATTTGTTCTCTTTCAGCATATAATTTTAGTAAGTCACCTGCTATACTTTCAATTTTATTTTTTACTCTTAATTTAGTTTTTGTCCATTCTACTCCACCTAATTTATTTAATTTAGGTTCTAAACCATCAGATGAGTTATATTTAGTAATAAGTTCTAATTTTTCAACAGGAATATATAATTTATCATTATTCTTATATTCTAATTGAATATAATCTTTTTCGAAACCATTCTTTGTTAAAGTTTTTATTCCTATATATCTACCAATTCCATGTAAACTATGAACAATATAATCTCCAACTTCTAGCTTATTAATATCTCTAATCTTAGTACCAACTTTAAAGTTTGATTTATATAAACTATTTACTTCTTTTTTATTAAATAATTCTTTTTCACAAATTACTACATATTTATTTATGATAAAACCAGAATTAATATTTTTATTTATAATATTAATTTTATTATTATATATATTATTTTCATCTGTAAAAATTAAATTACTATTATTTAATGATTCTATAATTTTATTTATTTTATACTTATTCCCAATACAAATAATAACAGTATAGTTATCTTTAATATAAATATTTAATCTATTATTAATATCATTGATAGTACCTTTAAAATTTTCAATATCATATACAGAATAATTAATGGATTCATTAATATTTAAATTATTATCAAAATTCATTAAATAATAATACTCATCATTTAAATTAGTATCAAATTCAAACATAAACTTTATATCTTTATCTAACTCATTAGATATTTTGTATTCAAACATTTCATTAACTAATAATTCATAACTAGTACAAATAGAATTAAAATCAATAAAATAAACATTATTGTTTTCTATATAATCAGTTATAGAATCAGGTTTATAATAATTTAATACATCTCTATGTTTAAAGTTAATATCTTCTTCTAATAAACTTTCAGAAATGGGAATAACACTTATGCTATCAATGTTGTTAATAGTTAATTGAGTATCAACATTGAACTCTCTTATACTTTCAATAGTATCTCCCCAAAATTCTATTCTAATAGGGTTATTTTTATTTAATATAAACAAATCAATAACAAAACCTCTTACTGCCATTTCACCTGTTTTATTAACAATTGTTTCTCTTACATAGCCCATTTTTGATAATTTTTCAATTAATTCTTTAAAATTATAATCATTATTTACTTTTAAATTTATAACATTTTCTAAATATAATTTTTTAGGAGGTAAATACCTTAAATATCCCATTAAATTTGTTACAATTATTTTTTTTGAGTTAAGAATTGAATTTAATGTTTCTAATCTAGTAAATTTTAATTCTGGTGATACTGCTAATGCCTCACTAGTTAAAAAATCATCCATTGGAAAAAACACAACATCAGTTGTGTAATTAGAAATAGTCTGATACATCATATTTGCTTCATATAATGAAGATAAAACAACTATTAAAGAATCATTTATTTCTTTAAATTTATTATATATAAATAAACCCTTTAACTCATTATTTAATCCTATGATAATATTACTATTTTTATTATTATCTAAAATTTTATTAAATATTGACATATTATCACCAACCCAAAAAAGACACATTTAAGTATCTTAATTATATTTATTCATTAAATTATCAAATGATATTTTTGTATAATCATTAAATATTTCTACCATTTTATATTTTAATTGTTTAATTATAATTTGGTCATCGTTACTAAACTTACCTAAAACATAATCTTTAGTATCCATTAATTTATTGTTAGAAATACCAAATTTAATTCTATTATATACTTGAGTATTTAAATGGAGTTCAATATTTTTTATACCATTATGTCCTCCACTACTACCTTTAAATCTTAATCTATAATTACCAATAGCAGTATCTAAATCGTCATAAATAACTAAAATATCTTTAATATCAATTTTAAAGAAATTAACATAATCTCTTACAACTTCACCTGACAAATTCATATATTTTAAAGGTTTTAAGAATAAATATTTTTCACCATTTATAATTGTTTCAGCATACATACCATCAAATTTATTTTTATTAAATGAAATATTTAATGATTTAACAATAGCATCTAACATTATAAAACCAATATTATGTCTTGTATTTTCATATTCACGTCCTGGATTTCCAAGACCAACTATTAATTTCATTTTATCACTTACCTTGACTTTTCATGTATTCATTATATACATCACTTTTTTTCAAATTTCGTTCTTTTGCTACAGCTTTAATAGCGTCCATTTGAGAATAACCATCATTAATATAAAAATTAATATGATCAATAATTGAAATTTCAAATGACTTTGTATCAGTATTTCCTTCAACACATATTACTAATTCACCTTTGTATTCATTATGTTCTTCCATTATTTCCCAAATAGTTCCACGATAAACTTCTTCAAATTTTTTTGTTATTTCCCGGGAAATAGACATTTTTCTGTCCTTTCCAAATACACTTAACATATCTTCTAATGTCTCATTTATCCTATGAGGAGCTTCATAAAAAATCATTGTAGCTTTTTCATTTTCTAATTCTTTTAATTCTTTTATCCTTTGTGATTTTTTACTATTTAAAAAACCATAAAACATAAATGATTTAGGATTTAATCCTGACATAATTAAAGCAGGTATTAAAGCATTTGCTCCAGGTAAACCAATTACATTATATCCCTTTTCTATTACATATTGAGACAAATTAAATCCAGGATCACTTATAATAGGGGTTCCCCTATCACTAACCAAGCCTACATTCAATCCTTGAGATAAATATTCAATAATTAGTTCTTTATTTTTTTCTTCAATATGATCATCACTTCTAACCATTTTTTTTGAAATATCTAAATACTTTAATAATTTACCTGTTTCTCGTGTATCTTCACAAAAAATAACATCTACCATTTTTAATGTTTCAACACTCCTATATGTTAAGTCCTCCATATTTCCAATAGGTGTTGGTATTAAATATAAAGATGCTGAATCATCATAACTCTTTTGTGACATTTTTATCACCTCAATTATTTTCAAAAAATTTCTTTACTTCATCACTATAACTACCATCTAAGTTGTGTGTATATAGTGGTGGTAAAATTTTTAATCCTGAATTTCCATTTTTCTTTCCTTCAATTAATAATACATTTGCTTCTTTATCCTTAAATGGATATATTAATTGAACTTTCTTTGGTTCAATATTATTTTTTTTCATACTTTCTATAATATCAACCAATCTTTCTGGTCTATGAACTATTGCAATATTACCATTATTTCTTAGTAAAACTTTTGCTACATAGAATAATTGATCTAAATTAAGACATTTTTCATGTCTTGCGATAGTTCTAAAATCCGATTCATTTAATTTAGATTCTTTATTATACTTAAAAAATGGAGGATTGCAAGTAATTAAATCAATACTTCCTAATTTAAAATCCTTATATACCTCATTTATATCTCCATTAATAAGTTTTATTCTATCTTCTAATTTATTTATTTTAATACTTTCTTGTGCTAATTCAAAAACTTCTTTTTGTATCTCAATTCCAGTTATATGAGCATCCGTTTTAGTACTTAAAATAATAGGAATTGGAGCATTTCCACAACCAATATCAACTATATTCTTTGTATTAGTTGTAATAGTTGCAAAATTTGGTAGTAAAACTGAATCTAATGAAAAGTTAAACATATCAGAATCTTGAACGATATATAAATCTTTATATCCAAGCAAATAATTAGTTACTTTCATTTGAATCCATCACATATTCTACTATTCCAACATCAGGAATATTTACTTTGTAACTTCTCTTTAATACATCAATAGAAATTACTTTTCCTTCACCTTTATCAGTTTTTATTTTTTTATTTAATTGAGGCATATCTTTTCTGCATTCACGATAACACTCATTTTCATATTTTAAACAACAAAGTAATCTACCACATACTCCATTAATTTTATTAGGATTTAATGCAATATTTTGATTTTTAGCCATATTAATAGAAACTGAATCAAAATCATTCATAAATTTAGAACAGCATAATACTTGACCACATAAACCAAATCCACTTACTTCCTTTGCTCTATCTCTTACACCAATTTGTCTTAATTCAATTCTAGCTTTATATATGTTAGCTAAATCTTTAGCTAAATTTCTAAAATCAACTCTATTATCAGAGATAAATTTAAATATTAATTGTGATCTATTTAAATTAAAAGATGCATCAACTACATACATATTTAAATCATTTTTTGTTGCTAACTCTCTGCATTTTGCTAATGCATTTTTTTCATCTTTTCTATTTTTTTCGTATAAATTTAAATCTTCTTTTGTTGCTTTTCTATTAATTATTGATAATGGTTCTTTTATTTTATCATCTGTTATTTCATAGATATTCTTTTTAACAAATCCAAGTTGTTCACCTTGTTCTGTTTCACATATAACAGCTTCATCTAATTTAAATTCTAAATTATTTGGTAAAAAATTATATATTTTTTTACTATTTTTAAAACTTATACCTACTACTTTTATCATATTACACCTCATTAAATAGAATTATTAATTTATCCATTAATAAATTTGAATTAACATTATATTTAATTGTAGAACTTAAATCTACAAGTATTTTAACTTTTTTTGATATATTAACTAAATCATTTTTATCTGAAACAATAGTTAATGAATCAATATAATCATTATATAAAATATTTTTGTTTTTTAAAATAATATTTATAACATCTTTATAAAAAAGAATCATTAAATCAAAAGCAATTTTTAATTTAATTCTATCATTAAATATTTCTAGAAATGATTTGTTTTTTAAAACTAAATTTTCTAATTTATTTTTTTCAAAATTAACTAAATATTCAACAATCATATCAATATAGGTAATACCAGTATTATTAATAAATTCATTTATATCTTTATCATCATAAAATAAAGAATAAGCAATTTTATTTATTGAATTAAATTCTTCTATATTTTCTTTTTTAAAACTTAATATTTGACATCTAGAAACAATCGTATCTAAAAGTAAATTTGCATTATTAGTTAACAAAATTGCAATTATACCTTCTGGAGGTTCTTCTAAAAATTTTAATAAAGAATTAGACGATGAATCATTAAGTTTTTCTGCTTCTTTTATTATATAAACTTTCTTATCACCATTAAGAGCTTTTTTCATAAATTCTTTTTGTAATTCATCAAGTTGTTCTTTCTTAATTGTTTGTGTATCTGTTTCAATAATTTTTAATTCTAACTTATCATTGTTTGTGTCATTATTACACAATAAAAGCTTAGCAAAGTCAATTGCTAAGTTATATCCTTTAGAATAACCATTTAATTCAAATAAATAAGCATGTGATAATTTATTACTATTATAAGAATTAATTAGTGTTCTATAAACAATAGGTTGTTCATCTTTATATATATCAAACATATATTCACCTACTTAAAATTAAACATCATAATTATTATTAAACTTATAAGACCATTGATACCAAAAATACTAACATATAAAATAGTAAATAAATTTAATGGAATTATTATATTTAAAGGTAATGAAAGTAGATTAAAACCATATATTAATAAAATTCCTAATATTAGTTTCTTTATATATTTTATAAACATCACCATTAAATTATATATTAATAATTATATTATTATTCATCTTCAATTTTTTTTCTATTATCCATTGCTAACTCAAGTGTTAATGAATCAACATAATCTATTTCAGTTCCTAATGGAATACCATGTGCTATTTTAGACACAACTACATCAGTATCTTTTAATAATTTAGAAATATATAATGAAGTTGTTTCACCTTCAATACTAGGTTTTACTGCTAAAATAACTTCTTTGATATTATTATTTTTTATTCTATTTATTAATTTATCTAAATCTATATCTTCTGGATTTATTCCGTCTAAAGGAGAAATAAGACCATTTATTATATGATAATAACCATTAAAATTACCAATTTTTTCAAATAA
Organism: Caryophanales bacterium UBA5578; assembly: GCA_002425325.1. Classification (GTDB taxonomy): domain Bacteria; phylum Bacillota_I; class Bacilli_A; order RF39; family UBA660; genus UBA5578. The sequence continues at coordinate 36,602 of DIMA01000004.1, read as the reverse complement.
AATAACACTTTTAGGATCTTCTACAACACATAATAAATTATTATCTCTTGAATCATTTTTGCAAATATCACAAATATCATCTTCACATAAATTATTACAAATATCACATTTTCTAATTTTTGTTTTAGAATTTTTTAATGATTCAGAAAAAAGATCAATAACATCTTGATTTAAATTTAAAGTTGCTAACGCAAATCTTTCTGCTGTTTTTTCACCTATACCAGGTAGTTTTCTATAACATTCAATTAAATTTTGAATAGTTTGTGGATATTTCATTAGAATAATCCTGGCATACCTTTTGTATATGCTCCCATTTTCTTTTCAGTTAAATCATTTATTTGTTTAACACAATCATTAACAGCAACGATCATCATATCTTCTAACATTTCTATATCTTCTTTATCTAATTCATCAGCATCAATTTTAACTGATTTTACAGTTTTAGTACCATCCATTGTAACAGTAACTAAACTACTTTTCCCTGTAAATACAGTATTATTAATTTCTTCTTGAGCATTCATCATATCTTTTTGCATTTTTTGAGCTTGTTTTAACATAGCTTGCATATTCATATTATTCCTTCTTTCTAATTATTGTTCAATTTCAATTATATCATCAAACATACTTTCAATATTATTTTTTTTATCTTTTTTTTCATTATTTTTATTTTCTTTTATATTTTCGTTTTTTTCTTCAATAAAAACATATTTATCTTTATTTTTATTATAATCATCTTTTATAAAATTCCAATCATTTAAATCTATAGCAATTACTCTAAAAGATTCATGTAAGACAATTTCTAAAAATTCTTCAATATCTTTTATCATAGAATTAAATGAGTTAGCTAATAAATCTGTTTTATACATAAACATTAAATAATTATTACTAGATGATTTTAATTCACCATCATGAATCAATGAAACAAATTTACTATATTTTTTATCAGAAATATAATCATCTATTTCTAATAATTTATTTTTTATTTTTTCTCTTTCCTTTTGTGAAAATTCTGATAAAGAATTACTTATTCTTATTTTTTTTATTTCTTTAATTTTATCAATGTCAATAATTGGTTTTTCTTTATTTATTACTATTTCACTAGGTTTTGCACCTTCATTATTTTCTTTGATATTTACATTATTTACAACTACATTATCTTTTGTTTTTATTTCTTTAGTTTCGACATTATTATCTATAATTACATTATTTTCCAAAACAGTTTGATTAGATTCTTTTATAATTTCAATTTCAAACAATAATTTTGAATTATTTAAATTTTTTATTTCACTTGCTAATTTTGAAAATGAAGTAATATAACTATAAATTTTTTTATTAACATTTAGTTTTTTTATTGATTCATAAAAATCTATATTTGAATTCACTAATTTAGGAGCATTAATATATAAAATAGATTCTTTTAATATATCAATTATTTCCCTAATTATTTTATCTATATTTTTTCCTTCATTATCAAAAGATTCAATTTTAGATAATACATCAGACAAATCATTATTTAATAAAGAATAAATAAAACTATTTATCTCATCTTTTACAAGAGTACCATTAATATCATGGATATCTTTAGATGTAATAGTATTATCTGTATATGCTACCGCTTGATCTAATAAACTAACAGAATCTCTCATTCCACCATCAGATAATTTTGCTATTTCATATAAAGCTTCATCTTCAATTTTAATTTTTTCTTGTTCACATATATATTTTAATCTTTTAACTATATTATCATTAGACACTCTTTTATAATCAAATCTTTGACATCTAGATAAAATTGTTTTTGGTATTTTATGAATTTCAGTAGTAGCAAAAATAAATATAATATGTGCTGGTGGTTCTTCTAATGACTTTAAAAGAGCATTAAAAGCTTGTGTAGTTAACATATGAACTTCATCTATAATATATATTTTATATTTACTATTAGACGGAACAAGCATTATTTTATTTCTTATTTCCCTAATTTCATCTACACCATTATTTGAAGCTGCATCTATTTCAATAATATCTATATTTTGATTATTATTTAATTGGTTACAAGAAACACATTTATCACAAGGTTTTAAATTTTTCAGATCATGACAATTTAATATTTTAGCAAATATTTTAGCTATACTTGTTTTACCTGTACCTCTTGGCCCATTAAATAAATATGCGTGTGATACGATATTATTTTTTATTGAATTTTTCAATGTTTTTACAATTACATCTTGTCCTACAACATCTTCAAAATTTTTAGGTCTATATTTTCTATATAAAGCTTGATACATATTACACCACCATCTATATATATTATACACTTTTATACCATAAAAAAAAAGGAACTACCTTTTATCTTTAAAAAAAGTTTTCAATAATTCCTTATAATTGTTTATTAATTTTTCATCATCTATTTTTATAATATTTATTTTATGATTATATTCATTCATATTTAAATTCTTTAAGCCTCCAAATTTTGGATTATCTATTAAATAATATATATTTTTTATTCTACATTGTATTAAAGCTCCTACACACATCAAACATGGTTCCATAGTTATATATATATCGCATTCATTTAAACGCCAATCACCTATTAAATTTGTTGCATAATCGATTGCTAATAATTCTGCATGTTTTAGAGAATTTTTATATTTTTCTTTTTCATTATGTGTTCTACATAATATTTTATTATTAGAAACAATTACTGCCCCTACTGGTATTTCACCTTCTTTATATCCTAATACAGCTTCTTCCAATGCAATATTCATAAAATTATTCATTATATACATCTCCTGTTTCACGTGAAACTTTTATATTTTTTGTTTCATGTGAAACAAAAAAAGCACACACATTTAGGAACTCTTAAGGCTGCTGAATTCCTTCTCTGACCTGGTTCAAGTATAAATGTTGTGCTGAATTAATAATATAATAAATTAAATAATAAATCAAGAAAAAAAACAAGTAATTATTCAATTACTTGTTCTTTATTTTCTTCTGTGTTAGTTTCATTAGATTCTGAATCACTATTAATTTCTTCTTCAGGAGATTGTTCTACTATAGCTATTGCACTAACTTTTTGTTCATCTTTTAAATTAATTAATTTAACACCTTGTGCTACACGTCCTGTAGTTGAAATTTGGCTTAATTTTAATCTAATTACTATACCACTATCAGTCATAATCATTAAATCTTCATCACCATTTACAACTTTAAATGAAACTATATTTCCATTCTTTTCAGTAACATTTAATGCTTTAACTCCTTTAGAACCTCTATGAGTCATTCTATACTCTTCTAATTTAGTTTGTTTTCCAAAACCTTTTTCAGTAACAACTAAAACCATTTGTGATTCATTTGCAATTTCTAAACCAACTGCTTTACCGTCACCAACATCAATTCCTCTTACACCAGATGCAGTACGACCCATTACTCTTATTTCTTGTTCATTGAAATGAATCATTCTACCATTAGATGATGCTATTAAAATATCATTATTACCGTCAGTTTTTTGAACTTCTAATAATTCATCATCATCTTTTAATGTAATAGCAATTTTACCACCGTTTCTAATATTATCAAATTCAGATAATTGTGTTCTCTTAACTAAACCATTCTTTGTACAGAAGATTAAGAAATTATTTTCATCTTCATTTTTAATATTAACCATTGATTTAACATATTCATCTTTTTCAAGTGGTAATAAATTTATAATTGGTAAACCTTTAGATTGTCTACTAAATAAAGGAACTTCATAACCTTTAATTCTATATACTCTTCCTCTACTTGTGAAGAATAATATATAATCATGAGTTGTTAAAGTGATTAATTGATCAATAACATCTTCTTCATTTGTAGACATACCTTTAATACCTACTCCACCTCTATTTTGAGTTTTATAAGTATCACTTGTTATTCTCTTAATATAACCTTTGTTAGTAAGGGAAATAACAATATCTTCAACTGGAATTAATGATTCATCATCAATATAATCAATTGCTGTCATATCAATAGTTGTTCTTCTATCATCACCATATTTATTTTTAATTTCATTTAATTCTAATTTAATTATATCTAATACTTTTTGTTCACTAGATAAAATTGATTTTAATTCTTCAATTCTCTCTAATAATTCTTTTAATTCATTTTCTATTTTATCTTTTTCTAAACCAGTTAATCTTCTTAACTTCATTTCTAAAATAGCTTCACATTGAATATTAGTTAAATTAAATCTACTATTTAATTGTTCTTTAGCTATTTCATCTGTTTTAGAAGCTTTAATTATTTTAATTACTTCATCAATATTATCTAAAGCAATTTTTAATCCTTCTAATATATGAACTCTATTTTCTGCTTTATTTAAATCAAATTTTGTTCTTCTAATTATTATTTCTTTTTGATAATCAATATATTTTGAAATAATTTCTTTTAAACCTAATGTTTTTGGTACTCCATTATCTAACATTAAGAAAATAATACCAAAATTTGTTTGAAAACTTGTATGTTTATATAAATTATTTAAAACAACTTGTGGATTTGCATCTTTCTTTAAAGTAATTGTTATTTTAATACCATCTTTTAAATCAGTATGATAATCAGCAATTCCTTCAATTGTTTTATTATGAACTAATTCAGTAACTTTATTTTTAAGTTCCATAGTATTAACACCATAAGGAACTTCATCAATTATAATATAACTTCTACCATTTTTTTCTTCAATTGTAGCTTTACTTCTAATTGTAATTGATCCTCTACCAGTTTCATATGCTTTTTTAATTCCAGAATTTCCCAAAATAATTCCACCTGTTGGGAAATCAGGACCTTTTATATGTTCCATTAAACCTATAACATCTATTTCAGGATTATCTATGTAAGCAATACATCCATCAATTACTTCTCCTAAATTATGTGGAGGAATATTAGTAGCCATACCTACAGCAATTCCCATTGTTCCATTAACTAAAATATTAGGAAATCTTGATGGTAAAATTTCTGGTTCTTTTTCAGATTCATCGAAATTCATACCAAAATTTACTGTTTCTTTATTAATATCTCTTAATAATTCTAATGAAATTTTTGATAATCTAGATTCTGTATAACGCATCGCCGCAGCTCCGTATCCTTCTATATTACCAAAGTTACCATGTCCATCAACTAACATATGTCTATAGTTAAAATCTTGAGCCATTCTAACCATTGCTTCATATATAGAACTATCACCATGAGGGTGATATTTACCCATAACATCTCCAACAATACGTGCTGATTTTTTATGAGGTTTATCTGGTGTATATCCAGATTCATACATAGACCATAAAATTCTTCTGTGAACAGGTTTTAAACCATCTCTTAAATCAGGTAATGCACGGGATACTATAACACTCATTGAATATTCTAGAAATGATGATTTTACTTCATCAACTATATTGTTTTCTTCTAATCTGTCTCTACTATGATCCATAATTCACCTCCTATATATCCAAATTTTGAACATATACAGCATTTTGTTCAATAAATTCTCTTCTTGGTTCTACTTCATCACCCATTAATTTAGAGAAAATTTCATCTGCTGCTATTAAATCATCAACAGTAATTTTTCTTAAAATTCTTGTATTAATATCCATTGTTGTTTCATTTAATTCTTCAGCATCCATTTCACCTAAACCTTTCATACGAGCAATGTCATATTTTGTATTTGGATTTAATGAAGCTAAATAACTATCTCTTTCTTCTTCATTTAATACATATTTAATTGTCTTTCCATGTTTAATACAAAATAAAGGTGGTTGAGCTGCGTATACATGTCCAGCTTCAACAATTGGTCTAAAGAATCTATAGAATAAAGTTAATAATAATACTCTAATATGTGAACCATCAACATCGGCATCGGTCATTATTATTATTTTATCATATCTTAATTTTTCTAAATCAAACTCATTACCTATTCCTGTACCAAAAGCAGTAATAATGGTTCTAATTTCTTCATTTGATAAAGCTCTATCAATTCGGGCTTTTTCTACATTTAAAATTTTTCCACGTAATGGTAAGATAGCTTGAGTCATAGAATCTCTACCTTTAATAGCTGATCCACCCGCAGAATCCCCTTCGACAAGGAATATTTCACATATTTTTGGGTCTTTTTCTTTACAATCAACTAATTTTCCACCAAAATTTACAACATCTAAGTCACTTTTTCTTCTAGTTAATTCTCTTGCTTTTTTAGCAGCAACTCTAGCTCTAGCAGCAGTCATTGTTTTATCAACAATGATCTTAGCTTCTTCAGGATTTTCCATTAAAAATCTTTCAAATCCTTCAGCAAATACATTATCAGCTAATTTTCTAACTTCAGAATTACCTAATCTTCCTTTAGTTTGTCCTTCAAATTGAGGATTAGGATGTTTACAAGAAACTATCATTGTAAGACCTTCTTTAACATCTTCACCAGTTAAAGAATCATCTTTTTCTTTTAATATATTATTTTTTCTTGCATAATTATTAATTATACGTGTTAAAGCTCTTCTAACACCTTCTTCATGTGTTCCACCATCATGAGTATTTATGTTATTAACGAAAGAATAAATGCTATCAGTATAACCTGAATTATATTGCATAGCAACTTCAAATATTATACCTTCTTCTTCACCTTCTAAATGAATTATTTGTTCATGAATTGCTGTTCTATTTTTATTTAAATATTTAACATATTCAGAAATACCACCTTCATAATAGAATTTTTCTCCAGTAGTATCTTCTAAATCTCTATCATCTCTTAATGTGAGAGATAAACCTTTATTTAAGAAAGCTAATTCTCTAGTTCTAGTTTTTAATGTTTCATAATCATAAATATCAGTATCAAAAATTTCAGGATCTGGTTTAAATGTTACTGTTGTTCCAGTTCTTTCTACTTCACATTCACCTATAACTTCTAATTTTTGAATAGTTTTTCCACCATTAGCAAATTTTACTTCGTGAATTTTACCATCTTTATAAACTGTTACTGTTACCCAACTAGATAAAGCATTAACAACAGATGCACCAACTCCGTGAAGACCACCGGATACTTTATATCCTCCTCCACCAAATTTACCACCTGCATGAAGAACTGTATAAACTGTTTCAACTGTTGATAAACCAGTTTTAGCATGTATTCCTACAGGAATTCCACGTCCATTATCTTTAACTGTAATTGAATTATCCTTATTTATTACAATTTCAATATTATTACAGAAACCAGCTAAAGCTTCATCAATTGAGTTATCAACTATTTCCCAAACTAAATGATGTAATCCTTTAACATCAGTTGTTCCTATGTACATACCAGGTCTTTTTCTTACAGCTTCTAATCCTTCTAATACTTGAATATCCGAAGCATCATAATGTTGATTATCATTCATTTTCTTTCACCTCTTTTATTTTTATAAGTTTTCCTGATTCTATTTTAAATAATTTAGATTTCTTTATTAATTTTTCATTTAAATTATTTAATTCAGTTGTTGTAATAATTGTTTGAATATCTTTACTTATATATTTTAACAAATTATTCTTTTTATCATCTGATAGTTCACTAAAAACATCATCTAATAACAAGATAGGAGTTGTATTCTTATATTTTTTAAATATTTCTATTTCTGATAATTTCAATGATAAAACTGCAATTCTTTGTTGTCCTTGTGATCCAAATAATTTTAAATTATTTTCATTTAATAAAAATTCAAAATCATCTTTATGAGGACCATAAGAAGTTGAACACATTTTTATATCATAATTTAATTGTTTTTTATAAAATTCTTTTAAATTTTTTCTACTTAAATCATCATCTTTATAATCAATATCTATTGAAGGACAATATTTAATTTGAAATCCATCTAAATTCATAATATCTTTATATATTGTTTCACAATAAGCATTTATCTTTTCAATATATTTATATCTCATTTTAATTAGTATTATAGCTTTATCAATTAAATAATTAGTTAATATATCAAAATAATTCATATCAACATTATTATTAAAATTCATTTTTTTTAAATACTCATTTCTCATTTTTAATAATTTATTATAATCATTAGATACAATATAATAATTACTATATAATTGTGACAATTCTAAATTTAAATATTTTCTTCTATTTTGAGGAGAACCTTTTAATAATTCTAAATCATCTGGATAAAATATTATTATATTCATATTAGAAATATAATCACTAGTCTTTTTTATTAAACTATCATCCATTGATAATATTTTATTTTTGTAATCAATAGAAATAGAAAGATTAGTATCCAAACCTCCATTATTAATTGATCCTTTAATAATAGCTTTTTCTTTGTCCTTTCTTATTAAATTATTATCTATAAAAGATCTGTGTGATTTAGTAAGTCCTAAAACATATATACTTTCTAGTAAATTTGTTTTTCCTTGGGCATTATCTCCATATATAATATTTATACCTTTATAAAATCTTGTAGATAAGTGTTCATAATTTCTAAAATTTATTAATTCTATTTTTTTTAAAATCATGTTACACCCTCTTTTTTTGTAAAAAAATACCCAATAATCAATTTTTATAAAAAACTTGTACTCCTATACACATAATATATTATACCATAAAAATCCCCTTAAAAATTAAAAAAACTTCAAAAATTGAAGTTTTTATTATCATTTATCTTTGATTTTAGCATAGTAGCTCTATAATATTGATTATCTAGTGAATAATATGATATATCAAAGCCTATTTTTATATTATTATTAAATAAAATATCTACTCCTGTCATTGATTTATTATATTTTTTTATTTTATTTAAATTTATCCATGAATTATTACTATTTCTTACTGATCCAGTTGGAAAAAAAATTAAATTTCTTGATTCTTCTATTATAATAGGACATTTTGATTTAATTCCTGTTAAATATTTTGTTCCTTCACATCTTCCAATATAAGAACTACCATAATATTTACAATTATTATCTATAATCTTATTACTATTTTTATTAACTATATACTCCTCCTCTCTTTCATATACTTTAGATGTTTTTTCATCTATAGGAACTATTGCTATAGTATCCACATTAATCTCATAATTATCCAACAAACTACATCTTCCTCCTTCTTCATTGAACACCATCTCTTATACACTATGAAGTTGTCGAAAAATGTCGAAATTTGTAACTTAAATAAAAAAACATAAAAAAAAGAACATATTTATTATTAATATGTTCTAATTGGTAAAATTAATTGTAATAATTTTGAGTTTTCAACATCATTTATAATAATTGGTTTAATTTCTCCATTAAATTTTAATTCTACTTCATTTCCTTCAAATACTTTAATAGCATCCATCATATATTTTGAAGAAAAAGCTATTTTAATATTATTATCTACTTTTTCTAATAATTCAACCTTTTCTTCTACATTACCTATTTCAGGAATATTAGAAGAAATAATTAAGAAATCATCTTTTGTTTCAAGTTTAATAATATTTTTTTCTTCTTCATTTGTTAATAATGAAGCTCTATCGATAGCATTATAGAAAGAATTTAAATTAACTTTAACATTTAAAGTAAATGTATCTGGTATTAATTTAGATGTATCTGGATATGCTCCATTTATTAATCTTGACATAATTGTAATATTGTTGAAATTAAATATAATTTTATTTGAGAAAATATGTAATTCAACATCTTTATCATCATCATTTAATAATTTTACTACTTCTATTAAATTTTTAGATGGAACTATTATATCTACATCATCATGATTTTCATTTAAATCTATATCTTTTTTAGCTAATCTATAAGAATCTGTAGCATTACATGTTAATACATTATTATTTAATTTAAAATTAATACCTGTTAATACTGGTCTAGATTCTTGTGTGCTAGTAGCAAATATAGTTTGATTAATTGAATTTTTAAATAATTGTTGATTTATTAATATAGGATCTTTACTAAATTCTAGATCTAAATTTGGAAATTCGCTAACATTATTACAATTTAATTTAAATGAAGATGTTGGTGTAGTAATTAATATTTGTGAATCAATAACTTCTTCAATGTTTATAACTTCATTTCCAAGTTTTCTTATAATATCATAAATATATCTTCCAGATAAAACTATTTCACCTGTTTCTTCTATATTATCTATTTCTTCTTTATCTATAAAAGTTTTAATAGCTATTTCATTATCTGTACTCATTAAATATAAACCATCTTTAGTTAAATCAAATTTAATACAGTTTAAAATAGGTATTAAGTTTTTATTTGATATTCCTTTTATAACATAATTTAAATGTTCCATTAATTTTTTTTGTTTAATTTTTAATTTCATATTGTAATCTCCTTTGTGTAAATCTTTTTTATATATTATATATATATAGTTATTATTATTATTAATGTGCATAATGTGTATAACTTACATTATGTCTTTATTTTAAAGAGAAAGTTTGATGTGTATAAATTGTGTATTATTTTAATTTTTGCACATTTATCTTATCTTATTTATAATTTTTTGTATTTCATTGTTTAAAGATTCATCTTTTAATATCTCATTTTTAATCTTATCAACAGCATGCATTACTGTTGTATGATTTTTTCCACCAAATTCGGTACCTATTTTAGTTAAGTTTTCTTCTAGATATACTCTACATATATACATTGCTATTTGTCTTGGTATTGCAATATTATTAGTTTTCTTTTTACTTATTAAATCTTCTTTTGAGATACCATAATTATCACTTACTAATTGAATTACTTGGTCTATTTTATTTTTTGATACAAAAGTTTGAACAAAATAGTCTTTTAAAGCTTCTACAGCTAATTCTAATGTTATATCTTCCCCATTCATTATTGTTGCATATGCATAAACTCTTGTAATAGCACCTTCTAGCTTACGAATGTCCCCTACTGAGTTACTTGCGATATATTCTTTAACATCATCAGGAAATTTATTTTCTAATTCTTGTTGTTCAATCTTTTTATTTAAAATATTCATTCTTAATTCAAATTCTGGTGGTAATATATCAATTTGCAATCCCCAGTTAAATCTTGTTTTTAATCTTTCTTCAAGTTTTTTAATATCATCTGGAGATCTATCTGATGAAATAATTATTTGTTTACCATTATCATATAATTCATTGAATGTGTTGAAAAATTCTTGTTGTGCACTTGTTGCGCCAACTAAATTGTGGATATCATCAATTATTAATACATCTATATCTCTATATTTATTTTTAAATTGTTTAATTGATTCCATATTATTATCAGATGAATTTTTTCTACATATTTCAACAAAGTCAGAAACAAATTTATCACAAGGAATGTATAAAACTTTTTTATTACTATTTTCTATAATATAGTTCCCTATTGCGTGCATTAAATGAGTTTTACCTAAACCACTTGATCCATATATAAATAATGGATTATACATTTCACCAGGTAATTCAGCAACTGCTAATGCACTTGTTGCTGCAAACTTATTACTATTCCCTACTATAAATGTTTTAAAAGTTAATCTAGGATCTAAATTTGTTTCATGTTTATCACTTGGTATACCTATCTCATCAGTATCTATAATTATATTTGTTTCTAATTCTTCTTCAATATAAAATTCAAATTTAAAATTAGTACCAGTAATATCAGTAAAATTTTCTTCAATAAAATCAATATAGTTTGTTGATAAACTTTTTTTATGAACAATTGTAGGAACTAATACTTTAGCTATATTACCTTTTAAATATACTAATTTAGATTCAGAAAACCATGTTTCATATGAAATATCATTCATTTGTCCTTGAATTTTTTCTAAAAAAGAATTCCATATACTATCTAAGTCCAAGTACCTCACCTACTCTCTCTTTTGATTTATACACCTATATTCTACAATATTTGAATAAAAAATAAAAGGAAAATGTGCATAATATTAAAAAAAATGAATTATAAACAGATTTGTACACACTTTTTTTGTTATTTTATATAAGATTAATAGAGTTATACACAAAAATGTTAATTACTTTTTGACATTATACCATAATATGTTAATAAGTTATGCACAAAAATGTTGAAAACTGTTCTTTTTATATAAAAAATAAGTAAAAATAAGTCGAATTAATGTGTATAACTATGTTTATAAGATATTTTTGCACACTTTTCTCTTTATATATAAGAAAATATTTGACAAATTATAAAAAAAAATATATAATTTATTGAGCAAGCAACAAAACTATATATATTGGAGGTGTAACATGAAAAGAACTTATCAACCTAATAATCATAGAAAAAGTAAAAAAATGGGATTTATGGCTCGTATGAAAACTAAAATTGTTAATAACAGAAGAAAAAAAGGACGTAAAGTTTTATCTCGTTAATATAGTTCCACTGATTCGTCAGTGGATTTTTTTATAAATATAAAGGATGATTATATGAAAAAAAAGAATATATTAAAGGAATGTAGAGATTTTAATAGAATAATACAAAATGGTAAACCTTTTAAATATAAAGATTATTTTATATATTTAGAAAGATGTAATAATAATGATTATAAATTTGGTTTATCTGTGGGAAAAAAAGTTGGAAATGCTGTTACTAGAAATAAAGTAAAAAGACAATTAAGGAATATAATAGATCAAAAAGTCTATCAAAATAACTTTAATTGTATTATAATAGTTAGCAAGGGCGTTCTTAATAAAACTTTTGATGAAATGAAAAGTAATTTATATCAAGCTTTTAAGACGCTTAATATATTAAAGGAGGATATAAATGAAGAATAATAAAAAATTAATTATTATTTTATTATTATTAACATTGACTTTAACAGGTTGTACAAAACAATTAAAGGGTGCTGATGGAAAAAATGTTGAAAATAAAGAAACTGGACAAGTTTTACCATCAAATATAGTATGTGCACCAACAGATGAAGATAATTTAAAAATATATAGAGATACAAAAAAGGATTTAGAAGAAAAATATGCTAAAGATTTAGAAAAAGGGGATATTTCTAAAAAAGAATATAATAAGAAAATAGATTCTTTAGTAGATGTAGATAAAATAGTTAAATGTAAGGACTTTAATATTACAAGTGGTGGATATGAAGGTTTATGGACAAATATTTTTATAAAACCATTAAGTTGGATAATTATAAAAATTGGTGTTCTTGTTAATAATTATGGTTTAGCTATTATTATCACAACACTATTAATTAGATTAATTATGTATCCATTAACATTAAAAACTGCTAAACAATCAGAAAATATGAAAAAAGCTCAACCAGAATTATCTAAATTAGAAAAGAAATATGCTAATAAAACTGATCAAGAAAGTATGATGAAGAAAAGTAATGAAATGATGGCTATATATAAGAAACATGATATTAATCCTATGTCAGGTTGCTTATTTAGTTTAATTCAAATTCCATTATTCTTTGCTTTCTACGAATCATTAAGTAGAATTCCTGCATTATTTGAAGGGGACTTAATATTTAAATTAGGAATGTCTCCAATAAAAGGAATTGGTACTGGTAATTGGTTATATTTAATATTACCTGTATTAGTAGCGCTTACTACATTCTTCTCATTTAAGTTAAACAGTGGTGCTTCAATGAGTAAAGAACAAGAAAGTCAAATGAAAATGATGACTTATATGATGATGATTATGATAGTATTTATGTCATTCTCAATGTCAACATCAATAATTTATTATTGGATTACAAATAGTACATTTACTATTGTTCAAAATTTAATTGTTAAAAGGAGTAAGTAATTATGATTAATGTGTATAAGTATGAAGGTAAAGATGAAGAAGAATGTTTAACAAAATGTATTGAAGAGTTAGATGTTTATAATTGTGATATTTTAGTAAAAAATATTGAAGAAGAAGATTCTTTTAAAATTGAAGTTGTAAAAAAAGAAGATGTAATTAGTTTTATTAAAGAATATATTAAAGAAGTAGCTAAAAAAATGAATATTGAAATTAATATGGAAGTTAGGGAAGATGAAGAAGTATTTAGTGTTACTATGGTATCTGATAAAAATCCTATATTAATTGGTAAAGAAGGAAAAAATTTAAATTCAATCCAATATTTATTAAGACAAGCACTTTCAAATCAAACTGGATTTAATATTAAAGTTAATTTAGATGCTTCTAATTATAGAGCAAAAAAAGTAAGAAATTTTGAATATCAAATAAAAAATATTGTTAGAGAAGTTCAAAAAACAAAAATTGATACAAAGTTAGATCCAATGAATTCTTATCAAAGAAGAATTGTACATGCTTTATTAAGTGATTTTAGTAATGTTACAACAGAAAGTGTTGGTGAAGAACCAAATAGATGTGTTGTAATTAAATATATAGGAGATTAATTCTCCTTTTTATTTTCTAAATAATTTGTTAAAATAAAAAAGGAAGGTGTAATTATGAATTTTATAGAATCAATAAAAGAAAGAGCTAGACGTAATAAAAAGAAAATAATTTTACCTGAAACAATGGATAAAAGGGTTGTAAAGGCTGCAGAAATAATAAGAAATGAAAATATTGCAGATATTATTTTAATAGGTAAACCTTGTATAGATATAGATTTAACAGGAATAGAAGTAATAGATCCTAATACAAGTGAATTAACTAATAATTTAATTAATAAATTATATGAGTTAAGAAAAGAAAAAGGAATGACTTTAGAACAAGCTAAAGAATTATTATTAAATGATTATATGTATTATGCTTGTATGTTAGTGAAGGAAGGTTATGCTGATGGTGTAGTTAGTGGAGCATGTCATTCGACTGCTAATACTTTAAGACCATCATTACAAATTATAAAAACAGAACCTGGTGTTAGTTTAGTATCAGCATTTTTCTTAATGGTAGTACCTAATTGTGAATATGGAGAAAATGGAGTATTTATTTTTTCTGATTCTGGGTTAGTACAAAATCCTACAAGTGAAGAATTAGCAACTATTGCAGGAACAAGTGCTAAAACATTTGAATTATTAGTAGAAAAAGAACCTATAGTTGCTTTATTATCACATTCAACAAAAGGTAGTGCTAAACATGAAGATGTAAATAAGGTAATTGAAGCTACTAAAATAGCACAAGAAAATTATAAAGAATATTTAATAGAT
This sequence comes from Caryophanales bacterium UBA5578, assembly GCA_002425325.1. GTDB lineage: Bacteria > Bacillota_I > Bacilli_A > RF39 > UBA660 > UBA5578. The sequence goes on along the minus strand of DIMA01000004.1, from coordinate 21,507 downwards.
GGTGAATTACAATTAGATGCAGCTATAGTTCCAGAAATATCTATGAGTAAAGCACCTAATAGTAAAATAGAAGGAAGAGCTAATGTATTAGTTTTTCCAGATTTAGATGCAGGTAATATTGGATATAAGTTAGTACAAAGATTGGCAAAAGCAGAAGCATATGGACCAATAACTCAAGGTATAGCAGCACCTATTAATGATTTATCTAGAGGATGTAATATAGAAGACATAGTAGGAGTTGTAGCAATTACTTGTGTTCAAGCAAATAAATAGGAGGTATTTATGAATGATACAATAGCAGCTATTTCTACTTCATTAGGAGTAGGAGCCATTTCTATAATTAGAGTTAGTGGAGATGATGCAATAGAAATAGTAAAAAAAATATATAAAGGAAAAGATTTAAGTAGTGTAGATTCTCATACTATTAATTATGGAAAAATTGTTGATAACGATCAAATTATTGATGAAGTATTAGTATCTATAATGAGAGCCCCTAAAACTTTTACTAGAGAAGATGTAGTTGAAATAAATGTTCATGGTGGAATAGCAACTACAAATAAAGTATTAGAATTACTTTTATTAAATGGATGTAGATTAGCAGAACCAGGTGAATTTACTAAAAGAGCATTTCTAAATGGAAGAATAGATTTAATTGAAGCTGAAGGTGTTATGGATTTAATTAATGCTAAAACAGATAAATCCAGAAATTTAGCTATTAATCAAGTAAGTGGAAATGTTTCTAATTTAATTACTGATTTAAGACAGGAAATAGTAAATATTTTAGCTAACATAGAAGTAAATATAGATTATCCAGAATATGAAGATATAGAAGTAATGACTATCGAAATGGTAAAAGATAAAGTTAATTATTTAAGAAATAAAATAAATAATATTATTAATAAATCAGAAGATGGAAAATTAATAAAAGAAGGTATTAAAACCATAATTATAGGAAGACCTAATGTAGGAAAGAGTAGTATATTAAATAGATTAATAGAAGAAGAAAAAGCTATAGTAACAGATATAGCAGGAACAACAAGAGATATAGTAGAAGGAAAAATTATTTTAGATGGATTTATTTTAAATTTAATTGATACAGCAGGAATAAGAAATACAGATGATATAGTTGAAAGTATTGGGGTTAAAAAAAGTTTATCTTTAATAGAAGAAGCTGATTTAGTTTTATTTGTTTTAAATAATAATGAAGAATTAACAGAAGAAGATAAAGAAATATTAGAAAAAATAAAAAATAAAAATAGTATTATAATAGTTAATAAAATAGATTTAGAGAAAAAATTAAATTTAGATAATAATTTAAATATTGTAAATTTATCTGCCTTAAATAATATAGGTATAGAAGAATTAAAAGATAAAATTAAAGAATTATTTAAATTAGATTTAATTGAACAAGAAGATTTAACATATTTAAGTAGTGCAAGAAGTATTTCTTTAATGAAAAAAGCATTAATTGCTATTGATTCAGTTGAAGAAGGAATTAATAATAATATGCCAATAGATATGATAGAAATAGATTTAAAAAATGTATGGAATTTATTAGGTGAAATAATAGGTGCTACATATGAAGAAGAGTTAATTGATCAATTATTTAGTCAATTTTGCTTAGGAAAATAAAAAATTGTTTAAATTTTTTCAAATATATGATATTATTATATTAAATATAAGAGAGGAGTAATGAATTATGGCTAAAATGTGTAATAGTTGTGGAACAGTAGTAGATGATAATTTTCAAAATTGTCCTAATTGTGGAGCAGTTGTAGTTGCTCAACAAACTGCTACTCCAAATATGCAACAACCAAGTTACCAACAACCAGCATACCAACAAGCTGGTGTATATCCAGAACAAAAATCAAAAATGGCTGCTGGATTATTAGGTATTTTCTTAGGAGCATGGGGAATCCATAACTTTTATTTAGGAAATACAGGTAGAGGTGTAGCACAAATTATTGTTTCACTTGTTACTTGTGGTATTGGTTCAATTTGGGGACTTATCGAAGGTATCATGATTTTAACTGGAAGTATTAAAACAGATGCTAATGGAATTCCACTTAAAGACTAATAAAAAAATAAAAATAGTAAGTTTCTTACTATTTTTAATATGTATTTTTATTTACTATTTATTAAATAAATATATAGGCTTTGAAATAAAATGTTTTATTCATGAACTTACAGGATACTATTGTCCTGGTTGTGGTATAACTAGAATGTTTTTTTCAATAATAGAGTTAGATTTATATCAAGCTTTTAGATATAATCCATTAATTTTTATTTTATTAATTTTATCTATTGTTTATTTAATTATAAATAAATTTATAAAAAAAATAGTAATTAAAAAAAATTTTTTAATAATATTATTAATTATAATTATATTATTTGGTATATTAAGAAATATTGATATGTTTTCTTATTTAAAACCAACAAATGTATAGAATCTATTTTTAGATTCTTTTTTATTGTGTATTTAAAAATATTGTATTATAATATGTTAGATAGAAATTTTGGTGATATTATGTATGAAATTATAGTTGTAGGTGGAGGACATGCAGGTTGTGAAGCTGCATTAGCAAGTGCTAGGAAAGGTCATAAGACATTATTAGTAACAGGAAATATTAATAATATAGCAGATATGCCATGTAATCCTTCAATTGGTGGAAGTGCTAAAGGAATTGTAGTAAGAGAAATAGATGCATTAGGCGGAGAAATGGGTCGTAATGCAGATAAAAGTTTATTACAAATTAAAATGTTAAATAGTGGTAAAGGTCCAGCTGTTCAAGCATTAAGAGCACAAGCAGATAAAATTACTTATCCAAAAAATATGTTAAATACTTTAAATAATACACCTAATTTAGAAATTAAAGAAGCAATGGTAGAAGATTTAATTGTTGATAATAATATAGTTAAAGGTATTATTCTAGAGGATGGAGAAAAAATAGAAAGTAATTGTGTTATATTAACAACAGGAACATATTTAAAGGCAGATATATTAATAGGAGATACTAGAACAAGACAAGGTCCACATGGTGAAAAACCAAGTAATTTTTTAAGTGAAAAATTAAAAGAATATGGATTTAATGTTATAAGATTAAAAACCGGTACTCCACAAAGAATAGATAAAAATAGTATTGATTTTTCAAAAACAAAAATAGAAAATGGGGATAATAAATATCTAACATTTAGTTATGATATGGAACCTCAATATAAAATAGAAGAACAAGTTCCTTGTCATTTAATATATACAACAGAAGAAACAAAACAAATAATTTTGGATAATTTAAATAAATCAAGTATGTATGGTGGATTAAGTGATATAAAAGGAGTAGGGCCAAGATATTGTCCATCTATTGAAGATAAAATAGTTAGATTTTCTGATAAGGAAAAACATCAATTGTTTTTAGAACCAGAAAGTTTATATTATGATGATATTTATATTCAAGGTTTTTCTACTAGTATGCCTATTGATGTTCAAGAAAAAATGGTTCATAGTTTACCAGGTTTAGAAAATGCTAAAATATTAAAATATGCATATGCTATTGAATATGATGCAATAGATTCAAAACAATTAAAACAATCATTAGAAACAAAAGTAATAGAAAATTTATTTACTGCTGGTCAAATTAATGGTACTAGTGGTTATGAAGAAGCAGCTTGTCAAGGTTTAATAGCAGGTATTAATGCTAGTTTAAAACTAGAAGGTAAAGAACCTTTAATATTAAAAAGAAATGAAGCTTACATTGGTGTTTTAATTGATGATTTAGTTACAAAAGGTATAATAGATCCTTATAGATTATTAACATCAAGAGCAGAATATAGATTATTGTTAAGACATGATAATGCAGATATTAGATTAACTGATTATGGATATGATGTTGGTTTAATAAATGATGATAGATATAATAAATTTAATAAAAAGAAAAATGATATTAATGAATTAAAAGAATTATTAAAAACAAATAAAATTACTCCAACAAAAGATACTAATGAATATATTGAAAGTATAGGTTCTACAGCATTAAAAGATGGTATTACATTATATGATTTATTAAAAAGACCAGAAATTAATTTTGATCATATTAAACATTTTATAAAGATTGAATATGACAATGATGTATTAGAACAAGTATTAGTTTCAATAAAATATGATGGTTATATTGTTAAAGCAGAAAAAGAAGCTCAAAAGATGGTAGATTTAGATAATAAAAAAATACCTGATGATATTAATTATGATAACATTCATAACTTAGCAAGCGAAGCAAAACAAAAATTAAAACAAATTAAACCTACATCTATTGGTCAAGCACTTCGTATAAGTGGTGTTAATCCAGCTGATATTTCCTTAATAATGGTTTATTTAAAAAAGGAGTATCATTATGAAAATAGATAATTTTATTGGTGAATTAAAAAAGTTAAATATTGTTTTAAATGAAATACAATTAAATCAATTAGAAAAATATTATGAATTATTAGTTGAATATAATAAAGTTATGAATTTAACAGGAATAACTGAAAAAGAAGAAGTTTATTTAAAACATTTTTATGATAGTTTATCAATTTGTAATGTTATCAATTTAAATAATGTTGAATCTTTATGTGATATAGGAACAGGTGCTGGATTTCCTGGTTTAGTTCTAAAAATAGTTTTTCCTAATTTAAAAGTTACTTTAATTGATTCATTAAATAAAAGAATTAATTTTTTAAATATTGTTATAGATAATTTAGGTTTAAAAAATATTAATACAATTCATGCTAGGGCAGAAGAGTATGGAATTAAAAATAGAGAAATATATGATATTGTTACATGTAGAGCAGTAGCACAAACTAATGTATTATTAGAATATTGTGTTCCTATAGTAAAAACTACTGGTTATTTTATTCCTTTAAAAGGTAAGATGGATAATGAAAAAGATTTTAATCATGCTATGAAAGAATTAGATGTTATTTTAGAAGAAAGATATGAATTTTTATTACCTATAGAAAATAGTAATAGAACAATATTAAAATTTAAAAAATTAAAAAGTACAAATAAAAAATATCCTCGTAGTAATAAGGATATTAAAAATAAAGAATTATAAAAAAAAGATCTATTAGATCTTTTTTATTTTACATAAGTATTTAATGGTTGAACTCTATATTTTAATTCATCTAAATCACATGATGCAACAAATCCTGGTTTACCATTAATTACATCAGGAATTCTATTAACAATAGTAGCACAAGTTAATTCAACTGTAGCTGGTCTATTTACTGTAATAGTTGTATCTGGTTCTCCATATACTGTCCATTCATTTTTATCAAATTCATCTGGTCCATATACTTTACCAATACATTCTGATTCAATAATAATTCCTTCTTTAGTAGTAGATGTAACAACAGCGCTCATACCTGTAGCATCTCCACTTTTAACAGTCATTCCTAATGTAGAAGAATCTATATCTTCAGGATATGTAGTAGGAACACATTTTTGTGTTTGACTAGTGATTGTTAATCCTAATTTTCTAGCTAACCAACCATTGACATTCCACATATATGATGGAGCATATTCTCCTTTGTTTATAATTTCATTTCTTTCTTCATCAGTCATTCTATCTAATGATGCAACTTTAGTATCAAATTCAGATAATGATAATCCTGCACCATGAGCTTCAGCTAATGCTATACCGTAGTCTTCAACATTATAAGAAGAAGATCCTTTAATTTTTGTAATATTGTGAGTTGATGCTGCAATAGCACTTATTAATTCTCCCCAATAAATATCTTGGTAACCACTACCTACGATTGTACAATTATTTTGAATAGCTAATTCATTAATTTTATTAGTTAAAACTGGGTTTGAATTATATGAGAAGAATGCTTCTTCACATGTTGTAATAGCATTAATTCCTAATTTAGCACATAATAATAAAGCTTCTTCTAAGTCACTTAATAAGCTCATTGTTGTAACAATTACAACATCAGGTCTTACTTTTGTAAGTAATTCTTCAGCTTCATTAATTGGTGAAACAATAACTCCTTTATTTTCAGTTTCCATTATTTCCCCAATATCTTTTCCTATAACATTAGGATTAATGTCTAATGCTCCAACTATTTCAGCACCTTTTTCATATACATATCTCATTGTATATTTAGACATTTTTCCAGTACCATATTGTACTACTCTAACTCTATTTTCCATATATTCCTCCTATTTATATTTTTATTATATCATTTTATATTAATTATATATTCAAAAAAACAAAAAAAATAAAAATTTTACATAATATTTATATAAAAATTATTTCCCAATAACAGATTGAATTATTTCCCAAAGTATAATATAATATATAATGGAAGATAGAAAAGAGGGAGAAAATGGAATATAATAAAACTAAAATAGTTGAATTAAATTTAAATGATATATTACCAAACCGTTTTCAACCTCGTATTAAATTTAAGGAAGAAACTATACTTGAATTATCAGAATCAATAAAAGAACATGGGGTTTTACAACCAATATTGGTAAGACCAATTGGTGATAGATATGAAATAGTAGCAGGTGAAAGAAGATATAAAGGTGCAGTATTAGCTGGATTATCTACTATTCCTGCTATGATAATAGATTCTAATGATAAAGATAGTGCTGAAATTGCTTTAATAGAAAATGTTCAAAGACAAGATTTAAATCCTATTGAAGAAGCTATTTCTTATAAAAAAATATTAGATATGGGATATTTAACTCAAGAACAACTAGCAAATAAATTAGGAATGAGTCAATCAGCAATAGCTAATAAAAAAAGATTATTAAATTTAACAGATGAGGTTCAAGAAGCATTAATGGAAGATAAAATATCTGAAAGACATGCTAGATCTTTATTAAAAATTAGTGATAAAGATAATCAAATTTCAATGTTAAAAAAAGTAATTAAAGAAAGATTAACAGTTAGAAAATTAGATGAACAAATTGATATATTATTAGGAGGAGATTCATCTGTTTTAGAAATTAATGATAATGGAGAAAGAATTGTTAAATCATCTATTACTATTGAAGAACAAAAGGAAGAAGAAGATGAAATAATAGATTTATCTGATTTGTTTGATGATATTGATTTTGATAATTTAAATATTTTATCAGATATAAAGAAACCTAATAATGATAATTTAGAAGAACAAAAAGAGGAAATAAAAGAAGATATTAAAGAAGAAAAAGAAGAGGATAATAAAAAGGAGATTGATGATATGACTAATAGATTTTTTAATACAATGGATAATAGTACAATAGACAATAATATGGGAAATGACGCTAATAATATGAATAATAATAGTTCAAGTATGTTTTCAAATTTAATGTCACCAAATCCAAGTACTAATAATGATACTATTGATGAAGCAACATTTAAAAAATTCTTAGATCCAACATATGTTGATGGAAATAATAATTCTAATACACCAACAAATAATGGAGTAAGTTCTAATGTATTCTCAAAATTTATTGATGATGATCAATCAACTGGTGGTAATCAAAATAATATGATGAATAATTTATTAGCTCCTCAATCTAATGTAACTGAACAAAGTAGTAATATTAGTGGAATGTTAAGTGGTCAAACAGGTACATCTAATATAAATGATTTATTATCTCCTATGAGTGATAATAAACCTAATATGGATAATTTATTAAGTCCAATGAATAATTCACAAAATAATAATATAAGTGAAGTAAATTTTAATGATGTTATATCAGCTAGTCCAATGCAACAACCAATGGAAAATAAAAAGCCTGATTTAATGTCTCCAATGAGTTCTATTGAACCATCTATGGATAGTTATATTCCAGTTCAACAACCTCAAAAAGTTGATGTTTTAACTCCAGATACTACATTTACTGATGAACCAGAACCATTTAGACCAATTGAAGAAGCACCACAAGAAGAAGATGTACCTATTTTTGTAACAGCATCAAATAATAATGTTGATATAAGTATGCCAAGTTCACCAATTATAGACAATCCAGATATTAGTAACTTATTAACTCCACAAAATCCAGAAATGATTCCAGAAGAACCAAAAGTAGAAGTGGAAGAAGAAGAAGAAGACCCAATCAATCCAGTTTTAACTCCTGAAAATCAAGCTAAAATGGATATGATTAATACTTTAAATCCTAATATTAGTGGTATAGATGGTAACTCAATTATTATTGATGATTATAATAAGCAATATGATCCTATATTACCAACTACAGTTAAAACTGTTGAACCAACTGTTGATATGAAAACAGTTATAAATATGATTAGAGATTTAAATAATAAGATAGAAAGTTTAGGATTTACAATTGATACTGATGAATATGATTTAGAAGATGTTTATCAAGTTGTATTTAAAATTAATAAAAAATAGATATTAAATCTATTTTTTTTGTTATAATGATAATGGGGATAAGGTATGAGTAAAGAAAAATATAATAGAGACAATTTAGGTTTAATAGATTTATCACAATATATTCATAACGTTAGTGATACCACTTTTTATATTGGAAATAATATGTATTATTACAAAATGTGTAATAATATAGATTCACTTTATAATGAATTAATTGTTGAAGAATTAGCGCATCAATTTGGTATTCCATGTGCTCATTATGATATAGGTTTTATTGATGGATCAATTATTATTTTTTCAAAAAATGTTGTTAATAAAGATGAAAAAAGTATTAACATAGAAAAACTAATGTTTGAAATTTATCCTGAAGAATTTAATATTGATAAAAGAAATAATTTAGAAGATTTATGGAATGCATTTTATTTTAAATATAAAGATAATAATATTGTAAAAAAATTAATGGATCAACTTGTAAATGTTTTTATTTTTGATGTTTTAATTGGAAATTCTGATAGACATTATTTTAATTATTTATTATTAGAAAAAGAAAATGATGTTAATATTGGACCAATTATAGATAATGAAAATATGTTAAATCCAAATGCTATATATTATGGTGGATATGATATAGGTGTATCATATGAAGATTATTTTTATTGTGCACAACATTTAAACGAAGAAGATAATTTTTTGCTTAAATTTTTAGATGTAAGTGATGTTAGTTATCGTGAAATAATTGAAAATAATTTATTTTTAATAGAAGAAGAAAATATCAATAATATATTTAAAATAATTGAAAATAAAATAGGATGTAGAATAAGTCCTTTTATTAAGAAAAAAATAATTGATAATTTTAAGATCAATAGAAATATGATAAAAAGTATTTTAAAAAAGAATAAAGTAAAAATAATTAGTTAATAATTATTTTTTTTATAGTATTAGAGAATAAAAAATGATATTATAGTTATATTATTTAGGGGGCGTTTTATGCTTAAAGTAAAAAAAAGTAAATATGACTTTGGTTTAGTTATAGCTATTGATGATGGAGAAAATGAATTAGATATTTTATTTGGTGGAAATGGTGATTTATATTTTAGCCCAAAAATGAAAACAATAGAAATGCTTGATAAAGAAGATCCAATTGTTTTTACTATAACAGAAGAAGATGTAGAATTATATAATGCATTTAACCATTTATATAATAAAATTGTTAATTATGAACCATTTGATAAAGAAGAAAATGATTTTGATTTTGGATTTATTGACGATGATTCAGATTATTATAGAGAATATGATAGATATAGGGAATATCCTCTTGTATCAAGTGGTATTATATCATGGAGATCAGATGAAGAAATGGCCGAAAATGCAAGTGTGTTAAATATAAGTAAATTAAATAATAATATTGTTTTAGAATTTATAAAAAATAAACCAGAAGATTCTATTTATATGACATATTCTATTAGATTTAGAAATAGTGGAAGTTCATATAATCCTTTTAACTGTAGATTTATGGAATTGTATAAAACATTATGTCAAACTGATTTTGATTATCATCAAATTACAATTGATGAATATTTAAAAGAAAAAAACAAAGTAAAAGTATATAAATAAGAGGGTGATTAATTATGTTTGATTTAGTATCAAATTATAAACCTAGTGGTGATCAACCAGAAGCTATAAGACAATTAGTTAATGGTATTAAAGAAGGTAAAAAAGAACAAGTATTATTAGGTGCTACAGGAACAGGGAAAACATTTACTGTTGCTAATGTTATAAAAGAAGTTAATAAACCAACATTAATATTAGCTCACAATAAAACATTAGCAGGACAATTATATAGTGAATTTAAAGAGTTATTTCCTAACAATGCTGTTGAATATTTTGTATCATATTATGATTATTATCAACCAGAAGCTTATGTTGCTAAAACTGATACATATATTGAAAAAGATGCATCTATTAATGATGAAATAGATGAATTAAGACATAGTGCTACTAGTGCATTATTATATAGAAAAGACGTTATTGTTATCGCTAGTGTTTCTTGCATATATGGTATTGGTAATAAAGAAGATTATAAAGATAAAATGTTAACGATTAATTTAGGAGATTGTGTTGAAAGAAATGATATAATTGAAAAATTAATTAATATGTTATATGAAAGAAATGAAATTGATTTTAAGAGAGGTACTTTTAGAGCAAAAGGTGATGTATTAGAAATCATTCCAATTAATCAACATAATAAAGGGATTAGGGTCGAATTTTTTGGTGATGAAGTAGATAGAATAAGTGAATTTGATGTTATAACTGGAGCTATTATTAATAATAAGAAAACAGTTAGTATTTTCCCTGCAAGTCACTTTGTTACTTCAGAAGAAAAATTAGAGTTAGCTATTAATAATATTCAAAATGAATTAAATGAGCAATTAGATTATTTATTAAAAAATAATAAGTTATTAGAACATCAAAGATTAAAAGAAAGAACAAACTATGATATTGAAATGTTAAAAGAAACTGGTTCTTGTAGAGGAGTAGAAAATTATTCTAGACATTTAGCATTAAAAGAAGCTGGTGAAGCTCCATCTACATTAATAGATTTTTTTGATAATGATTTCTTAATAGTAGTTGATGAATCACATGTTACTCTACCTCAAGTTAGAGGTATGTATAATGGGGATAGAGCAAGAAAAGAAGTGTTAGTAGATTATGGTTTTAGACTTCCAAGTGCTTTAGATAATAGACCATTAAAATTTAATGAATTTGAAGATAAAATCAATCAAATTATATATATATCTGCTACACCAGGAGATTATGAATTAGAACATGTTAATAATAATTATGTAGAGCAAATTATTAGACCTACAGGTTTATTGGACCCAATTATTGATATTCATCCAACTAAAAATCAAATTGATGATTTAGTTGAAAATATAAATGATTGTGTAAGTAGAAATTCAAAAGTATTAGTTACTACTTTAACTATTAGAATGGCAGAAGAATTAACAAATTATTTAAAAAGATTAGATATTAAAGTAGCATATCTTCATTCTGAGATTAAAACATTAGAAAGATTACAAATTATACATGATTTAAGAAGTGGAAAATATGATGTGTTAGTAGGTATCAATTTATTAAGAGAAGGACTAGATATTCCTGAAGTTGAATTAATAGCGATAATGGATGCTGACAAACAAGGTTTCCTAAGAAGTGAAAGAAGTTTAATTCAAACAATAGGTAGAGCTGCTAGAAATGTAAATGGCCATGTTATTATGTATGCAGATGAGATTAGTAATGCTATGGATATAGCAATAAAAGAAACTAATAGAAGAAGAAGTATACAAGATGCATACAATAAAGAACATAATATTACTCCTAAATCGATTAATAAAAAGATTTCTGAAGTAATTAGTAATGTTGATCAAAGCAAAGGTAGTAAAAAAGAAACTAAATTATCTAAAGAAGATAAGTTAAGTTTAATTTCACAATTAGAAGAAGAAATGCATAAAGCTGCAAAAGAATTAGATTTTGAAAGAGCGATGGAACTTAGAGATGCATTGTTTGAATTAAAAAGTGAATAAATAAAACACGTTTTTAAGCGTGTTTTTGCTTTGTTTGATAAATTGTAAATATAATTGAATAATGTTATAATGATTAAGGAAAAACCGATTAAGGTGATGTTATGAGTGAGAAAATTATTGAAAAAAAATGGAATAGAAAAGAACAAATAAGTAAGACTGCAGATTTATTAATACATTTAATAGGTTATACTATTGTAATGATATTAGTAGCAAGTCTTTTTGATGAAACTGTTCATATTGAGAATATATTTTATGGTTTTATATCAGTTTTAATTATTTTTGTATTAAATAAAACTGTTAAACCTGTTTTAGTATGGTTAACTTTGCCATTGACTGCTATGACTTTAGGTTTATTTTATCCAGTTATAAATATGTTAATATTATTATTAACTGATTTTATATTAGGAAAGCATTTTGAATTAGATGGACCGATATTTATTTTTATTGTTTCAATAGTAATTACATTAATGAATGCATTTATGGATAATGTTATAATTGATGGCATTATTAAAGGAGGAAAGAGAAAATGAGTCCAATAGCGTTTTCAATAGGAGATTTTACCGTATATTGGTATTCTCTTTTTATATTATCAGGTTTTATTTTTGGTTATTTGTTTGCATATTTAGAAATTAAAAGACATAATATTGGTAAAGATTTTTTAGCAGATTATTTCTTTTATTTAGTCCCTATTGTTATATTAGGTGCTAGATTATATTATGTAATTTTCGAATGGAATTATTATAGTAATAATTTATTTGAAATATTACAAATATGGAATGGTGGATTAGCTATTCATGGTGGTATAATATCAGGTGCTATTTATACAATTTTTTATACAAGATATAAAAAAATCAATACATTTAAATTTATTGATATAGCAGCGCCTTCTTTAGCTTTAGGACAAGCATTAGGTAGATGGGGTAACTTCTTTAATCAAGAGGCATATGGGCCATTAACTACTATTGATAAATTACAAGATATGTTTATTCCTAAATTTGTAATAGATGGTATGTATATTAAAGGTGCATATTATGAACCAACATTTTATTATGAATCATTAACATGCTTTTTTATTTTTATTGTAATCATATTATTAAGAAAATATTATAAAAAATTAAATGTTGGAACATTAACTGGAATATATTTTTTAATATATGGTACAGAAAGATTTTTTGTAGAAGCATTAAGACAAGATAGTTTAATGTTAGGAAGTATTAAGATTGCTCAATTAGTATCACTATTAATGGTTATATTAGGTATTGGATTCCTAATAATATCAAATATAAAAAAGATACCTTATTTAAATAGAGAGAGGAATTTAAATGAATAAAAAAGTAGTTGTATTAGGTGGAGGAACAGGTTCTTCCACTTTATTGAGAGGTTTAAAACAATTTCCAATTGATTTAACTGCAATAGTATCAGTATGTGATGATGGAAAAAGTACTGGAGTATTAAGAGAAGAATTTAATATACCGGCAGTTGGAGATATAAGAAGAGTATTAGTTGCTTTAAGTGAGACAGAACCTTTAGTTATGGATTTATTTAATTATAGATTTAATACTACAAGTGATTTAGATGGACATACAGTAGGTAATTTATTATTAACTGCATCATCAGAAATAACAGGAAATTTATCTGACGGAATAGAAGCTTTAAGTAAAGTTTTAAATTTAAAAGGTAAAGTTGTTCCATTAACAGAAGATAATGTAGTATTAATTGGTGAAATGGAAGATGGTTCAATAGTAGAGGGTGAACATAATATTACTTTAAGTAAAAAAGGAATAAAGAAAGTATATTATAAAGATAAAGCTGAACCTACTAAAGAAGCTATTAAAGCAATAAAACAAGCTGATTTAATATTATTAAGTATGGGAAGCGTATTTACTAGTATTATTCCTAATTTAATATGTGATGAAATAATAGATGCCATAGATAAAAGTAGTGCTAAAGTAATGTATGTTTCAAATATGATGACACAACCTGGTGAAACAGATGGATTTAAGGTTTCTGACCACGTTAAATTAATTAATTCATATTTAGGTGAACATAAAATTGATGTTGTAGTAGCAAATAATGGAAAAATTGATACATTATTAGCTAATAAATATGAGACATTAGAACAAAAAGATCCAGTAGAATTCGATGAAGCTGAATTAAAAAATATTGGTTGTGAAGTAATTGCTGATGATTTATTTACTATAAGTAATAATTTAATTAGACATGATGTAATTAAATTAGGTTTAAAAATATTTGAATTTTTATTAGAAAATTAATATGTCATTTACTAGTGATGTTAAGAATGAAGTTAGTAAATTAAATCATGAACGTATTGAAACAATTGCAGAATTATCTGTTATTTTAAGAAATAGTTCACAAATTAAAGATAATATTAAAGTAACTACTGAAAATCCTTCTGTAGCAAGATATGTATTTTCAGCTATTAAAGAAATGTATGGAATTACATGTAAGATTACTGTACGTAATGGATATAATTATTCAAAAAAATATATTTATATCTTAGAAATTAATAAAAAAATAAATGATATAATTCAAGAATTAAGTTTAAATACAAATATACCTGCTTCATATATTATCGATGATGATTTATCAAAAAGAGCATATTTAAGAGGTTTATTTATTGCTTGTGGTAGTGTTAATGATCCTAAAAAATCTAGATATCATTTAGAATTTTTTGTAGATAATAAAGAGTATGCTGAGTTTATTAAAAATCTTTTAAATGAATATTATTTAAATAGTAAAGTAATTAAAAGAGAAAATAATTATATGGTTTATATAAAAGAAGCAGAAAAAATTGGTGATTTTTTACGTATGATGAATGCTATAAATGCATTATTCTATTTTGAAGATATTAGAATTTATAGAGATCATAAAAATATGACTAATAGATTAAATAATTGTGAACAAGCTAATGTTGATAAAATTATAGAGACAGCTATGAATCAAGTAAAAGATATAGAGTTAATTGAAAGTACTGGTAGTTTGGATCTTTTAAGTGAAAAGGAACAAATAGCAGCAGTTTATAGAATGAAATATAAAGAAACATCTTTATTAGAATTAGCAGAAATAATATCTTTAGAAACAGGTACACCAATTACAAAATCAGGTTTATATCATAGATTTGATAAAATAAAAAAAATAGCTAATAAAATTAGAGAAAAAACTGATATATAAATCGGTTTTTTTATTTATGTAAGTAAAGACATATTTGCAAATTTATAGTATAATATTATATGTTGGAGGGAATATGAAAAATTTATTTGAAAAATTAACTGAAACAATGAAAAAATGTGATAAAGCAATATTAGTTGCTCATCAATATCCTGATTTAGATGCTTTAGGTTCTTGTTTAGGATTAAGTTCAATATTAAATATTTTAGAAGTCGAAAATTATATTTATTTAGATGTAGATAAAGTGGATAATTATTCTGTTAATTTAGCTTTACCTTTTTGTAGTGATTATAAGTTTATTAATAACGATACTATAGATTCTTTATTGACTGAAAACACTTATCTTATTGTATTAGATACACATATTCCTGATAGAATTGAAAATCCAGATTTATTTAATAAAATAAATAAAGTAATAGTTTTAGATCATCACATTAAAAA
The DNA here is from genome assembly GCA_002425325.1 of Caryophanales bacterium UBA5578. GTDB lineage: Bacteria > Bacillota_I > Bacilli_A > RF39 > UBA660 > UBA5578. The sequence continues at coordinate 5,929 of DIMA01000004.1, read as the reverse complement.
TAATAATTATATAAAAGAAACTGAAATATTATATATAGATTCTACTTTATCAAGTGTAGTAGAATTAATTGCTTTTTATGCAAATTACTTAGAAATAAATATTCCTTCTGTAATTGCTTCTATTATGATAGCAGGTATGGAAGTGGATACTAATGGTTTTAATGTTAAAGTAACAGAACAAACATTTAATGCTGCAGCCATATTATTATCAATGGGAGCAGATATGATAATTAAACAAAATTTACTTAAAGAAAGTAAAAGAGAATATTTAAGAAAAGCTAATTTTATAAAAAGTAGTCATATATATCGTAAAAAATATGCCTTTTGTTTATTAGATTCGCCAGAAACAACCCAAGAAGAATTAGCTGAAATTGCAGAATCTTTGTTAGGTTTAGAAAATGTTGAAGCAAGTTTCTCAATTGGTCAATTAGATAAAAAGACTGTTGGAATAAGTGCTAGAAGCATAGGAAATATAGATGTATGTGAAATAATGAAACAATTTGGTGGTGGTGGTCATACAACTAATGCAGCATCACAAATTGAAAAAACAACAATGAAATTAATGGAAAAGAATATTAAGAAAGTATTAGGTGATTAAATGAAGATTATTTTGTTAGAAGATGTAAAAAAACAAGGTAAAAAGGGTGAAATAATTACTGTTGCAGATGGATATGGTAATTTCTTAATTAAAAATCAACAAGCAGTATTAGCTTCTTCAAATGGTGTAGCTAGATTAAATAAAGAAAAAGAAAGAGATCGTATAGCAGAAGAAAATTTAATTAAAGAATGTGAAAAGATTAAAATAAAACTAGAAAAAGAAAAAATTTCTTTTAAAGTAAAAACTGGTGAAGGAGATAGAGTATTTGGTAGTATAAGTGTTAAACAAATATCTTCCTTTTTACAAGAAAAAGGTTATAATATAGATAAAAAACAAATTAAACCAACTACTTCATTATCTTCATTAGGTTTTCATAATGTAGATATTGAATTACATAAAAAAGTAGTTGCAGTTATAAGAGTTGAATTAGTAAAGTAGAGGTGGTTATATGCCAGAAAAGACAATACCTCAAAATATAGATGCAGAACAATCTGTATTAGGGTCAATGTTTTTAACAAAGAAAGCTTTGCAAAAAGCATTAGAAGGATTAATAAGTGAAGATTTTTATTTAGATTCTCATAGTAAGATATTTGAAGCTATTAAAGCAGTAGATGATAAAAAAATACCTGTTGATTTAACTACAGTAGCTGAGGAATTAAGTAATAGAAATTGGTTAAATCAAGTTGGTAACATTGATTATATAGCAGAGATGATAAACAATGTTCCTACTACAGCTAATATTGATGAATATATTAAAATTGTTTCTGAAAAAGCAATATTAAGAAAATTAATTGATGAAGCTACATCAATAGTTAAAGATAGTTATACAGTAGGTAGAGATATAGGGGATTTCCTTTATCAATCTCAAAAGAAGATAAGTGATGTATCTCAAGGTCTAAGAACAACTGAGTTTAAAAATATAAAAGATGTTTTAATTAAAACACAAGCTGATCTTGAAGCATTAGCTGCTAATAAAAGTGAAATTACTGGTATACCTAGTGGTTTTTATGATTTAGATAAAATAACTGCTGGTTTTCATCCACATCAATTAATTATATTAGCTGCTCGTCCAGGTATGGGAAAAACAGCTGTAGCATTAAATATAGCTACCAATATGGCTATAAATGCTAAACAATCAGTTGCTATTTTCAACATGGAAATGGGTGCTGAACAATTAGTTACGAGAATGTTATCATCAGTAGGTCAAGTAACTGGAGATAAATTAAAAACAGGTAACTTAGAACATAATGATTGGAAAAAACTAAATGAAGCTATAAGTAGATTATCAAATACGAAGATATTTATTGATGATACTTCTGGTCAAACAGTTGCTGAAATTAGATCTAAATGTAGAAGATTAAAGAGTTCTCCATCAGGGTTAGATGTTGTTATAATCGACTATTTAACTTTAATTCAAAGTGCAAATAAAGGTGGAGGAACTGGACAAAATAGACAACAAGAAGTTGCAGATATATCACGTGCATTAAAGACAATGGCTATGGAATTAGATATTCCTGTAATTGCTTTATCACAATTATCCCGTGGTATTGAACAAAGAACAGACAAAAAACCAATGCTTAGTGACTTACGTGAATCTGGAGCTATTGAACAAGATGCCGATTTAGTAGCATTCTTACATTGTAGTGATGAAGAAAGAGAAAAAGAAGATAGTTTAATGGAATTTGTAATTAGAAAACATCGTAATGGTCCATTAAAAGATATTCCATTAATATTCCAAAGAGCAACAAGTACATTTGTTAATGTTGCTAATAGTGAAATAGAAGAGATATAGGTGATTAGATGAAGAAAATATGTATATATTTAATTGTTCTTCTTTCTGGTATAGCTGTTTTCTATTTACAATTTAGTTATAATCATACTTATGCACCTAATTCTTTTTATCAAGTATATTTAGATAATGAACAAATTGGAGTTATTAAATCTAAAGATAAATTTGATAATTATGTAAGTAGTCAAGGACAAATAGTAAAAGATCAAGTATCTGATTATAAAAGAAAAAATGAAAGAATAGAAAGTGTTTATGAAACGTTTAAGGGAACGATAGGTAAAAAAAATCAATATTATTCAGTATATAAAACATTACTTACTAATCAATCATACTTAGAATATATTTATAAAAATACTGATGAGAATGGTAATATTATTTCTAATAAAGAAGAAGTAGTAAAATTTTTTGGTAATTTACCAGAAGATATAAAGAATGGTTCTATTATTAGCAAATATAAAATAACTAATTATGATAGTTTTATATCTAATCTAGATAATAAAATAAGTATTAATCAAAAAACTTTAGTTGATTTTTTATATCAATATAAAGATGTATTAGAATTACCATCCGGACAAAAAAGTATGTTTATTGAATATGCTGAAAATTATGATAATTATAAAAAAATAACATATAGTAAATATTTATATCAATTAGATTATGTTGATAAATATGATATTTATTTATCAGCTAAAAATATTTATGAGCCATTAGGTATTTATATTAAAAAAGTAAATACTTATGATAATACAATTAATAAAGTAGAAGATGTATATTCTAAAATTATAGAAAAGAAACCTTGTACAGTAGAGGGATATAAATTTAGAATTAAATCTTCATCTAGTAACAGAGTTGATATTAATACGTTATTGGGTTCACAAGCAAAAGCTGATTATAATGATGTAAATGGAGACTCAAGTGATATTATTATTTATGTTACTGAAGAAAAAGTATTTAGAAATGCTGTTGAAGAATTTATAACTATTTTCTTAGGTGAAGATGTTTATGAGGCTTATAAAAATAAAACACAAAAGGAAATAGAGACAACAGGTACAATTATAAATAATGTATATATAGATGAAGATATTACATTTAAGAAAACAAATATTTCTATTGAAGAAAAAATATATAATAACGAAAATGATTTAGCTTCATATTTATTATATGGTGATGATAAAGTTTCAAGTATTGTTAAAGTATCGTCATCAGATAATATAAGTGATTTAGCTTTAAAATATGGAATAAGTATAGAAGAATTTTTCTTATCAAATCCAAATTTTGATAGTTTATCTAGTATGTTCTATGATGGACAAGAAGTTGTTATTACGAAAGTAAATCCAAAAATTTCTGTAGTAGTTGATCAAACAACTGTAGAAGATAAAGTTGTTCAATATCAAATTGTTGAAAAATATGACAACATGATGCTAAGCGGTAGTGAATATGTTGAACAAGCAGGTTCAAATGGTATTATGCGTGTAGCACAAAATTTAAAGATAAAAAATGGAAATACTCAAGTAGTAACACCAATTAGTAATACTACAATTAAAAATCCAAAAGATAGAATAGTTTTAGTTGGTACAAAACAAATACCAACAGTTGGTAGTGTTAAGAGTTGGGGATGGCCAACATGTAAAGGATATACTATTACATCACATTATGGTTGGAGAAAATATCCATTTGGAGCAGGACGTGAATTACATGCTGGTATAGATTTAGCTGGATGTGGTTATGGCTCACCAATATATGCTTCTAATAACGGTACTATTCATTCAGTAAAATCTACTAAATGGAATTATGGTAATCATATAATAATTAATCATCATAATGGATATTATACTTTATATGCTCATATGAGTGGTTTTGCTAAAGGTATTAAAAATGGAGCTACAGTAGCTCGTGGTCAAGTTATTGGTTATATGGGACATACAGGTGCTGCAACAGGAACACACTTACATTTTGAAATAAGAGTTGGTTCTCCTAAATACTCAGCTGTAGTAAATCCATATCCATATTTAATGAAGCGATGATAGTTACAGTATTAGCAAGTGGTAGTAAGGGAAATTGTATTTATATATCAACTAATAATCATCATATATTGATTGATGTTGGTATGACATGTATTAGCATAGAAAGAAAATTAAAAGAAATAAATGTTAATCCATCTGATATAGATACAATACTTGTTACTCATGCACATAAAGATCATATTGCAGGTTTAGATGTTTTTTATAAAAAATATAAACCTACAGTATATTTAACTGATAATATTTATAAAGAAGCTAATTTAAAATTAGCTTCTTATAAAATATTAATTGAATCTATTAAACTTGACGATATATTAATTACACCAATACCAACTTCACATGATGCTAAAGATTCAAGAGGATATATTATAGAACATAATAATAAATCATTAGTATATATTACTGATACTGGTTATTTAAATAGTAAATATTTTGATTTACTTAAAAATAAGAATATTTATATTATGGAAAGTAATCATGATGTTGAATTATTAATGAATAATGAACACTATCCTCATAATATAAAAATAAGAATATTAGGTGATGAAGGCCATTTATCAAATGTTGATTCATCTATGTATTTATCAAAATTAATTGGTGATAATACAAAAAAAGTATTTTTACACCATTTAAGTGAAGAAAATAATACACCTGATATAGCACTTAAAACTTTAAAAGAAACATTAATTAAAAAAAATATAGAATTTGATAATATTAGTGTAGCTTCACAAAATGAAATATCGGAGGTAGTAACTATATGATAAAAATTATTTGTGTAGGAAAAATTAAAGAAAAATTTTATAGAGATGCTATTGAAGAGTATTTAAAAAGATTAAGTAAATATACAAAAATAGAAATTATCGAATGCAAAGATTATTCATTAGATAATATAGAAGAAGAAAAAGAAAAAGAAAAAAATGAAATTGAAAGATATATTTTTGATAAAGATTATGTTATTGCATTAGATATAAAAGGAAATTATTTAACTTCAGAAGAATTTGCTGATAAAATAGATAAGACATTAATAAGTAATTCTAATATTGATTTTATTATTGGTGGATCTAATGGATTACATGACTCTATTAAAAAAAGAAGTAATTATTTATTATCTTTTTCAAAAATGACATTTCCTCATCAACTATTTAGAGTAATATTACTTGAACAAATATATAGAGGATTTAAAATAATTAATAATGAATCATATCATAAATAAGGACTTTTGTCCTTTTTTATTTATTTTAATTATTCTTTATGATATACTTATTAAGATAAGGAGTGTAAGAAATGAAAGTATGTAGTATGTGCGGTAGCCAATTACAAGATAATTTTAATGCATGTCCAAATTGTGGAAATACAAATTTTGGAATGATGCAACAACCAATGCAAAATCCACAAGTGCCACAACAAGGGTATCAACAACCAATGTATGGGCAACAAATGCCACAACAAGGATATCAACAACCAGTATATGGACAACAAATGCCACAACAAGGATATCAACAACCAATGTATGGACAACAA
>DIMA01000019.1 GCA_002425325.1 Caryophanales bacterium UBA5578 | reverse complement strand
AGGTAATTCTCTTTTTTTATTATGGTATAATTAATATGAGGTGCATAACTATGAAAGAATTGCAAGAAAAAATTAGAAAGTTTAATGAAGAAAGAGATTGGGATCAATTTCATTCACCTGAAAATTTAGCTAAATCAATTTCAATAGAAGCAGGGGAATTATTAGAGTGTTTTCAATGGAATAGTGAATATGATATTAATGAAGTAAAAGAAGAACTTGCAGATGTTTTAAATTATTGTATTCAAATGTCTAATAAGTTAGGTTTAGATCCTATACAAATTGTATTAGATAAAATGGAAAAGACTGCTAAAAAGTATCCAGTGGAAAAAGCTAAAGGAAAGAGTACCAAATATAATAAATTATAATTGATTGGAGTAGTAAAAATGATAAATAAAGATAATATTTTGCCAGATTTTTGGAATGCTATTAGTTTACATTATGAAAAAGAATGTTATGAAGATACTTTAAAAGATGCTTGCTTTTATTTGATTGATTTAATTCAGAATAAAAGTGAAAATTTTGATTTAGATGGTGAAAAACTAATAAATAATGTTTTTTCTGAAAAAAATCCTAAATTGTTAATTAATAAAAATCAAACTATTTCTGAACAAGATGAACAAAGAGGCTTTGGCTATATTATAAGAGGATTAATATGTAGTATTAGAAATCCATTAAGTCATTCGAAAGATATTAAATATAAAAAAGAAGAAGTTGATTCTATTTTATTATTCATTAATAATTATATTTTATCTAAAATTGATGACACAAAAGAATTTGGATATGTTGATAATTGGTTTGATTTTATTTTTATTGAAAATTCAAATGATAGTGTCAGATACTCAAATAAAATATTAGAAAATATAAGTAAAAAAGATAAAATTGATTTGGCAAAGGAAATTATAGAAAATTTAAATTTAATAAAAGAGGGAAAGTATAAATATTTAATTAATAAATTATACGATGGTTTAACTACAAAATCTAAAAATGAAATATGTATATTGCTTAATAGAAATTTAATAAAAGTCAATGATGATCATTATTTAAGAATGTTTTTTAATCATTTTGACAAAAGTATATGGTCGAAACTAGATGATTTAATTACAGCAAGAATAGAAGAGATGGTTTTTAAATCTATTCAAAGTGGTAGAATAGTTTTCTCAGATTTTGAAATGAAGGAAATATTAATAGAAGGTGCCTCATTGTCTACATGGGTTTCAGATTGGATTGATGTTTTTAGTAATAAAGATGAAATTATTTCATGTTTATTTAATAAATTAAATTATGAAGAAACAGGAAAATATACTTTACATTATTTTACCAATATACTTTATGATAAAGAGTTAATTATGAAATATAAAGATAATATAATATCAGGGTTAAAAAATGGAAAAATTAGTTATAAAAAACTATTAGATTATATTTTTATTTTTGAAGATGATCCTGATTATGATGTTTTCAAAAAATATTATAATGATTTTAAAGAGATAAAAGAAGCAGAAGATGAATTACCATTCTAAGGAGAATAAATATGTTAGTTTATGAAGGAATAAAATCAGGATTTATAGATGATGTAGATTTAGGAATAATTGCTGATAAAATAAGAAATAAATATATTGAAGTTGTTAAGAAAAGACCTAGCGTACCAGAGTTTAATTCGTGGAAAAACTCTATGCAATATATGAGAGGTGTTTTAAGTGATTCTGAAATACCTAATAATGCTGGTATAGCTATTGAATATAATATCCCTCCAACTGGTTGTAGAATTGATTTTATGATGTCTGGTTATAATAAAGGTAAATCTAATGTTGTTATTATAGAATTAAAACAATGGGATAAAGCTACTGAAGTAAGAGAGATGGATGGTATTTATAAGGTAAATACTTATACTGGTGGTGGAATGAGAGATAGTATTCCTATAGATAAATGTGAAGAATTAGGTTATGACAAAATAATAGTAGTACTTACTAGACCATTAGAATATAGAAAAAAGAAAACTAATAAGTTATTAGTTAAATTAAAATATGGTAAATATCCTAATTTTGTTAATACTATAAATAATAGATATATAAATTATAATAATACTGTAGAAAAGATAATAGATAAAGAAAATAAAAAAGAAATATTTGTTATTAGACCATCTAAAACTATAGATATTAGTAGATTAGAAAAAGATCCTAATAAGTTACAAGAAATGTATGATTTAGGTGTTAATGATTGTAAAAATAGTTTAGATAAATTAAAAGAATATATTAATTTTGACAAATAATATTTTTATTGTTATATTAATATTACTTTTGAAAGGGAGAGATTATAATGTTAAATTATTCAATAGTTACAACTACATATACAACAACAAAATCAATAAATACTATTGATTGTTTTAGCATTCTTTAATATATATTAATTTAAATATTATTAAGAAAAGTCTATTACAATCATGTAATAGACTTTTTATTATTTATGATATAATAGATATAGAATAACTATAATATAGGACACGATTATTATAAGAAGTTTTAAAGAGAGTTATCGTTTGGTGAAAGATAATAAATGGATATAATGATTACTACCTATTATGTTGCACCCGAAAGGGAAGGCCCGTTAGATACGGTTAAAATGAAGAGTTAAAAATAAGGATGGTACCGTGCATATGCACTCTTTGAGTATCATCCTTTTGTCGTTTAAAGGAGATGATATTATGACGGAAACGAAAACTGATACGATATTCTCCCAATCAAAAGTAAAAGAAAGAAGGAATTAAAATGATAAATAAAAATGCAGTAGAATTATTAGAACAAGTAATAAAAAATAATTATGAAAATGTTTTAATAAATAATAAATATTATGATAATAATGAATTTTATTATGAATTTAAAAGTGATAAAAAAGTAAGTGAAAATGATTTTAAAAAAATAGAAGAAGAAATAAGAAATATAGATAGTAATTGTTATATTAAATTATTAAGAATTAGTGGTGTATATTTAAATGGTGATTCTAATAATGAGATGATAGATAGAATATCTGGTAAAGCATTTAATAATGAAGAAGAATTAGAAGATTATTTAAAATATGTAGAAGAAGCTAAAGAAAGAGATCATAGAAAAATAGGACAAGATTTAGATTTATTTTGTTTTTCTGATTATGTAGGTGGAGGATTACCTTTATATACTCCTAGAGGTACTATAATAAAAGATGAATTACAAAAAGAAATAGAAAAAGTATGTAGAAAATATGGATTTCAAAAAGTAAGTTGTCCTTCTCTAGCTGATATATCTTTATTTGAAACTTCTGGTCATGCTAAAAAATTTAATGATGAATTATTTAGAGTAGAATCAGTAAAAGGACATAAATATGTACTTAAACCTGTACAATGTCCACATCATACTCAAATATATGCATCTAAGATTAGAAGTTATAAAGATTTACCAATAAGATATATGGAATCTGATAAACAATATAGAGCAGAATTACAAGGCGCTGTTGGAAATAGTTTATCTAGAGTATACGCTATTACTGTTGAAGATGGACATTCATTCTGTAGAGTAGATCAAGTAAAACAAGAAGTAATTAATATGTGTAATTTAATTAGAGACTTTTATTCAAGAATGGGATTATGGAATAATGTATGGGTATCATTATCTGTAAGAGATTATGAACATCCTGAAAAATATATTGGAGATAAAGAAGATTGGGATATATGTGAAAAGATGTTAGAAGAAGTATCTAATGAATTAAATTTAGGCGCTAAAAGATGTGAAGGTGAAGCAGCACTATATGGACCTAAATTTGATTTTATGTTTAAAGATGCATTAGGTAGAGATGTTCAAATACCAACTGTACAATTAGATTTTGCTATGCCTAAAAGATTTAATTTAAGCTATATAGATGAAAATGGAGAAAAACAAAATCCTGTTATGGTACATAGAGCAGTATTAGGTTCTTATGAAAGATTTATTGTATTATTATTAGAACAATTTAAAGGAGTATTACCTATATGGCTATCTCCAGTACAAGTTAATATAATACCTGTAAATATAAAATATCATGATGAATATTGTAAAAAGATTAAAGATATTTTATTAGAAGAAGATATAAGGGTAGAATATGATGATAGTAAAGAATCATTAGGTAAAAAGATAAGATATAGTAATATGATGAAAAATCCAATATCTATTATTATTGGTGATAATGAAAGAGATAATAATTTAATTAGTTTTAGAAAATTAAATAGTGAAGATACTATATCTATGAGTATTGATGAATTTAAATTATATATTAAAGAAGAAATAAAAAGAAGATAAATGATTATAATACCTTTAAAG
>DIMA01000021.1 GCA_002425325.1 Caryophanales bacterium UBA5578 | reverse complement strand
CTTTAAAGGTATTATAATCATTAGTCCTCTTTAGTTTTTTTTGTATTCTTTTTCTTTTTATTATTATCTTTATTAGTTGTAGTATTTTTCTTTTCCTTAATAGTTTTAACTTCTTTAGTTTTAGTTTCACTTTTGACATTATTTTTAGAAACATCTTCTATTTTTTCATATTTAATAATATAACTTTTTTTATTTAAATATGTAATAGTAATTCCTAAAGCTACCCATAAACCTATAAATATAGCATAATCTACAGCATCTTTATCTTCTTTTTCTAAGAATCTATATTCTAATTCAGATATAATATTTTTTTTACCCGCTTTTTCTTCTTCTATAAGGTGTTTTTCTGTGTCAGTTACACCATAACTATGATATTCACTTGCATATACATTATTACATGTCATAGAAAGAAATATAAATAGTAATAGTGCTAAAAATTTATGCTTCATTTTCTATCCCCCTATAGCATATTCATTATATCAAATCTGAAATTATAATTTCAATAATATAAATAAAATTTGTAAATATTATTGTACTACAACATTTTTATCTAGTTTTTTAACAATATTAGCATATTTATTAAATACACTCTTATAATTTGATAAATATTTTGTACTCATTTGACTAAAAGGTATTACCTTAATATTTTTATAATTACTAGTATAGTATGTATATATTAATTGATTAGTTGGATTAGTAATAGTAATATCATATTCACCATTTTCATTTTTCTTCTTTATTATTTGTACAGAAGCCATTAATCCAACTCTATTACCTTGATTTATTATTTCATGTGCTGATATAAAATTACCTAATGAATAAATAACTAATGTATCTCCAATCCATTCTATTGGTTGAACTACATGAGGATGTGTACCAATAATTATATCTACACCTAAACTACTTAAATATGCAGCCATATCTTTTTGATAACTATTAGGTGTATAAGTATATTCTATCCCCCAGTGCATAGCAACCATAACTACATCTACTTTTCCTCTAACCTTTTCAATATCTTGTTTTACTTGTTTTTTATAATTTTGATACGCTGTATCTGTTTTAGGATTAGATCCTTTTACAGGCCATACATTAACTAAATATTTTTTAGGTACATTAATACCATTAGTTCCATAAGTATAATTTAGCATAGTATAAGTAATATTATTTTTCTTAACAATATGTACTTCATCTCTACTAGCTTGTGAAGTATAACTTCCTACAGCTAATACATCTTTTTTACTATCCCAATACTTTCTACTATTTTGAATAGCTTTAGTACCTCTATCCATTGTATGATTAGTTGCTAATGATACTAAGTTAAAACCAGCATCTATCATGGCATCACCAACTTCATATGGTGAATTAAACGTAGGATATGCAGATAAACCTATTCCTTTTCCTCCCAATATAGTCTCTTGATTATAATAAGCTACATCATATTTAGAAGTAATAGGTTTAATTAAACTTATCATTTTCTTAAAATCATACGTATTACCTGTTTTAGCATCATTATAGATTTTATCATGTATTAAAGCATCTCCTACCATAATCATATCTAATCTATATTCAGCAGGTTCTACTGTAATATTTTCTTTCTTTACATTTTTTTCTACTTTATTATCATCTTTTTTAGTCTTATTATCATTATTAAACGCAAAAGTAATTATCAATGTAGATAATAAAATAATAACTAATAAAAATAAAGTATTCTTAACTACAGGTTTTAATCTTCTTCTTTTTTTCTTCATACTATACTACCTACTTTTCTTTTATGAGTATAACATATTTTTATCAAATATTCCATTAATCACCTAAAAATAATCTTATCGTTTCCCCTTTAGCTATTTTATTATTAGCTGGTGGTGTTTGATATATTATTTTTCCCTTTCCTTCTGTTATTACTTTAAAATCTTTTAATAATTTTTTACTCTCTTTTAAATCTAATCCAATAACATTAGGTACATTTACATATTCTTTATCTAGATATACAAATTCTTTTTCTATTTCATTTTCTCTTGGTTTAATATCTAATATATCTATTATAGATGTCATTACATTACGTGCTAAAGGGGCTGCTACTGTTCCACCATATTGTGTAACTCCTTTAGCATTATCAACAGCTATATATACAATAACTTCTGGGTCATCAGCAGGAAAAAATCCAATAAATGATGTTATATAATTACCTGTCATATATACACCATTTTTAACTTTTTGCGCAGTACCTGTTTTACCACCAACTCTATAACCTGCTATATATGCATTATGCCCTGTACCTCTAGCTACAACACTTTCAAGTGCATATCTTACTTTATCTGATGTTTCTTTACTAATAGTATTTCTTACTTTAGTAGGTAAATTATATTTAATTACTTGATTAGTTACAGGATCATTAATACTTTTAACTATATAAGGTTTATATAATGTTCCTCCATTTATAGCAGCACTAACCGCAGTTACTTGTTGTAATGCTGTTACAGATACACCCTGTCCAAAAGCTGTAGTAACAGTCTCTAAATCTCCAATTCTATCTTTATTAAACATTATTCCATTTTCTTCACCATTTAATTCTATCCCTGTTTTAGAGCCAAAACCAAATTTATTAATATAACTAAATAATCTATCTTTACCTAGTTTGAAACCTATATTTACAAATCCTGTATTACATGAATTTTCTACAACTTGTAAATATGTTTGATGACCATGTCCACCATGTTTCCAACAATGAATAGTAGCACCACTTACTTTTACACTACCACTATCATTAAATGTATCTTTATCTAAATCAATTAATTTTTCTTCTAAAGCACTACTTAAACTTATTATTTTAAATGTACTACCTGGTTCATATGTCATCCATATTGGTAAATTTTTATTAATCTTATTTAAATCATATTTTTTATAATCATTTGGATTATAATCAGGAGTAGATGCAAGTGCTAATATTTCTCCCGTATTAGGATTCATTACTATTCCCCATGCTTGATCTGGATTATATCTTTTACTAGCATTTTTTAATTCTCTTTCTAATGCTTCTTGTATTTTTATATTTATTGTTAATGTGATATTCATTCCATCAGTAGGTTGCTCATATATTCCATTTAATTGTAATTTATTCCCTTTAGCATCACTAAAGTATTTTATTGCCCCATTAGAACCTGTTAAATATTTATCATATGTTAATTCTAGTCCACTTAAACCTTGATTATCTATTCCTACATATCCTAATGTATGTGATAATAAATTATTATTTGGATAATTTCTTTTTGACTCTTTTAATAAATATACTCCTGGTAATTTTAATTCATCTATTTTACTAGATATATCTTGATTTAATCTCCTACCTTCAGGATGAACTCTTTCTATAGATGTTTTTTTACTAACGTGTTTATACATATCTTCATATGACACATTTAATATTTGAGATAATTTCTTAGCTGTATCTTCTTTATCTTTAATTTGATTAGGAATTAATACTAATGATGTAGTAGTAATAGAACCTGCTAATACATTACCATTAACATCATATATATATCCTCTATTAGCTTCTATAGGTAAATTTCTACTCCATAAATTAGTCGCTAAAGTATTTAATTTCTTATAATCTATTACTTGAATATAAAATACTTTAAATATAATAACTATAAATAAAAATATTATTACTAATAATATAAAACGCATTCTTGTATTCATTTTTCTAATAAACATTGTTCACCTCATAAAAAAACATACAATCTATTAAATTGTATGTTTTTATCTAGAAATATTACTAACAATATTTCTTTGCATTTCTTGTAAATCTCTACTATATCTACTTAAATGTTTTACTTTTTTAGCTTCATCTAATGATAATGTAGTTCCATCACTATATATTACATTTCCTTTTGGCCTTAATGTAATATATTCATTTTGATAAGGTTTACCTAAATTAGTTGCTATAGATTCCATAGCTTTATCTGTAATCATATGTAAAGCTTTATTTTTTTCTTCAAATGAACTAGTTGAACTATAAAAATCATATAAATCAGCATATTCTATTTTATCTAAAATAGATACTTCTACTTCATCTGATCTACTCATATAATCATCTAAATCTTCAATAGGATTTTTAATACCTATTGATACAGGTATAAAATTAGGTGTTACACCATTATCTAATGCTTGAAATAACATTCTAGCTGCTCCAGTTCTACCTCTATAGATTATATCTTCTTCTACATAAGCTCCTTCTGGAAATATACATATACTTTGACCATTATTTAACATATCAACACCAGCATCTAAACATAAAGACGCATATTCTTTTCCACCATGTGCCTCTATTGGTAATCCATTTAGATATTCATTTATAACATCTTGTCTATTACCATCTTTTTTAAATAATAATCTTGCACTAATCATACTAACTACTTCTTCTGGAATAGCCATTGGTAAATAGAATATATCCATTATACAATTATGATTAGCTACAAATATATTTATTTCGCCTTCTTTGAAATTACTTAATCCTTTAACTTGAAAATCTCTTATTTCACTTTTTAATAATCTAAGATTCTTTATTTTCTCCATTTACTAAAACCCCACTAACTATATCTGCCATCTTACTATGTCCATCAAAATTTAAATGGATACCATCTTCAAATAAATCCATATCATTTTCATATATAAATTTATCATTTATATTTTCTTTAAAATAAGTAATAATTTCTTGTCTAATATTTTCACTATTTGCATCAAATATACCTTCAGCACCACCATTATAATCAAAATTAATTGGTAATATAAAAATATATTCTGGCATAGTTTCATTTACAAAGAATTTTTTTCTATCTTCTTCATCTTCATATAATTCTGAAACTACTTGTTTATACCATAAAATATCATTTATAATCTCATTACTATTTCTATTATATTTTAATTGTAAATCATTAGTTCCTAAAGCAATTATTACTTTATCAACTGGTGCACTTGTTCTAAATATAGACATAAATGTATCTTTACCATTTTTATACTTTTTATATTCTTCTAAACTACCTGCTACACGTCCAGGTAATCCTTCTTGTAATAAAATGTATTCATCACCAATTTTATCTTTTAAAATATTAACCCATTGTTTATCATCAGGTATTCTAACACCTGTAAAAAAGTTATCTCCCCATACGTTAGAATCACCATAAATTAATATTTTTTTCATATCTATCATCTACCTAACAAGTACATTATAACATATCTAAACTTGTTATATAACATTTTTTAACTTATATTTAAAATATCTTCAAATGATATCTTCGTATTAAGTAAATATATCATTTTATTTACAATATCAATCTTCTTTATATAGCCACTAGTTTCAATATATTCATCAATAAAAAAGTAATTAATAGTAACATAATCACCTTTTTTTAACTGACATATTTTTTTATTTAAACTATCAAAAATATCTTCTGATAAATCTTTTTTATCTTCTACTTGTCTTTCTACTATCTTTAATGCTTCTCTAAATCCTATTAAAGCATCAAAAGGAGCAAAAATACTAGCCCTATTATTCTGCATTATGTCCTCCTATTAATTTATTTCTATCTCTAGCTGTAGCACCTTCTAAATAACTAGTAGCTCTAAGAATAGAATTTTTACCATATTTATCTTTAATATTATTTATAATCCCATCTAATTTATTATCTAACTCTAATGATTCATATGATGTAAATAAATCTATTTGTTCAAACTTTCTAGGTCCTATATTAAAAAAACTAATACCTAATTTTCTAATAGGAACTTCTTCATTAATTCGATAATCATATTCTGTTAATACTTTTTTAGTAATAATATTAAAATTACATGTAGGTTGTTCTAATTTAAATGATACTTTAAGAGGTGGAATTTTATCTTTAGAATATCCTATATAAAAACTAACACCATGAGTATAATAATTTAATTTTATTAATTGTAATAATAAATTATCTATCATTTCAATTAAAACTATTCTAGCTTTTTTATAATTATAATTTTCAAATAATATTTGACTATTAGATAATGAATTAGATTTTGGTCTATATTTTTTTATTTCCTCTATAGTAGTTGGTTCTATTCCCCATGCATGATCTATCAAGTATTCAGCTGTAATTCCAAATTCTTTATATAATTTATTTCTATCAGCATGAGCTATATCATACATATCTTTTAAATGTAATTTATGTAGTCTACTCTCTGTTCCATAACTAATTCTCCAAAAATCTGTTATAGGTAAATGATGCCATAATTTTTCTTTATATAACTCTTCATCTAAATAAGCTATATGATTAGGTTCATGCTTTGCTAATATATCTAAAGCTACTTTAGTTAAATATAAATTAGTTCCTATACCAGCAGCACTACTTATACCTGTATTTATATATATTTCATTCATTAACATTGTAGCCATCTCTATAGGAGTCTTATTATATAATTTTAAATAATCTGTTATATCTAAAAACATCTCATCTATTGAATAAGGATGTATATCATCTTTTGATATATATTTTAAATAAATACTATATATTTTAGCACTATATTTTATATATAATTTCATTCTAGGTTTAGCAACTATAGGATGTATATTTTTAGGTATCTCCCATACTCTACATCTATTCTTTATACCTCGCTCTTTCATATGTGGTGATATAGCTAAACATATAGCTCCATTACATCTAGAGGGATCTGCCACTATAAGATCAGTCTTATATGGATCTAAACCTCTCTCAACACATTCAACTGAGGCATAAAAAGTTTTTAAATCTATGCATAAATATACCCTATTCATATATATCACTCATCCGTTATAATTATAACATACATTTGTTCGTATTAAAAGTATAAAAAAAAGAATTTTTAAGATTATAATACCTTTAAAGTTCATCTTGTTGTGATTTTCTTTTACCAC
>DIMA01000002.1:31472-74519 GCA_002425325.1 Caryophanales bacterium UBA5578 | reverse complement strand
AACTTTTGGGGTTCAGTTCATTTACTCTCTTTTATTTTATTTTAAATTCAATTGTATCTTCATTAACTGAATATTCAATTTCATTTTTCTTTAATACTTTTTCAAAGTCTTTTATATATTCTACTTTATACTTTTTATTTTTCTTAAATAATACTTTAATATAATCATCTAAGTTATAGTCTTTATTAACACTTACTAATATATTACATAATTCATTAATATCTTTAATATTTTTTAGTAATGGTAATACTTCTAATTTTTTCTTCTTTATAATTGTATATAATTTTTTATAATCAGTAATATTACTATAATATTTATTAATATATTTACTATCTAACTTATTAATTAATACTGTATTACCTTCTGTTAATTCTAACATGTTATTATTTACTTTGAAGATTATTTCTTCATCTGTACTATTTTTATTAATAGTTAATTTTATATCTTCATAATTACTTATTAATTTAGATACATCTTTATATAAATTATTATCTATATAAGTATTAACTATTAATTTAGCTAATTTTAAGTTTACTTTATTAAAGTCACTAGTATTCTTCATTAAAGTATTTTTATTATTAATAATATATTCTTTAACTTCTTTACTATCTATAACTGTTTCTAATAAATTTAAACTAGTCCATGATACGTTTACCCTATCATTTTTATATAAATCAATTACTAAATCTTTATCAATATTAGTTATATCAATAATAAATTCTTCACGTGATATAATTTCTTTTTTAAATGATTTAGATACATCACTATTTAATATTATTTCAATAATACTATTATTTTTAATTAATAAATCATTATTCATATAAACTATTTCATACTCATCTAAATTAGCTAAAATATATTCTTTACATTTATCTTTAAATAATATTTTTTTCTTAGCTAAACTATTAATATTTTCAATATTAATTTTAAATAATAAATTATCAATTATATATTTAGTATATCTTTTATATTTATCTATATCACTAAATTTAACATCAATATTTTTTATATTATCTAATAATATTTTATTATATTTAATATCATTAATTTCTAAATTGTTATCAATAGTTTCTCTTAATAATTCAATGCTATCTAAATCATTAGCACATAGTTTTAAATAATAAATACTACTTGCAAAGAAACTATCATCTGTTAATTTACTATTTCTAAATTCATTCCATAAATTAATATTATTATCATTTAAATCACTTACTAATTTATAGAATAATTCTTTATTATATTCTTTATATTGTTTTAAGAAATTATATTTAAAGTTATTTAAATTTTTAAATAATGATAATACATCTTTATATAATGGATCTTTTTTATTCATTATATAGTCTACTAAACTATTATTTAAGATATATTCATCTATCTTATAATATTTATTTAAATAATTAATAATACTCTTCATATTAGTTATTTTAATATTATAAGATTCTAAACTATGATTAATATTAAATAAATATTTATTATCATCATCATTTAATTTATCTATAGGTTTAGATATATAATCAATATAATTATCATCAATATATCCATTAATTATTAAATCAGATAATAAGTCATCTTCTTTAGATGGATTTTTTATTCTTTCTTTAATTATATTATTAATATCTTCATATTCTTTTATATATATATTTTTAAATACTGCTAATGAGAATAAATAGTTTTTATTATCTACATTTAATACTTCATCAAATAATAAATAATCATTAATAATACATTTAATTAATCTAATATCAGTAATTCTATTTGATACTATTTCAATTAATTTACTATCTATTTCTATTTCACATTCATCTAATAAATTACTAGATATCATTAATGAATTAAATGAAGTACTTACTGGTACTACAGATATAATTACATCAAAGAATTTAGATCTAGATTTTGCTGTTTTAAATAATGAGTCATTAACACAGTAAATAAATTTAATTGGATCTTCTAATCCTGCTGCATTATTAATTATGTTATTAGCACTTTTTAAATCTTCTAATAATTTAAGTGCTATTTTATTATCTATTGTATCAATATCTTCAAATATAACTATTTCTTTATCGTTATATCTAAATATTTTAATTAATTCTAACATGTACTTCTTTATTGGTGTATCGTGTTCTTCTGCTATTAAATCATATAAAGTATTATCTTTTTTATCATTAACTAATTTAGATATTACATGGAATATTATATTAACTAAACATATACCAAATATCATTAAGTAAATAGCAAATAATATATATAATAAAGTCATATTACAATTAATATTTAACTTATTAATAAATGTATTAGCGAATGTTCCTCCTAAGAAACAACCAGCTATACTAGATAATATAAATACTATACTAAATTTAAAGAATCCTTTATTATCATGTTTACTTAATCTTTTAATTTTACTACCATGTATTTCTTCTTTATAGTTAGAGAATGCTAATACTCTAATTATATCTTTTTCAATTTCTTCTAATGTATTTTCTTCATTATAATTAGATAATGATACAACAATAGTATCATCTCTATCTTCTGTAAAAGTTTTAATTATACTACTTTTACCACTTCCTGAAGCACCACTTAAGCCAATATTTAAAGCATCAGTTTCAACTGCAGTATCTAGTTCTTCTACATATTTGAAATTATCATTTTTACTTGTATCCAATAAAATTGGACCTGTTAACTTTAAATTCTTCATCTAAACCCCACCTACTTGATTTTCTATTATATAACAGTAAATAAAAAAAAGAAAGAAAATCTTTCTATTTAATTGAGAATTTTTTATACATTACTTGATTTCTTCCATTTTCTTTTGCTTTATATAATTCTTCATCTACTTCGCTAACCATTTGGTCTACTAAATAATCTCTATTTATATGTTCTTTTTTAAATCTTCTAATTAAATAATATGGAACAAATAATAAACCAAAACTAACAGTTATTCTAGTACATTGTCCTTTAAATTTAATATCAGTAGCACTTATATTTTTTCTTAATTTATCTAATGCATAAAAAGAATTAAACATACTAGTATTTTTTTGAACCATTAAGAATTCTTCGCCACCATATCTTCCAACTATTCCTTCACCTATATTATCTTTAATAATAGATGCAATTAAGTTTAATGCATAGTCACCCATTTGATGAGAATATTCATCATTTATTCTTTTAAAGTGATCTAAGTCTGACATAGCTAAACTGAATTCTTCTTCTTCTTCAATTGCATAATCAACGTAGTCTTTTATATTCTTATATAAATCTTTCTTTACAGGTAATCCTGTTGTTTGATCAATACGGAAAGAATCTATATTCTTAATATATTCAGTTATATCAAGATATCTTTCTACTGTATATTCATCAGTAGAAAATTCTATTTTTTTATAATAATTATCTGTATGTCTTGAATAGAATGAACCACAATTACTATCTTCTAACGAATTATAAATCATAATATGATTTTGAACTTTAGGGTAAACAATTTTACCTGCTCTGTTCTTAACAATTACGATTTCATTTTTTAAACTATCCATTATATATTTTTTTATTGGATCCATAATGTTTACCCCCTTCTATATAATATATGTTTTATTTATTATTTTTTTCTTTTAACATAAAATTATAGCTATCTCTACACATATCATCTATTGTCTTAGTTGTTTTCCATCCTAATTCATTATATGCTTTAGTAGCGTCTGCAAAGTATTCTGGTAAATCTCCTTCTCTTCTTTCACCATATACATAATTTAATTTTATATTATTTACTTTTTCAAATGATGTAACTATTTCTGTAACACTTACTCCATTACCTGATCCTAAATTATATACAAAAATACCATTGTCAGTATTTAATGAATGATTAATTGCGCATAAATGTCCTTTGGCTAAATCTACAACATGGATATAATCTCTTATACAAGTTCCATCTGGTGTATCATAATCATTACCAAATATAGTTAATTTTTCTAAATCTCCTACAGATACTTTTAATATATATGGCATTAAATTATTTGGTATACCATTTGCGCTTTCTCCTATTAATCCTGATTCATGAGCTCCTACTGGATTAAAGTATCTTAATATAGTAATATTCCAACTATTATCAGATACATATAAATCTTCTAAGATTCTCTCAATCATGGCTTTTGTTTCACCATATGGATTAGTAGTTAACCCTCTACTCATAGTTTCTACATATTTAGGATTTTCTTGTATTCCATAAACTGTCGCACTACTTGAAAATACTAAATTTTTAACATTATGAGAATTCATCACTTCTAATAATGTTAATGTACTATCTATATTATTACGATAATAATTTAATGGTAATTTAACTGATTCACCTACTGCTTTTAATCCTGCAAAATGAATTACTCCATCAATATTATTTTCATCAAATATTTTATTCATTAAATCTTTATCACAAACATCACCTTGATAAAATTTAACATCTTTTCCAGTTATTTTTTTTATACTATCTATAACTTCAATTTTAGAGTTATATAGATTATCAACTATAACTACTTCATAGTTATTATCTAATAGTTCACATACTGTGTGACTTCCTATAAAACCAGTACCACCTGTTATTAATAATTTCATAACTCCACCTCTTTTTTCGTGAAACATATTATACCACATTTTCACTCATTAATCAACTTTTATAATAATTTATTAGACTTATATCTAAACTATCTTTTAATATATTTTCTGGTATATTATTAATACTATATAACTTATTATAACTATTTATTCCCATACCTGCATATAATATCTTTTCATTCTTTTTATGATAATAATATAATTCTAATCCTGAATCAAATATATAATAAATATTATTTATTTTAACTAAATTATTATAGTGATTATCATTACACTCACCAATATAGTTTTCTATATCTAATCTATCAACTAATTCTTTAAATAATAAACTACATGAATAACTATTACCTATACCTTTATATAATAAACTATCTAAATCATTATATTCTTCATCATACTTATAATTACTAGCTATATATTTATGTATTCTACATAAGTTTATTAATATATCAACTTCATCTAAAGACTTATATAAACATAATTCAATAAATATTCTTTCTATTTCCATAATTTCTCCCGTTTATATAATTTATATATAGTACTAATAAATAATATAACAATAATAATACTCATATCTATTAATACATCTTCTATACAACCTGTTCTATTAGGTATAAATAATTGATGTATTTCATCAATACATGCATATATTAAACTAATATAAGTACTTATAAGCATATTCTTATAATTAAAATTTAATGCATTTAATATAAGAATAAAAAGAATTAAAAATTCTAAACCATGTACTACCTTTCTTAATGGTTTATTTAATTTTTCTGTTAAGTTAATAATCTTTTTATTTCTTTCATTATTAGTATTATTAACTTTATTATTTACTTGATTATTATTCTCATTATTATTAATAGTAACATTATTTTCTTTTTTTTCTACTTTATCTTTTATTTTATCAGTCTTATCAATAATATTAGTAATTATACCCTTACTTTTAGTATTTGAATTATAACTATCCATAGATGAAAATAAGAATATTATTATCATCCAAATAATTACTAATGACCATTTAAATATTTTTTTCATATACATCACTTATTTAATTATATATCATAAAAAGAAAAAAACAACTAAAAAGTTGTTTTTCTCCCTCTTCTTCCATCTATACCCATTACGTTATGAATTCAATACATATTCACAACGCATATTAATTATAACATAATTATATTCTATGTCAATATTGTTTATTATTATTTCTAATCATTTCTAATTGTTTTATTGTTGGTAATACTAAATATTTTAACTTACTAGCATCTAAATCATTAGTAATTTTATTATCATTATCTTCTAATGAACATAATGAATTTCTATATGGTCTTCTTTCTTTTGCCACTGGTTCTCCTGATCCATAATAATAATCTACTTCATATTCAAATAAGTCTCTATCAATTAATATACAACCAATAGTTTGCTCTTCACCAATTAATCGATCATATATCTTACTCATAGTATCAAATGTTATCCTTTTAGTTTCTTCATCTAATGCACTAATATTGTTTGCTACAAATTGCATAGATTTTTCTTTATTTCTTTCTGATATATTACCAAAAAGAAAAGTTAAACTTTCTGGTGTTCTATGCATCCAAAAACCATTAGTTTGTGAACTATATGAACTAACACCTAATCCAAATCCTTTATATAAATATCTCATTTGTTCTTCAGCAGTTGGATCATTAGCTATTTGCATATCTCTTGCTTTATTAATTATTTCATTTTCTTCTTCTGTAATTAATCCATTATTACCAAATTTCTTTAATACACCTTCTTGTTTTATTAAATTACAAATATTAGGAGTAGTAAAATGCATACCATATCCATACATTAATCTTTCTTTAGCTTCTTCTTCTGTTATATTAAAGTCACTTAAAACATGTTCTAAATAAAATGAATCTAATCCTCTAGAAAACAAATTAATAAAACTTTCTTGTCTTTCTCTATCATCAAATAATTGACAAGCTATAACAATAGCATTAAATAATTTAGCACTAATATCTTCTAACTCTCTTATATCTTCTACATATTCAGATAATTCAAAATATAAATTACTATAATATCCACTATCTATATATCCTTTAATATTATTAAATATTAATTCTTTATCCATATAATCACCTATATTAATTATAATAAAATCAGATATAAAAATCTATATTATTTTATATTCTCTTATTCTAATTCTATCATCACTACAATATTCAATAATGTATTTATTATTTTTCCTACATATTATTATTCCAATAGTTTTATCTTGCGTTATCTTTTTAATATTACTATCTATATAATTCATATAAACTTGTATTTGTCCTATATGTTCTTTTTTTAATTCTGTTATCTTTAACTCTATAACAACATAACAATTATATTCTATATTAAATAAAAGTAAATCTATATAATTATACCTATCACCTAACTTTATTTTATATTCATTTCCAACATAACTAAATCCTATGCCTAATTCATTCATAAATAAATCTATATCTTCTAAAACTAATTTTTGTAATATTTTCTCAGATATAATTTCATAATGATTATTATTTCTAATTATTATTGGATTTTTAATTAAATCTACTATATTTGATTCCTTTCTATTAATTAATTTTTCTTTTGTAGAATTAGGTAATCTTTCATATTCTTTAGATTTTATTTTTTCTCTTAGCTGCCTAACAGAGAGATTGTGAATAATTGATATATTTATATAATAATTAATTTTATTAAAATCATCATTCCATATCAATTCACAATAATGAGAATATGACAATTTATCCGACAGTGTCGGACATTTTGAAAAAACATCATAAAATCTTCTAAAATATCTTAATCTTGATTGAGTATACCCTTTTCCCAACTCATTAGTTAATTTTTTTGAATATTCTTTTATTATTCCTTCTCCATAATGTTTTCCAGCTTCACTCAACATTTTTCCAACATTATAATATGTATTTAAATCACTTCTATTTATTGAATAATTTTTTATTGTTCTATTTATCTCATTATTTATTAATTCCTTTTTTATTTCATTATAAAAATCCATATAAAACCACCTATTATATTATTATTTAAAACTTCTTCATTTCCTTTTATTTGAAAAAAAAAGAACCATTTGGTTCTTTTAAAAATAAAATTAATTAATAGCAGCTCCATCAACAGATATAACTGTACCAGTAACATAACTAGCTAAATCACTACCTAAGAATAAGAATACATTAGCTACTTCTTCTGGTTCACCTATTCTACCTAATGGAATAGTTTTTCTTAATGGTTCAATATATTGTTCTGGTAAATTAGCAACCATATCAGTATTAGTAACACCAGGTGCTACAGCATTAACTCTAATATTATATTTACCTAATTCACGAGCTAATGACTTAGTCATACCATTAATTGCATATTTAGAAGTTGGATATCCTACTCCTCTAGGTTGTCCATATATACTAACCATAGAACTAGTATTTATAATACTTCCATATCCTTGTTCTTTCATAAATTTAACTACTTCTTTACTACATACAAAAGCAGCTTTAACATTAATATCCATAATCTTATCATATTCTTCAATAGTATAATCAACTAAATCTGTAGTAGCTGATATACCAGCATTATTAACTAATATATCAATCTTACCATACTTAGTATATATATCATTAAACATATCTTTAACTTCTTCTTCATTACATAAATCTGGATAATAACCATATACTTCATATAAACTATTTTCATTTCTTAATATATTAATAGCAGTATCTACAGTAGATTGTTTACTACCACATAATATAACTTTAGCTCCATTATTTAAATAATTTCTAACTATAGCTAAACCTATACCTCTAGTACCACCTGTAACAATAGCAACTTTATTCTTTAACATAATATCTCTCCTACCTATTTATCTCTATATACATTATAACATAAAAATAAGACTAATTACTTAGTCTTATTATATAAATTATTAATTGTTTCTCCTGCTTTCTTAGAACTATTCTTATCTACATAGAAAACAGCACCATATTCTCTACCAAAACAAATACTATTAGAACCATATTTACCTTTAATTTCTTGTGTCTTAATAGTCCATTTATCATTTAATAATGACTTAATACCATACTGTACAGTATCTTTTGGAATATTAGTCTTATACATACCATTCATAGAATCTAATATATCAGGATATCTAGTAATATTAGATGGTTTCTTAGCTGAATTTAAAATATCTTCCATAATAGCAGTACAATTTCTTTCTCTTTGTGTTATCCAATCCTTAAAGGCATTTCTTTCTCGTGCTACTGTTAATGTTTCAATACCATTTAAATGTTGGCATCCTTTCTTAACATATAACTTCTTACCTTTAGAATCATCATATGTACCTAATACTAATGCATGAGTAGTAGTATATGCTTGATCAGAACAATAGTTAATACCACCTACTGCATCTACTAACTTAACAAAACTCTTAGTATCTACAGAAAAGTAATAATCAATTTCAATACCTAATTCTTTTTCAATAGCTTTCTTATTATATTGAACACCATAGTAACCAGTAGAACTTAATCTATTCTTACCCTTACCTTCTATTTCTAAATAAGAAAATCTATTAACATTAGTAATTAATATTTCTTTAGTCTTAGTATTAACTGTAATAACTTTATTTAAATCTATTCTATGACCAGAAAAATCTCTAGCTGCTAAATATATATTATATGAATCTTTCTTCTTAGAATTAGTTTCTTCTTTATCAAATTTAATTTCTAATTCTACATTATATAAAACATTATAATCATTAGGATTAATCTTACCATTTTCTTGTAATTCATCATACATAAAATCACTAATAAAGAATACATCCTTTTTATATAATTCACTACTATCAGTAGTCTTCATATTAGAAGTATATTTTTTATTTAATTTTAATATAGCTTCATCTACATGATCATCTGTTTTATCATAATACACATCTCTATAATATAATTGTTTTTCAGTATATTTATTTTTACTAACTAATAAATAATTAATCTTAACAGATTCTATTTGATTATTAGTAAATGTATGATCTATAAATTCATTAGTTTTATCAATATAATTAATACCAACTATATATCCTATAGTTAATATTAAATATATAAGTATAGTAATTATCTTTAACCATTTATTTTTTACCATTAAACATAATATAGATATTATATTTAATATTACTAATATAACTATACCTATAATAAAATATTTATTAGGTATAATATTCATACTATTTATCTTTAATATAAATACTATAGTAAATATTACATATATTAAACTTATTATTAATTTAATTATTTTATTTTTATTCATGATAATCACCTCAAATAACCTTATGTATAATACCATATAATAGTATTTATTACAAATCAGATTAATTCATATTCACGTGCAAGAACTCTTTTATCACTACAATATTCCATAATAAAACAATTATCTTTCTTGCATATAATTATACCTATTGTTTTGTCCATATCTATTCTTTTTAAATTCTTATCTATATAATTCATATATATTTCTATTTGACCAATATCATTCTTATTTAACTCTCTTATCTTTAGTTCTACTACTACATAACAATTATAATTAATGTTATAAAATAATAAATCTATATAGTTATAATTATTTCCTATTTTAATCTTATATTCATCACCTATATAACAAAATCCTTCTCCTAATTCACTCATAAAATTTTTTAAATCTTCTAATATTAATTGTTTTAATATTTTTTCACTTATATTTTTAAAATCATATTTATTTTTTATTAATATTGGATTTTTGATAAAATCTTCTATTTTATTCTCTTCATTATTAAATAATTTTATTTTAGTTTCTTCATCTAATCTCTCATATTCATTTGATTTAATTCTAGATCTAAGTTCTCTAACAGATAAATTATTTTGTTCAATAATCATAACATAATAATTAATTTTATTTATATCATTTATCCATAAAAGTTCACAATAATGTGACCAAGACAAATTTCCAGACAGTGTCTGGAAATTTAAAGATAATTCATAAAACTTTAGCATGTTGTATAGACTACTTTTAGTGTAATTTTTACCTAACTCACTCGTTAATTTCTTAGAATACTCTTTAATTATACCTTCTCCATAATGTTTACCAGCTAGAGCTAATAATTTACCTACTTCATAATATGTTGTTAAATCACTTCTATTTTTACTATAATCTTTTACTCTTTTATATACTTCATTACTTATTAATTTATCTTTAATCTCTATATAATAGTTAGTATTCATACTTATACCTCCTATTATATTATTATTGATTTATACTCTATTTCCTTTTTTATAACAAAAAAAGTGCTACTTAGCACCTATTCTTTTTATTACAACTATTATTGTTTTAAATAAACATTTTATATCTAATAGTAAACTATAATTATTACAATAATAATATTCTAATTGTAATCTTTCTTCACATTTTACATCGCTTCTACCATTACATGCCCAAGCGTGGCAACCACAACATTTATCCTTATCTACTATCTCTGGCATATATTACACCTTCTTTTTACCAAATTCTATTTTTAATCTCTTGCAAATAAATCTCTTGTATATACTTTATCTTCTACATCTTTAACATTTTCATCTAATCTATTTACAATAATAACATCAGATATTTTCTTGAATTCATCTAAATCTCTAATAACTCTACTATTGAAGAAATTATCTTCTTTTAATGTTGGTTCATAAACAACTACTTCGATTCCTTTTGCCTTAATTCTTTTCATAACACCTTGTATAGCACTTGCTCTAAAATTATCTGAACCAGATTTCATGGTTAATCTATAAACACCAACAATTTTAGGCTTTTTAGATAAAATCATATTTGAAATATGGTCTTTTCTAGTTCTATTTGCTTCTACAATAGCACTAATAATATTCTCTGGTACATCTTTATAGTTTGCTTTTAATTGCTTGGAGTCTTTTGGCAAACAATAACCCCCGAATCCAAAAGATGGATTATTATAATAGTTTCCAATACGAGGATCTAAACATACGCCATCTATAATATCTTTTGTATTTAATCCTTTTAATTCAGCATATGTATCCAATTCATTGAAATATGCAACACGTAATGCTAAGAATGTATTAGCAAATAATTTTACCGCTTCAGCTTCTGTTGAATCCATAAATTTAACTACTACATCATCTTTAAGACAACATTCTTTTAAAAGATTAGCAAATATTTCTGCTCTTTCAGATTTTTCACCCACAATAATTCTTGATGGGTAAAGATTATCATATAATGCTTTACCTTCTCTTAAAAATTCTGGTGAAAATAAAATATTATCTATTTCATATTTTTCTTTCATTAATTTAATAAATCCAACTGGTACAGTTGATTTTACTACCATAGTTGTATCAATTTCCATTGATTTTACCTTTTGAATAATATCTTCTACTGAAGATGTATCAAAATAATTTAATTCTGGATCATAATTTGTAGGTGTACTTATAATAATATAATTTGCTCCTTCAAATGCTTCTTTATAATCCAAAGTTGCTTTAAGGTTTAATTCTTTTTCAGCGAAGTATTTTTCTATATACTCATCTTGAATTGGACTAATCCTATTATTAATTTTCTCTACTTTTTCTGGTATAACATCTAATGCTACAACCTCATTTTTTTGACTAAGTAATGTGGCTAGAGAAAGACCAACATAACCAGTTCCAGCTACTGCTATTTTCAATTTAATTCCTTCTTTCTTTTAACTTTTTTAATTAAATTATTTAACAAATTTTTCTCATACAAATTCATTGTTAACATATACGATGATATACAATATAATATTGTATAAAGTGGAATATATATAATTAAATTCAAAATTTCATTTAATTTAATTATATATATAAGCGTCAAAATAATAATTATTGGTATTAAAAATGTTATTGTCATCTTAAATATTTCTTTCCAAAATGCAAAAATATTTATTTTTATAACTTTATAATAATATATATTAATCAGAATAATATTACACACTACCAATCCAATTGCAGTTCCAATTACTGCTCCAATTGGGCCATATAATTTAGCTAAAAAAATGCTAATACCAATATTTATTATTGACATTATAAGTGTTGATATAGATTTAAATTTATATTTATTCATAGCTTGCATAATACTTAATCCTAAATTTTGAATTAATGGGAAGCAGACTGGAATAATTAATATTAAAGCAACATAATACGAATCCATAAATTTATTCCCAACCCAAATATTAATAAATTGCTTGCCAAAGATTACAAGTCCACTAGCCATCAAAAATATAATATAGTATTGTATTCTGCCTACCTTAATCATTTCATTAGTCAATTCTTCAGGTGTGGCTTTTTTAGCAATCATTTTTGACATTTTTGGAAGCAATATACCACTTACGGCAGTAGATAGATTTATAAATAGTGTATTTATTTGTGAAGCAACTGAATAAATTGAAACAGCAATTGTTCCAGATACTGCCCCTAAAACAAACTGATCAACACTCCAATTTACCTTATCAACTATTTCACCTATAAATAGCCATATTGAATAACCTAAAATAGTTTTAAATAATATCTTATCAAAGCCAGAAAATTTTAATCTAACATTTAGTTTGTTTTTACAATAAAAATAATTTAGTAATAATGTTAATACATTTACAAATGTAATAACCAATGTTAGTGTAATTGATTTGAAATTCAAAAATAACAAAGGAATCATAATTAAAGGTTTCATTATAGTTCCCAAAATTGCTAGTATTTTTTGAAATGTAAACTTTTCATATGCCTTAATTATTGACGAATATATGCTAAACATAAATGTAAAACCTAAATTAAAAGTTAAAATAATCATCATTATTTTTGATTTTTCTAATTCTGCATTCGTCATTGTTTTACCAAAAATATTATTTACATTAAAATATAATATTATTCCCAAAAAAATTGCTATTATACTTATTATGTAAAAAACTATTTTAAACATACCAAGCAATTTTTCTTCTGCATTCTTATCATTATTTGCCCTATATTTAGCAGTATATACAATTATCGCATTTCCAAATCCTAAATCTAATACAGTTAAATATCCTATAATAGAATTAACAAGAGAATATAAGCCATATTCAGATTGACCTAACATTCTAATTAAAAAAGGTGTATACAATAATTGAATTAATGTACTTATAATGATTGATACATAAGACAATATTGCACCCATTTTTCTTTGCTTACTATCACTCATGCTAACTACTCCTTATCATTAATATTAAAAGATTTTTCTAAAAACTCTTTACTTTTCTTTCTTTCTATTTCCAAAATTTTATATGCTTTACTATAGTCATGTTTTAAATTACCATCTGTAAAATTCGTTTCATTATATTTTCTATCAATAATGCGTAATTTAGACAATAAAGTATCTATCCTAGAATTCATATTTAAACCATTATATTCTCTATTAAATATTACAAATGTCTTATCATATATAATAGAAAATACACAAGCATGAAATGAGTCCGTTAAGACAAATTCAGCATGATGTATCAAGAATAAAAATTCCTCTGGACTCGATGTATAAAACTTATCATTTTCATTCATAATATTTATAATTTCACATTTATACTTTTGTGCCAACATCAAAATTTCTTTTTTTCTTTTTTCATTAATTTTTCCTAAAAAATACGTGACTATATACTTTTGTGAAATAGATTTTATAGGCTTTCTTTCTATTTTTTCCCAATCCTTAGAAGTTAACAACATTGTTGGATCAATTAAAACTTCTACATCATCTCTATTTGTAATTTTCTTAATAAGTTCTTTACCTCGATCTTCCCTAACTGATAAATTTCTAAATTTTTTTATTCCAAATGAATATATAGGATAATAACTACTTGGAATATCAGAAACTCCAAAACTTGGTGCATATGTCAAACATTTAGACTGATCAATTTTATTTAAAAAATATAAATCATAATCACTCATACATTTGTAATTCCAAACTTGGTCACTACCAACAATAAAAAAATCATAATAATTATCTATTTTTTTTATATTATTTGATAATCTTATTCTATAATCATTACTTAAATATTTTTTTGAAAATATCCTTAATTTATGTTCTTTATCTAATAATTTTTTTCTATTTACTTTCTTTATTTTTTTTATTGCTAGTTTAATAATTTTTTTTACTATGCAAGTATTTGAAGAACTATCACTCCATATTGTATTTACAGAATATCCAAACTCTTCAATATATTTTTTTAATGCATAATTTTGCAATTTATTACCATAATTATCATTACAACATAATGTAATTATTCCCACTCGCTTCATGATCTTTTTCCTTTCATAAATTTATTTTTAACTGAAATAACAAACCCAATAATATGTATTTTATTAATCTTTTCGTTATATAATTGCTTTTTATAATTATTAAAAATAATTCCTTTTAATCCTTTTCTTTCATTGTTAAATAAAAATATATTTTTTATATTAGGTATCTTTTTCTTATACTCAATATAATCATAGTTGGAAAACAAATAATGCAAAATTGAGTTAATTTTTTTACTATCATACTTTTTTTCAGAATACAATTTTGAAATTAAAATATTAACAATAGCATTATATGTTCTAGCATTAGCAACATCATAATAATATTCTTCCAAATTCCATTTTTTTATAATATCATGCAATAAAGTATTACAATATAATAAATCATTTATATTATTTTTTATTACTTTTTCATTTATATTCTTCATTGTTCCATTTGGATTATCCAAATAATGATAAAGAATATCATCTATAAATAAAATTCTATTTGCATTACCATAAATATAACATGATTGTATAAAATCCTCCCCCATACTAAAACGCTTTTCAATATTGTCGTTTTTAATCACATCTTTTTTTATAATCATGCTCCATAAATTATTCAAATTATTAGTAGTCATCAATTGGTTTATAATTTTATAATCCATTTTATTTTTAATAAGAAATGGTTTCTTCTCTTCTCCAAATAAAATTGGTGACTCTTTTTTTAAAGGTTCTTTAATATATCGAAATTTAATTATATCAGTATTATAGATATTTATATAATTAACTAACTTTTCTATAGCCTCATCATCCAAATAATCATCAACATCAACAAATAAAATGTAATCTCCTGTTGCTTTTTGTAATCCTTTTTTTCTTGCACAATAGGCTCCTAAATTGGTTTTGAGATTTATAACATGTAAATTAATATCTGATAAATCATTCAATATGTCTTTGGTTTTATCATTAGAAGCGTCATTAATTACAATTAATTCTATATTTTTGTATGTTTGTTGTAGTAGCCTATTAATACAATTTTTAATATATTTTTCAGCATTATATGCTGGAATTATAATACTAATTTTTATCATAAGTTCCTCCATTTTTTTCTTTTTGAGCAACAATAATGCCAAGATATATAGCCATTGGTAATATAATGTATGACTGTTCAAAGAAATAACTTAATATACTCAAAAATATAACAATAATATAAAAATATACAAAACTTGGATAATCAGTATTTTTTTTCTTTTTTAGATTATTAAGTATTTTTAAAAAATTAATATTTAAAAATACAAGTAAAGTCAATCCAATAAAACCATAATCATATAAATACTCAATATAACTATTATGAGCAAATATATTTCTTCCTGTTGGTTGTAAATTATATAATACACTTTGAGTTCCATGACCAAATATCTTCTTACTTATAGTTGAGTTTTGATAAGAATTAATTACTCCATTCCATATTTCTACTCTTCCACTTCCTTCATCAGTAGATAATTGGTTAAAACGATATAGCAAATTATCAATTTTTGCTCCACCAAAGAAATTTAATATAACTAAAAATATAGAACCTAAAAAAAGCAATTTCATATATTTTTTTAATTTTAGATTAATATTACCAGTTAATTGTGCAGATGAAGTATAATATAATATAATGCCAATTAGAGCTATTAAAAAACCTGTCCTTTTTGTAGTTAATATCATAATTATCATTGATAATACTAAAAAAACTATGCCAATTTTATTATTTTTGAATTTTAATAACAATGGCAATGTAGACAATGTAAAATATGTTGGAAAAATTACATATCCAAATTTTCCGTTTCCATTTCCAAGCAAATGAATAGATATTAAAAAAGATGATATTATTAATATTACTATGTAAAAAGGTATTATACTTTTTGCAATAAATTTCAGATTATCTCTTTTAAAAGTATAGTCATAAAATACAATTGTCAAGGTTGGCCAATGCAATACATCTATTATTCCGTTTGGAAAATGAAATGAAAAGGTAATCAGCATAACGAAAATTTCGTAAATAAGAAAACATAATATAAATATAATATTTTTATTACTTGTCCTTCTAAAAAACATTAATAAATATATATAACATAATATTAAACAAATTAATCTAACAATATTATACGGACCATTTAATATATTATATTGATTAATAACTTTAAGCATACCTAAGAAAATCATAATAAATGTACTGTAATAAATTAATTTTATTAATGCTGTTCTTATATTTATTTTTCCACGCTTTGAATAATCATTTTTAGCTGGTTTTTTTTTCATAGTATAACCCTTCCTTACTAAAATTATTTTGGCAATTTAAGCCATTCACCTATTTTTTCATCCCAATTTCTTGGTTCAAATGGAACGAGTCCAGACATATGAAAAAAGGTCATTTCGCCAAAATATATTTTTCCGTTTACATCGTAAAAATCAACCCTTACATGAGGAATGTTTTTAGATAATTCTTCTGCAAGTTCAATCATTTTAGCATAATTATTAGGTTTGTGAGGCATAACAGGTGCATTAGGATGTCCATTAGTAAATGGTAAATGTTCAAAATTTCTATCAAAGAAATCAAAATATGTATCGCCAACGCCTTGTCTATTTGAAGCAATATACATCATTTTATAGTTGCCATTAAAACAGAATAATTTATAATCTCTCAATTCATGATCTTCAATATCTTCCAAATATTCTTCTATAATTATTCTTGGTTCAACATTTTTATAAGGCCACTCCCTATACGTATCATAATATTTCATTTTTAAACATTTATTAATTTTTCTTTTTGCTTTTACTTTATCAAACTTTGTTTTATCTTTACAAATTACTAATCCTCCGGAATCATGTGTACACTTAATAACAAATTGATTTGGTAATTCATCAAAATTGATTTCATCAAAATTATTGTATATTCCTAACGTAGGAATAATATATTCTTCTCCTATTTTTTCCTTAACGTATTTTTTTACTTCATATTTATCAACCATTTTAGTATAAATATCTTTTCTATCATATATTTTTAACCATTGTAATTTTTCACTAAATGTTGACGGATTTTCAAAATCTATATTTTTTCCAAATTTAAGTTTAAATAAGAAATTAAGATATTTTTTATCTGAAACCCAATTTAATAAACCAACTTTGCCTAATTTTCTAACAATTTTATACAATATCTTTTTCATTATTTATCACTCCTTATATTTTATCTATATACTCATCCCACATTTTGATAATATTTTTTTCAGAAAATCTATCATTTATTTTAATAGATTCTTTTGAAAAATCATCTGCAATATTTGGATGTTCAATGAGATAATTAACCTTTTTAGCAATTTCTATATAATCCCCACAAGGAACTATATATCCATTTTTGCCATTTTCTATTAATAACCTTACTCCCCCAGGGCTTGTATCAGTTGCAACAACCGGTATTCCTATTGCCAAAGCATCTATAACACCATTTGGAATTCCCTCATAATCAGAACTTAATATCGTCAATTTTGATTCTTTTAATATGTCTAAGGCATTATTGGTACTACCTTTAAAATTAACAAAATCATCTAAATTAAACTCGTTTACAATATTTTTAATAGTATCTTCATCAGGACCATCACCATATATATTCAACACTATATCTGGATGAACCTTATGTATTTCGTTAAATGCTTTAATTAAAATATCATGTCTTTTTTGTTTTATTTCTATTCTTGAAAATATATCAATTTCATTTTTTCTATCATTAAATTTATTGATTTTGATATTAGCATATTTATTATCTACTATATTAGGAATTACTGTAGTATTTTTTATTTTATTCTTATAATACTTTCTTGCACCATCTGTTTGAAAAACTCCTCCATCAGCAAATTTAAAGAATTTTCTCATAAATTTAAGTGAATGTGTATTCTCATTGAAAGGATCACATCTTTCACAGACAATTACTTTTCTTTTATCAAATAAAGTGGAAATTATTGAATAGAAACTAGCATTATTCAGGAATGCAATTACCAAATCTGGATTGCATTCCTTAATTATCTTTTTAGTGCTTTTATACGCTCCTATTTTGTTTTTAAATCCTTTCCCATATTTATTAGTTCCAGAAATAACTTTAATTCTTGAATCAACTTCGTAGCAAGGAGATGTATCACAATAAGAGGCTATATATATATCATATTTATTGAGTTTTGCTAATCCATTTGCAATTAATTGCATTGCTTTAGCAGCTCCGCTATAATGAAATCTATGAATTATAAACAATATTTTTTTCATCTAATAAAACACCTCCTTATAATTATTTATTAAAACGCATTCTTTAATTTATATAAAATATATAATCCAGTTGCAAATCTATATTTTGTAAACAAGAAAAATATTTTTTCTTGTTTATTCATAATTGAACTACTCGTATTTTTAATAGCATTTACTATTTCTTCTTTTTTTAAATAGTTTTTTAAATCTTTAATTTTTTTAATAGTACTCTTTTTATTTTTTTTATGAAAAAAATATGAAGACATATATGAATTTATGCTAGTAATTTTTCTTTTATTTGCCCCTATTATCCATTTTTCATTTTTTTCATCAATTACAAATTTTTCTAATTCATCTAAAAAAGGTTTGAAATCAGAAATAATGTTAGGATTATACTTATGAACAGCACTTTCAGAAAAATCTCTATAATGATATAACCTTTCACTAATATATGAAATATATTTTGCTTTTTTAAATGCATACAAATTAAATAAATTGTCCTGCATTCTCTTTACCCCTGGTTTAAATTCAATATTATTTTCTATAATAAATGACTTTTTATATAATTTTCCCCAAGGTACTCCAACATTTACAAATGGTGGATGATATAATGTTAATCCTCTACATATTAATTGACTTTTCAATATATTTAATTGTTCTTCACCGCATTTAATCGAATCTACAGGAAGAAAATCATTAATTTCACTTTTTGTTTTTCTTTCCACTTTTGCACCACATATACAAATGTCGTAATCAATTTTAGAAATTCTATCTACAAATTTTTGAAGATAATCATCCTCAATCCAATCATCACTATCTATAAATGCAATATAATCTCCATTACTATTTTTTAATCCATTATTTCTTGCAACTGATACACCAGCATTTTTTTGGTGTATTACTTTTATTCTATTATCTTTTTCAATAAATTCATCACAGTATTGTCCTGAATCATTTGTTGAACCATCATCTACTATTATTAACTCCCAATTAGTATATGTTTGCCTTATAACACTTGAAAAGCATTCTAATAAATATTCTTTTGGTATATTATAGACAGGAGCAATTATTGAAATTAATGGTTTCATAATTTCACCTTCATTTCTTTTTATTTATTCCAATTATCATATTCTTTTAAGAATTCTTTATGATATTTTGAATCATTTGACCATGGTCCATTCATCATCATTTCTTTATAAATACTATAATCAACTTTAATAATATTTTCTGACTTTTCAAAATAATTGAAAGCAGCAACTTTTATATTAGAATTAGGAAAAAATCTTTCTATTTCTTCTTTACATGCTTTAATAGAATAACCAGTGTCTACTGAATCATCTACTAATATAATATTTTTACATTCTTTGTATTTACTCCATTTTTCAACATTATAAATAACATTTCTTTCTATATTCTTTTCATGAACATTAGATTTTACTTCTTTATTTCTTAAATACATCTTTATTTTCTTTGGTATTAATTTAAGAAATGGACTTATTATTTTCTTTAATTTATTTCCTTTTCTTGTTGCTTTTATTTCAAGCAAGGGGCAATTACCTAACTCAGATAATTTTTTACCTATCGTATATGACCCTTTTGCTATAAAAATAACTAAATCAAACTTATAATCAGTAGATAAAATTTTATTATATAATTCCGAAGTTTTATTTTCGACATCTTTTGAAGATAGTTCTACGTAATTCATTAAACTCACCCTTTTCTATCATTTTAATTACTCTTGCAAATTTTGTTATTGTATGAGCAAACTTTATACATTCTTTTTTATGAAACTTTGCTTTTTCTATAATTGTTTGCATATTATTCTTAAAATCTTCGATATTAGTATATTCTATTTCAATATAATTTCTACCTAATTCAATAAATGTATGAGCATCACTGCCAATTATAGGTGTTATTCTAAGATTTTCTTGAATACACTTTTGTTTTTCACTATATTTATCTGAAATATTTCTACCATTATGTATTTCAACAAAATCAAATTGTTCTTTTAATTCTTTTTGTTTTTCTTCTTTAAGAACTGTTTTATATCTTTTTTCATCATATGGATGAGGTAAATATACAATTCCATTTTGTTCTTTTATTTGCTTTATTGTTTCTTCTGGAGTTTGGAGTGGTTCAATTTTTTTATTTAAAAATAATCCAATTATTTCACCAGAATCAGTCATTACTTCTTCACCAATAATAACTTCAATACCAAATTTTCTTAAAAACTTTTGATATTTTATTGCACCTTTTACTTCATTATGGTCTGTAATAGAAATTAATTTTATTTTTCTAATCTTACACATAAATAGTATAAAGAATTTATTTAATATACTGTCTTTAGAAAATCTTGTATGAGTATGAAATTCTGCTCTAATTTTACTCATGTATTATTTCCTCCTAATTGTTTTTATTTATATAAAACTCTTTATACCATTCAGCAAACTT
Source organism: Caryophanales bacterium UBA5578 (assembly GCA_002425325.1). GTDB lineage: Bacteria > Bacillota_I > Bacilli_A > RF39 > UBA660 > UBA5578. Next base: position 52,872 of record DIMA01000002.1, on the reverse strand, counting down.
TCTCAAACCATCTCTTAATGATGTACTAGGTCTAAATCCAAAATCTTTTTCTAAAGCACTTGTATCTGCATAAGTTACTGGAACATCACCTGCTTGCATTGGTACTAATTCTTTATGTGATTCAAAATCATAATCTTCTGGTAATACATTTGCTCTAATTAACTCTTCTTGAAGTATTCTAACAAAATCCAATAAATTTTCAGGATTACTATTTCCAATGTTATAAACAGCATATGGTGGTAAAGGTAATCCGTCTTCTCCATTTTCTTTTTTAGGAGCTCCTTGCATTACTCTTATAATTCCCTCTACAATATCATCTACATATGTAAAATCTCTTTTACAATTTCCATAATTAAATATTTTAATTGTTTCACCTTTAATTAATTTATTAGTAAAGCCAAAATATGCCATATCAGGGCGTCCTGCTGGACCATAAACGGTAAAAAATCTTAATCCAGTTGATGGTATATTGTAAAGTTTGCTATAACAATGTGCTAATAATTCATTCGACTTCTTTGTTGCAGCATATAGCGAAACTGGGTTATCAACCTTATCATCTGTACTAAATGGAACTTTTTTATTTCCACCATATACAGAACTTGATGAAGCATATACTAAATGTTCTACTGGATTATTTCTACATGCTTCAAGAATATTATAAAAACCAATTAAATTTGATTCTATATATACATCTGGATGATCAATACTATATCTCACACCTGCTTGTGCAGCTAAATTAACCACAATACTTGGTTTATATTCATTAAATAATTTTTTAATTAATTCTTTATCAGCAAGGTTACCTTTAATAAATGTAAAATTACTATATTTACCTAATTGCTCTAATCTCCAATTTTTTAAAGATACATCATAATAATCATTAACAGAATCAAAACCTATTACTTTAACATTATTTAAATCTTCTAATAATCTTTTAGATAAATAATAGCCTATAAATCCAGCACTACCAGTTACTAAAATAGTTTTATCATTTAGTTCTATTTTTTCTTTATTCACAAAACTCACTTCTCCTTTTGCATAAAAAAATCGAGATATTATACAATGCCTCGAGTCAGATTTCCTAATTTAAATCTATGATTGTATAACCCTTCTTCTATAAATTTAACGGCATAGAGGGATTATTCATCATCTAGTTATTCAATTTTGTATTGATATGGTCATCGCTCTTACCTCTTTTTTATTCTTTGTATTCATTAGATGTCACAATAAAAATTGTAATAGTACATACATATCAATTGTACTCCAAAATGCCCCTTTAAAGAAATACATGTGATATTATATACTAAAAATGCTAATTTTACAAGGTTTTCTTCAAATTTTATTGAAAAAATTTTGAAGATTTTTTTTGAGATTCCTTTTTAATTTTATATTTTTATCCTTATTTTTCTATATAAATAGGTTCACTTAATAAACCTATTTATAGGCTATTTTTAAAATATCACATTTTCATTTTTATATCAATACTTACACTGCATTTCCATACCAAATATTTTTTAACTCATAGTATAATTCATCTCTTGCCATTCCTATTGGTATTTTTGCTCCTGTAGCTCCAAACAATTTTTTATTTGCTTTTTTTCTTATCCTTTTTTCTAATTCTTCTATTTTCTTTTCTCGTTTTTCTGCTGTTGATATATCTATTATTTTTTTGTAAATATTTCCACCATTTTGTGTAAATGCTCTTAACTGACTCATTTCATCTATTCCATCTTCACTCCATACTTTTGCGTCTGTACTTAATCTTTCTGATAGGGTATGGTGCACTTGCCCTTCTTGACAACATCCTGTTAACTTATCCTTATACTTATCGTGTGCTTCTATTCCTTCCCATTGGTTCTTTAAGTATGTTTTTGTATCGTTTACTTTCTTTAATCTGTTCTCTAATCTTTTTGTGCTTCTTCCTAGTTGCTTATCTTCTTTTATTTCTTGTTCTATTCTTTTTATTGCTTCTTTCATTATATTTTCTGTGCTTATTGGATCAAATTGTTCTACTGCTTCTTGTAGTTTTGTTTTTAGTTCTTCATCATAATTTAAATGGTTTATGTATTTTTCTAAATGAAATGTGTCTAATACAAATACTGATTTTGCTATCCATTCCGTTCCAGCTTTTATATATGATGCTCCATCTCCCATCACAAATGCTGTTTCTATTTCTTCTTTTTTATATGTACAATCTATATAGTAAGCTACGTCTTCCCACATTTCTTGTGTATCTTTGTATAATCCTGCAAATGTGAATTTATCTACTAATTCTTTTCGTACTTGTTTTACTTCTGGTATTCTTTCTGGCTTTGTTAGTGTTCTTTTTCTTGTATATATTGTTATTATTTTTGATATTGTGCATCCTTTTTTTCCTCGTTCTTTTACGTGGTCTTCATCTACTTGTATAAATATATTTTTTGCTACTATTTTATCTTCTTCTTTTCTTTCTTCTATTTCCACTTTCCACGGATTTTTTCTAACATTTCTCATTACTGTTGTTGAACTTATATCAATTTCTGGCACTACTAATTTTCCAGATTTATTATATGATTGATTACTTGCTTTCTGTATTATCTCTGCTTTTACTTTTTTATCTATTCTTTCGCCTTTTTCTAATCCTATGATTCTATCTGTTAAACATACATTTTCTCCTGTTTCCTTATCTTTGTAGTACCTTCTTTCAAATTTTGCCTTTCCATTTTTTGTAATTAAACTTTTATCTGCAAATCGTACTGCTTCAAATTGTTTTTGTCTTTTTTGGTCTTCAAATACTAAATTTTCTATTTGTGTTGCTATTTCAGAAAAAAGTTCTTTTCCTAAAATATCCGTAAATTCTTTTATTGCACCTGTTAAAGAACTTACATCATCTCCATTTAATATTTTTTTTACTCCTTCTTTTAAAATTTTGTTGTTTTTCTCACAAATCTTTTGTATAATCGAATACATAAGAGATACCTCCTTGAATATTATTTTTTTTTTCGATAAAAATATTCTATCAAATCGGTATCTCTTATTCAATTTTTTCTAAAAATTTTCCTACTAAAAGTTTATACTAACTTCAAATTTTATTGAAAAAATTTTGAAGATTTTTTGTTGCAATATCATTATAGCACAAAACCATGTATTTTTAGGCTATTTTTCACAAAATAGCCTAATTTTTTTATTCTGCCTTAAAATAATTAAATTGTGTTGTCTTACCTACCTCATAAGCATTCCACATTATTGTTTGACTTGAAGCAGGGTCAACCATCATAACATTAACCGAATCTACTCCTGTAATAGCAACCCAATGTTGACTACCTTGTGTTGCACCTTTTACTTCTGCAGTAAGATAATAACCTTGACTAAAATATTGTGATATAGTTGCTAATTTTTCACTTCTTGATTTTCCTCTTAAATTAACATTACCAACATATTTAAAGCCCGGGACTGCTTTGCTAACGGCAGCATATTGAAGATTTCCACTTCCATCAAATCCACTATTTTTATTAAGTGCTTCTACAAAAGTTCCGGGATTAAATGGACTTATTGTTGTATTAACTCCGGACTTTTCAATTAAAATTGCAATAGATGTCACAAGACAACCAATTCTACCTACCGTACTACTTGTATTTCCTATTCTTACATTAGACCAACTTGGGTCGCCTTGCCTCCAATTAACATATTCGCCAGATCCATTACTACCATAAATAACTCCACCCCATAGACTAGAATATTTATCACTTGATAATTCGGCTAACTGATTATTTTGTGCCATATTAAAATTATATTGTGATTTCATATCATCTACTGATTTAGAAGTTATTTTTATATGCAATACTTTCTTTTCAACTTCTGTCGGTTCCTCATCTGTATTAACTCCTCTTTCTGTGACAGTTTCATCCTTAACTTCCGAAGATAAACTATTCATATCCCAGAATATTTCTTTTAATACTTTCTTTTTATTATCATCCATAGTAACGACATCAGTTTCATTTTTTCCATTTGATTGCTTTATAGTATAAACAAGTAATATATCCTTCCAAGACGCCATACTACCATCTAAAACATACTCGTCGTGTGCATTTGAGTCTTGAATAGATTGAATCTTGTTTGCAAACTCTTGATTACATTCTGCTACTACCTCATTCATTGTGACAGCATTTGCACTTGTTTTCTCACTTGAAAAGAATATTCCAAATATGGAACTAACTAATAGTCCCACCAAACAAATAACTACTATTACAATAACTGCTACCCAACCTCCGGCAACAATAGCAGCAATCAATGCTTTTGTTCCGGCGATGATTGCTTTTATTGCAGATATTGTTGCTTTAACTGCTAACTTAATTCCTTGTGCAGTTCTCTTTGCAGTTTCCTTTGCTATTTGTGCTGCTCTCTTACTAGCCTTAACTGTTTCTTTTGCGGTTTTTTCGGCTTTCTTTGCTACCTCTTTACTTGTTTTAATTGCAGTTTTAGTATTTTTAGCTGTTGACTTTGCTTTACTCTTACCTTGCATTTTTTTCTTAAAGGCTTTTATCTTTGCTTTTGATTTTTGATAGTTTTCTTTCGTTTTCATCAAAGACTTTTGTCCTTGCTTATTGAATTGATGGATACTCTCATCAACCCCTCTATTAGTTGCAAACTTTATCTTATTACTTGCATATTCATTTGCATTTATATCATTGCTAACACTTTCTTCTGCTTTTTCTTTTGTTCTAACTATGGTATCTTTAAATCTTTCGGTTTGCACTACTGCTTTGTTAATGGTTTTTACACCTTTCTTCGCCACATCTCTGACTTTTATATCTGCCAAGATAACCACCTCCTAATTGTTAATTACCTTCGCCCGGTTTTGTAGTCATCAATTTATAAAGTTTAGTGTTTGTAGGGAACTTATTTACAAAAGGCACTAATGAACTACCTACTTTTAACAGTCCTCGTCCTGCTCCTACATTAGTAATATATCCCATTTGTAAATCAGATATATTTAATAATTTTGCAAGTTCTAATCTATCAGTGCTTGCTTGATTAAGCATTACAATAAACTCACTATTAGCTAACATTGTTCTTGCAGTATGACTTTGTAATAAATCATCTACATTTTGTGTAATTCCAGTACAATAAGCACCATATTTTCTTACCCTTTTCCATAAAGTAAATAAGAAGTTTGCTGAATACTCATGTTGGAATAGCAAATAAATTTCATCAATAAAAATAAAGGTATTTCTACCTTTACTTCTATTCATTGTTATTCTATTTAAAATACTATCAAGAACTACTAACATACCAATAGGAAGCAATTGTTTACCTAAATCTAAAATATCGTAACACAATAATCTGTTATTAGTATCTACGTTTGTATTTTTTGCGAAAGTATTTAAACTTCCATCTGTAAACAATTCAATAGCGAGTGCTATTTCCTTTGCTTCCGGCTCATTTTGTTTTAATAGTTCCTCTCTGAAATCTTGTAATGTTGGTGGAGTGCCTTGATAATTTCCTTGCTGAAAATGTCTATAAACAGATGCAGTACATCTATCTATAATAGATTTTTGTTTTGGACCTAAGTTACTTCCACCAATAAGTTGCTCACATAAAGATAATATAAACTCTGATTTTAATATTACTGGGTTTGCACCATCTCCATATTCACTATTCAAATCCATTGCATTAATATGATTATTACTTGTTGCTGATATATGAATTACTTCGCCACCAAGTGCATTGATTAATTGTGAATACTCACGCTCTGGGTCTATGACTATTACATCTGCATTTGGATCACGAAGTATTACAGAAACTATTTCATTTTTTCCAGTAAATGATTTACCACTTCCTGAAACACCAAGTATAAATGAATTACCATTTAATAGTTGTCGTCTATCTGCAATAATCATATTTTTGCTTATTACATTTTGTCCATAATAAATACCATTTTCGTGATTAATTTCTTGAACTCTAAAAGGCATAAATACTGCAAGCGATTCAGTAGTAAGAGTTCTTAACGTATCAATCTTTCTCACTCCAAAAGGCATTGCAGTATTTAATCCATCCATTTGTTGATATTTTAATATTGAAAACTGACATAAATGTTTTCTAGCAGTAGTTAATAGGCTTTCGGTATCATTATCTAATTGTTCTTTTGTATCGGCTGTATGCACCATAGTCAAAACACAGATAAACATTCTTTGATCACGAGTAGTTAAATCATCTAAAAATTCCTTTGATTCAATTCTTTGTTGCTCCATATCATATGGAATAACTGCTGAAAAGTTATTATTATTATTTTGTCTCCTTTGCCAGTTAGTTATATTTGTTTCTACTCCTAGTCTTCTATTTTCTACTTCTCTTACTGCTTCATCCATAGGAACAGGTATAACATCTATACTCATCATCATATTTCTGTTTAAGTCAGTAAGTTCTGCAACCATATTATCTTTAATATAACTTGCATATTCTTTCAAAAAGATTACTCTACCAAACTTACCTCCCATTTCAAAATAATCTTTTTCAAATTTCATATTATCTGGACATATAAAATCTTTAAAACTATGTCCTTTTCTCATATTTTGTATCATATCAAAGGTAAAAGAATTTTCTTCTCCCTGTCTGTAAAAATCATGACATAATCTAAGTCTATCTTCCGCTTCTAATTCAATACATTTTGAACCCAATTGAGATAGGTGATTAACTAAATCTGCACCAATTCTTGCAAAGTAATTTCTTGCCTCTTCAATACTTTTTTTGTTTACTGAAATAGTTAGAAATTTTTCTTGAATTATTCCATTTGCTCCAGTTGCTTTGTCTAAAAGCATTTTGTTATACTCTTTTCTATAATCATCTAATTTATCTTCTTCTAATGGTAATAGTATATTTTTTTCAAAATCTACTTTATTTAATCTTCTATTTAAAATAGTAATTTTTGTTGTTGCTCCAGTATCAAATGAATTAAGAAGTTCTGAATATTCTAAAAACATACCTTCTTTATCAGTTCTACTAGCAACAGCATAATTTATATCTGTAAATCTATAGCTTTTTGAATACTTATTTTTCCCAACTTGAAATATTCCGTCTTGCCATATTCTAGTTACTGGTATTACATCTTGTACTCCTTTCGGAACTACAAATGCTTCTTTGTCTTGTTTAAACAGTGTTCTTAATGTTTTCATTTACTGCCTCCTTTTCTATTTTTTCCTTTAATAATTCATAGTAAAAATTAGTTGGTCTAAAAGTTAATTCTTTTGGTATTAGAAACTCTGACTTAATATAGGCATATATAAATTTTTCAGCTGTCATTCCGTTGTAAGTGACAAAACCTATTGCAGCAAATGGAGCAGCCCCTAAAATACATACCCAAGATAAAGTTTCAATGCCAAAATGATTTTTTAGCAAAAAATACAATAATACTGCAACTAAACACGCTAATATAGAAAAAACGAACTGTCTTAAAGATAGTCCGAAAAATATACTTTCTGTGTAGTTTCTTATTTCTCTATTAATTTTAACTTCCAACTTTATCTACTCCTTTCTTTATTTCTTTTTTTATAATCAAAATCCAGTTCAATACTCATAATATTATCGTTTATCGTTCCATCATTAAATTTTACACAATATCTGTCGCAATAAATATCTTTCCCTTTTTTAAAACTAATAACTTCTACAATTTCTCCATTATGTTGCATATCACTTGCGATTTTTGTTTTAAATAATGCCTTTTTGTTTTGATTATTCATACTAACATTTACCTTTCTTTATCTTTTTTATTCTTATTAAATGTGTCTGAAAGATTTCCTCCAGACAATACTTTTTCAAAATCTTGCTTTGCTTTTGAAAGATTATCATTGTAATAATAGCCATAAGCCCAATCAATTCTATCGTTATCAATTTTATAGTTAAATGCAATAATATACTCTATTCCATAATCTGTGTTCTTTTCTACTAATGCAACAGGTTGTTTATTTCTATACCCTACATCCATAACATACATACCATTACATAATTTTCTTGTTTTATTTTTTTCTGGTGTTTCTCCAATAAACAAACTGTGTTGTGTTTTAATATAATTCTTATTATCATTAACCCACTTTTCTAACATTTCATAGGCAGAATACTTTTCATTTTTGTATTCATCACTTTTTAAAAACTCTCCCGCAACCATATTACAAAAATCATAACTTACATCATTTTCTGGTGTAGATGATTTTGAAAGCATATCATTTAATAAGTCATAACCTAATACAAAAGTAAAATATGCTTTATCACTTTCTATAACAGATTTATCAGTATAAAACTCATCAATATAATCTCTTATATTTTGTTTTAACCCTACTGTATTCAAAGACACAGTTTCAACACACTCTCTATTTTTAAAATCTTGTTTACTCTCATAAATATTAACAAGATTTTCTTTTGGATTATCAACATTTAAGTCATCTGCCTCAATGATATAACCTTTATATTTCATTGTTTCATTGATTGCTAATCCTTCAAAGTGTTTCATAATATCTGGTGTATCAAAACCTGTTTTTCCATCTAAATACTCTTTTGTTATTCCATTATCTGCACAATACTGTAAATACATTTGAACTCCATCTTTATAATCTATATCATCTGGATATAATTCATGGATAGAGTTCCAAATACCATAATGGACTTCATCTGTCATATATACTATTTGTTTTCCTTCTTCTAAATAGTTGTAGATATAATAATCAAAGTTATAGTCCCATTCTGGTACATTTATATATCCACCCTCATAATTTTTAGAATAAGGTGTAAATTCTATTGCTTCATCAACCCCATCACTTGCTAATACATAAGTTTCATTAGTATTTGGGTCTAACAAAATATAATCAATATGTTTATTTTGATGGTCTATTGATTCACTCAAAAACTTTTCTATATTTTCTTTAATTTCTTTAACTTTATCAGTCATTATTTTCCTCCTTTTAACTTTGTCGAATTTTGTCGAATATTGTTAAATTATAGTCCCATCATTTCTCTTACAACTCGATCTGATAATTTAACTGTTCCAACTAATACCAGCATATTAAACACTAATTCTCCTATATACTTCCATACTTGCGTAACTGCTGCTGCATTTGCATCTACCACTGGTGGCGAACTAGCAAATAAAGAGAAAATAATACAAGCAAGAACTATAATTGCTCCCTCTAAACAAACAGCGCAATACGATTTAAGGAAACTCTTTCCAACATTTTGTGTAGGCTCTCCTGCAAAAGTTGAAAGTGGTATAGGTGCTATTGCAGTATAAAGATATAATTTAAAGAATCTTCCATATACTGTCATAATCATAATGAAAGATAATACTGTAATGAATAATCCACCTATCAATGTGACTGCCCATAATGGTATTGATTCAAAAAATCCACAACTTTCTACTGCCTTAACTATTTCTTGAGGTAATGTTGTATTAGATGTTCCACCTATTCCTGAAGCAGTAATTATAGTAGATATAACACCCTGTATTATCTTAAATAACGAGAGCATTAAATCCAGTCCATAAGTCACTACAATTTTTGCTATTGCAAATCTTATAAATAATTTTAATGCATGTTCTGGCTTTTTAACTTCTGTTAATGAACCACATGTTTTCATCACTCCTACTACAAAAAATAAAACTAATAATGCAAGTCCTATTGCTTTTACAGCTCCATTTATGTTTAAAATAACATTCCATATTGTTCCTCCTTTAAAGGTTTCTGGAGTTTGTGTGACTAATTGCCATATTTCGCCTAACTTACTATTCCAAGTATCTAGTGCATTTTGTAAATTTTGCACTACCCAATTATCACTCAATATAAACACCTCCTTAAAATAAGATGAGGACGAGTATTATACTCGCCCTTTGATAATTGACTACCCTGCAATCATATTTAAAATTTCTTTCGCAAATGTGATAATAATACCACCTGCAACTGTCAAGAATCCATTTGCTCTTTGGCTTGGGTCATGGCTTTTTAATGATAATCCGACTTGAACTATACCAAATCCAAGTATAATCATACCAATTGCTCTAATAAGTCCAAATATAAAGTTTGATAAATTATTAACAACTGCCATCGGATCATCTGCTGCTAAAACATTCATACTTGTTCCAATAGTAAGTGCAAATGCACATACTCCCAAAACATAGATTTTAAATAATTTCTTTCCTTTACTACTCATTTTTAATTTTTCACTATTTTTTTTCATAAATTTCATTCTCCCTTTCTTTTAAAATAGTCTTCTACTTCTTCCGAAGTAATAATTTCATAATCATTTGCTATTTCTTCTATTTCTGTGAAATTATAATCTTCTATATTTTCATCAATAATAATTGAAGCAATAGCATTTTCTGTTCCTCCGTGTAAGTAAGGCTTTTCTTTTCCATCAGTAGTAAAGGCTACATTTGGGTGCTTTAAAATATCATATTTAAAGTCCATTATTGGTCTTTCTCCTCTTATAAAAAGAATTGCATACTTATTATCTAGTAATCTTACTTCATCCGGAGTTAATAACTCTCTACCACTTATTTGGTAGTTAGTTGAATAATTGCCACTTCTACCACTTGATTTTCCATAGGTATTAGTGTCAATAGTTTCTTTTCCTAACAACTCTGATACATACTTATGAGTTGATTGCTCATTACCACCAAGATACAAAAACTCATCACAGTTTCCTATAATACTTTCCCATTGTTTTTCAAATAAGGCTTTTAATTGTGCTAGGTTTTGTAAAATGATAGATACTGATACTTCTCTTGAACGCATAACAGAAAGTATCTTATCAAAGTCATCTGGCAAACTTACATTAGCAAACTCGTCCATAACAAAATGAACGTGTACCGGAAGACTTCCTCCATACTTATGGTCTGCTAAAAAAAACAACTGTTGAAACAGTTGCGTGTATAAAATACTAACTAGAAAATTAAAACTTGTATCGTTATCTGGTATAAGTGCAAATAACGCAGTTTTCTTTTCTCCTAATGATGGCAAATCTAATTCATCAGTTGCAGTTAAAGACGCAAGACTTTCAAGATTAAACTTTTCTAATCTTGCAGCAAGTGTAATTTGAATAGATTTAAGAGTTTTTGCACTACCAGAATGATAATCTCTATAATACTTAACTGCAATATGCTCTGGCTCTCTTTCTTCTAATCTATTAAATAAAACATCTAGTGGACTTACATAAGTGTCATCATCTTCGTGTACTTCTCCTGCTCTTAATAATTCCATTACCATTGGGAAGTTCTGCTCATCTTCTGGTGCTTCATATTTCAAATAAAAAACAAGTGCTAATAATAGCATACTCGCAGCAGTGTATAGCAATAGGTAATCCTTTGATATTATCTCCAGATTTTCCCCTGCTCCACACCGTACGTGAAACTTTCATTTCATACGGCGTTCCATCAAAAATAATTATTATACTAATTTACAATTTCCAACTAATTCTCTTAGTTCATTAAGTTTTTGCATTTGCTCTGCATTTAGGTTTTCGTTTTGCAAATATTCATTTATTTTATCGCTGTCGGTTATGTGTACTAATTTATGAATGTTTTTAGTTATAAATATCAAATTTTGATATTTATCTGTTCCTCCTTTTTGTTTCATAATTTTATGATGCACTTCCATATCTCCAATTTGTAAAGGTTTTCCTGAAATTGCACATTTCCCATTTTGTGCTACATATAATGAAATTCTATTGTCATTAAATTCTTCACTTGCATTTGTTATTGGATTTCGCATTATATATATTAAAATATATCTGTCAATTTTCTTTAAATTGTTGTGTATTTTAGTTCTACCTTGTGGAGTATAGTTACACATATCTTGTGAAAAGCATAATGGTGGTTTTGTACTAACATAATGTATAGGAAATATTGCTACTCCCTTTATATATATTGGTTTTCCACTATAACCTCCATAAAATTTTATGAATGCTTTGCTTTTTCCACCTTTGTTTCCTGCAAATGTTTTTGTTCTACATTTAAGGCTCTTTGTAAGTCCATAGGCAATTTTTTCAAAATCTATATATACATTTGTTGCTATTCTATAATATTGATGTATTCCCAGTATTACAGAATTTAATTTTAATGCACTTGGCTTATCCTTATGTTTTCCTAATTCTTTTATTGCTGATTTAATATTTGCTTTTATTTTCTTCTTTGATTTATCGCAAATATGAGATTTGACAACCCAACGACTACCCTTTTTATAAACTTTTAATTTAAAGCCTAAAAATTCAGAGTATTCAGTTTTTAAATTTACTATTTTTGTTTTTTCTTCACTAACTTCCAGTTTTAATCTTTCTTTTAACCATTGTTTTGTTGCATAATACATTTTTACTGCTTGTTCGTGAGTTTTGCAAAACAACTTAAAATCATCTGCATATCTAACTATCATAACTTGTTTTAAGTTTGTTTCTCTTATTTGTTTAGCTTTCCAACTCTCACTATATTCATTTTGAAATTTCTTTGTGTACCATTGATTTGAAACCCACCAATCAAGCTCATTTAAAACTATATTTGCCAACAATGGACTTAATATACCGACCTTGTGGAACTCCTTTTGTTGGAATACCTATTCCTTTTATTTCTGCTTTTAACATTTTTGATATAATACATATAAGATTTTTGTCCTGTATTCCCATACTCCATATTTGTTTTAATAATTTTGAATGGTCAACATTATCGAAAAATCCGTGTATATCAATATCAACAACGTGATACAACTTGTTTATATTTGCAAATCTCATTGCCATTGCTATTGCGTGATTAGTTCCTCTGTTAGGTCTAAAACCATAGTTGTCTTTATGAAATTTTGCTTCACAAATTGGCTCTAATACTTGCTTTATACATTGTTGTATAAGTCTGTCCTCTATTGTTGGTATTCCTAAAGGTCTAGTTTTTCCATTTTGTTTTGGTATTTCAACTCTCCTTACAGTTTGAGGTTTGTAACAGCTAAGTCTATTTCTAACATATTGGACAAGATTATTTGTTTTTATCTTTCCAATAGCAATAATTGTATTGTTGTTAGTTCCTGCTGTTTTACTACCTTTGTTTTTCTTTATATTTCTGTAAGCAAGTTGTATATTTTCTTCACTTTCAATTAGTTCTAGTAAATTTTTAAACTTTTTTCCGTTTTTACTTTGTTCATAAAGTTTATCAAATTCATTTTGCAAATTATAATATTCGTTATTTCTTAAATGCTTTTTCTTTTTGAACTTTTGTTTTTTAATTGTCATAAGTCGGCTTTTCCTCCTATTTCTAAGATTTATTGCCTCTATTAGTCTTACAAGAACCTTATGTTTTAGAACTCCTTTCTAAAGTTTGTAAATTTTGTATAAATTAATTATTTTTGATTTGTGGCTATCCCTCCACTCCTTATTATCAGAGTTTCATAGGTACTGTGCCACTACTCTCACTAACATTAATGTAAGTTATTTATTCCTTACAACTACTTCATAGGTGTTAAGCCCTCAGTATTGTTAGCTTTCCCTGTTCCAATATTTCTATCTTTACATATATACTTTTAGGTCGTTCCTATAAGCCTGTTTGCTTGATATTACCTGTAATAATATAAGGTGTTTCATCTCTGGGAACCTTACTCCACCTCACAAACATCATATTAAAATGATTATAGCCTTTCGACTAACTCCCGTTCTAGGCTTGTACATTCGGAAACTTCGTCATTTTGCCCGTCTTAACAAAAATTCTAACCATGAGTATTTTATAGACTTCCGACATATAGATTGCATATCCTACCTCTAGGACACTTTCCTTGATTAATTTCTTAATCATTAGGGCAATTCTCTGCCGACTTCACCGAGCTTATAACCAAAATATTCTTAACAATATTTTCGCTATTCGGAGTATTAAAGTGGCGTTTCAAGGCGTTACCCTATCATTCCACCAATCGAAATATTAGTTTTAAAACATATTAAATTAAAGTTTTAAGCAGTTCTTTTCAAACTGCAACAGGTCGCACCCCAGAATGGATCATTGCTTTGACTTCCTTTTGGTGTAGTTGCTTTAAAAAGGTTTGTGACTAATTTTTGAACATCATTGTCACTCTTTAAATAAACAAATGGATTATAACAATGTGATTTTTCCATATTGATTAAGTCTAATACTTTAACTTCATAACCTTTCTTTTTAAGCAATGCACCTGTATCTCTTACAATTTCTCCTTTTGGGTCAAGAATTACCATTGAAGTATTACATTGCATAACATTAGGCTTACAATAAAATCTTGTTTTACCTGCACCACTACCACCACATACTAATACATTTAAGTTTCTTCTGTGTTTCTTTCCATTAAGACCTAAACACACATTTTGAGTTAGTAATTTATTATTCTCCATTGGGGTTTGTTTGTATCTTTTATTTATCTCGGTTGCATTACCCCACTTTGCAGAGCCGTGTTCTTCTCTCCTACGATAGTTTTTTCTTGTAGATAAATAAATTGTAATAGCCATTACATAAGCAATTATCAATACTATTATTGTCTTTAATGAATTTCCACACCAAGTAATATGAAAAGGATTACCAAGTATATCATAAAAATCTTTTATAACTTTTGGCAATCCTCCATTTACTGACGGTGCAATTAAAAGTGCTAACCATATCGTAGGTATTAGTCCAATACAATACACCCACTTTGGATAATTAGTATCGGTGTTCATCTCTCCTCAAACACCTTGTGAGAACTTTTTTTTTAGGTGGGGCGTCTATGGCTCTTAATAATACTTCATCTACATATTCTGTTTCTTTGCCCTCTTTAATAAGTTTATTTCTAAACTCATTTAAAGCATTGATTAGAATACCTAATTCGTATTTATCAAGTTCCAACACTTTAATCTCGTCTTTCATAAGTTCCTCCTATCTTTCGTGTTCTTTGTTTTTTGGCGTCTTTGAAATAGTTTCAAAGTATGCACTCATTCTAGTGTTTATATCTTCCATAGCACTACGCATAGAAGTCAATTCATTTCTTACTTCACTAGCACTCATATTCTTAAATGCTTCTGGAATAGAATTGATGTTTATATCTGATACATCTATTCCATATTTTTTACAAAGCATATATGCAGTAGAAGTACATTTAAAATTATCTAATTCGCTATTACCTGTTTCTTCTAGTCCAACTCTTGTTAATTCTTTTGCAAGTTGTTTGAATATCTCTATTGTTTCTCCTCCTCGTTGAACATATAAAGCATTATCTTCTTTATTCCACTCTACAACATTATTACTATTATGGATTTCATCTACTGCTTTAATATCAACAGGACAGTCTTTTAAAAGAGCAGTTAATTTAACTCTATCATCATAACTAATAGTTCTAGGCTTTTGATTAGAAGTTGTTTGTGATATATCAAACATCTTCTTAACATTATAAGAAATACCAGAACTACCATCTGCTCTTGTATAAGGGTCGCCTGGCTCTAATATCTTAATTCCGTTTTCTCCCTTTTTAATGAAAGCACCTGTTTCTTTCCAATCATCAAACTCTTTTAATTGTGTAGCAGTAGGAAGACTTGCAGATATAACAAGTGCATTACCGACAGAATATTTATCAAATCTACCTTGAACATCTAAATATTTTTTATACTTATCAATATCTACTTTTACTTCATCAGCAGTTTTATCCATCAAGTCATATACTTCTTGTCTCTCTTGTTGTTTCTTTTCTACCCAAGCACTTTTATCAAAGGGCTTTTTTGTTTGTGTAGTATTACTACCATTGGCTTTCGCCATAATATCATCAAAATCATTCATTTTTTCTTACCCTCTTTCCTTTAATTTTTTCTTTTTTAATTTTGGTTGTTTGTGTTTAGTTGTTTTATTAGGTTGAGTTTTTTCATTTTTAAGTTCAGATTTATCTAAATCTAATTCTTTCTTTTGTTCTTCTTTAATAGATTTTATTTCTTCTCTAACAGATGGTTTTTCAGATTTAGTACCCTTGTCTGACTTGTTTTTGTTGTTTAAGATAGGCTCTGACGGAGGGTTTTTTTCCGTCTTTGCCACTTGGGGGTTTGACATATCATTTTCCTCCCTACTAATTGGTTTAGATAAAATATCATCAACAATTCTTTCCTCAACACTTTTAATAACAACACCTTTGTCTTTACTGTCTTTTGATTTTTGAATTTCACTTTTAATAGAAGCCGTATCAACAGTAGCAAGATTAAATCTTTCAACTATACGATTTATTTTACTAGCGTCTTCTGCTCTAACCATAATATCTACCATACCATCTAGGCTTTTTCCTTTACCTTTTAATGCACAGAATAGAACACCATATCGTTTTGCTTCTTCCGTAAATTTTCTTAAATCATCTTCTTTAACAGTAAATACTTTTAATTCTTTTCCGGATTTAAGCATATTAGTAAGTCTAGTTTTACCTTTTGTCTGCTTCTGGTCTTTCAACATTGCTATCATTATTGCAGCAACATTTTTTGCTCCACTTCCAGAAAGTTTTACTGCTACTTCTAAACCTTGCAAACTCATTCTTACAATAGATTCAGCAGCGTCACCTGATGTGTTCATTTTTCTCTACCTCCTTTGTTTGGTCTTTTTCATCAGATAATTCTTGAAGATTTTGTTCCATCTTCTTACTTCTCTCTATAATATCTTTACATAGCACCACCTCCTTTCGTATTGGCTCTATTTCTTTATTCAATTCATCTATTTGTTTCTTAATTTCTTCCTTTTCTTGTTTAGACTTTGACTTCTTATGTTTGTACCAGAGTTTACTTCTCTGATCCATAAGGTCATTAAGTCTTTTTTCTTTATCTTCTTTAAACAAAAAAAACTGCTCATCAGTTTTTAAATTATTTCTGACAAGCAGTCTTGTTTCATTTGATATTTGCTCCATCTTTCTTACATCAGCACGAATTGCAGGAGATAATTTTTGATAAGGATATTTTTTAGGGAATACTTTTAATAGATAACAATAGTGAATATATAAAGCATAAAATCCTTTTGGCTTTCGCTTTTTATAATAATTAGCATTATATCTTTTTTTAGTTCCGTATTCTTCTATGAAAGGTACTCGTTTGATATATTCTTCATCAATTCTTTGTTTAATTCTATCAATAGAATATTCACTACCAAAGTATCTTTCAATACGAATGTTTTTCTTATATGGACTTCTCTTTATACTTAACTTATCTCCTCTATAAATAAGTTCATAATCCATTGCTTTCATTAAATCTTCAAAGTCATAGTATGAAGTAGCCATACCTATTGCTCTATCTAAATCTTCTTTGGCAATAGAATAATAATTAACTTTATTATTAAAATCTTTTTGATAATTAGCAAAGTTAATTTTACTATTTCTACAAGGTTTCTCTTGTATAACTGATAATCCATATTCTTCACATAAAGAATCTGATAATCTTCTTAACTCTGCATAAGTATCTCTTTTATCATAATATCTTTTACCATCTTTAAATGATACAGAGTTTATAACAAAGTGATTATGATAATGATTAGTATTAAGGTGTGTACTGACAACAACTTCAAATCTATCGCCCCACATTTCTTCGGCAAGTTTAACACCTATTGCGTGACATTGTTCTGGTGTGACTTCACCTTCTGCAAATGATTGAAATGCGTGAAAGCCAAGTATGCCACTTGTCTTTCCATATTGTTCTTTTGTAATAGTCATTTCTTCAAGTGCAGTTTTAGGATTGCAATTAACACCAGACACATAATATTGTTTTTCAGTTTTATAATCTGCTTCTACATAATCAATAACATTATGCAAATCATAATAACTATCCTTACCATATTCACTATTTATTGTTTTCTCAATATTAGTTGTATAGTCTAAAACATTGTCTAATCTTTTTTCAATTTTCCATATTCCTGTTGTTGCCATTTCACACTCCTTTAATCTATTTTTTCTGGTTTAAGATACTTGTTTTTTATATCAATAATTAGTCCATCTAATTTTTCTATTTCTTTATTTAAATGAGGAATATCAATAATACCTTTAGCATTTGCAATTCTGGCTATTTGATTAATATTATTTCCAATTTGGCGAATACTTTTAATATCCTCATAAAAATTTTCTGATGGTTTTTCTTTAGGCTTATATCCCATAATTAAATGCCTTATATAATCAGAGGAATTCATTCCAACTGATTCTGATTTACATTTCATAATATAATCTTCTTCATCTGATAGCCATATCTGTTTTTTTATCTTACGACTACGCATTTTTCTACCTCCTATTCTTCTTGTTCTTCTTGATATAATCTTCTTTCGTATTCATTAACTTTTTTGACTTGTAATAAGCACATTAAAGTTGTCATTCCAAGTCCTCCTATAATTAATCCTAAAATAAAAAATAATAAGTTATTCATATTCAATTTTTCCTTTCTTAAAATATATTTTTCTATATAAGGGGATTGGGGTTTTCCCCACAATCGAATTTGTACGGGAGTATAAATTCAGTGCTGGCTAGACAAAAGAATTACTCCCCTAAAGTACATTGCCCACAATGAGGGCAACGATACTCGCAATTTTCACACTGCATTTCTATAAAAGAATCTGCGTCTAATTCTATTTCATTTGGTTCTGATTTTTCATCTATTAATTTGTTATTCTTTTCAAAATTTTCAATGATTTTTTTATCAAAATCATCTGGATTTTCTACAACAGCTACAAGCATATTTTCTAATGTTTCGTCTATTTCTATTAAGTTATTTTCCATTACAAAATCAAATGCAAGTCTTAATGCATGACCATCATTTTTAGCGTGAATTTTGAATATTCTTTCTTCTTTACTTTTAAACATTACATAAAATAATTTATCTTCTGCATTTTCATATAACCCAACATCGTCTAGTAAATTATATAAATCTAATTCTAATTCTTTACACAATTTAATGAACGGAATGAAATAAAAATTAGGTTTTAATCCATTTTCAAATCTTGATATTTCTGCATGACTTATACCAATTTTTTCAGCCAATTTTCTAGTTGAAATTCCTTTCTCTAATCTTCTTTCTTTTATAGTATTTGCTAATTCTAAATAATTAAACTTCATAATAATATCACCTTTCTTTTTCATATCTTTTTTTATAATTTATTCCTAATTTGGCACACAAAAAGTCATTGAAATCCTTTCCAACTTTTGGTGGATCATCAATGACTTCATATTGTTTTGGAAGAACAGTTTTAAGTGCCATTGTGGCTATTCTTCCTGCACTATCATTATCAAAATGCAAATATATTTTTTCAATATTTTGATTCTGATTTAAATAGTAATTTAATGCTAGTGGTATCTTACTTTCATCTATTTTTTTAGCTGGTTGATAAACTCCTGCTAATGAAAGTAAGTTATCATTATACCACTCTTTATTATTTAATTTATTAATAGTTGCATATGATAATAAATCAATTGCACTTTCAAATATGTGTACTGTATTACTTTTTTCTATTGAATCTAATTTAAAAGAAAAAGCCTTATGACTTCCATAAGCGTCTTTCATATATCTGCTATCATTTGTTGCTCTTACTCCTGCATATCTAGGAATTTTATTTTTATCATATCCTACAAATACAACATTATGATTAGGCAAATCTTCATAGATTAAATGATTATCAATGCACTCACTAATAATATCTTTATCAATTCCACGACTTGCTAGATAGTTTATAACTCTATCCGTTGATTCTGATTTTTTAGGCAAAATAAGTCTTATATTTTGAACTTTTTTAGGTTGATGATATGTTATTGGTGGTCTATCTTTTGAATAACCTAAAATTGTTTCTACTGCCTGAATAAAGGAATAATCTCTGACTTGAATTAAATATTCTAGTGCAGTTTTACCTCCAATACCTCTTGAAAACCAATACCACATACCATTACTTATCTTTAAACTATCGTGCGTTCTAGTCATATAAGTTCCTCTACTAAAATGCACTAATTCGTCTGGCTCATAGTTTTGTAGATAAGTGAATAAGTCCATTTCTTTAGCCTTTTGTATTTCTTCAGGTTGATAATAAGTCATAATTTATTACCTACCTTTCCATATCTTTATTCTTACTTTTTTGTTCTTTTTTTAAGAAATCTATTGTAGTTTCTACACTACTTTCAAGTGCTTGATGAATACCACTATCTTCATCCATCCAACCTTGATATAATTCTTCAAGAGGATTTTCACTTTTATTAAGTGCTTTAATATCACTAATATCATATTGGTCACTTTCTGGATAAAACATTGAAACTAATTCTTCTTTCATTACTTTTTCATAAGATTTATCAATGATTTTTTCTGGTGAAAGTATTTTAACCTCTTCAATAAAACTAGCATATTCAAGTGATAATTTTTGATACAATTCTTCTCTTAACTTTTCTTCCATAATATCAATCCTTTCTATAAAATAAAAAAAGAGTGATAATAGTTTTACCTAAAATCACTCTAAAAAATACTTATTTAAGAATATCTAATCTTTTAAATAGATAATAAGCTTCTTTCATACCTTTGATGAACATTTCTTTAGACTCTAATACTGATAAATCAATCATTATTAATTCATAATCGTAAAATAGCAATAATTCTTCCGGGGTTAAATTAACTACTCTACCATTATCTAATAAATTTTCTAATGATGGACTTTTTTCTAAAATATCATGTTTTTGTTTTAATAAATCTTTATATTCTTGATTATTGTTTTTCATTTCAATTGAAACATCAGATAAAAATCTATCAAAATCATCTTCACTAATTCTTTCAAATAGAGTATCTTCAAGTTGATCCATTGGTACACCTCCTTGGTCACATTTTAATATACAATATTAAAATATACCATTGTGCAATTTATCTTTCATAATCTTTTTTGCATACTTGACTATCACTTACATCTTCAACAACATCATCAACTATTTCTTTGTCTTTTTCATTAAGATTTAATTTAATATTAAGTTCATCTAATCGTTTTGATTTGGCTTTCAATTCTTCTTCCTGTGGAAATGGTCTTTCAATTTCTATCTTTGCATTTTCATAATTTTTCTTTGTATCTTCAAAGTTATTTTCTGTATTTGATAGTTTATTTTCTATACCATTTAATACATTATCAATACGAGTAATATTTCCACTAGCATCACTTCCAAGTTCAACTTTATAAGACAAGTTGTTCTTCATACCCATATAAAATTTTCTATCCATAGTATCAAAAGATAACATCATTTTAAAGCCTTTATACTCTCCAATTTCTATTGGCTCTGGATTAGTCATTGACTTACATATTTCAATGATTTTTTCACCGGCTTCTTTTCGTTCTGTGAAAGTTTCTCCTTTAATAATCATTTTTACAAATGAATTATCTGGTGTTGCATTGGCTTTTAATACTTCTAAATCTTCTTTCATATCTTCAATTCTGTTTTCTAATCTTTTAATTTCATTT
>DIMA01000002.1:0-31418 GCA_002425325.1 Caryophanales bacterium UBA5578 | reverse complement strand
GTTTTGCTACTTGTGTATCAAGTTCTGTTTTCTCTATAATATCTGGATTACCGGCAGCAAGTGCTTTAATTTCTGCATAAGATAATGCAGTTTCATCTATATCTTCTGCAAATCTTACCGGAGTTTTTGAAGTCATTATTTGTGAAATAAATCTCTGTTTATTTTCTACTAACTGATATAAATATGCGTCAAAAGTTCCCTCTGTGACATACCTATAAATATCTACTTCTGGATTCTTATTTCCTTGTCTAATTATTCTTCCACTTCGTTGTATTAAATCACTTGGTCGCCAAGGACAGTCTAAATCGTGTAGTGCAATTAGTCTATCTTGACAGTTAGTTCCTGCACCCATTTTTTGTGTACTTCCCATTAAAACTCTAACTTGTCCTCGTCTAACTTTATTAAATAATTCTTGCTTTCTTGCGTCTGTATTTGCGTCGTGTNNGCGTGTATGAAAGCAATTTCTTCTTCTGGTATTCCTCTATCTATAAGTTTCGTTTTTAAATCATTATAGACATTAAACTTACCATCATTGTGTGGTGTTGATAAATCACAGAACACTAATTGTGCCGATTTATCATCACTTGTTTTATTCCATATATCATAAATATTGTCTGCACAAGTTGCTACCTTACTATGCTCAAAGTCATCTAACATATCATTAGATAATCTCTGATCTAGTGCTAATTTTCTTCCGTCATTTGTAATCTTTAACATATTATCAACTGACGCATCTACCATTTTATTTCTTATCTTTTCTGCTCTTTCAGATAAGTCTTTAACTAATTCTTTTTGTATCTCACTAGGCTCAATAACTACATTATGATAGTTTGCTTTTGGGACAGGAAGATTTAGCATATCAGAGGTTTGTATATCTGCAACTTCCTTAAACATTGCCATAAGTTCTGGTAGATTAAAGAACTTTGCAAATCTAGTTTTTGCTCTATAACCTGTTCCCTCTGGACTTAATTCTATTGCTGTCACAGTTTCTCCAAAAGTTGAAGCCCAAGCGTCAAATTGTTGGAGATGTCTTTTTTCTAGTTCTCCATATTGCAAATATCTTTGCATAGTGTATAACTCTACCATTGAATTAGAAACCGGAGTTCCTGTTGCAAACACTACACCTTTTCCGTCAGTAAGTTCATCTAAATATCTACATTTCATAAATAAATCTGATGACTTTTGTGCCTCTGTTTGTGCTATTCCTCCTACGTTTCTCATCTTGGTATAAAGAAATAAGTTTTTATAATAATGTGCCTCATCTACAAATATTCTATCAACACCTAATTCTTCAAAAGTAATAACATCATCTTTTCTTGAAGTATCATTAAGTTTAGCAAGTCTTGTTTCTAAACTCTTTTTAGTTTTCTCCATTTGCTTAATAGAAAATCTCTCTCCATTACTATTTTTTAAATCTTGAATACCAAAAGTTATATCATCTATCTGCTTTTGAATTATCGCAATTTGTCTTTCAACTGACATTGGTATTTTCTCAAATTGTGAATGAGAAATTATAACTGCGTCATAATCTCCTGTTGCAATTCTTGAACAAAACTTTTTACGATTAGCAGTTTCAAAATCCTTTTTAGTTGTGACTAAAATATTTGCACTAGGATATAATTGTAAGAACTCTTGACCGAATTGTTCTACTATATGATTAGGAACTACAAATAAAGATTTATTGCATAATCCTAATCTTTTTGACTCCATTGCTGCTGCTACCATTTCAAAAGTTTTACCTGCACCTACTTCGTGAGCAAGTAAAGTATTACCTCCATAAAGTATTCTTGCTATCGCATTTACTTGATGAGTTCTTAAAGTTATTTCCGGATTCATTCCATCAAAAGTGATATGACTTCCATCATATTCACGAGGTCTAATAGAATTAAATCTTTCATTATATGATTGAACTAATCTTTCTCTGCGTTCTGGGTCTTTCCATATCCATTCTTCAAAAGCAAGTTTAATTTGTTCTTGTTTTGCTTGTGCTATTGCAGTTTCTTTTTTATTTAACTCTGCAACTTTCTTTCCATTTTCATCTTCATAATAATCATATATTCTAGTGTCTTTTAGATTTAAACTATCTTCAATTATTTTATAAGCATTTGCTCTACTTGTTCCATAGGTATTTGTTGCTTTTACATTATACTTATCATAGTTCTTACCATCTATATACCATTCAGAAGTAGATTCCATATAATGAACTCTAATATTCTGACTAGCATAATAATTAGGATTTAATAAGTATTCTATAAATACCTTTATATCTTCTGGTGGTATCCAAGTTGAGCCAAGTCTTACACTAATTTCACTAGCACTTAAATCCTTTGGTTGAACTTCTTTAAGATATTTCACATTAACATTAAATCTATCATCAGTTTCTGCAAAATTTTCTGCTATTCTTAATTTTTCTCTTACATTTCCAGATAAATATTCATCAGCCGTTACCCAATGATTAGGCTCTCCATATTCTGGAACATTGAATATTTCTCCTTCTAAATCTTTAAGCATTTCGTCCATATCTTTACCACATAATTGTTGCATAAAGTTAATATCAACTCTTGCTTTTTCAGATAGTGAAACAATTAAAGCGTCATTTGCATTATCAACTGATGTTATTTCTGTTTTAGGTTTAATAGTTCTTTTTGTGAACATATCTGCTTTTCTTGCAAGATTTCCATTTTCATCTAATATTTCAAGAGAACATAATAAATAATAACTTGAATCATTAGAAAAAGCAGAGTTATTACCTCTGCTATTGATTAGCCCATATTTCTTTGTAAAAGCGTCATATAAGCGATTTAATTTAGCCTGTTCTCTCTTTATATCTTCATCTGGATAATCTTCTGTTTGATACTCTAAAAGAGTTCTTACACAGTCCCTTATTTCAATAAGTCCTCTTACTCTATTTTCAGTAGTCATTGCAAGTTCTTGTGGGTACATTCTACTATTTTCTCTAAAATAGATTTTATCATCTACTATCGTATATGAGAAATTTCTAACAGTTAAATCTGCTTCAATAGAATTGTCTTCTTCTCCTATATCATCTAGTTCATATTCTTTTACTTCGGCGTGTATATTTGATATTGCTTGTTCTAGTTTATCTTCTAGGTTTCCTCCATCAGATATACAAGCAGAATCATAACCAAATCTAGTAGAAATCATTTCCATATTACCCATAATCATATCTGAGTTATCAATGAAATATTGATTCATCTTTATTCCATTTTCATTTTCTCCAAGATATACCCAATCAGGCTCAATATCAGTTATTGAATCTCTTTTTTGTAAGAAAATAATATCTGATGTGACTTCTGTACCGGCATTTGCTTTAAAAGTATTATTAGGTAGTCTAATTGCTCCTAATAAGTCTGCTCGTTGTGCAATATATCTTCTAACACTAGGATTTTCTTTATCTAGTGTACCTTTTGAAGTTATAAACGCTACAACTCCTCCCGGTCTAACTTTATCAAGTGTTTTAGCAAAGAAATAATCGTGAATTAAAAATTTATTCTTATCATATTTCTTATCTAATACTTTGAAATCTCCAAAAGGAACATTTCCTACTGCAACATCAAAGAAAGAATTAGGAAGATTAGTATCTTCATAACCTTGGACTGCGACAGTAGATTTTTGATATAGTTGTCTTGCTATTCTACCACTAATTGAATCAAGTTCAACGCCATATAACTTACAGTCTTTTAATGAGTCTGGAAGCATACCTATAAAGTTTCCTGTTCCACAACTAGGCTCTAATATATTACCGGTTTTAAGTCCCATATTTTCTAATGCTTTATACATTGACCTAATTACTACCGGTGGTGTATAAAAAGCCGTTAAAGTTGATTCTCGTGCTTGTGAATACTCTGTTTCATCAAGTAAGTTCTTTAAAATGTTGTATTCATTACTCCAAGAAGAATCCATTTCATCAAATGCTTGTGGAAGTCCTCCCCAACCAACATATTGAGATAATATTTCTTGTTCTTCTGGTGTGGCAAACCTATCTTCTTCTTCACATTTCTTTAAAACTTTAATTGCTTCAACATTACGATTAAACTTTTCTCGTGGTGTTCCCTCTCCAAGACTATCGTTTTCAATTCTAAATTGACTACGATCAGAACTTGGTATATCTGGGTGTATATCAAAACTTCTAATCTTATTACTTTTTTTCTTTTCAAACTCTGGAATAATGTTTTCGTCTACATCATCAATTTCAGTAGGAACTACTATTTCTTCTTCTTTTGATTCATCTATTATAGTTTCTTGTTTTTGTTCTGTAATATCACTTATTTTAACTTTAAGATGGTCGTTTGCAGGGTTTTCTTTTACTTTCCTATCAAATTCTTCTTTTGACATTTCACGATTAAATAATGGATATTGATAATCGTATAAAACTACATTAAAATCTCCAATATTTAATATTTCATATTCATCTGCACCAATATAAACTTTATCTCCTAAATGATATTGATAGTCATATTCTTCTTCGGCTAGTTCAGGAACAATGCTTTCTGCCATATTATTTTCTGCTTCTGCAAACTCTCTTTCTTGTTCTTGTTTTTCTAACCAATTAGGATATTCTTCTAATTCCTTTGAATTAAGGTATCTATCTTCGTGTATAAGCGTCTTTATTCTCTTTTCAATATAATTCCACTTAAATAGTTGTTCTGTCGCACTAGCGTCAAAATAACCACGATAAAAGCGAATACCTTTTGAATCATAATTTATTCCTATACCAGAGCCTTTGATAGTTCCACTTGCTCCACCTATACCATAAAGATTTTTAAGGTAATTGATATTATCATCTGTTGATAGACTTTTTTGGAACATTTCATAAATAGCATATTTAGTTTCTGTTCCAATTTCAGTTAAGTATCTATCAACAAATTCTTGTGTAAACTCTAAATCTGATACAGTCTTCTCACTATTATCATCAATTAAAGATAATTGGTCTGTCATACTTGGCAAAGGCTCAATTCTATCATTTAATTGATTTAATAATACCATTGCTTCATAGTGATAAGTTAAATCTTCCCAACTAACAAAACTTTCTGTATCTCTTGATAAAAAATTACCTTTCCAAAATAAAATACCGTTGTCATAAGTTTTATAACCATACATTTGGTCATCAACTATAACACCGGTATAATCCGAATTAAATATTCCTTTAAGGAACTCTGCTTTTTTGCTAATATCTTTTTCATTGTTAATAAATTTTTTAATTTCTTTATTTGATTTTCTTAAATGTGGAGTTGTACTTAATATTTGATTTATCTTTTCATCTAATACAACATAAGAAGTTTTAGACTTATCTGGCTCATAGATGTTTAGGCGTATATCAACTCGTTCGCTACTATCTCCTCTGCTGACTTCTTCAAGTTGTTCATTAAGCCTGTCCATTTCATTGGGTCTTGTTGTTTCATCTTCTCTGTTATCTTCTCTTTCTCTTTCAACTCTGATACTATCTGTTCTATTCTCTCCATTGCTGTTTCTTGAATGCTCATCAAGTGGTCTGGAAGTTGATTGCTCATTAGTAGAGTTGTGTATAGAGATTTCTTGTTCTCTTTCAAGTATTCTAACCTCATCATTGCGTATTTGCCCTCTACTTGAATCTTGTTCTCTGGCACTGATAGATCTGGTATCTGATAATCCCCTTGACGTGTGTAAGTTATCATAATTATTCCTCCTTTCGGCAGTATTCCTGCTTTCGCTTACATCATAAGACAAATCATTATCTATATCAAATGTGCGAATTTTGTTTATTTCGTTAATTCGCAGATTTTTAATTGTATTATAAATCTCACGAAGTCCCATTTCTGATATTTCACTTGTTGCAACACCTATTCTAGTAATTGTGTCATAACTATTAAAACTTAATATTTCTACAAAGTCTTTATGAGTAAAATATTCATTAGGATTTAATCCACACCTTTTAATCATTGAAAATGCAATACTATTTGAAAGTGCATTTTGAAATAATGTTTTTACACTTTCTTCATCTAGTGATTCAAGAGAACTATTCTCTCTATAAAACATTAAATCTTCTAAATAATCTTGTATATTATCTTCAACAATTATCTTTGATACTGATTTAATTGCAAGTCCCAGAGAACTTTTATCTTCAAGTTCTCCGTACTTGTTTTCCAATGACTCTATTATGTCTAATTCATAAGGTTTTGATACTGACCATAATCTAAAACTTTTACCAAATTTACTGTTGGTATCTGCAATATCAAATACATATCGCAAGTTAGTATAGCCATTATCTTCTGAAAGAAGTGCTATTCCTTTTGCACCACGATTAACCCATCTACCTACTTGTTTGTTCCAAGCCTCTATTTTTGCACAGGCAACTGCTTGTGGTCTTTGTGCATAAATTAAAACTTGGTCATTAAAAGGATATTTATAGTTCATTGCACCACATTCCAAAAAGGACATCCATTCATCTGGATTTTTACTTATTTGTGTTAAGGTTTCTCCATAAAGGTCTGTAATTAGTCTTAATTTACTCGCCATATTGCACCTCCTATTCTAAATTAGACTATTCGTTTTCTATTTTTTCTTCTTTGATTTTTTCTCTTACTTTAAGCAAAACTTCAAAATAATTTGTTTCAACATCAATCATATTTTCAATACCGAAAAATAATATATAAAATAAATCTGTGATTTCATTGTTGTAAAATCTTATATCTACCATTTGTTCTTCATTTTCGTTAGTTATTGGTACACTATATCTTAAAAGCTTATCTTTTAATTTGATTGACTTTTTTTCTAACTTTTCTTCATTACAAGTAGACATTGTATTTAATACATCTACTAGTTTATTGAATTCTTCTACATTTAAAAATATTTTTATTGGTGGTATTCTTTTTGAATAAGCCATAATTATTCCTCCTCTAAATTTTTTTCTATTTTTAATTCATTTTGATATTCTATAATAGCTTCTTTTACAGAAACATTAGTTAGAATATCATCTACTTTTTCTTTAGCTTCTTCCATACTGTTTGCTGCTACTTCAAAAGTAATACGTCCATTTATATCTGCTTCAATATCATATGTTTTCATTAATTAATTTCCCTTCTCATTATTTCCACTAAAAAAAGCAATCACTTTTTTTGTTTTGATTGCTTCAATTAAGTCTTTAATATTTTGAATATCTATAGATGTTAACTCATTTATTTTAAAAATATCATCTATTTTCATATTTTTAATTTTTTCATCAGTATTAAAACCAACTTTAAAAAGTTTCTCTAAAGTTCGCATTTTACTATTTAAATTATTATCTTTCATTTATCCTCCTCATAAATAAGTTCAACATAGTTTTTTACATCAATATCTGAATCATTATCTTTTTGATATGGATAAACTACTGTATCTAATTTGTTATAAATTTTAGAGATAAGGTCTGTTATTTTATCTTTTTTATTAAAAGATACTGTTTCGTGTAAAAATGCAAAAATAGTATTAAGTATTAAATCACCAATATATACTTCTCGTATAATACTTTTACCTCTTTTAACATCTTTCTTTAATTCAATATCACAGTCAGTTTTAAACTTATTAACCTTATATTTCAATTTAAAAACTTCTTGATAAAGTTCATTTAATAATTGATTAACTTCATCATTACTACTACAATAGTTTTCTAATCCATAAAGCATATTTTGATAAAATGATATTCTTTCTCTTTCTTTAAAATCAAACATTTTTTCACCTCAAAACAATAATAAAGCAAATAATATCGATATCAAAATGTGCAATTTTTAACAACTAGATTAATTCGCATATTACTACAATTTGTTTGTTAGTATTATGTCTACAAGTTATTAATGTTAAAGTTGTTTTTTCTTTATTTCTGATGATATTAGCAGTACCTGTCTTTTCAATATCATACATATTAACAACCTTATACTTATACTCTTTTCCTTGATAGAAAATGCTTACTTCATCATCTTGTTCTAACTTATAAAGATTTCTGAAATAAGATACTCTACCTGTTCCAGAGTGTCCGGCTAATATAAAATTACCATTTGGTATATCTGGATAAGTTGATTCTTTTAATATTTGAATATTTCTATTCACATTATTGCAATAACTACCTTTTTCACATAAGCCTTTTTCAAGTCCTATTTTAGGTATTTTAATTACTGCAATATAATTAGTGTTATCTTGTTTAGGTTCTTCTTGTTTTTCTTCGGTTGGTGTTTCTTCAATTATAGTTTCATCATCTATTGTTTCTTGCATTTCATAAAATTCTTCAATTTTAATATCTTCTGCTCTATCTAATAGATAGTTATAAAGATACTTACCACCTACAACTGATATTCCTAATAGGATAAGAAAAGAGCCAACTATTATAAGTTGACCTTTTCTTCCTTTACTATTATTGTTTTCTTTTCTTTTTAACATAAACAATAACTCCTATTCCACTTAAAATTAGTAATGATCCAATTATCTCTGCGATATGATTATCATCTACTCCTGTATTTGGAACTTCTATAACAACTTTTTCATCTACCATAGTACACTTAACAATTTCTCCTTCTTCAAGTATTTCAAAATACATTCTTTCTGGATTTAAAGTGTATCCCTCTGGTGCTTCCTTTTCTACAAAATAGTATTTGCCAAATCTTAATTCTTCAATTATGATTTTACCATTTTCATCTGTTCTACCACTAAATACTAACTCATCTTTATCGTTATAAACTTCTATAAGAGTGTTTGGTAGTGGCTCACTTGTAGATACATCTTGTTTAGTTATCTCTACTGTTCCTGTGATAGGTTTATTTTTCATTTCTGCTTTTACAATTTCTCCATTGTCTTTAATTTCAAAATAAACTTTCTCATCAGTAATGACATATCCTGTTGCTGATTCCTTTTCTAAAATATAGTATTTTCCTACTTTTAATTCATCAACAACAACTTTTCCATTCTCATCAGTAGTGCCTGTAAAGATTAGTTCGTTGTTTTCTGTATAGATTTCAATAATGGTGTTCGGGATTACTTCACCATTTACTAAATCTGTTTTAGTAAATTCCATTTTACCTTTCTTTAAGACATTAGTCATTTCAAGTGAATCATAAACTATTGGTGTTAAATTATCTATTTCTGTTAATTCAATATGATATTCATTTTCATCTAACACATATTCATCATCAGTTTTGGATTCTTTAACGGTATACTTTCCAAGTGGTAGTTTTTCACTTATAGCATATCCGTCTTTATTAGTTGTCATAGTTCCAACTAAATCGCCTTTATTATAATAAATATGATTACCATCTGGTGATTTAATATCTTCTTCTGCATAAATATTATAAACAATTCCCTCTAATGATTTTCTACCATTATAGTTAAATGAATCATTTTCAATTTCAAATAATTCTCCACTTTTAGAGATTTCAATTTGTCCTTTTATTGGCGTGTTCTTATAGTACACAGTAATAAATGGACCATAAGTTGTATAAGCATAATGTGTGTCATCTCCAATAGTAAAATCTAATCCATTTTTATCTAATAAATATCCTTGTGGGCTTTCAGTTTCAATTAGTTTATAATTACCTGCAACTAATTTTAAGAATGATATAAATCTACCATCTTCATCTGTTTTAAATTCACTATAAACTTTTCCTCCTACATATTGAGATACATATTGTTTAGTATCTTTATTATAGATTTTAAAAGTAGTATTTGCTAATGCAATAGTTTTACCTGTTTCAATATCTGTTTTAAACACTTGTAAATATGCTGATAAAGCATTGTTTAAAATATTATAATATTGTTCTTTTTCAGAATTATAATCTACTGTAATAAAGAAATCATAAATCTTTTCATAACCTGTTGTTGAATTAACTTGATGAAATTTCCATACTCCATATGGAATATTTAAGGTTGCATATCCATTTTTATCAGTAGTAATAGTATCAAATAACTCTCCATTTGGATAATATATTTCAAAAGTAATACCCTTTTCAGCATTTAAGAATGTCGTATTACCATCAACATGTTCATATTGTTTTAGAATACTTATATAATTCTTAACTACAGTTTCAAATACATCTATTGATTCTGTTTCTTTTCCTTTCAAATCAAAATTATATTTTGTATTATCTAACAAATATCCTTCACTAGCACTTATCTCCTGTAAATAATATGAATTATATGGAAGAACTTTTGGACTCTTTCCATATCCATTTTCATCAGTTTTTATTGTTGTTATAAGATTTCCTGTTGATTGTTCATATACGCCATATTCAGCGTTTTTTAATGTTGCTTGTCCTTGAGGTGTTGTTATATTGGTTTCTTTATCTTTCTTTTCAATTTCAACATCTCCATAATAACTATTAATTCTAATTTTTGCTATTACTGGATCAGTTGTTCCCGGTACATACATATTTTGAATACCATCACCAATAAATAATTTATATGCTGAAGCATAAGGCATATTTTTAGTTAAAGTAATATCAATTGCCCCATCTTTAGAAGGTTTTATTGTTAAATTATTACCATCAACTGATACGTCTGCTCCATCTACATTAATATTATAGTTTCCTAATACTCCATTAGTATCAGTAAGTGTAAGAGTTTCTCCTACTTGTAATTTATATACTCCACCATTAAATGATGGTCTATCATAATGATGAGCAATTAAATTTTCTATATCTGCTTGTTGCGCAGACACATCTAATTGACTACCCCCTTGCCATCTAGCAGTCCAAAAAGTAGTATGAGCACCATTACCTATAATAGCATCCCATATTAAACCTTGTGTTGCAGCTCTATATTCTAATGTTTGATGTCCGGGATAAGTATATCCATAATATCCAATTAAAAGTATTCTCTCTTTAATTGAATTAGACAATCCTGTTTGTTCCCAACTACCTTGTGTATAATATGTTCCTTCTTCAACATTAGGCTCTATACAATAAGCAGTTTCTCCATCTACTTCATATAAAGTATAATGCCAAGAATGAGCATTACTTCCGTCACCATTGGCTCTATAATACCAATAATCCGAATAACTTTGATTTAATGTTGCTGCTTGAACTGAATGAGCATTAACAGTAAAACCTATTAAAAGTCCAAGCGTTACTAAAAAATATTTAGCAATTCTTTTCATTGTTTCTTTCCTCCTCTCGTGATATTCTGCCCGAAACAACACAAGCAGAATAAATAAAAAACACTACTAAAAATAGTAGTGCAATACTTATAAATTTTAACATTTTAATTCCTTTCTCATAAAATACTCATAATGAGCTATTTTAATATTTTGATTTTAATGTTGAATCTAATCCCTCTCCGCTCCTACAAAAGAAATGAAGATACCAACCCTCGCCTTGATTATCAATAACAGGATAACATCTAAAATAATTTATTTCTGGCTGCATAGGTGAATCTGGATGTTGCTCATTATAATCAAGAACATAATTTAGTTCTGCATTTTGTATTTGTGTACCTCGTGCAAAACAAGCACTTTCAGAACTAAATTCTTTCTTACCACCAGTTATTGAATCATAAAATGATGTTGATACATTTGTTTTTTGTTCAGTATTATTATTTTGTGTGTTAGAATTTGTTTGTTCGTCTTGTGTTGTACTTTGTGTTGGTTGCTGTGGTACAGGTGTAGAATTCGAACTACTACTATTTTCTTGCTTTTTAGTAGTTTCTTGCTTTGGAACATTACTAACCGAAGAACTAGGTTTCTCTGTTGATTTCGATATAGTTTCTTTGTTTTCATATTTTTCAGTTTCACTTGATTCTTCAACAACTTTTTCTTGATTTTTTTCTTCTTCCACTGCTATATCTTCCGTATCTATTTTCTCATCAACGCTTTCAATTTTTGCCTCTTGTTTTAGTTGTTCATATTGCTGTTCTTTTTCTGCTTTATCCAACATAACATTGACTCCAACTACTGTACTTGTTATTACCATGAATATAATACTTAAAACAATTTTTTTCATTCTAATCACTCTCCTTTTATTACTCATAATTTAGCATATTATTTATTTTTTTACATTTATGCAATTTATTAATTTATACATACTTTTTTCAGTTAGTATTAAATAGTTAGTAATACTAGGGAGGATTGTAAGGAGGGATTTGTGGAAAACATAATCCCACTATCTAGCATCCATATTCCTTTGCTTTTGAAGATGTTTGCTATAATACTCGATTGCATTAACTACATAATCCTCGATTTTCTTTTCTTCAATGTTTTTTGGGAGTACATTTCTTATTCTATCTGCATTGAATTTTATTTTTGGGATTTGATTTGGTTTTTCCTCTGACAAAATATCTTCTATCTTATCAATAGTCAATTTCTTTTCTAAACTTAAATTTTTAAGTCTAATTGCCTGAGCATGAGATGGTGTTGAAATATTACATTCAATACAATCTAATACTGCATATTGTTCTTCATCTGTTAGAAAAGATAATTCAACTGCTGGACTTAAAGCAATTTGCTTATTATCAACTAATTCTAACAACTCTGGTATAAGTTTAGTTAATCTTATAAATCTTTTTACTTGTGTTTGACTATCACCATTATCTTTACCAATAATTCCTGTTATTTCTAACTTACGACCAACTTGGTCGTAAGTTGGGTTATCTTCTAATAAGTCAGTTCTTTTGCCTTGATGAGATAATGCTTCAAGTTTCATCTTATAAGCAAATGCTTTTTCACTTGGTAGTATTTCTTCTCTCTGAAGATTACTATCAACCATTATTATAATTGCTTCATCGTCAGTTAACTCTCTTACAATACACGGAATAGTTTCTTTATTTGCTAATTGACTTGCAAACTTTCTTCTATGACCTGATACCATTTCATAGCGACCATTATCTTTTGGTCTTACTAATACAGGAACTAGAACTCCATTTTCTTTTATGCTTTCACTCATATTATACATTTCATCATTTTCAATAACTTTAAATGGATGTTCTGGAAAATCATCAATATTATTTATATCAATATCAATAATTTTTTCTAAATCAGCATTTTTTCTTTCTTCTTCGGTAGTAAAAAGGTCATCTAACTTTGGCAGTGGCATTTTTGATAAGTCTTTTGCCATCGTCAAGCACCTCCTTTGCAAACGAAGAATATGCTTCTGCTACTGTCCCATTTTTATCATAAGAAAAAATACTTTGTCCTTGTGAAGTAGATTCAGCAGTCTTAACAGCAAGTGGTATTTGAGTATTATATAGTTTTAATATACTCCCATAGTTTTCTCGTATCTGTTTTTCAATTTCTTTTGAAAGATTAGTCCTTCTATCAACTAAAGTAAGTAATGCACCATCGATTTTTAATTGAGGATTAATTTGTCTTCTTACTTTACCTATAATTTTAAATAGGTCTGTCATACCTCGAGTTGCAAAATATTGACTTTGTACTGGTATTATTACACTATCTGCACTTGCTAGTGCATTTATTGTAAGCATACCTAAACTAGGCTGACAATCTAATAGAATATAATCATAATCTTTTTTTACAACAGATAAACAATTTCTTAATGTTGATTCTCTACTCATAGCATAGGCTAACGACGTTTCTAATGCAGATAGATTTAAACTTGATGGAATTAAATCTATATTTTCTTTATGGTGCAATATACTTTCATTAGTTTTAATTTCCTCATCATTCATTGATTGTTCCATTAAATCAGATAAAGTATATTTCAATTCATTCTCATTATACCAACCAGCATAAGTAGTTAAATTACTCTGTGGATCAACATCAACAATTAATACTCTCTTTCCTTGCTTTGCTAATGCAACTCCTAAATTAAAAGTAGTTGTTGTTTTACCAACCCCACCTTTTTGATTAGTAATTGCAATTACTCTACACTTACTATCTTGCATATATTCTCCTCCTTTCTTTAAATTTGCCATTTTAAATTAATAAAACGGCATGTACAGACATAAAAAAAAGAGCCGACTATTTCTAATCGACTCATGTATTTAGATAAAATAAAAAAGGATAAAAATATTTACCCCCTTATCCTATTTTGCTCCATTACGAGATAATACAGCTTTTATTGTTAAAAAGATACATTTAATATCTAATAAAATACTACAATTTCTACAATAATAATATTCTAAATCTAATCTTTTGTCGTAACTAGTACAACTCCTACCGTTCGCAGCCCACCAACCTGAGATTCCGGGACGAACACTTTCGTATATTTCATGATTACCTTCATGTGCGTCTAGTTCGCCTTCAACTAAAGGTCTTGGACCGATAAGTGACATATCACCTTTCATAACATTTATAAATTGTGGCAATTCATCAAGAGATGTTTTTCTTAATATTTTGCCTATCTTTGTTATTCTTGGATCATTTTCTAGTTTTTGATTTTCATCCCACTCTTTTTTATATTTTGGGTCTTTTAATAATTCTTTTAAAACTTCATCAGCATTGTGTACCATACTTCTAAATTTTAAAATATAAATAAATTTACCATCTTTTCCTATTCTTTTTTGTTTATAGAATATTGATTTTTTATCGCCAGTTGCTAGATAACAAATTTTAGTAATTAGTGCTACTGGTAATAATGCTAATAAACCAATTAAACAACAAAATATATCAAATACTCTTTTAACAGCGAAATAAAATCTCTTTTTTGATTTTCTCATTACTTTTGTTTCTACTTCAATTTTTTCTAATCTTGCTAAATCATTTAAATCAGCAACATTTACTCCAACTAATTCCATCTTCGCCATTTATGCCACCCCCTTCATGCAATTACTATCGGCATATAGCGAAACGTACCAGTATCCTGTAATACCTGGTTTAGTTTCAACTATATTCTTATAGTATAATCCCATATCTTCTTTTTCTCTAGGTAAATATGGTCTATTACCTATCATAGACATATCACCTTTTAATACATTAATTAATTGTGGTAATTCGTCTATAGAATATCGTCTTATAAATTTTCCCATCTTAGTGATTCTTGGATCATTTTCTAATTTTTTATTAATACTATATTCTTCAGCTAATTCTTCATTATTAGCTAATAATTCTTCTAATACTTTATCAGCATTAGGTACCATGGATCTAAACTTATAAAATTTAAATTCTTTACCATGTAAACCAATTCTATTTTGAGTAAAAAATATAGGTTCAAAATCTTTATTTAAGATATATGAAATTTTTACTACTAAAGCTATTGGTAATAAGAATAGACAGCCTATTAATGAACATATAATATCAAATAATCTTTTGATACCATGGTACATCACCATTTTAATTGAATGTCTTTTAGTTTCTGTTATATCTTTTGTGATAACCTCATCCATTATTCTCACCTCTCTATATCTCTATATCGTTAATTACTTTATCAAAGTTATTAACTAATAAATCTTCTCTATAAGATTTATTAGCAATAAATTTTAATTTAAATAATAATTTCTTTATATTAAATTCTTTATTCTTATGTACATCACTACCAAGTAATGTAATATATCTTTTCTTTATATAATACTTAAGTAATTTTTTAGATTTCTTACCATATCTATTAAATAATGATTGATAATTACCTTGTAATAATATTCCATTATCTATAAATTCTTTTATTTTATCAGGATTATTTTGTAAGAATTTATATCTTTCTGGATGTGCTAATATTACTTTATATCCTTTAATAGTTAAGTTATATAATGTATTAGCAGCACCTTTATATTCACTATCTAATGGTAATTCAACTAATATATATTTAGTATTATTTAAAGTATGAATATCCCCTTTTTTAATTAATTTAATAATATCTTCATTAATATATATTTCATTACCTAAATATATGTTAATTGGAATATTATTCTTAATTAATTCATCTTTTAATTCTTTAAATAATTTTTCTTTCTTTTTGTTATTACAGTTATAATCTGTTTTATACATATAATGTGGGGTTAACATCATATCTGTTATTCCACTTTCATATGCGCTTTTAAGTAAAGAAATAGATTCTTCCATAGAATTTGAACCATCATCAATTCCTGGTAATAAATGTGAATGTAAGTCTTTCATTATTTACTATTCTTTACAATACTTGATACAACTGAACTTGTTACAGCTACATTATTTTGTTTTTTATTACCAATTTTTTCTTCTTCAAAATCTACAGTAGGAATATCCTCTTTTTTATATTTTGTTTTTTTATTATCTTCAGTATAGTATCCATATCCATAGTAACTTTTACCTTTAGTTCTATCTTTATTTACTACTACACCAGTAATTTTAGCTTTTGCTTTAGCAAATTCTTTTTTAACTTGTTCAATAGCTTCATATTTAGTTTTCTTAATACTTACTGTTACCATATTAGCATCACTATATTTAGTTAATATCATTGTATCTGATAATCCTAATACTGGAGGACAGTCAAGTATAATTATATCATAAATATTTTTTAATTTTTCTAATAATAATTGATTATTATTAGATGCTAATATTTCTACTGGATTTGGTGGAGTAATACCTATTGGTAATACATGTAAGTTTTTAAATGCTGTTCTTTTAATATAAGCACTTAATCTTGTATCAGATCTAAAGTTTAATATTAAGTTAGCATATCCACCTTTACTAGAGTTTTCAACACCAAATATTTTATGTTGTCTTCCTCTTCTCAAGTCACAGTCTATTAATAATACTTTTTTATTATCTTGAGCAAATGCTAATGCTAAGTTAGCACTTATAAAACTTTTACCATCACCCATTTCTGGAGATGTATTTAAAATTACTTTTAAACCACTATCTACATTTGCAAATGCTAAGTTAGTTCTAATTGTTTTAATTGATTCTGCAAATCTTGATTTTGGATTTTCTGTTATAATTAAATCTTTTGTCATATTATTTACCTCTACTTTCTAAAGGTACAATACCAAGTACTGGTAATTCAAATTTATCTTCCACTACCTCACTAGATTTTAATGTTGTATCAAAATAATACATGATAAATACTACACCACAAGTTAATACTAATCCTATTGCTAAATATATAATGTTATCTTTAACATAATTAATATTATATGGTTCTTTACTTATATTAGCTTTATCTAATGTATATATATTCTCTAAGTTATAAACGTTTTGAACTTCTTTAGTAAATACTTTTGCTATTTCATTAGCAATATCTGCAGCTTCTTCTTTATTTTCAGAACTTACAGTTATTTTAATTAAGTCAGATTCTTCTACTGCAGTAACAGATACCATTCCAGATAATTCTTTATAACTATATTTTAATTTTAAGTTATCATTAACTGTATTTAATACTTTTCTACTCTTAATAATTTGAGTATATGTACCAATTAAGTTTTTATTTAATTGAGCATCAGTTTGACTATAATCTTTGTTGTTAGAACTTACTAATACTATTGTAGTATTAGAATTATATAATGGTTTTCTTGTTAAAATAGTATAAGTATTTAATCCTGCTACTATTATTATAGTAACAATAATTATACCTAATAATTTACTTTTAAAATAAGAAAACACTTCTTTTAAATCGATTTCTTCCATAGAAATAATCCCCCTTTTTCAATTTACTAGTTGCATATTTTAACACTAAATATTTGATATGTCAAATTCATTTGTGTATTTTTACCAAAAAGTATATTTTTTTATTCTTTTACTAAATTTAATATATGTTTTTATATATTATTTGTTATATCTAAGGCCCAACAAAAAAGTAGTTTAAACTACTTTTCTATATATGGTTTTAAAGTCTTAGTTATTAACTCATACCCTACACCATTGATATGTAATCCATCATAAGTATAGTCTTCTTTTAATTGATCATTCTTATCAACTAATTTACTATATAAATCTATATAAGTAATATTATTTTCTTCACAGAAAGATTTCATCTTTTTATTTACATCTTTAATATTAGAATTTTTTCTTTTACCTGCTTTAGTTCCATCTACTTTGTTATTAACAGGATATATAGATATATAATATAATTCTATATTAGGATTATTCTTTCTAGCTCTTAATAATATTTCTTTTGTATTTTCAATTACTTCTTTATTAGAAGTTCCTTTAGCTATATCATTAGTTCCAATTAGTAAGAACATTTTATCTGCATGATATTGAGATATCATGTTGTCATATCTTCTAATAATATCAGTAGTCTTATATCCACTTATACCTGTATTATAAGTATTAATATCAGTATAATTATAATATTTAGTTAAATCATAATAATCTGTAATAGAATCTCCTGTAAATAATACAACTTTTTTATTATTTAATTTTTCTTCAATTATATCTGTACTTTTTTTACTAGCTTTATTAAAATCATCAAATTCTAATAAAGTTGTAATTTCTAAAGTAAGAAGTAACGCTAATAAACAATATAAAAGTCCATTCTTCATACAACAACCACCTCAATACATGTACTATTATATCATTTTTTTATTTTAATACAATAAAAAAGTGAATAAATTCACTTTTTACTTAACAAGTCCAATGTCAATTAAATTACTTGATGTACTCATATTAGTTGTAGAACCATTTGTTGTAGCACTCTTAATAATTGTATTTACTTTTTCTAATGCATTATAATCAGCTGTACCAGTTGTATTAGCAACTTCTATACCAAATAATTCTGAAGCTCCAGCCTTAGTATATCCTACTACATGTATTTTACCATTTACATTAATTTCTACTACTATCCACTCTACGCCATTTATAGTTTTAATTTGTGGTTCATTAGATGCATAACCTGCTCTTTGGAAATTATTTTTAATTAAACTTTTTTGTATTTTAATTGTATTATAGTTTCCATTTATTATTTGAATACTACCTACCCAAGTTTTATTATCACTTATTTGTAATCTATTACTTACATATTTATATACATATTCAGTTGGAACTTTAAAAGAATAATTTCCTAAACTTAATGTAGTTGTATTAACAGCTACTTCAGTTGGCTTACTTTCTTCAGTAGTTGGTTCATTACTTGAGTTATTTTTCTTATCTACTCCAACAGTTAAATATACAAGTAATATTAAAAGTGCTGCGATAATTATTATCATTATTACTAATAATATATTACTTTTATTTGATGATGGTTGTTGTTGCATAACTGGTTGATTATTTACTTGTTGCATTGGTTGAGCAGCTGGTGCTCCACAATTATTACAAAACCCTGATCCTTGTTGCATAGGTGCCCCACAATTTGTACAATTCATTTTTATCCTTCTTTCTCTACTTTATATTCATATTTAGACAATGCATTAATAACATTATCACTTACATAGTTACCATTATTTTCAAATGTTAACTTAATACATTTATAATCTTTATTTAATGGTCTAACTAATACATTAATATAAGTATTACCATTCTTTATATTATATTTATAGTAAGAATTATTATTATATTTTTTAATACCATCTGATTTAATACTTACATTAGCATATGAATAATATTTCTTAACTTCATCTACTGTCTTAGGACATAAATTAGTTATTTCAAAATTATAGTTTAAACTATATTTATCAGTCTTTTCATTATATCCATATCCAAAATATCTACTAGCATACATATTATTAGTTTTATCTAATTCAGTATAATTAATAGGAGTAAATAATTTAACATAATAATATTCATTATCAGTAGTAGTAAACTCTACTTTTTGTTTTAATTCATTAACATAATAATTACCTTCTTTATCTAAAGTAATATTTTTTGAATATTTTTCCTTTTTAATTAATTTAATACTATCAATAAATTCTTTAGATACTTCACTATCAGTAGATTTAATATCAACTGTAAATGTATGACTATTATCTAAAGTATAATACATATATATATCTTCATACTTCTTATTACCATATGTATAAGTTATTTGATATATATAACTATCATCTTCTTCTCCTCTATCTACAGTATATTTAACATCTTTATATGTTTTCTTTAAACTCTTAACTTTAGCATCTATACCACTAAAATCATTAGTTATTAATTCATATATATTAGAGTTATATATATTAGTATAAATATATCTACCATTATATTTATATATACCTTTAGTAGAATAATAATTAGTCATCTTATATTCCATTGGAATACTATATGTTACAGCATAATTATTATTATAAATAATATATTTATTAGTTTTATCTATCTTATCTTTACCAGAATAATTATTTCCAGTAATATTAATACTTTCTAATTTAGTATTATATTCTACATCTATATTTAATCTAAAATTATAAATAATATTTAAAGCACTATCTAATAAGATATCAAAATAATCACTATTAGCTTCATAAGTATAAAGAATAATACTATTTTGTTGTTTCATAAATATAACTAATACTTGATTATTATCTTTTTCAAATAATAATTTATAAGCATTAACTTTATTAATTGTAGAACTTTCTTGTGCTAATAATTTATAATCTTTATTTTGATTTTGTATATTAGCTATTAAATCTTCTTTAATACTATCTATACTTTGATATTTAATATTATCTTCTAATTCTTTTATTTGGATAGTAATTAAACCATTCTTATGTTTTAATACCACCTTACTATTATCATTATCTTTTATTGACCAGCTAGTATCATATTTAAAACTATATGCTTTACAAGAAAACTTTTTTACTCTAATACTTTTATTATTATTTAAAATTATTGGAAATAGAATAACTACTAATAATATTCCAATTAGTCTACCTATTCTTCTATATTTAATATTCTTCGTTCTCATTCTATCACCATTACTATAATAATATAGTTAAATTCACTTCTAATAACTATCTCATCAAATACTCTATTTAATATTTTTTTATTAGAATTATCTAAAGTTAACTTGAATCCATCTTGTTTTAATTTATTTACATAAGTATTAATTAAAGACTCATTAGATATTAAATTAGGAATATCATTTCTATATCTTAAACTTAATACTTTACCTTTTTTACTAGCTTTAACTAATGGTAAAAATATAACTTGATCTAATGAACCAATATTTTTATATTTATTCCATTCTTTTTTACTTAAAGTATTTTTAATTACTTCATCATTATTATGATTATAATAATAGTTTTCTTTTAATTTATTAAATGTAGTATACTTAGTATCTTTATTTAATTCTTTTTTAGCTTTTACTAAACTATCTATTTTATTAGCATAACTAACACTAGAATTAATACTCTTACTTGTATTAATACCTATTACTTCTCCCTTACTATTAATAAGTGGTGATCCTTGATCACTATAAGTAATTGGAATTAAACTTTGTATATTACTACTATTATTAATAATAATACCTGTAGAAGTAGATACACCCATTCCTGATTTAGTGCCAAGTACTATTACTGGATCTTCTTTATCCATATTAGTATTACCTAATGTAACACCATTACCTTTATATCCAGATACTTTAATAAGTGCTATATCTGCATCTTCATTAATAGTAATAATACCATCTAATTTATAAGCTTGTCCTTTATAATTATTTACAGTAATTAATTCTCCTTTAGTTAAACTATCTTTAATATAAGTCCATGTAGTAACACCTACATATTCATTTAACATAAATCCACTAGCACTACCAACTATTGAATTACCCTTAAATGTATTTAATAATAATATATTATTAATATTTCTATTATATATATAATTTAAATTATTCTTAGTTAATTTATTTAATTTACTAAAATCATATAAACTATTTAAACTACTATTAATAACATTAATTTTATTAATACCTTTATTTTCATTATCTCTACTTTGTTTTAAATAGTCAGCTAATTCATCTTCAGTTTCACCAAAAGAATAATATAATTTATATTCTTTATTATCTTCCATAAATATATAATACATAATTAAATTAGTAGTCACTTGTTTATATTTACGAGGATTAGTTTCATCTGTCATATCCATAGTAACATTTTCTATTACTACTCTACTTATATATTTATTATCAGCAGATGTAACACTAACATTACCAACTGTAGAATATCTAACATTATATTCATTCATTAATGAGAACATACCAGGTACATTAATACCCGCTACAACTGAGTCTTTATATTTCGTACTATTTGTATCTAATTCTCCATTTTCTAGTTTCTCTAATTTAGGATTATACATATAACTCATATATTCCTTTTTTCTTTCAAGATAACTAGTAGGACTTTCATCAGATATATCTCCATCACCTAATAATAAATAAG
This sequence comes from Caryophanales bacterium UBA5578, assembly GCA_002425325.1. Lineage (GTDB taxonomy): Bacteria > Bacillota_I > Bacilli_A > RF39 > UBA660 > UBA5578. The sequence continues at coordinate 9,236 of DIMA01000002.1, read as the reverse complement.
TAATCTTTAAGGACATATCTTCTAACTTTTTATTATCATCTTTTTTATTACTATAATCTATTTTATAACTAAAATTATTAGTTAACTCACTTGTTCTATTATTATCAAATAATTTATTTGTATTAATATTAAAATTAGACTTAAGTGCTAATACACTTACAGTTCCAAATAGAGTTAAACTAATTAAAAATATAACCTTCTTCATTAATTTAACCTACTTCCTAATACTTTTACTATTTCTATACTAGCAGGTGCTGCATTATTTCCATTTAAATAACAATCATGGAAAGCTTCTGCTATTGTTTCATCATATATATAGTTACCATTATCATCTTTAGCAACTGCATAACCTGATATACTTCCTCTAAACTCATCAAACCCCATAGTAGTATTTGTTTTACTCTTATAATTATTATAAGCTTCCATAATTAAGTCTTTACTATAATCTCCTTTAGAGAAAGAAGTCATTAATTTATATACATCTGAATAATTATCATCACTTATTAATAATATAGAATCTACATTATATGTCTTCATCATTGAAACAAATGATAAATAATGACCATATTCATGTGCTACTGATGAATATGTAGTAGCATTTTTAGGAAAATGCTTAGTATTAACTGCATTATTCATAGCACGTTCAAAATAACTAACATTAAAGAAATATGTAGTATTTAACATAATAGTAGTTTTATTTACTATTACATTACCATTAACTGGATTAGTAAAATAAAATACTGGTCTAAAATAAGCTATATAAGAATCATTAATAGAACCATTCTTAACACTTATATTAGTTAAATATCCTCTAGCATTAGGATAATTATTATATATATATTTAATAACACCCTCTATTTCTAATGCTAAATCATAATTTAATTCACAAAAATTAACACCACTAATATTATAGTTCTTTAATATTCTATCTTCTATTTCTACTACTTTTTTATTACATTTACTTCTTTGATTAGTAGAATCTTCTCTAATTTTATTTTTAGCACTACTAACATCATTTATATCCATATCATATGTTCTTTCTGGCTGAATACTAGTTGTAGATGGAGTATTATAAGTACTACCACCATTACTACTAGTACCATTAGTAATTTCATTATTATCATGAGATATAAATACTGTACTATTATTATTAGAAGCAACCATCATTATAATAACTGTTAATGTACAAATTAATATTGAACAAATAGTTATATAAAATCCTATATTACTATTCTTTTTAGGTATATTATACATTTGATTATTATAATTATTATAGTTGTAATTATTATTGTAATTACCATTAAAATTATTGTTATAAGTATAGTTATTATATTGATATAATTGGTTACCACAACTTAAACAAAATTTATTATTTGGATCATTAAATGTACCACACTTGTTACATTGCATAACTACCTCTCCTATTCTATATAATTATAACATAAAAAAAAGGATATTAATATCCTTTAATTATTCAAATGATATATCTGTATTTATACCAGAAATAATCATTGGTACAACAGGTGTATACCATGCAGCACCATTGTAACTAACATCTAAAGTTAAACTTACTATTTCATTAGAATCAATCTTATCTCCTACTTTAACTTCATCATCAGTTCCTGTATATGTTAATGTATATATAATATTATCACAAACGTAACTTTCAGCATTTGGATTAGATACTGTACTAGTACAAACTGGATTAGTTATATTAACACTACTAATTTTAGCATCTTCAGTACCAGTATTTTCTATATCAAATGTATAAGAAATACCATCACCTGGTTTCTTAACAGTCATTTCAAAATCACCTAAATATGAAGGTGTAAAAGTTGGTTCTAAAGTAACTCTTGCATCTCCTACAATATTAGCATTACTTAAATTAGCTAATTTTAAATCAAATGTACTTTCTACTTCATTTTCTTTCTTCTCATTAAAAGATAATAAATTTGATACTGTTGAAAATCTTTGTGAAGATATAATTACTGCAACAACAGCAACAACAGCAATAACAAAATTTTGCATACTAGTTTTACTCATATATACATATCTCCTATCCTACTATATATACATTATAATCTTTTTTTTAATACTTTTCAAGTATATTAAAAAAATAATTCATAAGAATTATTTCAATATTTCATTATCAGCCCTAGCTGATAGTCTTAAAGCACAATAAATAAATGTTATTAATATTAATAGTATAATTGTCATTGAAAAAAAGATAAGTGCTCCCATATATAACCTCCCTATTATTATCTTCATTATAATACATTTTATTTGCCAAATGCAAGTATGATATTAACATATATTTTAAATAATATTAATTTGTAATTTTTAAGTTATTACTATTAATATATGTAATAATTAAAATATTATTTGTAATAAATAAAAAAAGATATCTAAGATATCTTCTTTTTTCTAAAATAATAAATAATCATATTTAATAAACACCCACTAGTATCTATTAAAACATCTAGAAATTTACCACTTCTATCAGCAACCATTAATTGATGTATTTCATCAGTACAAGCATATATAAAACATATTAATGTAGTTATTATAATCTTCTTATTAACTTTTAAATTATAATTTGATAACGCTATTAATATAAATATTGATAATATGAAATAAACAGTAAAATGAGCTATTTTTCTAATAGGTCCATTTAACAATTCTGTTGTCTTATCTACATCTATATTTAAATTAAATAAATCATCTATAAAACTAATTATAAAATGTGTTGTTCCATTACTAGCATTAGATGATACATCACCATTCATATTAGAAAAGTAATATATAACAAACATCCATATAATTACTAATAACCAACTAATAATAATTTTATACTTTTTCTTCACTTCTACACCCTATTCTATTACTTCTCTTTTAATAAGTTTAGCATGTAAAACTACTTTATACTTATTATCATAACAAGTAGATAAGGTAATTATCTTATCACTTGGTGTTAAATCTACATTATAATTATGTACACTTCTTCTTTTTAACATATTTAAAAAGTCAGTATACTCTCTATCATCATTAAACATTACATCTGTATAATCTGAAGTAGTTTTAATTTTATATGTACTAAATACTTGCCATACAGTATTTTCATAATTAGTACTCATTCTAACGATATAATTTTTAGGATTACTATACCATGAATCTGTAATAACTTTTCTAAGTGATCCAAACATCGTATTATTAACTCTACCATGAGCATAAATAATTGTATTTTTATCAAACTCTTCCACATGGTTTCTATAATCCATAAATACCCATCCAGCGCTATTCTTTTTCTTATCTAATTGATGTGTTAAATAATAACTATTATTTGTAGTTTGTACTACTGGATAATTAATATTAGTTCCATATACTTGTAACCATCCTACAACATCAGGATTAATACCTCTTAAATCATTTAAATCTACATCAATAAATTTAGTTTTAATATAATCCCAATATGGATCTTTTTTACTAAAAACTGGATTAACAAGTTCAGTTTTTTCAGTATCACTTACTTCTTTTACTTCAGCTTTATCTTCTAATAACTGAACTTGTTTATTTACTTTATTATTATCTTGATACCAATTAAATATTTGATAACCAGATATTATTAATCCTATACAAGCAATTATAATAATTAGAAAGGCAATATCTAATTTTATATTATGCTTGATTTTTCTTTTCTTCTTTTGACTCATCCTTCTTTACTTCCTTATTTTCTAATATAATTGATATTTTTCTATCTCCTATTATTTCTTTTGCTTTAATATTTTGTGCTTTAACATATCCATTACCTGATATTTCATAATCTAAGTTTGCTAATGATGCAAATAATACAACATCACTTCTACTCCAACCTTTCATATTAGGCATTTCTACATTAGCATCATTAGTTACTAAGAATACTTTATCTTTACTTAATAACTTAGATCCTACATTAGGATATTGATTAATTACTTTATCTCCATTACCTATTACAATTGTATTTATCTTCATAGTAGATAATTTATTCTTAACTGTATTAGTATTTTGACTTACATAATTTTCCATTTTATATTCAGCTATAGTTGTTTTACTATCTTCTATTTTAGAATACATATTTTTATATTTAGCAATATTTTTAATTACTTTAACTACATAAGGCGCAATAGCTGGACTTAAATAATTTTTAGGTTTACTAATTGCTGTATAAATAATATATTGTGGATCTTCATATGGGAACATACCAGCAAATGATATTATATAATTTCCATTACCTGTTAAGTATTTACCATTTTGCGCTATTTGAGCAGTTCCAGTTTTTCCTATTACATCAAATCCTTTAATATAGTACCAATGTCCTGTAGCACTCTTTAAATTAACATTATCATACATTAATTTTTTAACATAATTAGCTGATTCTTTACTAGTTATTCTTTCACTAGTAACTGTTTTATATTCTATTTCTTCCTTTGTTACTGGATTAACAGTTTTCTTTATAATATGTGGTTTAACCATATATCCTTCATTTGCTATGATTGATAATGCTTGTATTTGTTGTATTGGTGTTGTTGTTAAACCTTGTCCAAAACTAACTGATAACCATTCTGTTTCTAATTTTTCATTATAATTAATAAATCCTTTATTTTCTCCACTTAATTCAATTCCTGTTTTAGCACCAAAGCCATATCTAGATAAACAAGATTTTAATTCTTTTGGAGTTAAATAATCTTTTGCTAAATTAATAGCACCTACATTTGATGAATATGTAAATCCTAAATCATAAGATATTTTACCCCATCCATATCCATTCCAATCTTTAACTTTATAATCTCCTATTTTAATAGAACCTGATTTATATTTTTTACTTCCATCATATTTACCAGTTTCATTAGCGCATAAATATGAATATATCTTCATAACACTACCTGGTTCATATGTATATGAAACTAATGGATTTTCATATCTCATATTACTAGTTAAACTATTAGGATTAAAACTAGGACTAGTAGCACTTCCTAATATTTCACCAGATTTAGCATCCATTACTACCATAACCATCCATTCAGATTTCCATTTACTAACTTGTTCTTTAACAGCACTCTCTAAAAATCTTTGAATATTTGAATCAATAGTTAAATATATATTATGTCCATTTATTGCTTCTACTTTTGTTTCAGGTGTATCTGGTATCTTAAATCCATCAGGATTTCTTTGATATGTAATTTTACCATTAGTACCCTTTAACATATCATTAAAATTACTTTCTATTCCTAATTCACCTTTAATAATAGTGTCTGTTCTAGATGATATATCATTTTTAATTACATTCATTACACCATTAACTATTATTTTTTTATCTTTAGTTAATAAAGAATATAAAGTATTACCTACTTTTATAGCTTTAACACTATCACCATTATTTGCTACTATATCTTCATCATATATAAATAAAGTAGCATCAGGATATTTATCATAATATATTTTAAAGTAATCTTTTAATACTAAATCTTCTTTTAATTTTAAATTTATTTGTTCATATTCTTTAGCATATCCAATTATATATGAAGCAAATTGTCCATTAGGATAAAAACGTTTAGTAGATTCAATAAACCCAATACCAGGTAAATCTAATTCTTCTATAGCTATCTTATCTAATTCAGTTAATTTAGATCCATATGAACCAAATTCTACTTGGTTATTATTCTTATTTAATCTAGATAATATATATTCATATGGAGCATCTAATACTTCAGATAATTTTTTAGCAGTTAATTCTTTATCTACTACATAATTTTTATCTTCAGGATCTTTTACTTTTAATACAGCTATTAATTTATAAGAAGTAACACTTGTAGCAAGTGTATTACCACTACTATCGTATATATTGCCTCTATTAGCTATTAATTCTTTTGTTACAGTCGTACGAGAAGATGCTAATTTTTTTAAATCATCTCCTAATACTTTTGGTGAAGTTGAAACATAGAAATACATTACTAAAATCACAGTCAAAAAAAACAAGTAGATTATCAGTATGTATTTAGGGAAAGCCCAGTTTCTAGATACATTTTTATTGATATTTTCTACCTGTCTCATATTATCACCATTATAATTATAACATTATTTTGTAATTACAACAATATTTTCATTATTATAAGCTAGACCCATATCTTTTATAGCAAAACTAACATTGTCGTAAGAAGTTAATTCATTAACTTGCATAGTTAAAGATTCATTCTTTTTATTTTGTGCTTCAATTTTAGCATCTATTTTTTCAATATTAATTTTTGTATTACTAATATGTGAATTTAAAAAGATACTACTTGCATATGTAGCAACAAGTGCTAATACACCTATCATATAAATAAAATATTCTTTCTTTGTTAATTTTAAGATTCTAGCTTTTTTCATATTATTTTACCCTTTCAATTACTCTTAATTTAGCACTACGTGCCCTATTATTCTCATCTAATTCTTCATCACTAGGTTCGATAGTTTTAATTAATTTAAAGTTTGGTAAATATTCATCTGGAATAACTGGTAAATTATTTAAACTACTATCAATCTTAGTAACTTCTTTAAATATATTTTTACATATTCTATCTTCTAGTGAATGAAATGTTATTACACATATTCTTCCACCTACATTTATTAAATCTAATGCATCCTTAATACTTTTTTCAAATACATTTAATTCATCATTTACTTCTATTCTTATAGCTTGAAATGTTTTTCTAGCTGGATGTTTATCTCTTTTATATTTTTCTGGAACTCCTAATTTAATTACTTCTACTAATTCTAATGTAGTATTAATAGGTCTATTATCAATAATACTTTTAGCAATTCCTTTAGCGTATTTTTCATCTCCATATTTAAATAAGATATCTACTAATTTATCATATGAATATTCATTAACTACTTCATAAGCACTTAACTTAGCTTTCGTATCCATTCTCATATCTAATTTAGCATCTTGATGAAAACTAAATCCTCTATCACCTTCATCTAATTGAGGACTAGATACACCTAAATCATATAAAATACCATCTACATGATTTATATTTAATTTATTTAATTCTTCTTTTATATTTACAAAATTACTACGTATAATTGTGTAATTGTCTCTAATACTATTTAATCTATCTCTACTACTTTTGATTGCTTCATCATCTTGATCAAATGAATATAAATGCCCATTAGGTACTCTTTTTAATATTTCACTACTATGTCCACCATATCCTAATGTACAATCAACCATAATAGAATCATCTTTAATATTTAAATAGTTTATACACTCTTCTAACAATACACTCTTATGCATTAATATTCCCCCTAATTAATTGTAAATAATGTATCGGCTAAATCTGAAAATTTCTCTTCATTATTTGAAATAAAGTTTTCCCATTCTGTTTGACTCCAAATTTCTAAGTGATCATCTACACCTATAATCAAACAATCTTTTTCTAATTTAGCATAATCAATAAGTGGTGATGGAATATTAACTCTTCCTTGTTGATCTAGTTCACTAGCACTAGCTCCTGATAAAAATATACGCATAAAGTATCTTTTATCTTTTGTATCAGGTAATTCTTTATATTTACTAATAATCAAATTCCAATTAGTTTCTGGATAGATATATAAGCATCCTTCAAGACCTCTTGTAGTAATAAAGTTATTACCTAAATCTTCTCTTAATTTTGAAGGAATTATAATTCTACCTTTGTTATCTAATGAATGATGATATTCTCCTATAAACATATTAATCACCCACTTTGTTCCACTTTATTCCACTTTGTACCCTAATTTTACCCCATATTATGATTTTTGTCTATATATTTGAAAAAATTTATTAAACTTTTTTACATAAAGTGTAAACAAAAAAGAGGTATTACCTCTTAGTATACATACGAACCAATTATGATTGCTAATAATATATATAATACAACTACAATTACAAAGCTTCCAGTACCTCTAGATTTTGTGTTCGTACTAACAGAATCATTTGAACAAGACATATTTACCTCCTTAAATCCATGCCCCAAGAATTATTATTAAAAGAATGAATAAAACTAATACAATTGCAGCTGAAGATACACCTGAATTACAATTCATAAGATCTTCCCTCCTTTTTTATCTTTTCAAAATATTTTATGAAGTTTTAGTGAATATGTGATTAAATCATTGAATTTTGTTTTCAAATTTGTTATAGTATGAATTGGAAAGGATTGATATAATGAAAAAAACATTATATTTAGCAGGATGTTTATTAGTTGTTATTACTACTACTGCTTGTGGTAATCCAAAATTAAAAAATGGAGAAGAAGTTGTAGCAGAAATTAATGGTAAAAAATATACTGCAGACGAATTATATAAAGAATTAAAGAATCAATATGGTTATGAAACTATTATTGGATGGGTTGATGAAAGTATTGCTAATAACGAAGTAAAAGATAGTAAAGAAATAGATTCATATGTTAATGAAGCAATTTCATTCTATAAACAATATGCAGATGCATATGGAATGACTTTACCACAATTTGCAGCTAATACTTTAGGAATAAGTGGAATTACTAGTGAAGAAGATTTAAAAGAATTCATTAAGAAAGATAGAAAATTAACTTTAGCAGTTCAAAATCATGTAGCTGCAAAATTACCTGAAAAAGAAATTAAAAAATTCTATGATGATAATTACAAAACAACTTATAATTATAGAGTTATATTTATGAAAGAAAATGATGATACTGAAAAAACAGTTGATACAATTTTAAAAGAATTAAAAAATACTAAGAGTGATAAATTAGATAGTAAGTTTGCTGAATTAGCAAGAGAATATTCAGAAGATAGTAGTGCTCAAGATGGTGGATTATATGAAAACGCTACTAAAGTAATGGTTGAAGAAAAAGTATGGAATAACTTATCTAAATTAAGTGATAAGAAATATTCTAAATCTGCTATTACAACAGACAATGGTGTTTATATTATTTATCGTCAAGGTAAAGGTAAAACTCCTGAATATAAAGATGTTAAAGAAGATATTAAATCTTTAATAGCACAAGAAAAATTAAGTGAAGATCAAACATTACAATATGATGCATTAAATGAGTTAAGAAATAAATATAAATTATCATTTAAAGATAAAGATTTAAAAGAAGCTTATGATGCTTATATGAAAGATGTTGAAGATTATAAAAAACAATTAGCTGAACAAGCTAAAGAAGAAGAAAAAGAAAAAGAGAAATAAAATT
>DIMA01000005.1 GCA_002425325.1 Caryophanales bacterium UBA5578 | reverse complement strand
AATTAGATTCTCTTTTTATATCCATAATTACAGGTAATATAATTGGATTACGACCTGTTTTTTCATATATATAGTTAGTTAATTGACTAACTATTTCACTTTTTATTTCATTGTAGTTAACATGTTTATCAATTTTACTATTAATAGCTTTATTACTAATTTCTTCTAATTCTTTTAAGAATTCAATATTTTCTTGAATAAGTACGAATCCTCTAGATGTTATATTAGAACTTCCTAGTAATTTGTTATTTTTTGTATCAATGTTTGCTATTACAACAACTATTCCATCACTAGACATTAGTTTTCTATCTTTCATAACAGCACTACCAATTTCACCAATACGATTTCCGTCTATATATACATCTCCAGATGGAACAGTTCCATCTTTTTTAATTTTTCCTTTATATATACTTAATACATCACCATTATTTAATACGAATGTATTTTCTTTTGGTATACCACATACTTCAGCTAATTTAGCATGTTCACTTAACATTCTATATTCACCATGGAATGGCATAAAATATTTTGGATTAAATAATCTTAACATTAATTTTAATTCTTCTTTATAACCATGTCCTGATGTATGTAAATCAGTAAGTGAAGTATTTGTACATACTTTTACACCTTTTAAATATAATTGATTAATTGTTTTAGAAATACTTAATGCATTTCCTGGAATAGCACTACTTGAGAAAATAACTAAATCATCTGGTTGTATTTTTATTTGTCTATGATTTCCATTAGCAATTCTAGATAGTGCAGCTAATGGTTCACCTTGAGAACCTGTACATAATAAACATACCTTATGTGGTGGTAAGTTGTTAGCTTCTTCTGGTGTTATAAAAATTTCTTTATGTTTTATATAACCTTCATTTAATGATATTTCAATATTATTTTCCATGCTTCTTCCAAATATAGCAATTTTTCTACCATTTCTCTTACATGTATCAACAATATGTTTTAATCTATATATATTAGAAGCGAATGTTGCGATTATGATTCTTCCATGATGCTCTAAAAATATTTCTGATAAAGCATCATCAACGATTGATTCACTTGCACTAAACCCACTGTTTAATGCATTAGTACTATCACTTAGTAATAATGTTACACCTTTAGCTCCAATAGCAGCCATTTTTTGAATGTTAGCCATAGGACCAATTGGTGTTAAGTCGAATTTAAAGTCACCTGTTGTGACAATAGTACCGTTTGGTGTATTAATAACTATACCATGTGAATCAGGAATTGAGTGTGTTGTTTGGAAGAATTCAACACTCATACTTTTAAATTTAATTTTAGATTTTTCTGTATATACAAATAAATTTTTATAATGAATATCACGATCTTCTAATTTTCTTCTAATTAATCCTACTGCTTGATTTGGAGCATATATTGCAGGAATATTTATAGTTTGTAATAGGTAAGGAATACCTCCGATATGATCTTCATGTCCGTGTGTAATAAAAAGTGCTTTGATTTTATTTTCATTTTTCTTTAGAAAAGTAAAATCAGGAATTATATAATCTATTCCTGGTAGTTCATTAGATGGAAAAGTAATACCAACATCCGTAATAATAATTTCATTGTCAGTCATTACACAATACATATTTTTTCCAACTTCGCCTAAACCACCAAGGGCAAATACTTTAGTATCGCCACTGTCAAAAAATTTCAATCTAATTTCTCCTTTCTTTTTATAAGTTTCAAATTCAACTAACTAATTATACCTTTTTTTTGGTAGTTTGTAAACTTAAAAATTAATTGACTAGATAATCTAATAATGTTAAAATTAAAAATAGAATAGAGGGATTTAATGATTAATAAATATATAAATAATGATAAATATTTAAGAATATCATTAGCATTCTATAATTTTATTAGAAAAAATATTAATTGGACAAATAATATTGATAATGTTATTTCAAGTAGATATAAAAATGTTAGTGACTATGATTTTGAGTATAATAAAAAACTATATAGTTTATTTTATGAATATGATGATATTAATAATTTAAGATGCTATATAAAAGAATATAACAAGTTTTATGATAATACTAAAGAAGTAAATACATTATCTTTTAATTATAATTTAAATAGTGGAAGTATAACTACTATATATGAATAAAAATAAGAGGAATTAAAGCCTCTTTTTTCGATAAAATACTTTTATTTTAATTGATATTATAGTAAAATATATATGTATTTAAAAATAGGAGGTTTTGAAGATGGGACTATTTGATAAGTTTAAAAAAATATTTAGTTCTAATAATAAAGAAGAACAAAAAGAGATAGAGGTTTATGACAAAGGATTAGAGAAAACTAGAAAAGAATTTGTTAATAAAATATCTTTATTAAATTCAAAATATAAAAAAGTTAGTCCTGAGTATTTTGAAGAATTAGAAGAAATATTAATCATGGCAGATATTGGTGTTAATACTGTTATGAGTTTTGTTGATAGATTAAAAAAACGTGTTAAACATGAAAATATTGAAAATAGTGAAGATTTAAGAGAAATTATAGTTGATGAAATGTTTATTATTTATGTTAATAATTCAATTATGGTTAATAAGATTAATTTTCAAAGTGAAGGACCAACAGTTATATTATTTGTTGGTGTAAATGGAGTTGGTAAAACTACTACTATTGGTAAAATAGCAGACAAGTTAACTAATGAAGGTAAAAAAGTTTTATTAGTGGCAGGGGATACTTTTAGAGCAGGTGCTGTTGAACAAATTATAGAATGGGGTAATAGAACTAATTGTCCTGTCATATATAAAGAAGATGCAGATCCATCTAGTGTAATATTTGATGGTGTTAGCAAAGCATATAACGAAAATTATGATGTTGTATTAATTGATACAGCAGGACGTTTACAAAATAAAGATAATTTAATGAAAGAATTAGAAAAAATGAATAAAGTTATTGGAAAGATTATTCCTAATGCACCACATGAAACTTTACTTGTAATAGATGCTACTACAGGGCAAAATGGTATTAGTCAAGCTAAAGAATTTAAGAAGATTACAGATATAACAGGTATAGTTTTAACTAAACTTGATGGAACTGCTAAAGGTGGTATAGTTTTAGCGATAAAAGAAGAAGTTGGTATTCCTGTTAAATATGTTGGAATGGGTGAAGGTGCTAAAGATCTTCAAACATTTGATATTGAAAAATATATATATGGTTTATTTAAGGATATGTGAGGTAGTATATGCATAATGTAGAATTTGTAGATATTAAAACATTTTCATTTAAAAATATTAGTTTATATATTCAATTACTTCTAGTATTTTGTATATTAGGATGTGGAATAGCATTTATATTTGTTGAAAATACAGATTTGTTAGTTAATATTTTATATGGTTTACTTGCAGTAACAATGTTAGTAATGGCATATAATAATAAATTATTTTTTAAAAGAAAGAGAATGACTATAGTTTATATTATTATAAGTATTGTATTAACTATATCATTAATATCTAATTTAGTATGAATGTAAGATTAAGTATATTATTTGATTATTATGGAGATTTATTAACTGATAAACAACAAGAATTTTTTGAAGATTATTATTTTTCAAATTTAACTTTACAAGAAATTGCAGATAATAATGATATTAGTAGAAATGCTGTTCATAAAACTTTAAATGTTATTAATGAAAAATTAGAATATTATGAGTCAGTTTTAAAATTATATGAAAAAGCTGATAAAATAAAAGAGATAATAAAAGATTTAGATGATGATACTAAAAATAGTATTATAGATTTAATATAAGAATAAAAAGGAGATGAGATTATGTTTGGTAGAATAGTATATATTAGTGATAACGTTGCTCATGTTGAAGTTCCAAAAACTAATGAAGTTGTAGTTAACTTAATGAACCGACATGTTGTATTTGAAGATGAAAATAAAAGAATATTAGGTGAAGTAGAAGATGTTTCTGCAGAAATAATGAAGATTAGATTCTTAGGAGAATTAGGAACAGATCGTTTTATTGGTGGTGTTCTTCGTAAACCAAATCTAACTGCTTCTACTAGATTAATTAATGCAGAAGAATTAAAACTAATTATGGGAACTCCATCTAATGCGTCATTTACATTAGGAGTGAGTCCTTTATATGATGAAATGCCTATTAATATAGATATTAATGAAGTATGTAGTAATCATATGGCTATATTTGGTAATACAGGTTCTGGTAAATCTTATGGAGTTGCTAGATTTATTCAAAGTTTATTTTATAGTCCAAACTTTGTTCCTGTTAAATCTAATTTCATGATATTCGATGCTTATGGTGAATATCATAATGCGTTTAAAAAATTAAACCAAATTAATCCAAGTTATAATTTTAAATTTTATACAACTAATAAAGCACAAATAAAAGAGGGTGGAGAATTACTTAGAATTCCACTTTGGTTATTATCATTAGATGATTTTGCACTTTTATTAAATGCTGAAAAACATTCACAATTACCAATTATTGAACGTATGATTAAATTAGTTAGAGTATTTGCTACAGAAGGAGATATTTCTACACGTTACAAAAATCACTTAATAGCAAAGGCTATTATGGATATAATGTATACTAATCAAACATCTGCTTCTAAGAGAAATGATATTTTCTCAATCTTAGCTAGTTGTTCAACAACTCAATTTAACTTAGAAGCACCAGTACAAGGTATTGGATATGTTCGTAAATTTAGAGAATGTTTCTTAATAGATAATCAAGGTCAATTTACTGAAAGTATATTAATTACTCAATATATTACTTCATTTATTGATGAAGAATTAGAAAAATATGAACCAACAGCAAATAATTATTTCAACTTAGAAGATGTAGAAAAAGCTTTACAATTTACATTAATTTCTGAAGGATTACTTAGAAATGAAAAATTATATGATGAAGCAATTACATTAAAAGTTAGATTACATTCATTAGTTGTTGGAGAATCTAAAGAATTCTTTAATTATCCACAATATATTACAATGGAAAACTTTATTGCATCTTTAGTTACTATTAATAATCAAAAAGCACAAATAGTTAACTTTAACTTAGAAGATGCAGATGATAGATTATCTAAAACTATTGTTAAGATTTTCTCAAAATTATTCTTTGATTTTACAAAACGATTAAATGAGAGAGCTTCTATACCATTCCATTTAGTATTAGAAGAATCACATAGATATGTTCAAAATGATAACGATAATTTCTTACTTGGATATAATATATTTGAGAGAATAGCAAAAGAAGGTCGTAAATTTGGTATGTTATTATTCTTAATTTCACAAAGACCGGTTGAATTATCTGAAACAGTTATTTCACAATGTAGTAACTTCTTAATATTTAAGATGACTCATCCTAGAGATCTTGAATATATGGAAAAGATGTTACCAAATATGAGTGCTGAAATTATGGAAAAACAAAAGAGTTTACAACCAGGTACATGTGTTGCGTTTGGTAGAGCATTTAGTATACCTATGATTGTTAAAATGCCATTACCAAATCCAGAACCATATTCAACTAATGCTGATATCGTTGGTAGATGGACTAGTTAAAAAAAACTTCATTATGAAGTTTTTTTATTTATCTTATTATCAATTATAGAACCAATTATTGATCCAATGAAACATCCTAATACAAAGACTACTATTTTTAATACATTATTACCAATATCAATAACTATATTTACTGTTGAATATATCCAAGTTAACGCTATTAAAGCATTTAAAATGGCGCTCCTTAATATCTTATTTTTTGATAATTCTATTATTCTAATTGTACTAAGAATATTTTCTATACATTTAGCTAAAAAGATTAATATATATATCATTTAATCACCAATATTAGTATTAGTTATATTTTAAAAATAATACTAAATTATAGATTTTTAATAATTAATAATGTTATAATGGTTAATAGGTGATATTATGTTTGAAAGTTTAGGAGATAGACTACAAAACGCAGTTAATAAAATTAGAGGTTATGGAAAAATAACTGAAGAGAATATTAGTGATGTAACAAGAGAAATTAGATTAGCTTTACTTGAAGCTGATGTTAACTATAAAGTAGTTAAAGAATTTGTAGCAAGTGTTAAAGAAAAAGCATTAGGTGAGGAAGTAACTAAAAGTTTAAAACCTGGTGAAATGTTTGTAAAAATATTAAAAGATGAATTAGTAGAATTATTAGGTGGGGAACAAGCTCCATTATATACTAGTGGACATCCTTCTATTTTAATGTTAGTTGGTTTACAAGGTAGTGGTAAAACTACAACTATTGGTAAGTTAGCTTTAAGATTAAGAAAGAAAGAAAAGAAAAATCCATTATTAGTAGCTTGTGATGTATATAGACCAGCTGCTATAGATCAATTAAAAACTATAGGTAAAGAATTAAATATTGAAGTTTATTCTGAAGGTAAGGGAGATCCTGTAGAAATAAGTAAAAACGCTATTAAATATGCTAAAGAAAATCATTTTGATTATGTATTAATAGATACAGCAGGACGTTTACATATTGATGAACAATTAATGGATGAATTAAATAATATTAATAGTGAAGTAAATCCTAATGAAATATTATTAGTAATAGATAGTATGACAGGTCAAGATGCTATTAACGTTATTGAAGGATTTAATGAGAGATTACCTCTTACAGGAGCTGTTTTAACTAAGTTAGATGGTGATACTAGAGGTGGAGCTGCTTTATCAATTAGACATTTAACGAATGTTCCTATTAAATTTATAGGTGTTAGTGAAAAAATGGATGGATTAGATGAATTCTATCCTGATAGAATGGCTACACGTATATTAGGTATGGGAGATATAATGACTATGCTTGAAAAAGCAGAAGAAGTTATTGACCAAGATGAAGCCGCTAAAACTGCTAAAAAGATGCAAGAAGGAAAATTTGATTTAGAAGATTTCTTATCTGCTATGAAACAAATTAAAAAATTAGGACCTCTTGAAAATATTTTAAAGATGTTACCTGGTATACCAAAAGAAGCTAGAAATATAAAAGTTGATCCTAAGGATATGGCACATATAGAAGCAATTATTTTATCAATGACACCATATGAAAGAAGACATCCAGAATGTATTAAAAATTCTAGAAAATTAAGAATTTCAAAAGGTTGTGCTAGATCTGTTGAAGAAATAAATAGATTAATAAAACAATTTGAAGAAATGAAAAAAATGATGAAACAATTTAAAAATGGTAAAATGCCATTCTAAGAAATTACTTTACGTAATTTCTTTTTTTTGTATAGTAAAAAAATTAATCCTATAGTATAATATTTTAAGATAGGTGATTATAGATGAAAAAGCATATACAAAGTATGAATGAAGAAGAAATATTTGAAAAATTACATACAAATCATAATGGTTTAAAGGATAAGGAAGTTAAACAAAGAATACAAAAATTTGGTTTAAATGAATTACCAAAAAAGAAAAAGGATAGCATATTTAAAATATTCTTTTCACAATTTTGTAATTCAATAACTATTATTATGATAGTAGCTTGTATTCTATCTTTATATGTTAATGAAGTAGTTGATGCTTTAGCTATTGTTTTTATAATTATGATAGATGCTGTTATGGGAACAATTCAAGAATGGAAAGCTAATAAGAGTGCAGATGCATTAGCTTCTATGATTAAAGTAAAAGCAGCTGTAATTCGTAATGGAAAAGAAATTATGGTTGATGCTTCAGAATTAACTATAGGAGATATTGTTTTACTTGAGTCAGGTGTAAAAATATCTGCGGATGCTAGAATAATTAGTTGTAGTAATTTAACAATAGATGAAGCAGTATTAACTGGAGAATCTGTAGCAAGTGTTAAAAATAGTTTACCATCTAATAAAACACGTATTAGTGATTCAAAAAACATGGTATATGCTGGAACTAGTGTAATAACAGGTAGAGGAACAGTTGTTGTAACAGCTGTTGGTAATAAAACAGAAATAGGTAAAATTGCTTCTAAAGTAATAGAAACAGAAGATACACCATCTCCACTTTCTATTAGAATGAGTAAATTTACAAAACAAATAAGTATGTTAATTGTATTTATTGCTATATTATTAGTTATATTATTAACATTAAAAGGTGGATATAAACCTGAAGAAATATTAATGAATGTTATAGGTCTAGCTGTATCAGCTATGCCAGAGGGATTACCTCTTTCTCTTACTTTAGCACTTACTATAGGTTCTAGTAGAATGGGAAAGAAAAATGTAATAACTAAGAAATTAAATTCTGTAGAAAGTTTAGGTAGTTGTACTGTTATAGCAAGTGATAAAACTGGTACTTTAACAGTTAATGAACAAACAGCTAAAAAAGTATTACTACCAAATGGTGTAGAGTTTAATATTACAGGTACTGGATATAACTTTAACGGAAAAATAAATGGTAATAAAGATAAAATGCCTTATTTAGAACGTATTGCTAAAAATGGTGTTCTAAATAATGAAGCAGGAATAGAAGTAGAAGATAACATTACATCTACTTTTGGAGATAGTATAGATATTGCTTTCTTAGTATTAGGTAAAAAAACAAAGATAGATACTAATAAAATAGAAAAAGTTGGTTCTATTCCATATGAATCAGAAAATAAATATTCAGCTGTATATTATAAAGAAGATAAAAAAGTAATGTGTACTGCTAAAGGTTCTTTAGAAGTTATATTTGAATTTTGTGATCACATGTATTATGATGATACAGTTATGTTATTAGATAAAGATAAAATATTAAAACAAAATGAACAATTGGCAAAAGATGGATATAGAGTTATTGCATTAGCTGCTAATGAGTGTCCTAATTTTAAAGAAAAAGAATTTTATGAAAAAGAAGATGTACCTAAACTAATCTTTTTAGGACTTGTTGCTTTTATAGATCCAATTAGAGAAGAAGCTAAAGAGTCCATACAAAAATGTAAAAGAGCAGGTATTAAAGTAGTTATGGTTACTGGTGATCATCCTTTAACTGCTTTCTCAATAGCAAAAGATTTAGAGTTAACTGATAGTTTTGATGAAGTTGCTAATGGAGAAGATATAGATAGAGAATTTAATAAAGGTGAAGAATCTTTTGATGAATATATTAAAACAAAAGTTGTTTTTACAAGAGTTACACCAATACAAAAATTAGAAATAATAGAATCGTATAAAAGACAAGGTGAATTTGTTGCCGTTACAGGAGATGGAGTAAATGATGCTCCAGCTATTAAAGCTGCAAATATTGGTATTGCTATGGGTAGTGGTTCTGATGTTGCTAAAGAAACAAGTAATATGATTATTATTGATGATAATTTTATGTCTATAGTAGCAGGTATTGAAGAAGGTAGAAATGCATATGCTAATATAAGAAAAGTAGTATATATGTTAATATCTTGTGGATTAGCAGAAGTATTATTCTTCCTACTTTCAATTATTTCTGGATTACCAATGCCATTAGTAGCAGTTCAATTATTATGGTTAAATTTAGTTACAGATGGTCTTCAAGATTTAGCTCTTTCTTTTGAAAGAGAAGAAGATGATATCATGGATGAAAAACCAAGAGATCCAAAAGAATCATTATTTGATAAGAGATTAATAGAAGAAATAGCTATATCTGGTTTATATATTGGTTTTGTGGTATTTATTACTTGGTTTGTATTATTAAAACATTTTAATATGCCAGTTGAAAATGCACGTGGTTATATTATGGCTTTAATGGTATTTATGCAAAATATTCATGTATTAAATTGTCGTAGTGAAAAGAAATCTACATTTAAAAAATCATTATGTAGTAATTGGTTAATTGTTATAGCAATTGTATCTTCAATAGCATTACAAGTTATATTAATGGAAGTTGAATTCTTAAGTAAGATTATGAAAACACATCAAGTTCCATTTGAACATATGATAATGCTTATATTAGTTGCTTTACCAATATTATTTATAATGGAAATGTATAAGAAAATAAGAAAGTAATAATATAGGAGAATTTATGTTAAGAATAAAAGAATATGCTGTCGTACATAAGGGAATAATTAGAGATAATAATGAAGATAATCTATATATAGATGGTTTTATATTACCTCAAAATAACGATGGTTTAAAAAATTATTCTAAAGAAAAAACATTAAATTCTCCTTTTTATTATGCATCTTTTGATGGAATAGGCGGTTTAGAAAATGGAGATGAAGCTGCTTATTTATGTAGTAAATATTTATTACAAGCTTTAAGAAAAAGAATAGATAATAATAAGATATTAAGTTTAATTAATAAAAAAATAATATTATATAAAAAGAAATATAATATTAATTTAGGTAGTACTGCTAATTTCGTATCCATTAATAAAAAAGAAATTAATACATTTCAAGTAGGAGATAGTTCAATATTTTTATTACATAATAATGAATTTTATAAATTAGGATATGATAGTGATGATATTATAGATAATTATATAGGTAATAAAAAAATAAAAATTAAAAAGAATACTTTTTCAGTTTTACCTAATACCAAAATTATTATTTGTAGTGATGGTTTAACTAAATTAGTTGATAAATTAGAAATAGAATATATGTTAAAGTATAATGATGATGGTGATTATATTACTAATAAATTATTAAATATGGCATTACAAAATGGTGGTACAGATAATATTACTATTATTACTTTAATTATAGAGAAAAAGAATAGAGAAATATTATATTGGTTATTATTTGGTATATCAATAATACTATTTCTAGTTCTAGTTAATTTTATTATATAGATGGACATATATCTTATACACTTTATATATTAATTCATAGTATAAAGTAGTTAGGAGGATATTATGTTTAATAGAAATAATTGTTGTCAAAGACAAAATCAAATTATTGAACCTACTATTAATAAATGTGTAGAAAAAGATTTTTATCATGAAGTTCCACATCATTGACACTAGATGATAGAAATTGTAGATATAAATTTATTTGTATAAAATGTAAACTTATAGAAATAAATGAAATTTATATAACCATTTTTGTAGATAATAAAGTATAATTATTTTAGTAAGTAGTGCGATTATATTTTGCACTATTTTTTTGTATGTATATGAAGTATGCAGTTAAATAAGAAAGGGGCTATTAATAGTGTTAGAACAATGTGTATATGAAAAAACATACAATGATTATGGAAAAATAATTATAACTTTAGATTCAGTATTGGAGGAAAAAAAAGTAAATCTATATAGATTAAGTATTTTAACAGGAATAAATTGGGGAGTTTTAAAAAAATATGTAAATGGAGATATGTATAGAGTAGACTTAGATTTACTTGCAAAAGTATGTTATGTTTTGAATTGCAATTTAGAAGATATATTGCATTATGAAGAAATAAAAACGAAATAAAATTAAAATGAAAATAAAATTAATTTAAAATAATTTATACAACAACAATTAAGATTAACATGATATATTTGATATAGTTGCATTTATTGTGCAATTGGACATGTCTTATTTAATTATAGTTTATTTGAATATAGTCTAAATATTAGAATATTAATATTTAGCTTTTTTTTATATTCTATAAAATCAAAAGGGGAGAATTATTTATGAATAATGTTTTAACAGATGATGTTATAAAGCAATTTGATTATGCTGCAATAAAAAAAAACATAATAAATTTTATAAGTTCAATTGATTTATTATGTTTTAAATTAAAAAAAATAGAACAACCAAAAATATCTTCTAGTTATGAAATAAAGTATAGTTTTACTGTTCCAGTATCAAGCT
>DIMA01000026.1 GCA_002425325.1 Caryophanales bacterium UBA5578 | reverse complement strand
ATAATATAACTAATTTAAAAGTAGATATATCATCTATATATACTTTTTCTGTATTATATAAAGTTAATATATATTTTTTATTATTTATAATAGTTATATATTCATCTTTAATATTAGGTATTATTTTATCTACATATATATTATTAGTAATTAAATAATTGTATAACCCCATATCAATATTATATTTTACTTCCTTTAATATATAATCATCTATAATATAGTAACTATCATATTCTTTTATATTATTTATATCTATATTATAAAAATATTGAATTATATTCCTCATATTATATTTTATACTAAAAAAAGTAAGCTATGCTTACTTTAATAATTTATTTTATTTAAATATAATCCACAAGGTGGGGCTGTTGGAGAAGATTCAGTTCTATCTTTAGCTTCTAATATAGTTAATACATCATTATTATCTTTCTTTCCCTCTCCTACTTCTATTAACAATCCAACTATATTTCTAACCATATATCTTAAAAATCCACTACCTTCAATAGATATTTTAATAATATTATCTTTTATTTCTACTTTAGTATTATATATAGTTCTAACATAATCATCAATTTCTGAATTAGCTTTTGTAAATGATTTAAAATCGTGTTCTCCTATTAATAATTTTAATGCTTCATCCATTTTTTCTACATCTAATTCTTTATTATATTGATATTGATAATTTCTTTTATGAGGATCATAATCACCAATATTTATAAAATACACATATTCTTTAGATTTAACATCAAATCTAGCATGAAATTCATCACTTACATTAATTACATCCTTAACATATATATCATCTGGCAACATTTTATTTAAACGAAATCTTAGATTATCAATCTCATTATCTAAATCAAAGTGTGCCATTTGATTAAAAGCATGTACTTTAGCATCTGTTCTTCCTGTAGCACTAATAGATACAAATTTATTACTATTAAGCATGGTTAAACATTTTTCAATTTCTTCTTGTATAGTTCTACTATCAGGTTGTTTTTGATATCCACTAAAGTTTGTTCCATCATATGAAAATGTCATTAAATATCTCATAATACACCTACTTATTTCTTAATATATCTTTTATTAAATCATTAACATCATCGCGATAACCTAATTTAATATTTTTATTATTTAATACAAAATTTTCAAATTCTATTATTTTAGGAACTAATATACCATTTTCTTTTAATAATTTTTGTTCTTTAAAAACAGTATATTTATCTCCTTCAATTATAATTTTTCCTTTATTTATTAAATATACATAATCACATATTTGATGAATAAATTCAATATCTTGTGAAATAATTATAATTGTTTTCTTATATCTTCTTTTTATTGTTCTAATTATTTTAACTAAGTTCTTTTTACTTTTTACATCTAAACCTATTGTAGGTTCATCTAATATTATAATTTCTGGATTAATAGCAAGTACAGATGCAAGTGCTACAGAGCACATTTCACCACTACTTAATTTAAAAGGATCTTTCTTTAAATATGATTCACCTAATCCAACCATTTTTAAAGCATCCTTAATTCTTTTATCTTTATTTTCTTTTTTATAATTAAAGAAATCTAATCCATAACTTATTTCTTTTTCTACTGTCTTACAAAATAATTGTTCTTCAGGATATTGATAAACATAACCTATATTAAAATGTACTTTATCAATATCACTTTCAGATAAATCATCATCAATTAATAAATCACCAGCATTCATAAAACCTTCATTAGGTTTAATCATACCATTTAGTATTTGAAATAATGAAGTTTTACCAGAACCTGTAGGGCCTATAACTCCATTTATTGTACCTTCTTTTATTGTTGTATTTATATTATCTAGAATTTTATTATCACTAATAGTATAAGTAATATTACTAATTTTTATTTCCATAACTCATTCACCAACTTTTTAATATCAAAATATGTTTTATCAATCATATTGTAATATTTTAATTTAATTGATAAATCAACAATAAAAGGTAATTCTAAATCATTATCACTAAATACTTTAGGTTCTTTAAACGCTTTACCAACTGATGTATATAACATTATTTTACTATGATTAAAAATAATCAAGTGTGTACCTTCTAATATTTCTTCACTATTATTTGTAATATTAATAATAGTAAGACCTTTTTTTACTTCTTTCCTTAAATAATTGAATATTTTTTCTCTTCTAACACTATCTATTCTAATCATTGTTTCATCTAATATTAACAATTTTGGATCATGTAATAATGCAATAGCAAGCGACACTAATTCTTTTTCTCCACCAGATAACTCTTTTATATTTCTATCTAATAAATTTATTATTTCTAGTTTAGTAAAAATATCATCAATTTTAGTTACTATTTCTTCATCATTATATCCATATTTTTTTAAATTAAAAATTACATTTTTTCTAACATTATCTAATACAAAAATACTCTCATTATTTTGCATTACATAACCTATGTTTTTTTTAATATTAGACAGGTTCTTTTTATTAATAAATTCACCATTAATTTTTATGAAAGATTTAGTATCAATATTTCCATATAATATATTAGCTAAAGTTGTCTTTCCAGAGTTAGAAGGTCCCATTAAAGTTATAAATTGTCCCTCTTCTATTACTAGCGATAAATTATCTATTAATTTATCTTTATAACCAAAAGATAAATCTTTTATTTCTATAATGTTTTTCATAAAAATCACCTGTTAGATAATTATAATATAATCTAAATTTAAAGTAAAGTTAATACATTTTAATAATATTTGGTATAATTAATAGAGAGGTGATTTTATGACTGACTTAGAAATCGCAAAAAAATATAAAATGAAAGATATTAGTATAATAGCTAATGAATTAGGGTTAAAAGAAGAAGACATAGAATTATATGGGAAATATAAAGCTAAAATTTTAAATAAATCTAATAATAAAAATGGTAAATTAATTTTAGTTACTTCTACTAGTCCTACTCCATATGGTGAAGGTAAAACCACTATGAGTATCGGTTTATGTGACGCTATTAATAAAATAGGATATAAATCTATCGTAGCTTTAAGAGAACCATCATTAGGACCAGTATTTGGAATTAAAGGTGGCGCTACTGGTGGAGGTTATGCTCAAGTTGTTCCTATGGAAGATATTAACTTACATTTTACTGGTGATATACACGCTATTACTAGCGCTAATAACTTATTATGTGCCGCTATTGATAATCATATATTTCAAGGTAATAGTTTAAATATTGATCCAAATAACATTACATTTAATAGATGTTTAGATATTAATGATAGAGCTTTAAGAAAAGTATATGTTGGTAATACTGAAAAAGAAGTTCAAAGACCAGATAATTTTAGCATTTCTGTAGCATCTGAATTAATGGCTATATTATGTTTATCTGAAGATTTAGAAGACATGAAAAATAGAATATCTAAAATTATCATAGGATATACTTTTGATAATAAACCAGTATATGTTAAAGATTTAAATATAACTGGTGCTTTAACACTATTATTAAAAGACGCTATTAATCCTAACTTAGTTCAAACAATTGAAGGTAATCCAGCTATAATTCATGGTGGACCATTTGCTAATATAGCTCACGGTTGTAACTCAATCATAGCAACTAAAACAGCATTATCATTAAGTGACTATGTCGTAACTGAAGCTGGTTTCGGTTCTGATTTAGGTGGATTAAAGTTTTTAGATATTAAATGTAGATATAATAATATAAAGCCGGATTGTGTAGTAATAAATACAACTATTAGAAGTATTAAACATAATGGTAATTGCGCTAAAGAAGATTTAAGTACATTAGACTTATCATATATAGAAAATGGAATTTGTAATTTACAAGCACATATAGATATTATTAAAAAATATACAAATAATATAATTGTATGTTTAAATAAATTCTATACAGATCATGAAGAAGAAATTGAATTTGTAAAACAATATCTTGCTAATTTAAATATTCCATTTGAAATTTCTACTGCCTTCTCTGAAGGAGGAAATGGTTCAATTGATTTAGCACATAAAGTAATAGAAATATGTAATAATAAATATGAATTAAATCCATTATATGATTTAGAAGAATCAATTGAAAATAAAATAAATATTATTTGTAAAAATATATTTAAGGCTAGTGAAGTAACTATATCTGAAGATATTATAAATAAAATTAACAATATTAAAAATATAGGATGTAATAATTTACCTATATGTATTGCTAAAACACAATATTCAATAAGTGATGATCCTAAAAAATTAGGATATCCAAAAGATAACATTATAACAATTAAAGATATAAAAGTATGTAATGGGGCTGGCTTCATTGTAGTATATCTAGGTAAGATAATGACAATGCCTGGATTAAGTAAAGAACCTGCATACATAAACATGGATATCGACAATAATAAAAATATAGTTGGATTATTTTAGAGAAGTATGTGTATAACTTAGGTTATACACATATTTTTTTTATTTAATGGAATACTATAAATGGTGATTGTATGCATCCTACTATCAAATTATTAAGAGAAAAATTTAATTATAGCAATGATATAGTAACAAGAAAAATTAACAATATCTCTTATATTTATTTAGAAAGTGTATCTAGTGATGATAAAATTAGTAACTTTTTAAATAAAGGAATCATCAACAATCTTGATGATTTATATTTAGAGATGAGTGTGTATAACTCTAATATAAAGATTGAGGAAAGTGTGGATAAGTGTATAAACTATCTTACTAGTGGATTCACATGTGTGTTCATAACTAATTCAAATAAATATTTAGCAATAGAAACAAAAACAAAATTAGATAGAGGAGTATCAGAATCAACATATGAACCAGTATTAAGAGGGCCAAAAGATAGTTTCACAGAAAATCATTCTATAAATATTGGTTTAATAAGAAAGCGAATTAAAAGTAATGATTTATGGTTTGAAGAACTAAGTATTGGTGAATATACTAATACTAAAGTATCTATAGCATATATAAATAATAAAGTTAGTAAAGATACTATTAAAAAAGTATTAAACAAAATAAAAAAAATAAAAATTGATGGAATAATTGATAGCGGATATATAAAAAACTATTTAGAAAAAGATATACATAGTATATTTCCACAAATACTTTGTACTGAAAGACCAGATTTAACATGTATAAATCTACTAAAAGGTAAAATAGCAATAATAGTAGAAAATAGTCCTATAGTATTAATATTACCAGTATCATTAAATGATTTTTTTATTACATCAGAAGATTATTACCAAAATTACAAAAACGCAATGATAAGTAGAATAATAAGATTAACAGCATTTATTATTTCTATATTAACACCAGCTATTTATATAGCATTAATGACTTATAATCAAGAAATGATACCTAATGAACTCTTTATTTCACTTGCTGCCGGTAGAAGTCAAGTTCCATTCCCTACTTTTATAGAAATCCTAATATTTATTGTAGTTTTTAGTATTTTAAGAGAAGCTGACATAAGATCTCCTAGTATAGCAGGTTCTACTATGGGAATAGTTGGAGCCTTAGCACTAGGTGAAGCTGCTGTATCAGCAGGATTAATATCACCAATGGTAATAATAGTCATAGCAGTAACATCTATATCGGAATTAGTATTTAATGATATAGATATATGTAATTCAATAAGAATATGGAGAATACTATTTATTTTATCTACAACATTAACAGGAATTATAGGAATAGTTAGCTGTTTATTAATATTTATAATTAAAATATCATCAATCGAATATCTAGATACACCTTACCTATCTCCTTTTAGTCCTATTAATAATAAAATAAAAGATAGTATTTATATAGAACCTATATATAAAAGAGATGATTTTAAATGAAAAAAATAATTATAATTATAATATGTTTAATGTTAACTGGTTGCTTTAATTATAAAGAACTAAATAATTATGCTATTGTAACCGGTTTAAGTATAGATAAAGCAGACAATGGATATGAAGTTTCAGCCCTTATAACTAATGCTATTAAAGAAAATGAAAACAAAACAAATATATCAGTTGTATCCGGTAAAGGAAAATCTATTTATAGCGCTATAAAAGATATAAATTTAAAAATACCTAAAGAGTTATATCTAAGTCATTTAAATGTAATAATAATATCCGAAGAAGTAGCTAAAGATGGTATGAAACCAATATTAGACTATCTAGTTAGAGAACCAGAGTCACATCAAAGTTATTATTTAATAATAAGTAAAGATACAAAAGCTAAAAATGCATTATCAATATTAGATCCTATTGCTAATTTTCCATCAGAAAATATATATAGTAATTTAGAAAACTCTAGAGATCTACAAAGTAAAATTATATATGATAAAGTTAATCAATATATAGGTAAAGTATTAGAAAAAGGTATACATCCTATTTTAAATAGTTTAATTATAGTAGGTAGTTCTGAAAAAGGAAGTAATACTGAAGAGCAAAATAATGTAGAATTAAAAAACTATATTATGTTAGATAACTTAGCTATATTTAAAAATGATAAATTAGTTGACTATGCAGATAGTGATGAAAGCGTAGGAATAAATATATTACTGGATAATATAGATGAAATATATATTGAAATACCATGTAATAAAAGTAATATAATCCTAAGTTCAAATTCTTTAAATACAAAAACTAAAGTAAATAAACAAAATGTAAATATAAATGTAGATATAAATAGTAAAATTAATGAATTAGGTTGTGATATTAAATTAAATAATAACAATTTAAAAAAAATAGAAAAAGATGCTGAAGAAAAAATAATTAAACAAATAAAAAAAGCTTTACAACTTTCAATTAATAATAAAACAGATATATATGGTTATGGAACAAGATTATATAAAAAAGATTATAAATATTTTAATACTATAGAAGATTGGGATGAATATTTTACTAATCTTAAGTTCAATATAAATGTAGATGTAAAAATAAAAGATAAAGGATCTGCTAATAACACGATTGGAGTGATTGAAGATTGATATTATCATATATAGCATTAATATATTTTATGTGTAGATCTACATATGTTGGAATCACTTTTTCTATATTAAAAAATGAAGTTCATCAAGATGCATATATATCTATGTTCATATCAATATTAATTGGATTAGTATATATATTTATTTTTAAACATATATGTAGTTTTAAATCAGAAAATAATATCATCAATAAAATAAACATTTTATTTAAACATAATAAAATAATCCATTCAATATTAGTATTAATAATATCTAGTTTAATAATACTTAATTATTGGAATCTAATGAATTTAATTACTAGTCAATTTTTAAATAAGACATTAAAAATTATTATAGGAATTACTTTCTTAATTCCTATAACATATTTAATAAAACAAAAATTAGTAATAATACCTAGAGTAGGATTAATATTATTTTATATGTCTATATTAATATATGTACTTAGCGTATTAGGCTTATTTAACAAAATTAATTTATCTAATTTAGAACCAATATTAGAAAATAATATATTTAAAGGTATAATACCTTTTATTAGTTATAATGTAATACCTATATTTTTTATATTACTATTTCCTAATGATAAAATTAAAAATAATTTATATAAAGGATATATTGTAGGCACAATATCTATTTTATTAGTTAGTATATTTATTATATCTATATTAGGTATTAATTTAACAATACTATATAGATATTCTGAATTTAATATATTAAAATTTGCGTATGAAAAAGTAATTAATTATCGATTAGAAAATCTACTTTCTATACAATGGATTTTAGATATATTTATGTTTATTGTAATAGGTATAAAATATGTGTCAATTACATTAAAGGATAAATATACGAATATCTTACCTTTTATGTATTTTATTATAAGCATTTATATTATACCTAGTATATTTATATTCAACGATATTATTAAGATACTACCATATATAATATTTATATTATTTAACTTTGTACTATTAATAATTTTAATTAAAATAAAAAGATATGAGTAATCATATCTTTTAAAATACAAATTTCATAACTAAGAATAAAAGCGCTATTGCTATTAGAATACTAAATACTACAATTAGTATATTTACAAATTTACTTTTGTTTTGTGTTTCATCTTCAATGTTTTTTAAATCTTCAAAATCTTTATCTGAAAAACTAAAACTAGATGTAAAGAAAGATGTATCTACATTTGTTAAATGACTAGTAAATTCCTTTTGTGTATTTATTTCTCTTTCTTTTGCTTCAGCAGACTTTTCTTCTTGTATTATTGTTTTAATAGATGAAGCATCTCCTACCATAGTATTTGATTTTAATTCATCTAACAATCCTAAATCATCACTATTTTGACTTCCTAATGATAAAGTATCTATAATTGCTTTTAACTCATCGGCATCATCAATATCTTCTACTTTTATATCTTTTAATACATCATATTGCATATTATTTAATTTACGATATCTTGCATCATCATTAGTATGATCAATTTTTGCTTTATTTAATATATCTTTTATATCATAATTTTTAGTTGGAGTATCATCAACAGGTTCTGTTTTTTCTTCTACTTTAATCTTATTTAGCTTTGCTACTTTTTGTTCATTGCTTTTTATTAATTCTCTAATAGTATCCATACTAATCTCATTACTATTAGACATTTCAGTAACACCTTCAATATTAGTATAAGTATCTAATTCGTTGATTTCCTCATATAATGCTTTATTCTTTTCACTACGTCCTAAGGAATTATTATATCTATCCATTCTACTAGCCATAGCATCACCCTATCATTACTATACCATATTTTACACTTATTTAAAATAATCCAGTTGCAATTTCCATATATTTTATTTATAATTTTATTAGGAGGAAATATATGAAATTAAAAGTTAATCAAGACGTATGCATCGGATGTGGAGCTTGCCAAGCTATTTGTCCTAATGCATTTGAAATCGATGATAATGGTTATGCTACTACTATCGTTGATGAAATAAGTGAAGAAATAAAAGAAGACGCTATTGACGCTAAAGAAGGTTGCCCAGTAGGAGCAATTGAAGAAGTAGTTGAATAAAAAAAGAATGTATAAACATTCTTTTTATTTTTGTTTTACTAAAGCATATAGTCTTTTTACTTCTTTAACACTTAATTCTCTATACTCTCCAGATTTTATATCATTAACTGTTAAACTAGCAAAACTTTCTCTTTTTAATTTAATAACATCATATCCAATAGCTTGGAACATTTTTTTAACTTGATGGTTTCTTCCTTCATGTATAACTAATTCTACAATAGAGGTATTAGATTTCTTATCTATCTTTTTAATTTTAGCTCTAGACTTACTAGTCTTTTTACCATCAATTATTACACCTTTACCTAATCTAATTAATTCTTCTTTAGTAGGTATACCTTTTAATTTTGCTATATATACTTTTTCTACATTATTACTTGGATGAATTAATAAATTAGTTAATTCACCATCATTTGTTAATAATAAAACACCTGTAGTGTCATAATCTAATCTACCAACTGGATATATTCTTTTTGTTTCTTTAATTAAATCAACAACTGTTTTACGATTCTTTTCATCATTAGTACTTGTTATAATACCTCTAGGTTTATTTAATAAATAATATACTTTATCTTCTTTTAAATTAATAGCATTTCCAT
Source organism: Caryophanales bacterium UBA5578 (assembly GCA_002425325.1). Lineage (GTDB taxonomy): Bacteria > Bacillota_I > Bacilli_A > RF39 > UBA660 > UBA5578. The sequence continues at coordinate 7,962 of DIMA01000026.1, read as the reverse complement.
CTATTGTAATATCATCTTCAAAACTTACTTTTACACCCATTTCAGTTATTCTTTTACCATTAACTTCTACATGTCCGCCTTGAATTAATTCTTCAGCTTTTCTTCTAGAACAATAACCTGTTTGTGCTATAACCTTTTGCAATCTCTCCATCAAAATCACCTGTACGTATTTTATCACAGAAAAATAAAAAAAGATATACTATTTACAAGTATATCCTTCATCTGTTAATTTGGCTTTCATACTATCATAGTTTTCGCCCATACTATATGATTCATAATCATCAGTAGACATTTTCTTTGGATTCATTTCTACTACAACAGCTACTTTATTATTACTTGCTTCTACTTTTGCAGAGAAACCATTTAATTTATTAAATCCATCTGCAGTAGTTTGTGCACTGTCTTTATAGTCATCTATATATTTAGCGAAATCACCTTCAGCCGTAATTGAAGAAGTTTGTGTAACTTTAGTCATTTTATTACCATCAAATTCATATACAGCAGTAATTTCATTTGTAAAACCATTATCTGAACTATTAGATGTACAAGTTAAAGTTTTTTTATCTCCACATCCAGTTAAAGCTACAAGAGAAATTAATGATACTGCACCCAATACTATCTTCTTCATATCTTCCCTCCTATTGTAATATTACCATAAAATGTATAATTTTTCAACTGAGCAAAAGATGACAAAGAATTATACTAACTCCAATACTTACAAAGTCTCCTAACAAACTTGTAAACAATGCAGATTTTGTTTTTTTAATACCTATACAACCATAATAAAGTGCTAAAACATAGAATGTTGTATCAGTAGATCCTTGTATTGCAGATGCTATATTACCTATAAAAGAATCAACTCCATATTTAGTAAATATATCATTTAATAAAGATAATGAAGCGCTTCCTGATATTGGTTTACTAACTATTAATGTTATTAATTCTATTGGATAATTTATAAATGATAAGAAAGTATCCATAAACCATTCTATGAAACCACTATTTATCAATATATTAACACTTAATATCATTGCTAATAAATTAGGAAATAAAGTATAACCCATTTCAAAAGATTCTTTTGCTCCTTCAACAAAAGAATCATATAAATCTATCTTTTTATAAATTCCTAATAATATTATCAACAATACTATTAATGGTATAAATAAATTAGAAATATTATAACCTCCTAGTTAGTATATTATTAGTTATTAAACAAACTATCGTAGCAATTATTGTAGATATAATCGTTATTATAACTGTAGCATTAGGATTAATACTTTTATATAAAATACGCAATGATATTAATGTAGTAGGAAATATTGTAACAGCACTAGTATTTAATGCAGTAAATGTAAGCATTTCTTTACTAGCTACATCTTTATTGGGATTTAATTCTTGTAAACTCTTCATAGCTTTTAAACCTGCTGGTGTAGCAGCACTACCTAAACCCAATATATTTGCTATTATATTTGTTGATATATATTTTAATGAATCATGATTAGATGGAATACTTTTAAATATAGGTTTAATAAAAATATATATAACTTTAGATAATTTATCTAATACATTAGATTTAAAAGCTATATTCATAATACCTAACCATAAAGTAATTATTGGAAATATTTGTAAAAATAGTTCTAAAGTATCTTTAGAACTACCTACAATCGTTTCATTAACTTTTAAAGTATTACCAGATATAAAACTAAATATAATACCTATAATAATAAAGATACACCATATCTTATTTACCATTTAGTTCACCATATATTATTTCTTTATGAATTACTTTATTATTTAATAATATATCTATATAACCTGTTTTACCTACTATAGGTTCTTTATATAACTTATAATTTATTAATACTTTATCTTCATTACTAATAGGATAATTAAAATTATTTAATATCTCTAATTTATAATCATTATATAATTCATTAGTTTTAATATCTAATACACCATTATTCAACAATTTAACGTTAGTATAATTATTAAAACCATATTCAAATAAATCTCTATGATCTTTAAAATCATTACCATCATTTAAAGTAACTACAACTAAATTTAAATTATCTTTAGATGCTGTTGTAACAAGAGTTCTTCTTGCTTTAACAGTAAATCCTGTTTTTCCACCTGTAGTGTAATTATAAGTAAATAATAACTTATTTTTATTAATCCAATAATATGTATTTTTATTAGTTTTTAAATAATAATTTTTAGTTCCCACTATCTCTTGAAAATCTATTAATTTCATTGCATAACTTGTTAAAATAGCCATATCATAAGCAGTAGAATAATTTCCTTCTTCTTCATCTAATCCACTAGGATTATTAAATGTTGTATTTTTCATACCTATTTCTTCTGCTTTTTTATTCATCATTTCAACAAACTTATCTTTACCAACAAAGTATGCTATGGCATTAGCAGCATCATTACCACTTCTTAACATCAAACCATATACTAAATCTTTTAACTTTATTTTTTCTCCTTTTTTAATATATATTCCACTACCATAACTTTTATCTATCTCATCACCTATGATTACATATTCATCTAATTTACCAGATTCTATAGCTAATACAGCTGTCATAATTTTAGATATACTAGCTATACTTCTTTTTTCATTTATATTTTTACTATATAAAATTCTATTATTATCACTATCAATCATAATAGCGCTTCTAGCACTTATACAGTAACAATTCATAGGTATTAACATAAGCAATATAAATATTATTTTTTTCATACTAAATATTATGTTTTATATCTTTTATTATTACAAATAAAAAAAGTATTATTTAATACTTTTTTATTTAACATAGATTCCATGAATTTTCTTTATAGAATCATCATCTAATTGAACAATAGTCCATTCTTTTGTTTCATTATTTTTTGTTAAAGTAAATGTTATATTATAAGTTACTTTATTTGTTTCTTTTTCAAATAAATCTAATTGATAATCATAAAATAAAGCTGGACTATAAGTTCCTGTTTCATCTTTATAATCATCTTCTTTAACTTCCATATTTAATATATTACTATAGTCTGTTACTGTTACTTGAGTATCAACTTTAGCTTCATCACCATCAATAGTTTCTTTTGTTATTTCATATTTAATACTACTATAATGTTTTTTCATTATTTCTTTATATCTAGCCTTTTGCTCTACAGTATAATCAGTATCAGTTAATATATCATCTAAATCGTTTAATACGTTAGAATCTAATTTTTGATATCCATCTAAGTATTCTTCAACTTTTTTAGTTGGAGTATTATCCACTTTCTTCATTGAACATCCACTCATTATCAATAATAATGAAATAAATATAAAAATCTTTTTCATATATTCCTCCCATTACTATTATTAGTAGAAAATATTATTTTATACACCCGAGTTTATATTTTTTTTATTTAAATAAATTTTTCTTAATAAATCTATAGGAATTACTAATGAAGCTATTAATATTGTAATTATTAATTGCTCAATAGATAATCCATTTGTTCTAAATAAATTACCACCGTAATATATAAGTAATATTTGTACAAATATTATAAATATCATTATTATTATAAAAACTTTATTTTTGTTTAAATTAGATAACAGATTTAATCTATGAGTTCTAGAATTAAATCCATTAAAAATATCTATAAAAATAAATAGTGCAAAGAAAGCAGTTAACAACGTATCATTATCCCCGTAAATATTTTTAATAAATGGTAATTTTAAAAATGTAAAACATAAAATAGATCCTAAAACACCTGAAAATAATATTTGACTAATCATATATTTATTAATTATATGCTCATTAGTTTTTTTAGGTAACTCATTCATATATTCCTTTAAAGGTGGTTCAAAAGCAAATGCTATTCCTGCTAAAGTATCCATAATCATATTTATCCATAACATTTGTAATACTGTTACAGGTGTTTTTATTCCCATAAATGGACCTATTATACTTACACCTAAAGCACATAAATTAATAGTTAATTGTAATATTATAAATTTTCTAATACTCTTAAATATTGTTCTACCATATAATATTGCTTTACTTATAGATAAAAAATTATTATCTAATATTACTATATCACTAGCTTCTTTTGCCACTTCTGTTCCACTACCCATACTAAAACCTACATCAGCTAATTTTAATGCAGGAGCATCATTTACTCCATCTCCAGTCATACCAACAACATAATCTAATTCCTGACATATTCTTACTAATCTACTTTTATCATTTGGTAACATACGTGCTACTACTTTTAAATTAGGTATTATTTTTTTTAATTCTTCATCACTTAATCTATTTAACTCATCACCTGTAATAATTAAATCATTATCACTTTTAATTAATCCTACATTTTTAGCAATTGTATATGCAGTATTTTTATTATCGCCTGTTAACATAACTGTTTTTATATGTGCTTTTTCTACTAATTCAATGCAATCTTTTACATTTTCTCTAATAGCATCTCTAATTAATAATAAACCAACTAATACAATATTATTTAAATTAGTAGGTTCCATACTATTAGAAGTAGCTAATAATATAACTCTATATCCTTCTTTAGAAATATTTTCTATATATTTTTTTATTTTATCTTTATTAGCTATTTCTATTTTACCAATATCATTATAATAGTATTTTACTTTATCTATTAAAACATCTGGAGCACCTTTTATTAAATTCAATCTACCATTATCATTTATAGTTGTAACCATATATTTATTATTACTATCAAAAGGTATAACTTTTTCTTTAATATAATTAATATTAGTTTCACCTATAAACTTTAAAATAGCTTGATCAGTTAAGTTTCCTCCTATTATCTTATTATTATCATAATTACTACTATTATTTATTACACATGATATTTTTACAATTTTAGATAATTTACTTTTTATTAATTCACTATATGAGTATTCTTTTAAGTTACCATCTATATATTTTACTACTTCTAAGTTTCCTGATGTTAAGGTACCTGTTTTATCTGTGAATAAAATATTAATACATCCAGCAGTTTCAATACCCATCATTTTTCTTACTAAAACATTATCTTTTAACATCCTTTTCATATTTGAAGATAATACTAATGTTACCATCATCGGTAACCCTTCAGGGACACAGACAATTACAATAGTTACAGCTAAGGTAAGAGCATTTATTAAATTAAGAAAAGTAAATCCATTAAGTATTAAGTAGGATATAAATACTGCTATGGCTCCTACATATCCAATTACACTAATTACTTTTGCTAATGATATAAGTCTTTTCTTTAAAGGACTAATTGGTTGTTCCATTTTTAATTCTTGTGCCATTTTACCATAAAAAGTATTTATTCCTACTTTTTCTACTTTCATAACAGCCTCCCCATTAAGAACAACACACCCTCTTAATATTTCACTATTAACTTTTTTTATAGCTTCTTTACTTTCTCCATTTAAACTTGATTCATCAACACCAATAGAACCACTTATAATAATTCCATCAGCTGGTACCATATCTCCACTTTCTAAGTACACTAAATCATCTACTACTATATCTGTTAAATATATTTCTTGTTTTTTATTATTTCTTCTTACTTTTGATTTTATATTACTTGTTTTTTCTAATAAACTAGAAAATGCTTTATCACTTCCATATTCAGAAATACTTGAAATAAATGCAGCTGTAAAAATAGCAATTAATATACCTATTGTTTCAAACCAATCAAAATTTTGCATCAAAAAAATAGTCTTTATAGCTAATGCTATTAATAGGATCCTAATAATAGGATCTCCAAAAGAATGTATCACTATTTTTAAAAAACTATTTTTCTTATAAGAACCAATACTATTATCACCAAATTCTTTTCTTTTTTCAATTACTTGTTTTTCATTAAGTCCATTCCCTAGCATATAATCACCTATCTAAATATATGCTCGAGATTAAAATATATTAAAAAAAAGTTCTATTAAGAACTCTTTTTACTTTCATTATTTTTATAAATTAAACCAGCTTCTTTTAAAACACTATATATACATGAATAACTTCTTTTTCCATAAAACTTAACAAATTTTCTAATACTTGCATTACTTCTACGATATAAGTCAATTATATATTTCTTTTCTTGTTCACTAATAGCATTAATAGGTTTTCTATTCTTATTACCATGTTCAAATGTAAATTCACCATTTAATATTTCTTTTTTTAATTTTAAAATATATTTAGGATGATAATTTGTTATACATGCTATTTCTTCATAAGAAAGAAATGTTTCACCTTTTAATTTTTTATTTATTAATTTAGCTGCTTCTTCTTTTCTATTCATAAAAACACCTTCAAATATTATTATATTTTATCAAAATATGTAATTTTTCTTTCCATTATATCTTCTTCGATAGCGTCTCTTAGTAATTTTCTAACTTCAGGAGCTTGTTGAATATTTTTTAAATATATAGTATCACCAAATCGTGCTCTAGGTCCTTTATCATCTACTCTAACTCTAATAGTACCTATACCTAATAATCTTTGATACAAAGATTCTACTAAATCTGGATCTTTTAATAAATATAATTCTATGCTGTCAGTTTTTCTTCTAAAAAAACCTTTTTGAATTATTAATTCATCTTTACTAATTTTATATGTTGTAAAATTCATTCTAATACTTGATAAAAATCTACCCCATAACCCGCTAGGTTGTCCCATCCATAGAATTTCAAAATCTACATTATCCATATTTTTAGAAATTTTTTCACTTTTACTTTCAACAGATATTTTCTTTTCTTCTTCCATAAAATCCTCCATTGTTATGTTAATTATAGCATATATTTTTCAAAAATAATACCTTTATTATAATAAAATCAATACTATATATATAAAATTTATTAAAAATTATATAAATAATTGTGTAAATATTACGTCTAACGGTTGATTTTATTATAAAATAGTGATAATATATTTGAACCAACAAAGGGAGGCACATATGCGTAAATTTTTATTAAACGAAATAGAAAAATCTATATATGAAATGGAACAAACTTTAGAACCTAAAGTTAAAAATAATGGAAAATTAACATGTGATAATTTAGAAGTTATATATAATTATTTATACGGAAAAAATGAGCAAGGGTTAGAAGCTATGGAGTTAATCGAGAATGGTAACTTCCCTGTTAGTGAAGAATTCTTTTCATTTATAAAGGATATTATTAAGACTTATAGTAAATTACCTTTACTTGAAACAGAATCAACTATAGAATATCCTTCATTAAATAAAAGAAAATTTAATAAATATGAAATTATTGAATTTTTAAATTATTTATATGATCAAGAAGATGTAAATGCAAATTTCACATGTAATGATATATTAGTATTTAATCCTTCATTATCTAGAAGATTAACTTTTAGAAGTGGTGATTGTGTATTTTATTTAAATAGTTTAAGAAATGAAAGAAAATTAATATTAGAAAAATATAATTCTATAAATGATTTAATTATTCCAAGTGCTAAAAGTATTCAATTAATTACAGGAAATATGGATATTAATTCTGATTTATGTCAACATTTTATGGGTTCTAGAGCAATTATGCAAAAAGAAATGTTACATACTCATTCTGATGATAAAAAATTAACAATGTTAAATAATGATGGATTAATAGTAAGCGCTAGAAGTTTATTATTATATTTAGAAAGAATTAATTTAAATATAGATAATGTTAAATGGGAAGATGTAAATACAAATTATAAAGCTAGAATTATTCATTTTATAAATAAAGTTATGGGATTTGCATTAGCAAATAATCCTAATATTACATTATTAGATTTATTAGAATCTAAAGTATATGGTGAAGACGAAGTTCAATTAGATAAATTAAATTCATCTTATGATGAAATTAAAGATACAGTTAAACAAAAAACATTATATTTAAATTCAGTATATTTAATGGATAGATAAAAAAAAGAGCAAATTATTATTTGCTCTTTATTT
>DIMA01000024.1 GCA_002425325.1 Caryophanales bacterium UBA5578 | reverse complement strand
ACTTTAAAGGTATTATAATCTACAAAGTCTTTTTTATTTTGCTAATTTTAAATCTTTTTTCTCTTTAATATATACAGCTACACAAGTAATTAATACTAAACCAATAATAGCGCTATAATATATAATATTTTCGTTTTTTCTTCTTTGTTCATATTTATTATAAATGTTTATAACTCTATCTGTATAATTATCATCTTCATATGCATTTTTAATAGCGTCTTTAATTTCACTATCGTATACTGGAGCATATCCTATAAATGTTTGATCATTAATTACGATATAAGGAACACCCATATCTTCTTTATTATATTCTACTTCAATACTTTCGGCTATTTCAAACATCATTTCTTTATTTATTGAATCATTCCATGTTTCTATTTTTTTTACTTGGTAGTATTTTCCATATTCTTTTTCTATACTATCTAAAAATTTAAAAAATTCATGACAATGTGGACATGTCTCTCCATAAAATACATATACAGTTACTTTTTTATCTTCTTTAGCAAATACCATCATAGGAGATAATACTAATAACATAATAATTAAAGTTAATACTTTCTTCATAAAACCTCTCCCCAATATAAATATATACTAAATTAAATGCTGTGTCAATTGTAGTATTGACATATTAAATGTAAATTTTTACTAATAATATATGAATGAAGATTATTAAAAAAATATTTGATGTATAATTGTTATAGAGGGATATTATGTTAGATAGTATATGTATATATTATAGTTATATATATTTAAATAATTTAGATATTAATTATCACTTAGTAAATGTAGATAATGAAAGATTTAACTTATTAATACCGGATAATTATAAAATAGACTATAGCAAATCAGTTAATGATTATTTAGGTATGGGAAATATATATTTTTATAATAATAAAAATAATTATGAATTAAATTATGTAAAAACTGATTATGATATATTTAAAGATCAAATGAGTAAAAGAGATATTAGTAATGAATTTATTAACTATAGAGGACAACATTTTTATGAAAGAGTAAATGATAATCAAGATAAATTATATATGTTCTTTAATGGTTATAAATTTAAAATAACTACTAATCATAAATATAATATAAATGAATTATATGATATGTATTTTATTCTATTTAGTGTAACTAATACATTATTTCAAAATAATAGTAAGTTACTTAGAGAGTTAACAATATTGAAAGAAAAGGGTATTGAAAGTTTTTGTAATGATATAGATTTATTACATATTAATTTGGAAGAATATTACGATTCTACTATAGAATTAAACCAAGATAATATATTAATAAAAGATGATGAAGATTATTTAGATTATAAAGATATTCAATATAAAGTAGATGAAATAAAAAATAATGAAGAGCTGAATATTATATATGAGGATAATGAGTGGAATTTATCAGGATTATTTTATTTTGAATATTTAGGAAAATATTTTAAAGGTAATATAATAGGTTATGATGAAATTATAAATTCTACTGAATTAAATACTGATGAAAAAAAATCTATGTTAGAAAATATTATTAGTCAAAAACAAAATGAAATATCTAATTATTATGTAAAAATAAAAGAAGATTTTTATAAATTATTTATTGATTATTTAAGAAATAATATTAATTATGATATATGGAACAAATATCATATAAGAGAATTTATAATGTTAGAAAATTTAACACATGATAATGAAAATGTTAATGAGTATTTAACTTATAATTTATTTATTAACGCTTTGGAAAAGTTAGACTATAATGATTATGGTCAAATAAAAGGATTATTTAATACAAAATGGATTAAAAAGAGTATTATAGGTAATAGTTTATTGATTCACCCGGATTATTATGAGTTATCTTTTTCTGGTTTAAATTATTATTTAAATGATTTTAATTTATATGTAGATGATGAATACAATTTATTATTGAATTTAGAAAAATAAATGTGGTATAATTTAAGTAGGTTGTAAACCTATTAGGAGGATAAGAATTATGGACTTAAAAGGAAGTAAAACTGAACAAAATTTAATGGCTGCATTTGCAGGTGAAAGTCAAGCTAGAAATAAATATACTTATTTTGCTAGTAAAGCTAAAAAAGATGGTTATGAGCAAATTGCTGCTATTTTTGAAGAAACAGCTAACAATGAAAAAGAACACGCTAAAATGTGGTTTAAATTATTAAATGGTGGACAAATTTCTTCTACTGAAGAAAATTTAAAAGCTGCAGCTGATGGTGAAAATTATGAATGGACTGACATGTATGCTGAATTTGCTAAAACAGCTCGTGAAGAAGGTTTTGATCATATAGCTTACTTATTTGAAGGTGTAGCAAAAATAGAAAAAGAACATGAAGAAAGATATAGAAAATTATTAGAGAATATTGAAGGTAAATTAGTTTTCTCTAATGATGGAGATGCAATTTGGATTTGTAGAAATTGTGGTCATATTCATATTGGTAGTGATGCTCCAAAAGTATGTCCAGTATGTAGTCATCCACAATCATACTTTGAAAGAAGAGCTACAAATTATTAAAAAAAATAGAGAACTAAGTTCTCTATTTATTTTTTTCTTTTTTATATGTTTCTTCAATAATATATTTGGCATATTCAGTTGATAATAATTCTTGAATCTTTCTATCTTCTGTATCAATTTTAGAATATTTAAGTGCTTCCATCATTATCTCAATAGCGTCTTCTCTAGATACATTTTCTATTAACGCATCTCTTGTTCCAGATGTATTAGTAAAACCATCATATTTATTAAGTGCTAATAATTGGAATAAAGCTAATGAAACATGTTTTTCACCACTAAATTCGTATTCACCTTGTTTATATTTCTTTTCAAACTTTTCATATGTTTCCATAATAGTACTAATTAAATATTCTTCTTTTGTTTTAGTAGAAATATCTTCAATAGGTAATACTTCATCTATTACAGGATCTTCTTCAATTAACACTTCATTTTTTGGTAACATTTGTTCAAAATAATCTTCAATAGTAATATTTTCTTTATCTAACATAATTAATATTTTATTTCTTAAATCATTTTCAACTACATAGTTTCTTAAGCCACTAACTTTTGAAATATAAGCTGGATTTCCAACGTATATATAATTTTTTAATTGATTAATAGCTTCTTCAATAGTCATTTTTTGAGTCATTGTATTAACTGTATATGCTATTAATTCTTCTATATCGTTTTCATCTACATCATCTTTAACTAGTGTATAGAAAAATTCTAATTTACTCTTTTTAACTGTTTCAAAGTCATTACATTTATTAAAATGTTCTATAAATTGTTCAAAAGTAAAATCTTCATCTAATGTAGCTATAAATAATTCAGTAACTTCTTTTAGATTATTTGCTTTATTAGCAGCATTACTAGAATTAGTTCTAAAATCTTTAAAAATTCTAGTTGTATCAATTTTATTTATAAACGTAGTATTATAATATTGTTTTATAAATTCAATAAATCCATCTAAATTAGCTTCTTCTAAAGTATTATTATTTTTACATTCAGTTAAGTATAAAGATATATATTCAGTTATAGTATTAGTATATGATAAATTACCATCTACAGCTAAAGCAATATCTTCTTCACTAAAAGCAAATGGATCAGGAGGTAACATACCTTCTTTTATTTGATCACAACTATTAACAAACTCCATAATCTTTTTAGCATCTTCTTCTGAACCAACTCTAATTGTTATATTGTCAAATCTAGTATGTTTTCCTATCTTAGAAATATGAGCAATATTTTCTTTAGCTAAAAAATCAAATAATGCTTTAACGCCATCTTTAATACAATTACTATCTATAGGTATATATAATTTTATTAAGTTATTATTTTCAAATAAATCTTCTTTTTTATTTACAAACTGAATAAAATAACTCCATTCTTTATCTATATCTACCTCGATATTATCTTTTTTATCAAAATAGTTAATCCATTCATCAAAGTTACCACAACTTCTATTATCATGTGTTAATTCTTCTTCAGTATCATACCATCTAGTTAAATTTTTATATATTGAATCAGATAAAAAGTTCATATTAAAATCTGGGTTTTCAATTAGAATTTTACTCCAAAATTTAATAAAACTATCCATTGTTTTTTTTCTATGAGTTATTTTCATTTACATCGTTTCCTTCATTTTTAATTTGTTCAATTGTTTTTGTTAAATCGATAGTATCTTCAAATACGTCTCTTTGTAATAAATCAAGTTCTTTTTCACCTGGTTCAATTTCATTATCTAATTCAATTTCTTCACCTTGAAATAATATTTTAACCATAATAATCATCCTATCCTCTTTAATTATAACATAATTTATTTATAGAATTAAAGATTTTATAATATTTTTATGTTAAAATATATAATATAGTAAGGGTGAAAGTATGAAAAAAATAATTTTATTACTTGTATGTCTTTTATTAGTAGTAGGGTGTACTGGTAAATCTACTGATAATAAAAAAGTAGAAGAGAATAAAATTGATATGAAAAAAGAAGTAAGTAGTTATTATAATAAATATGTAGTTACAAAAGAAGAAAGTAAACTATATGATAAAGATTATAAAGAAGTAGGGAGTATTAATAAAGATGTAAAATTAATACTTGATGATGTAGAAATAACTGAAGATACTAGATATTTTAAAATAGCTAATACAGACTACTATATAAAATATAATGTGGTTAATAAAATAGAAAAATTTGAAATTGATAAAAGATATAAAAGATATGTAGTATTTAACCAAAATATAGTTACTACAGATTCTACAACATTTTATAAAGATGATAATTATGTGTATAAAATAAATAGTGGAGTATCATTACCTATAATTATAAAAAATGGTAATAAATATTATGTAGAATATAATAATGAGTTAGTATATGTTTTAAAAAATGAAGTAAAAGTAGTAAATCATAAGAATACTAGTCAAAAGACTAGAACTAATATTAGAACATTTACTTATCATGCTGTATATAAACCAGGAGAAACTTGTAAGAATAAATCAATATGTCATCCATATAAACAATTTGATGAACATATGAAATATTTACATGATAATAATTATTTAACACTAACTATGACTGAATTAGAATGGTTTTTAGATAAAAAAATAAATATTCCTACTAAGACAGTGGTTATTACATTAGATGATGGTAATTTAGCTAAGAACGCTATTGAAATATTAGATAAATATGAATTACATGCTACATATTTTATAATTACTGGTAGATATAATTCATATAAATTAGAATCTAAATATGTTGATTTTGAATGTCATAGTGATAATTTACATAATAATTATAAGTGTCCTGGAGGACAACAAGGTGGTCAATTATTATGCGAAAAAGAATCTAAAGTAGTAGCCGATTTAAAATTATCACAAGAAAAATTAGGTGGTTCGCATTATTTTGCTTATCCATTCTTTGATTTTAATGATAGAGCAAAAAGAATATTAAAACAACAAGGATTTAGATTAGCATTTATAGGACAATGGAATTCTGAGGGTTATAGTACATTTAATACTGATAGATATATGATTAGAAGAAAAACAATATTTAGTACTGATTCACTTAATGTTTTTAAAAGTTATTTAAAATAGATAATATAAATTATCTATTTTTTTATTTATACTTTTATGATAAAATATTGTATATAATAGGAGGAATAAAAATGGGTCAAGATTTAACAGAAGAATTATTAGTAAAAATGAATAAGTATTGGGATGCTACTAACTATTTATCAGTTGGACAATTATATTTATTAGATAACCCTTTACTTAAAGAACCATTAAAATGGGATCATATAAAAAAGAAGATTGTTGGTCACTGGGGAACAGTTCCGGGACAAAACTTTGTATATGTACATTTAAATAGAATTATAAAGAAATATGACTTAGATATGATATTATTATCAGGTCCAGGTCATGGTGGTAACTTTATGGTTGCTAATACATATTTAGAAGGTTCATATAGTGAGAAATATCCAAATATTAGTGAAGATATAATAGGAATGCAAAAATTATTTAAACAATTTTCATTCCCAGGTGGTATTTCAAGTCATGTAGCACCAGAAACTCCAGGATCAATAAATGAAGGTGGAGAATTAGGATATTCTTTATCACATGCTTTTGGTGCTGTATTTGATAATCCTGATTTAATTGCAACTTGTATAGTAGGGGATGGAGAAGCTGAAACTGGACCACTTGCAACTTCTTGGCATTCTAATAAATTCTTAAACCCTAAAAACGATGGGGCAGTTTTACCTATTTTACATTTAAATGGTTATAAAATAAGTAATCCGACTGTTTTATCAAGAATATCAAAAGAAGAATTAACAAGTTTATTTGAAGGATATGGATGGAAACCTTATTATGTAGAAGGTTCAGATCCTATGATGATGCATAAATTAATGGGATATACTTTAGATAAAGTTATTACTGATATCAAAGCAATTCAAAAGAGTGCAAGAGAAGGTAATGTTAATCAAAGACCAAAATGGCCTATGATTATATTAAGAACTCCTAAAGGATGGACTGGACCTAAAGTAGTTGATAATAAAGAAATCGAAGGTACATTTAGAGCTCATCAAGTTCCTATAACAATGGATAAAGAAGAACATTTAAAATTATTAGAAGATTGGATGAAAAGTTATCATCCTGAAGAATTATTTACAGACGATGGTAAATTAATTCCAGAATTAAAAGAATTAGCTCCAACTGGTATTAGAAGAATGGGAGATAATCCACATGCTAATGGAGGTTTATTATTAAAAGATTTAAGAACTCCAGACTTTAGTGATTATCAATTAGAAATATCTAAACCTGGATGTATTGAAGCTAGTGATATGACTGAATTAGGAAAATTTGTTAGAGATGTTATTAAATTAAATGAAGAAAATAAAAATTTCAGAGTATTTGGACCTGATGAAACTATGTCAAATAGATTAGGTGCCGTATTTGAAGTAACTAATAGAGATTGGAATGCATTAAAACTAAATAATGATGAATTTTTATCACAAGATGGTAGAATAATGGATTCTATGTTAAGTGAACATTTATGTGAAGGATGGTTAGAAGGTTATTTATTAACTGGAAGACATGGATTTTTTGCTAGTTATGAAGCATTTATTCGTATTGTTGATTCAATGTTTGCTCAACATGCTAAATGGTTAAAAGTTACAAAAGATATTCCATGGAGACAAGATATAGCGTCTTTAAACTATATTTTATCTTCAAATGTATGGCAACAAGATCATAATGGATATACACATCAAGATCCAGGATTCTTAGATCATGTTGCTAATAAAAAAGCAGATATAGTAAGAATGTATTTACCTCCAGATACTAACTGTTTATTAAGTGTATTTGATCATTGTATCAGAAGTAAAAACTATGTTAATGTTGTTGTTACATCTAAACATTTAAGGCCACAATGGTTAACAATGGATCAAGCAATTAAACATTGTACTCAAGGTATTGGTATTTGGGATTGGGCAAGTAATGATAAAGGAGAAGAACCAGACTTAGTTATGGTATGTTGTGGAGAAACTCCAACGTTAGAATCATTAGCAGCTACAACAATTTTACGTAAAGAATTACCAGAATTAAAAATAAGATTTATAAATGTAGTTGATCTTATGAAATTATTACCTAAGAATGAACATCCACATGGATTAAGTGATGAAGATTTTGATTTATTATTTACAAAAGATAAACCAATAATATTTAATTTCCATGGATATCCAAGTTTAATAAGAGAGTTATTGTATCATAGACATAATAGAAATTTACACGTAAATGGATATAAAGAAGAGGGTACAATTACTACTCCATTTGATATGAGAGTTCAAAATGAAATAGATAGATTTAACTTAGTTATTGACTGTGTAAAACATTTACCAGAATTAGGTAATAAAGGTGCTTATATAATTCAACAAATGAAAGAAAAATTAGTTGAACATAAGTTATATATTCATGAGTATGGATTAGATTTAAAAGAAGTAACAGATTGGAAATGGGATTTATAAAAAAAATTGGAAAAATAATTTGTTTTATTACATTAATATTTCTATTAACTTATATGGTAATTAATTTATCTTTAAATAATATATTAAGTAAAAAAACAATTTCTGATGGAATAAAAGA
The DNA here is from genome assembly GCA_002425325.1 of Caryophanales bacterium UBA5578. Classification (GTDB taxonomy): domain Bacteria; phylum Bacillota_I; class Bacilli_A; order RF39; family UBA660; genus UBA5578. The sequence goes on along the minus strand of DIMA01000024.1, from coordinate 24,208 downwards.
TGTATCATTTACTGAATTAATATATAGTGATACATTTGATAATAATGAAAAAATAATTAATTTTAGATCTAATTTAAATAAGATATATAAAATAGTTAGTATTTTTGATATGACTGAAGAAGATGTTAATAGTTTATTAGATCAATCAGTTAAAAGTGATATTACTTCTATTATGGTAGATAATGTAATATATACAATTAGAACTAATGAAAATATATTGTTAATATCTGAAGAAGATTTTAATATTATATTGGATGACTTTATTGAAAAAATATTAAATAGATTAAATATAAATGGAGTAGAGAGAGAATTAATTAGAGTTAAATTAGTTGATTCTTGTAAAAAGTTAATTAAATATGTACCTGATACAGAATATATAATTACTAAAGTAAGTGCTGATAAAATAGGTTTTATTAGATTACTTATTAATAAAAATTTATTTACTCTTAGTATAGTTCTTTCACTTATATGTATATTAATGATGTATGTATTAAGTGATAAACTATATCATATATTTAAAGATTTAGCATGGTCTTTATATGTAGAAAGTGCAATATTAGTTATATTTATATTATCACTTTGTATATTAGGAAATACTAAATTAAAATTTATTCAAGGTATTATAGCTGTATATTCCAATATTATATTTGAATTCTTATGGTTATTTATAATATTTGGTTGTATATTTATGCTTATTTATACAATAATTAATAAAAAAAAGAAATTAGTTAGCTAATTTCTTTTTTATTGTCTACTTACAGCTTCATCTGGTATTAATGGTAATCTTAATACTACTTGTTCTTCTTCATTTAATTGTTTATATTTAACTCCACATTTTGTTAACATTAATTTTGCAGCTTCGTTTCCAGGAGTACCATTATATTTATCTGATAAATATATTATTTCTGATATACCTGATTGAATTATTACTTTAGCACATTCATTACAAGGGAATAAATCTACATATACTCTAGCACCTTTTAGATCAGATCTAGCGCCAGGATAATTTAATATAGCATTTAATTCTGCATGACATACATATGGATATTTAGTTTCATTTTCACAATTACCATTTCTATCCCATGGAAATTCATTATCATTAAATCCGTTTGGCGTACCATTATATCCAATTGATAAAATTCTATTGCTTTCACTAACTATACAAGCACCAACTTGTGTAGATGGGTCTTTACTTCTTCCTGCAGCTAATTTAGCTATTCCCATAAAGAAAGCATCCCAACTTAAATAATCTTCACGTTTATGTCCTAATATTTCTTCATTTAATTCCATAATTACCTCCTACTTATAATTATATTTGCTACTAACATTCCGTCGTTAACAGCCTTAGATATTTGTTTAATACCTGGGATTAAATCTCCACATGAATATATATTATCTATATTTGTTTGATAATTTTCATCTATAACTACACCATCTTTATTAGTTAATATACCCGACTTTAAACATAGTACATTAGCATCTATAGTATCATCACATATAAATATTCCATCAACCTCAACATTAGTATTATTTTTTAAATTTATATGTGTAACTTTATCAGTACCAATTATTTCATTAATATCATCATTATTTAATCTAATTATATTACTTGAAATATTTTTTAAATATTCATACTCTTTATTAGCGTATTCACCATTACCTATAACAGCAATCTTTTTATCTTTAAAGAAAAATCCATCACATGTAGCACAATAACTAATACCTTTACCGATAAACTTTTCTTCTCCTTTGATATATGTTCTATTATTTATTTTACCTAGTGCTAAAACAACGATATCACTATTATAATTATTATTAATTCCTTCTAATATAAAACTATCGTTATATTGAATATTTATTATTTCATCTTTTATTACTGGTATGTCTAACTCTTGTATACTTTTAATTCCATTATTATATAGTTCTTTTCCAATTATCTTACCTGTACCATAATAATTTTCAATATATTTTGCTTTACATAAGGCACTTTTATCATTAGTGATTACTTGTACATTTTTATTTGCTCTTTTTAAATATAAAGCACAAGATATACCAGCAGGGCCCGCCCCGATTATAGTAATCATTATTTAATCATATCCTTTATATCTTGTTTAGAACATAATCCAATATTTTTATTTTTTTCTTCACCATTTTCAAAAACTATTATTGTAGGAATACTCATAATACCATATTCTTTTGCTAATTCAGGATCATTATCTACATTTATTTTAACTATATCAATATTTTCTTCTTCAGATATTTTATCAAGTACTGGTGATAACATTTTACATGGCCCACACCAATCAGCATAAAAATCTACAATAACTTTATTATTAATTAATTCTTTAAAATTATTTTTATTACCATTTATAATTGCCATAATAGCCTCCTTTTAATTATTATATCAAAAAAAGAAAACTATTTGTTTTCTTTTTTATATTGTATACCTTTTTCTTTTGAATTATTATATAAAATTTCAAACATTGAAGTATTTTGTTCTTCATTATTTTCAATTGGTGAAGTTAAATGACTGCCATATGTATCAGTTATTCTTTTACTTGTTGTTTCAGTATGGCTTCTAAATACTTCACATAAATAATTAGTTTTATTTAATACATTATTTATATTTTTAATAGCGTCAATATTTAATAATATTAAATTACTATTACCTGATTTATAATACTCACATTGTACTTCATATATATTATCTTTTCTTTGACGTTGTATAGCATAGGCATATAATCTAGCTTTTTTATTTTTATTATATAAATTATAATCTATTAACATATAATCATCAAAATAATAAATTCCTTTATCTCTTCTAAAGAAATTTAAAGAATAACCAGTATCTTTTTCATATTCTATTTTGATTACATTATTAAAATCTTTTGTAAAACCAGAAAAATGTTTTGGTATAAATACTATTTTTTGTTTATCTTTATTTAATAATTCTCTTTTTAAATCAAATTGTTTATAACCACTTTGTAAATTGATGTAGCTTTCTAAATCTTCATATATATGTAATTCATAAATTTCACCATTTAAAACTACATCACATGTTAATGTATTACTTGCTTCAACATAATTAAAAGATGTTATCATTGTTAATTCTGAAAGTATATCTCTACTAATATAATTATTAGTTTTAATAAATTCTTGAGCACTTAATTTTTTCATTTTGTTTCTTTCTATCTCCTTTGGCCTAACATATTATATTTTATATTTTAGAAAAAGACAATATGTAATTTTTAGAATTTGCATTTTTTTTAAAAAGTAGTATAATCAATCTTACTTTTTGTAAAGGGGATTTATAAATGAAAAAAAGTATAAATAAATTTAAATTAAGAAATGCAGGAATATTTTTAGGTATGTGTTTATTAGTTGGATGTTCACATAAGGAACAAACAATTACACCAACTATAACTACTGATATTCCAACAATTGAATTTGAAAAAGAAACATTTATTGATAGATTAGCTTCTGAATTAAAAAAGGATACAGTATCACCTATATATGCAGAAGATGCATGGGATCATATCATTTTATATGAAAGAGATGTAAGATATTATACTGATGGTAGTATAGGATATTCTGATTGGAATTTATTAGGAGAATATTTTGTTAGAGATGCTGATTTGTTAGAAAATAGATTAGAATATAGAGTTGAAAGAAAAGGAATAATTAACTTAAATGATGTAGTAGCTTATTTATCTAATAATCAACATCCTCAAGTATGTTATGTAGGAGATTCTAAATTAAGTGTAGATGATTTAAAAATGTTTACTGTTAATTCAAGAGATTATATAAATGGAGAATATTCTGATTATAAAAATGATGGAACAGTTTATTTAACAGATGGTGAATTTGAAGAAAATGATTTAATTAATTTCAATTTTTTACAATATGTTCCAGATAATTTAATATCAAGTAATTCCAATAAAAGTTTAAACCTACAAAAATAAAAGAATCATAAAAAAATATGATTCTTTTTTATTACTCAACCTAAAAGTTAGTTAATTCAACTCTATAGTTATTTATTTATTTTTATAAATAATATAGAATATAGTTACAAGGAGATGAAAATATGAAAAAATATATATCAATTATATTAATAATTTTATTATCAATAACTTCTATTGTTAGTATTTATTTCAATGTTAGTCATGAATGTAAAACAATAGAAGATTTACCAAAACAAGAAAAATCAGAAGGAATGAGAGGTATTTATGATATTGATAAAAATATAAATGAAAAAACAATAGATAAATACTTAGGTAGAAGTGATGTAGTATATCGTGATGTTAGAATGTTAATGGATACTGCTACATGGGAAAATAAAGGTGGAGAAAGAGAATTAACTGGATTTGTTAAAGGATTTGAAGTTGTTCCTTATGCATACTTAACTGAATTTCCTGAAGAATATGTTCAACAAAAGAAAGATGAAAATGTATCTGGTTTATATCAAGGAAAAACTTTATTTTCTTTAGATGAAAATGGTAACTATGTTGCTAATTATAAAGAATCAATGGAAATTTTAGAACATATATTCCCAAAAGATAAGTATATATTTATTATGTGTGGAGCTGGTGGATATGCTAATTTCACAAAACAAATGTTAGTTTCTTTAGGATGGGATAAAGAAAAAATATATAATGTTGGTGGATACTGGAATTATGAAGGTAAAAATAAAGTTAGTACAGTAATTAAAGATGGAGATAAAGTAAGATATGATTTCTCTAAAGTAAGCTATCATGATATTGATTTTGATAAATTAACAAAGGTAAAAAAAGATAATGAAAAAGATAAAAAATAAAATATTAATACTATTAACAATTTGCATATTTATTTTTACAGGTTGTCAACAAAAAAAAGTTGATAAAATTAGAATAGAAGATAAATATTATGATAAAGGTGGATTTATAGAATTAAAGGGTAGTGAAGTAGAAGAATTAATTAATAATAAAGAGTCTTTTGTTTTATATACATATAATTTTTTCTGTAATATGCCTGTACCAGCAAAAGATATATTAAATAAATATATGGAAAATAATAATATTAGAATTATATCTGTTCCATATGAAGAATATAAAAAATTAGATATAGATGGAAATATTGAATATGCACCATCAGTAATTATATTTGATAAAGGTAAGATAATTAAATATTTAGATGCAGAATCTAATGCTGATTTACCAAAATATCAAAATGTTGATAAATTTGCTGATTGGTTAGAAACATATGTAGAAAATTAAAACTCAGTATAAACTGAGTTTTTTTGTTCACTATTTATTTGTATCTATATCTTCTATTTTGATTAGAATTAATTTTATCAGATACTTTTTTATCAGAAGTTCGAAAGTACTAACAAATGGCACGATAATCATAGGGGTTTAAAACTATTATTACAATACTTTATATGTTTAATAAAAACAACAAGCATTATGATATAATTATATATAGAGGGTGAAGCTATGAATTCAAAAATCAATAATATCGAAATAATACAGGGTGACTTAACAGAAATGAATTTAGATATAATTGTTAATGCAGCAAACCACACTTTACTTGGTGGTGGTGGTATTGATGGAGTAATACATTATAAAGCTGGACCAGAATTACTTGAAGAATGCAAGATATTAAACGGATGTGAAATAGGATCTGCAAAAATGACTGATGCATATAAACTACCTTGTAAGAAAATAATTCATGCATGTGGGCCAATGTATTATGGGCATAAAGAAGAGGCACCAATTAAATTAAAAGAATGTTATAAAAAATGTATAGAACTAGCGGAAGACTATAGAAAAAGTAACAACTTAAAAACTATTACTATTGGTTTTCCTTGCATATCAACAGGAATATATGGATATCCAAAGGATGAAGCATGTAAAATTGCAATTGATACAGTAAAGGAATATGCAAGTGATAAGATCAATGTAAAATTTGTATGCTATGAAGAATTAGATTATAAATTATATTTAAATTATCTAAACGGAATAGATAAAGGCGTATTTGAATTATAAATTAAAAGCACTAACATTTTAGTTAGTGCTTTATTTTCAAATGGCACGCTCTTTATGAACGTTTGCGAAAATACGAGATAAAACTCAATTACATAATTAATATACCATCATATAGGGAAATAGTAAATATAATCAAAAAAATAAAAAATTTTATATTTATATATATATTATAAATATATATATAATTATAATTAGCACTCATAAAAAATAAGTGCTAAAAATCTATTGACTTCTTTTATTAAAACATATAAAATGGCAGTAGTTAAAAGCTTTGTCAGGAGGGATTATATGTTGGTAGAAGCAAATGATTTTAGTGCGAGTCACATAAAAGTAAATAATAATTTTATAATTAATGATGAAAATGCAATTTATTTAGGACCTAACGGAATTGGTAAAACTACAACTTACAATATTTTAAAAAAGAAATATCCATCGTTTGGATTCTTTAGTTATGACGATTGTAAGGAAAAAATAACTAAAGAAAAGAAGAAAATTAGAATAGATATACGAACAGTTGATATCGAAAAATTAAAACAAGATAAAGAAGATATATTAAATAGTGTCGATATAAAGAATAATGGTTTTAAAGTAAATGGAATTAGTAGTTCTACAAAAGCTGGAGAATACTCTAACTATTGCAAAGAAGCATATAATAATGCAGAAACGGCAATAATTAATTTTGATGATAAAAATTGCCATCTACTGCTAAATTACGAACAATCAGATAAAAAAGATTTTTTATTTCAAAACGTTGAGGAAATAAACCAATTAATTCTCAAAGGTAATGAAGTAAATGATATTAAGAATAAATACATATTAGAGGCATTTGATTTACTAGAAAAAGCACTAGATGATTTTGATACTATTTGTCCACTTTGTGGTTTCAATCATAACACTAGCATTTTGGGTATTTATTCAAATAAAAGAAAAGAATATGATGATAAACTAAACAAATTAATAGATAGATATAGAAAAGAATCAAAAAAGGGAAAATATGAAATAGAAGAAGATATAAAAGAATTGATAAAGATTGTTAAAGACAATAAACTTGATGATAAAGATATTACAAATTATATCATTATTGGAAATAATGAAAATAATGTAATCACTATTAATGAAGCAAAGAAAAAAATAATAGAAATAAATGAAAAAATCGAAACATTAGAGCAAGAAAGAAAAGATTTCTTTAACAACTTGCTAACAAATTGGAATAAAATTGAAAAAGACCTAAAAGATGTGTTTAAAGAAAAAGGAATTACCTTTTCAATTAATGAAGAAGATAAAAGTATTATAGTAAATCTAAAAAGAGAAGCTTCAACTTATAGTAGTGGTGAACTAAATTATATTGTATTTCTTATAAATATTTTGGAATTTGAATATAGTAATAGAAAAAATATAATTATAGATGATCCTCTTAGTAGTTATGACATAAAAAAACAGTATGAAATAGTATTTGATATTTTTTCAAGACTGATAGACAGTGGTAAAATGGTAATTGCATTAACTCATAATATAAACTTTGTTAATATAGCTAATAGTCAGTATCCTAACAAGTTTAATTATTATTTCTTAGATTCTATAGATAGTAAAGTAACTGCATTTAAAATAAACATAGAGACGGATGGCAGTGTGCTTAATATTGAAGATTTGGCAAAGAAAATACCAGATTCGGAAATAGAGAAGAAATGGATTGAGTTACTAATAGAAAAAGACTTAAAATGGGAAGAAACATGTGTAAGGCATAAATTATTCCATTATGATGAAGAATATACTGACCCCAATACGGGATACAGTAATCTCGATTTGGTAAAAATGATAGATAAATTTAGTGACATAAAAGAAAATAGTTTTGAAATAATGTCAGGTAAAAAAATTATATATTTAACTGCTATGAGAGTATGGATTGAAAAGAAATTAACGGATAATTACATAGGAAAATTAAATGGTAATCAGCTTTTCCCAAAAATAAAAAATTATTTTAAAAACCCAGATAAGTGGGAAAAAGATTTAGGAATTAAAAAGGAAGATCTTACTAGAAGAAAAGTGTTATTAAATCAAAATGATCACTACAAAAGCCAAATTATCCCATTTCAATATGCGCTATCCATTTCAACTGATGAATTAGTTAACGACATTAGTAGCATTAAAGTTTTATTTGAGTAATATTAAAAGAAAGCAAATTATTTGCTTTCTTTTTATTTATAATACTTATCTAATAAGTCTTTAACACTTTTGGCTACTGCAGTAGATAAATGTGGTGGAACTGCATTTCCAACTTGTTCACATCTTTTACTATGACTTCCAAAGTATTAATAGTCAACTGGAAATCCTGTTATACAAGCGGTTTCCCTTACAGTTATACATCTGTCAAGTTTAGGATGAACAGGAAAATTGCTATGTCCTGGTACTAAAGTTGGACTTGGCAAATTTCAATTTAGACGCATTGTACTACCTCTAGAATAAAACTTACTAATTTTTAAATCATCTGGTAATTCATCAATATGATTTGCTATTGAATCTCCCTCAGGAATATATTTAAATCTTTTTCATTTTCTAATTGTTTAGTTAAAGTATCTAATTTCTTTATTAATAATTCATATTCTCTTTTAATTAATAATCCTTCTTCAAGAAATTTTTTAAATAATACTTTGACATAATTTATACTAAATATTTCTGGGATTGTTTCAAATTCTTTTTGAGTAGTTTTTCTCATAATTTCCTTTCGTAATAACGAAAAAGAGGAGACAATAGCATTTAGTAAAGTCTAAATACTACTGACTCCTCATTATAATCAATATTATAAATTTTAAATTTGCACTCAATCATAGATGTACCTCCATTTCTAGAGTATACCTCTTTCATTGGTTATTTATAATATCACGATTATATTAAAAGTAATGTAGCTTAGCTTTTTTAAACATGGTTTCAAGTTCTGAAAACTCATGTTTATCATTTAAAAATTAATATAGAAACAATCAACACCATTGAAGAACAAGAACTTAATATCATTAATAATTACTTTGTGAGTATCAACATAAGCAATATTAGTTGATTCTAGCTTAATTAAAGTACCTTTCTCGAGAGTAATAGATGTGAAAGTGTATTTACTTTCCCAATTTATTTTCTTTCTTAAATCAGGACTTAATTCAATTTTTTCTTTAACGACATTTAACATATCTATCACAACCTTTCCTACAACAAAAAAACTTGATTTTTCAATCAAGTTTTATCTCAACGTCGAAAAGATTCGACGATTTTTTCAAATGGCAGGGGTAGCAGGAGTTGAACCCACATCAGCGGTTTTGGAGACCGTTATTCTACCATTGAACTATACCCCTAGGTCCTTCAACAAAATAGATTATAGCATATTTTTATGAAGTTTACAAGATAAAAACATATAATTATATAGGTGATAAAATGATAATTAAATATACAAGTAATGAAAGAGACTTACTTGCTAGATTAATGCGAGCTGAAGCTTTGGGTGAAGGAGCTTTAGGAATGTTAATGGTTGGTAATGTAACTGTTAATAGAGTATTAGCAAATTGTTATACATTTAAAGATATTACAACTTTATATAAAGCAATATACCAAAATCCAGGTGGTTTTAGTGGAACTAAAAGCTCATTATTTAATGGTAATCCAACGACAAAAGAAAGAGAATTAGCAAATAGAGTATTAAAGGGGGAATACTACTATCCAGCTACACATGCACTATGGTTTTATGCTACTTCTGGTAATTGTCGAAGTAAATGGTATGATCAATCATTATCTGGTAAGTATAAGAAACATTGTTTTTATAGTCCTGATAAAGGTGTATGTAATTCTATTTATTAAATTGACTTATTAATTAAGTAGTGATATTATACAAAAAGCTGGTGAAAGTATATGAAATATGGTTGGAATATCAAAGAAATTGAGGATAAAAAAAATAAACTAGAAACACCTTTAGTTGGTCATAAAAGTGTTGATAGATTTGTTTACGATAGAATGTTAAGGGACTATAATTTAAGTTTTAGAGAATTTAAAATTAATTTAGGTCCAGTATCATTTTTTAAAACTGTAGATAAGTTTGATTTAAAATACTTTGAAAGCCCATTTTTCAAGATTATTTCTTATATAGCACCAAAAGTTGCAGATTTAGATTTTAATTATAGTTGCGTATTTTCACCGTCATTAGGTGATGACGAAACTATTAAAATATGTAAAGATTTTTATAAAAAAGTAGATAAATCTAATTTTAGTTATTTTAAACAATTTATTAGTGTACCAAGTAGAATACAATTTATTGAAGATAATAACTCTAATCCGTTTAATGGTAGAAGTTATATAATTAATAATACGGAATTTTATGTTTTAGTTAATTATAGAAATTATATACAAGATATAATTACTTTCTATCATGAAAGTAAACATATAGAAAATAAGTTAAAAGGATATGATGAAGGAATAGGTTTATATCAAGAACTACCATCTATATTATATTCACATTATATGTTTGATCATTTAAATCTTTTAGGTGATAATTTATATGAATCACAATGTGTAAAAAAAGAGTTATTAAGTAAGTATTGTAGATTAATAGTAAAGATTAATGAACAAGTTGAATATATAAAAAGATTGAAAACAGATAGTAATTTTTATAATAATATTAAACAAAACTACTCATTATATTATGAAGAAGATGAATTGTTTGATCTTTATACAATAATGCAACGAGGATTTAGTGAAAAGAGTATAGGTAATGTAGTTTCATTTTTAGTAAGTATTTATATTTATATGAATTCTTCATTAAATAATGTAGAAAATGCTATTTCATTATATATGTTTGGTATGCACAAATTAAAGCCTTCTATGGTTGATGATATAGTTAATTTTTTGAAGGATGAATTTAATAATGCACCAAATGAGAAAAAAATTAAACAAAAAGTAAAAAAAGTAGTTGACAAATAAAAATTTATTTTATATAATCAAAGGGTATTAAAAATTTATTACCCACTTGGGGAATTAGCTCAGCTGGCTAGAGCACCTGCCTTGCACGCAGGGGGTCAAGGGTTCGAATCCCTTATTCTCCACCATTATGATTTCAAAAGACTTTCTAAGTCTTTTTTGTTTTATATCCCCAAAATAAAAACTATAAATTTTCTGTAAAAAAAATATAAAATAAATATAAAAAAATTTTACATTTTTTTACTCCATATAGATGAGATAATGATTATGCTTTCGTAAAAAAGTATAGAGGAGGAATTATGGAAAGTACTGTAAAATGGTTTAATGATAAAAAGGGGTATGGATTTATTGAAAATGGAGGTAATGACGATATATTTGTTCATTATTCTGCAATTAGACATGATAATTATAAAACTTTAATTATGGGTGAAAAAGTAGAGTTTGATTTAGTTGAAACTGACTCAGGATTAAAGGCTAAAAACGTTAAAACACTTAGTGTTCATGAATAATAAAACAGTTTATCTGTTTTTTTTATACTCATATTTTTTGTTTGTTATTTATATGATTATATGTTATAATAAATTATGCTAAAAGAGTTTGGAGGAAAGATATGAGTATTACTGAATTTTTTAGAAATTTCGTTGATATTTTATTAGTTTGGTTTGTACTTTATTATGCTTTTAAGAGTCTTAGAAAAAATGTAAAAATGATTCTTTTATTTAAAGGTATAGCCATTATTATATTATTAAAATTAATTAGTTATTTTTTCCAATTATCAACAATTGGTTTTATATTAGATTATGTTATTGAATGGGGAGTACTAGCAATTATCATAATATTCCAACCTGAAATAAGAAATGTATTAGAACAATTAGGACGTAGTCAATTATTAGGGCGACATAAAGTATTGACTGTTGATGAAAGAGAAAAAGTTGTTTATGAAATAGTTACAGCAATGGACGCTATGAGAAAAACAAGAACTGGTGCATTAATTGTAATTGAAAGAGATAATAGTTTAAATGATTATATAGCTAAATCTAAGAAAATTTATGCTGATATTTCAAGTGAATTATTGGTAACAATATTCTTCCCTAATAATCCATTACATGATGGTGGATTAATTATTCAAGGTGATAAAATTACTAGTGCACGTGCTGTTTTCCCAACTAGTGATAATTTAAAAATTAGTAAACGTTTAGGTACAAGACATAGAGCTGCTATCGGAATATCTGAATTAACAGACTGTATTTCATTAATTGTTTCTGAAGAAACAGGACGTTTATCATGTGCAATAGGTGGAGAATTACATTATAATTTATCCTCTGATGAATTAAAATTATTATTATTAAGTGAATTAAGACCTAAAAATAGTGTTTTAATTGCTGATGATGAAGAAGATGAAGAGGAGGTATTAGAAAATGAAGAAGAAAAATAAAAGTAGTTTTTTAGGTAAACTTATTAAATTTTTCGATAAAAAAATTGTAATACCTTTAACAAGATTAATATTAAAAATAGCAAATACTTTTGATAAATCTAGTCATAGTTTAGAAAAAATATTTGCTAATCAAACAACATTATTATTTATTTCTTTAGCTATGGCATTATTTATATTCTTATTTGTAGATCAAAAGAAATTACAATTAGTTAATAATAGTGCTGAAGTATTTAAAAATCAACCAGTTACAGTTGATTATAATGAAGAAAGATTTGTATTAGAAGGTGTTCCTGAAAATGTAGATATTACATTAATAGGAAGTAAAGCTGATTTATATATCGCTAAACAAAAATCAGATCATACAGTTAAAATTGATTTAAATGATATTAAAAATGAGGGAACTTATAAAGTTGATTTAGACTATAAAATTAGTTCTAATATTAATGCTACAGTTAATCCTTCACAAGCTACTATAAGAGTTTATTTAAAGAAATCTGAAAATAGAACATTATCAAGTACAATTGTTAATGCTGATAAATTAGATAGTTCTTTAGGTATTGATAAAGTTACATTAAATGTAGATCAAGTTATTATAAGTGGAGCAGAACATAATTTAGAGAAAGTTGCTACTGTAGAAGCTTTAGTAGATATGGAAAAATTAAATACTAAATCTGCTGGAACTCAAACATTAGATGATATTTTATTAAGAGCTTATGATGCTGAAGGAAATATTGTTAATGTAGAAATTAACTCTAAAGAAAAAGTTAAAGCTGAAGTAACTATTAGTTCTTCTTCAAGAGAAGTACCATTAAACTTTGTAATGAAAGAAGGAACTCATATGCCATTTGGTAAAGCTATTAGTTCATTCTCATTCAGTCAATCTACAGTTACTGCTTATGGACCACAATCAATATTAGATGATTTAGAAAAAGATGGAATTGATATTGAATTTGATGTTTCAAAATTATCAAGTGATTATAAAGGTACAGTTGATATTCCAACACCTAATGGAATTAAGAAATTAAGTGTTAGTAAAGTTACATTAAATATTAAAGTAACAAACAGTGTATCTTCACCACAATATAATATGACTTTAAGTCCTAACGCTATTAATACACCATCTGGATACACACCTGGTTTCTTTAGTAAAGCAGATTCTGAAATATTAATTAAACCAACTTGTGCTGAAAATGTATGTAAATCATTAAGTAGTGCTGACTTAGAAGCATATGTTGATTTATCATCTTTAGCAACAGCAGGTCCTGGAACTTATAAAGTTCAAGTAAAATATAGAGCTAAAACTTCAAATGCAAGATTAGCTGAATATACTATTTCACCAAGTGAAATAAGAATTAAATTAACTAAAAATTAGTACTAACAATTGTTAGTACTTTTTTATTAATATTTTATAACTAATAATAATATATATTATTAGAGGTGTAAAATGAAAAAATATTTAATTGTTGTTTTAACAATACTTTTAATTGGGTGTGGTAAAAGTGAAAAAAATATTATTAATAAAGTAGTTAAAAAATATGAAGATATTTCTTCTTATAGTATGGATGGTACATTAAAAATGTTTAATGGTGAAAATACTTATTCATATAAAGTTAATGTTCAACATAAGAAGGATGATTTATATAAAGTACAATTAATTAATGAAGTTAATAATCACGAACAAATTATTTTAAGAAATAAAGATGGTGTATATGTGTTAACTCCATCATTAAATAAGAGTTTTAAATTTCAAAGTGATTGGCCTTATAATAATTCACAAATATATATTATAAATAGATTAATTGCTGATATTAAAAGTGATGATGGTAAGATTTTAGAAAAAGAAAAAGAAGATTCTTATATTAAAACAAAAGTAAATTATACGACAAACACAGATTTACAAAACCAAAGAATATATGTTGATAATGATGGTAATTTAAAAAGGGTAGAGGTATATGATAAAGATAATATTATAGCGATGGAATTTGTAGTAAATAATTTAGATATAAATAAGAAAGTAGAGGATAATATATTTGATTTAAATAATAATATGAAAAGTGATAAAGTAGATGCTGTATCTAAAACAATAGATGATGTAGTATATCCTATGTATTTACCTGATAATACTTATTTAGATAAACAAGAAACAATATCGTTAGAAGATGGAGAAAGAGTAATATTAACATTTAAAGGTGATAAACCTTTTACTTTAATAGAAGAAACTGCAACTATTAATGAAAATAATAATACTAGTGTAGTAATGGGATATCCTGATATTATTATAGATACTGTAGGCTGTGTTAATACTTCAACTATTTCATGGATCAGTAATGGAGTAGAGTATACTATATTATCTAATAATTTAGAAAATGATGAATTATTTAGTGTTGCTAAATCTATAAGTTCATCAACTATTACAAAATAATGTTGAACCTAGTTTCTTTTATGATATAATAAAGTTGGTGATATAGATGAAAAAGGCAAGATTAAAAACAACACAAGAAGAAAAGAAGGTTGAAGAATTTAAATCATATTCAGTAGGTAAGTTCTTTGTATTTTTATCATTAATATTAGTAATGTTAGGCGGTTTTTATTTATTAACAGATAAAGTATTTAAACCAAAAGCAGAAGAAAAAGTTAAAGAAGAACAAATTGAACAACCTAATGAAAGAGCTAATAATAATATTAATTATTCAGATATTAATGATATTAAAGAAAAAGAATATTATGTTTTATTCTATACTGAAAAAGATGAAAGTAATAGTACATATGATATGTATATAAATAGTCTTAAAGCTAATAACATGGGATATAAATTCTATTATGTTAATTTAGATAAAGAAGACAATAAATCACTTGTAGATAAGAAATCTTCATTAAAAGATATTAATAAGTTAAAAGTTAAGGGTTCTACTTTAGTTCACATTAAAGATGGAAAGATAACTGAATCATTTGAAGGTGATAAAGATATCGTAAAACATTTAGCAGCATTTTTTAATATTAAAATAGAAGATTCAAGTACAACTAAAAAAGAAGAAACAAAAAAAGAAACTACAAAAACTGAAAATAATAAAAAATAAGTAAAAGAATAATCTTTTACTTTTTTTTTCATAATATTTATTAGGTGATATTATGAATCTATTTTTTAAAGGCCTTTTAATAGGTTTAGGCAAAATTATTCCGGGCGTAAGTGGTAGTATGATTGCTATAAGTTTAAATGAATATGAAAATATGATTCATTGTATTAATAATATATTTAATAAAAAAAGTATAATCTATTTAATAAAGATATCATTAGGTATTATAATCTCTATTATAATAGGTAGTAATTTAATATTATATTTAATTAATAAATATGAATTATTTCTATATACTATATTTACTATATTAATTTTATTAACAATACCTAAATTGTTAAAAGAAGTTAATAATTATTTATATACAATTATTACTATAATTATTATACTTAGTATTTATTTAATTGATGGATTAAATTTTAATAATAATTATTTTGTTGTGGGTTTAATAGAATCTGTTTCAATGATAATACCTGGTTTAAGTGGTACAGCTATATATAATTCATTAGGCTTATATGATGAAATATTAAACTTAATGTCAACTATTTATTTACTTGATTTTAGAAAAATATTACCATTTAGTATTGGATTATTAATAGGAACTATTTCTTCTATAAAATTAATTGATTATTGTTTTAGTAAATATAAAAGTGAAACTTATAGTGTAATTTTAGGTTTAGTTATATCTAGCGTATTTTTAATGTTAATAAAAAGATGACTTATTTGTCATCTTTTTCCTTTTTATTTATAAATGATAATGTTGAGAAACCAATAATCATTGTTCCTAGTCCTGCAAATACAAATCCAATATCACTTTCTAGAGTAACACCAATTATTATACCTATTAAAACAGATATACAACCTATTACTATTCCATTTTTATAATTGAGTTTTTTCATTGTATCACTCCTATTTTTTATCACTTTTTAAATTAATATATGCAGTATGTTTTGGTTTTCTTTTTTCAACAGGTAATGTTTCAACCCATTTTTCACCATCCCATTTTTTTAAACAATTAGGACCATACCATTCTTTTAATATCTTTTCTATATTATTATATGAATAGAATTGTCTTCCTTCAAAATTGTATTTTTTAAATGGAAAAACATCTTCTTTTTTAAATACTGGTTCATGCATAAACTTTTCCCATGGAACGGAAATAGGTTGAGAAACTAATGAACTGTCTTCATTTTTTCTTGCATATCTATTTGAGAACCATCTAATAAATTTAGAAAAGTTTTTGTGTGGTATATGTAAATTATCTATTAATACATAAAATGGCATTAATATTTTTATAAAAGTTCTATTTAATTCATCAGATAACTTATTTTCTGAAATATTATCATATATAATAGCATCTACAAATATTCCATTACCACTTTTACATCTATTTTTTAGTAAAAAGTTTACTTCTTCTATATATGTTCCTTTTTTTCTTATTTTCATTGTAGGACCATTTATTACATTGAATTTTTTATCATTTTCAAAACATTGGAAATAAAAGTCATCACTTAAATCTCTATTTAAGGCATCTATAAATTTATCCCAATCTTCTTTTACTACACAAATATCTATATCATCATCCCAAGGTATAAATCCACCATAATTTACCATTCCAAGTGCAGAACCTGCTATTAAACCATATCTAATATTATTTTTTTCACATACTCTATGTATTTCATCCATTATTTCTAATACTTGTAATTGTAAATCTCTAACAGTGATTTTTTCATCACCATTTTCTTGTAGTATATAGTCTTCTTTTTCTTGAATATAGTCTTTATTATTCATATATACAACTCCTAAAATAATTTTACTAAAAATTATTTAAATAATCAATATTTAGGTATTTTACATACATTTTTATTTGTAAATAGAATATCTTATATCAGAAAGGGTGGATTAATATGTGTAATAATGATCAAGAATCATGTGCTAAAATGGCAGAGATATTAGCAATTATTAATGTATTACAACAAAATGCTTGTACTTCAGAAACTTGTTTAGATACATGTGATCGTTCATTTTTAAATTGTGGTATAACAAGTTTAGTATGTAATACAAGACCTGTAATGTTATATTTAAATGGTGGTACTGCACTTGCAATGCCTACTACTAAAACAGATACAATATGTCCAGCAGATACTTGTTCAAATGTATTCCGTGTTGAGAAAATTGATGGTTGTGTAGCTACATTCCGTGTTTTAGCACCATCTGAAGAAGGTGCTGAATATCCATATGTTTCAACTAATTCTTTCTTTACTATGAATTTAAATTGTTTATGTGTTTTAAGATGTTTAGCAGATACATATGTTGAAGGTATATAAAAAACGAGTATTCTCGTTTTTTTATTTTATTTCAAATTTAATAATATCTTTAATTCTAATTACTTCATTTTCTAAAGTAATTATATGATCTTTTGTTCTTCCTATTATTTTAGTGTTATATTCTTTCTTTTCAGTAGAAAAAATTACATCTTGTCTATATATTTCATTTTGTCTAAACAATTTATTAATTTTACTTTCTACATTTTCTTCTTTTTCTTTTAAACCATATGCCACATTTCTATTAGATGTATTACTTACATTTCCTTTATATAATCTTGGTAGTTCATTTTTCATAAAATCATCCTTTCACATAATTGTATGCATAAACATATAATAAAATGAGGTGACTTATGTATAAAGTTTATGAAGTTAGTTTTGGTGATACATTAGATAGCATAGCAAAAAAATTTAATACGACAGTTTATGAACTAAAAAATATAAATAATATTACTAGTTTAACTGCTGGTCAATTAATAGTTGTTCCAAATTATAATGATAATGAATATTTTGATGTGTATGTAATTAAAAAAGGAGATACATTATATAGTATTGCATTAAATAATAATGTTACAGTATCTGATTTAGCTAATATTAATGGTATAAATCAAGATGATTATATTTATCCAGGACAAGAAATATTAGTTCCAAAAAATGATATTAAAATGATTGTAACTGATAAAGAGGATACATTAGAAAGTATTAGTAAAAAAATGGGTATTAAACAAGATGAATTGATAACACAAAATGAAATATTATATGTATTACCTGATCAATTAGTTGTTTACAGAAAATAATAAGGAAGTAATTTTTTACTTTCTTTTTTTATTTAGATATTATATAATCAAATTAGGTGATAATATGGAAGAACAAAATAACTCTATGTATAATCAAAATACAAATATGGAAGTAAACAATCAAGATATGAATAATCAACCATCAAATATTGATGATAGAATTGATTATACTAATTTAAGCGTTATTAAGATGTATGGAGAAGATTTAACTGCTAAAGAATATATAACAAATCCTGCTATATGCCGTGACGATGAAATTGCTAAAATGACAATTATATTATTAACACCAGAAAAATCAGCTTTATTAGTTGGTAAACCTGGTATAGGTAAAACTTCTATTGTAGAAGGTTTAGCATATAGAATTATTAATAATACTGTACCTGATAGACTAAAAGGTTATAGAGTTATTAAAATCAATTCTTCTTCATTACTTGGTAAAGTAAAATATAATGGAAAAGAAGAAATGGTTATTACTTTATTAGTAGAAGAATTAAAAAAAATGGAAAAGACTATTCTATTTATAGATGAAATTCATACATTAATAGGTAGTAAAGAAGGCGGGCCAATGGATTTAGCTAATATTTTAAAACCTGCTATTGATAGAGGTATGGTTAAATTAATTGGTGCTACTACAGATCAAGAATATAGTATATATGTAGTTAGAGATAGAGCGTTCTTAAGACGTTTTGATAGAGTTGATGTTATTGAACAAGATATTCCAACTACAATTGAAGTATTAATGAAATCTTTACCAAAAATTGAACATCAAACTGGTATTAAATTTAAATATAATGAATATACAACTAGATTATTTATTGAAAGTATTGTTGAAGCTACAAGTGAGTTTAAACGTGTATATGGTTTAGGTGCCATGTATCCAGATGTTTCATTATCAGTTTTAACTGCTGCTTTCTCAAATGCACTATTTAGAAATAGTGAATATGTTGAAATGTTAGATGTTTATAATGCTATTAAAAATTCAAAACGTATTTATCCTGATACAAGAATTAAGGAATTAGATGCTTTTAAAATTAAATTTGCTAAAATGGCAGCTGAGGAAGGTATTGAATTTCCTTATGTTTCAATTGATGAAATAAAGGATCCAGACGATTTTATTTAAGACTAGTTATTATTAAACTAGTTCTTTTTTTTTCTTTATGTTATAATTTATATGAGGTGGAAATATGAGAGAAATTCCTAAAAAAAATTATGTTATACTTGGTGCTATGACAGTATTTGTAGTAGCTTTAGTATTTGGATTAATGAATTTATATAATTCTAATAAAAAAGAGGATTATAATCCTATAGTAAAAGAAGTTATTAATGAAATTAAATATGATGATCTAGAGAGTTATATTATTGATAATCCTAATGCATTATTATATATAAATGATAGTGAGTATAAAAATAAAAAAGTAGAAAAATTATTTAAAGATATAATTGTAGACTATAATTTACAACAATCAGTTGTATATATAGAAAAGACAGAACAAGTAAAAAAAGAATATGATTTAAAAAATGAAACTCCAGTATTTGTATTATATAAAGATGGAAAAGTAAAAGAAGTATTATCTCAAAAAACATATTCTAAAGATGATATTTTAAATTTTTTAAAAAGAAATGAGATTATAGAAAATGATTAATATTGTTTTGTATGAACCTGAAATTCCACAAAATACAGGTAATATAATGAGAACATGTGCTGGTACATATACAAAGTTACATTTAATTAAACCACTAGGTTTTTCATTATCAGAAAATGCTATTAAAAGAAGTGGTGTTAATTATATAGAACATTGTGATTATACTGTATATGAAGATTATGATGATTTTTTATCTAAGAATAATGGTGAATTTTATTATTTTACTAGATATGGTCATAAACCACATAGTGATTATAATTATAAAGAAACAGATAAAGATATTTATTTAGTATTTGGTAAGGAAAGTACAGGCATTCCAAAAGAGTTATTAGCGCAACATCTAGATAGATGTGCTAGGATTCCTACTAATGATAATATTAGAGCTTTAAATTTATCTAATTGTGTTGCATTAGTTTTATTTGAAGCATTAAGACAATTAGATTATCCAAATTTATTAAAAAATGAACCATTTAAAGGAGAAAATTATTTAGAAGAATAAAGAGGTGTATTGTTTTGTTTTTGAATATTGTATTTGATTATAAGATGATAATTATTTCTGTAATTGCAGTTATATTTTTTGGAATTGTTGGTTTTATTTCAGATAGCATTAGTTTAAAAAAGAGTAATAAAGAAAAAAAAGAAACTAAAACTTTAAAATTAGAAAAGAAACCATTAATTAAAGAAAGGGAAAAACTAGAAAAATTACCAGAGGAAAAAATATTTGATGATGAATCTGGTTTTGGTAAATATGAAAGATTACCAGAAGATGATATATTTAAAATATAAAAGACAGCTAATTAGCTGTCTTTTACTGTTAATTCAATTATTTTATCCATGTCATCATCATTAGCAATTATATTTTTATGTAATTCATTACATTTTTCACATTTATATATAATTTTATATGTATCCTTAAATTTTTCTATATCAATAGGTTTCAATAAACCTTTGCAATCATTTGCTCTATCCCCTGGATTTATATCTATATGTATAGAATATAAACAATATGGACAATGATCTCTAGCACTATATTCTAACTTACTTACTAGTTTACCACAATTTATACATTCAAATTCTTCATCAATCATATTAAACTTTTTCATTTAATCACCAAATAAATTATAACATATTAATATTTATTTTTATATGTTTAATTTACTTGATGTATTTATTCATGTTATAATAAAATTGGGTGGTAAAATGAGTAAGACAACTTTATATGATGTAGTTATAGTAGGAGCAGGCCCAGCGGGATTATTTGCTGCTTATGAATTAATTGAAAAAAATAAAAAACTTAAAATTGCTATTTTAGATAGAGGAAAAAAAGTATGTAATAGATTTTGTCCAATGAATAAAAATAAAGTAGCTTGTGTTAATTGTAATCCATGTAATATATTAAGTGGATATGGTGGAGCAGGTACTTTCTCTGATGGGAAATTAAATTTTATTCCTAAATTAGGTAAATCAGATTTATTTA
This sequence comes from Caryophanales bacterium UBA5578, assembly GCA_002425325.1. Classification (GTDB taxonomy): domain Bacteria; phylum Bacillota_I; class Bacilli_A; order RF39; family UBA660; genus UBA5578. Next base: position 2,485 of record DIMA01000024.1, on the reverse strand, counting down.
AATATATGGGACAAGAAGAAGCTTATGCTTTAATTGATGAAACAGAATCTATTTTTAATAAATTTAAAATGGATAGTGATGTTTATCCAAGTAATATGGATGAAGCTAAACAAATAGAAAAGAAGGTAGCTTTAACTGGTGCTAGATTGTTATTAATAAAGCAAAAACATTTAGGAAGTGATCATCTACCAGAATATATTGATGATTTATGTACTTATTTAACAAAACATAATGTTGAACTTTTTGAAGGTACAGATGTAACTGATATTGTTAGTAAATCAGAATATGAACATGAAGTTATATATAATATAGGAAAAAAAGAGTCATCAGTTAAGTGTAAGAGTTTGATTGTTGCTCCAGGTAGAACAGGTGCTAAATGGGTACAAGAATTAGCTGATAAATACAAAATACCTTATTTATCTCAAAGTATTGAAATAGGTGTGCGTGTAGAAGTTAGAAAACATATAATGGAAGATATATGTAACATTATATATGATCCAACAATTTTTATTAAAACTGATACTTATGGTGATGAAATAAGAACATTCTGTACAAATCCAGGTGGTTATGTTACTAAAGAAAACTATTATGGTTATATTTGTGTTAATGGTCATGCATTAAAAGAAAAGAAATCTATGAATAGTAATTTTGCTTTTATTAGCAAAGTAAGTTTAACTGAACCGGTTACTAATACAAGATTATATGGAGAAAGTATTGCTCGTATAGCTAATGTATTAGGAGATGGCAAACCTATTATTCAATCTTTAAAAGATTTAAGAAGTGGTAGAAGAAGTGAATGGCATAGATTAAATAAAGGATTTATAGAACCTACACTAAAAGATTGTGTAGCAGGAGATTTAGCTTTAGTTCTTCCACATAGAATTATTACTAATATATTAGAAGGACTAGATAAATTAGATAAAATAATTCCAGGTGTAGCAAATGATGAAACATTATTATATGGGCCTGAGATAAAATTCTTTAGTAATGAAATAGAAACAGATAATAATTTTAAATTAAAAGATTACTCAATTTACTTTGTTGGAGATGGAGCTGGAAAAGCAGGAAATATAGTTACTGCTGCAGCAACAGGCTTAGTAGCAGCTAAAGATATTTTAAAAAGAAATTAATCGAATTTAATTTCTTTTTTTATTCCTATTTATAATAGACATTTATTTTTCAGTGTGCTATTATATAAATGTTTGAAGGTGATACTTTGGAATCAATAAAATTAACAAATAGATTTAAGTTTACAGAAGTATTAATCATTGTAGCAATTACAAGTATATTTAGTGTATTTGCTGGCATTACATATGGAAGATTAAAATATTCAACTGTTGTATATAAAAATTCTGAATCAGAAAAATATGAAATGAGTGATGATTTAAAATATTTCGTAGAAAACTATTTATATATAATTAATAATTATTATGATAAATCTTCTATAGATGAAGGTGAATTATTAGATGGTGCTATTAAAGTAATAATATCTAAATTAGGTTTAAATGATGACTATTCTGTTTATATGGGTGAAGGAGAATATAATAACTTCAATATAAATTTAGAAGGAAATTATGAAGGTTTCGGTATTATATCTGCTAAAGAAAAAGAAGATGACTATATAACTATAGTGAGTATATTAGAAAATTCACCGGCTGAAAAAAGTGGAATAAAAGCAGGAGATGTAATTTTAGCAATTGATGGAAAAGATGTAAGAAAATTTACTACTCAAGAATTTTCTCTATATATAAAGAATAGCGCTGAGAAAAATTTTGCTTTAAAAATTAAAAGAGGTAAAGAAACTAAAAATATAAATATAAAGAAAGATTCTATCGATATTAAATCAGTTACATCAAAAGTTATTGAAAAAAACAATAAAAAAATAGGTTATATTTATATATCTATATTTGCTAATAATACATATACACAATTTAAAGAAGAATTAGAAAAATTAGAAAAAGAAAAAATAGAAGGATTAATAATTGACTTAAGAGATAATAGTGGCGGTCATTTAACTACTGTTACAAAAATAATTAGTTTATTTTTAAATAAGGATAAAACTATATATAAATTAAAAACAGATAAAAAAACAACTAAAACTAAATCAACAGGAAAAAAAGATTATGAATTGCCAATTGTTTTTATTAGTAATGGACAAACTGCTTCAGCATCAGAAGTAATGATATATGCACTTAAAGATAATTTAAATGCTAAATTAGTTGGTGAGAAAACTTTTGGAAAAGGTACTGTTCAAGAAATGATTGGATTAAAAAATGGAAATCAATATAAGATAACAACTAAGAAATGGTTATCACCTAATGGTAAATGGGTAAATGATACTAAAGGTATTGAACCAGATTTTGAATCTAAATTATCTGATAAATATTTAAAAGATCCAAAAGATGAAAATGATGATCAATTACAAGCTGCACTATCTGTAATTATTAAAGAAAGAAAGAGTAAATAGATACTAGTACCTGTCAAG
>DIMA01000029.1:4976-7054 GCA_002425325.1 Caryophanales bacterium UBA5578 | reverse complement strand
AATTATTATTTGCTCTTTATTTTTCTTACATAAGCATTAACTTTCTTAGCCCATGAAGTACTTGCGGCATATTTACGTCCCATTTTTTCAGGAGTATTTAATCCTTTTTTATAATAATTATTAGATAAATTATTAATGAAACTCTTTATACCATTATCTAATGAAGAAAATCTAGCATATGATCCACATCCAGATCCTTTTTGCCCTCCTACATTATTACAACTAGTAACTAATGTACTACATTTCCACTCACAACCAGTTTCATGTAACATTATAGCAACTGCTACATAAGGATCTACACCTTTTTTTAAGGCATATGATGCTATAAACTTACCTTTACCTTTTAATTTACCCTTAAGTGATCTATCTAATTTAGCACCTAATTGATTTAATGTAAGTCCATCATATACAATTTCTTCTTTAACCTCTTCTTTTTTATTCTCCTCAATTTGTTTCTTCTCTAGTTCTTTAATATCTAAATCAAATACTTTATCTACAACTATATAATTTCCTTTTGTTTTTACTTCTTGTTTTGTTGTAGACTTTTCATTATCATTCATAGATGTAATAACTAGATATCCAAATACACAGTCTATTATAGCCAAACAGATTATAATAAACTTCTTCGGGGTAGCTTTCACAATACTCACCTCTAATCCTTCTTATTGCAAAGCATCCCTATCGTACCATAATTGAATTAGCAAAGTCAAATTCATTTTTGAACTTGTTATATTTAAATAAAAAAGGTAATATTTTATAAAAAAATAGTGTAAAAATTAATTTACACTATTTATTTTGCTATTCATAATATCTTTATAAGCATTAACTCCTGGTTGATCATAATAATTTATATCTAATAAATATCCACCAAGCATAGCGCTTACTTCAAAAAAGAATATTAAATGACCTATATTAAATTCATTTAATTCATCTATTTTTATTATAGAAGTTGGTGTATGAGGTGAATGAGCTAAAGCAACACTTTCCATAGCTATTTCATTAATATCGTTTAATGTCTTATTATATTTATCCAATGTAATATTATTCTTACTATTTACAAAGAATGTTGTTGAAAAAATAATCGGCATTCCTATATAGATAAATTAATAGATGGNNCTTCTTGAAAATATTGACCAAGCGAATGTAAATCTCTAGTATTTACAGTTGATATAGGCAAAATACCTTTATTCTCTTTTCCTTGTGATTCTGCAAATAATTGTTTTAACCATTCTGTAAAATAATATAATTTAGGTTCATATACATTAAAAGATTCTATAAATCTATTATTTAAATACATAGAATGTCTAATATTAGTATAATAAAATGCATTGCTTAAATCTTTTTTACATTCTTTAGCACCATCTATTAATTTATCTATATCATAACCAGCTACAGCTATAGGAAGTAATCCTACTGGTGTTAATACTGAAAAGCGACCTCCAATATCATCTGGAACTATAAATTTTTTAAATCCTTCTTTATTAGCTAATTCTAATAATGTACCTTTATGTTCATCAGTAGTAGCAATTATTCTTTCTCTATAATCAGTATAATTGTTTTTCATATAATCTAATAAATAGTCAAAAGAAACACTTGGTTCTAATGTAGTACCACTCTTAGATATAACATTAATATAAACACTTTTACCTTTTATATAGTTAATTAAGTCATTTAAATAATCACTAGATAAATCTATACCTGCATATATAATTTCTACACCTTGATTATTGTAATATGGCTTTAATGCTTCAATTACAGATTTAGCACCTAAATACGATCCACCAATACCTATAACAATTAATATATCAGCTTTATTTTTTATATCATTAGCACACTCTTTTATATCAGTTGTATCTATAGATAAATCATACCATCCTGACATTTTCTTTTCCACTAAAAATCTATTAAATAAAGATGATAAATCTCTATTATCAATTTCTTCCATATAAGTTTTAAAATCATAATTAATCATTTTTATACCTCCTATTAATTATTAAAACTTTTATTGAATAAATAATATTTATAACAAATAAAAGAATAACATTTAATATATTAAATGAATTTATATAAGTTAATAT
>DIMA01000029.1:0-4962 GCA_002425325.1 Caryophanales bacterium UBA5578 | reverse complement strand
TATATATTTATTATTAGAATATAAAGGCAATTTATCATATCTATATTTTTTTGATAATAAATAACATATTATTACCTTTATTTTATAATATAAATTAATTGGTAAATAACCTATATCATTTATAAATATAAAAGAAAAAATTAGAAAATATATAGTATTAATATTATTAAATAACATTAACATAATACTAACAAATAAAGTTATATCAAATACAATCGATAATACATTTTTTATAACAGATATAAATTGTATTTGAGTTGTATTCTTTTTATTCATTAAAATTCTTAAATTATTTTTATAAATATTTTCTATACTATATTTTTTAGAGTCAATAGCAAGACTTCTTTTAACTATTAATCCATTTGTTCCTTTAGCATATTCAATATCTTCTAGTCGCATAATAAAACTATCATATATAAATGATTCATTATAAAAATTATCACCATATGTAATAGATTTATAATCTTCATTATATTGGTGTAATAATATTCCAAAATTATCAATTAATTTATTAAATTCTGATATATTATTAAAATACATAAGATAGGAATATTCATTAAAATTAGATGTATAACATCTAAATAAATTTTCTTTTTCATGAGTATTTAAACTATTAGTAATTAAATCATAGATATCTTTAATTGAACCATTAAATTGATCAAAACCTCGCCAAATATTATAATTAAAATCCTTATTTCTTTTTCGATAAACAAAATGGAATCTATTAGTTTGATATTTCTTATTCAATTTATCGCATAATTCAAGACCAACTTCCATTATTTCATTATCAAAAGGTTCTATTTGATGATCACATGATGTACATTCTCCGTATATACAATAATCATAGTTATTATCTTTAGATAACTGTTCAATTTCATTAAATAAATCATTTATTTTTTCAGGAGATGATATCTTTTTATAATAAATACATAATAGTTTTTCATTTTTTATATCTGATATATATTTTGGTATAAATTGCTTTGCTCTAAAAAAATGGAACATTTTAAATATTATAACTGAGAATAAAATACTTATAATTAAAATAATAATGTTTTTAAAATATATATTAATGATCAACAAAAGAAGAAATATTAATATACTTGAAAATAATATATATGGGAAATAATTATTTTTAGATAAAAATGTGTCACCAAAATATTTCCCATTGTCAATCATTTCATCAACAATATCAATTTCATTTAATTTCATTTTTCGTGCTCTTTTTACAATTTTTTTAATCACTATTTTTTTATCATTGTCTGTTATATCCTTATATTCTTTATATTTTAATAATTTTATACTAGTTAATGACATTTTATCAGAAATATACAAATCGCTCATGTTTATAATATTTCCCAATGTATTATTTATATATTGAAGTGTTTTAGTTTTTCTAGAATTATATTTAACTACATTATCCGTTTCATAGTCTAACATATTGGCTATTTCTTCAATACACAGTATATATATTATACTTTTTATTTCCCAAATATCTTTATATGTTAAATAATTTGTGTTTTGATATTCAATTATCTCATTAGTTATCTTATCAAAAGATAAATTGTATTCATTTTTTATCAATAAGTCTTTTATAAATATATATAATTGATAATTACTTACTTTTTTTATTTTAAAATTAAATAAATTTTTCATTAATAAAAATAATTCATTGAATCTATTAATGTTTTTATTATTTAATTTATACTTTAATAAATAATCATTATAGTTATGTATAATTTTTAAATTAATTTTTAGTGTTTTTTTATAATTTATCATTATACACCCCCTACCTATAATACAATTATAACATAAAAAAGAGCATTAGCTCTTTTTTATATTAATATACTTTCTTTTTATCAAGATACTCAGTATAAAATAATAACCATATTATACTTAATATGCACCCAGCACAAACATCAGTAAAATAATGAACACCTAAATATACTCTACTTGTCATAACTAATAATATAATTATCGAACAAATACTTATAAATATTATCTTTAAATATTTATTTAAATTTGATTTTAATAATAAATATATTAAGAATCCGAACATAGCACATGAATTCATAGAATGTCCACTAGGAAAACTATATCCTGATTCATTTATTAAATTTAAACCTGTAGGTCTAGGTCTCATAATTATATGTTTTAAAATATTATTTAATAACACTACTGATATAATATTTATACAAAAATATAAACCTTTTTTCTTAAAAATAATTAATGATAAAACACATACGATTACTGTAAATATAACTCCACCTAATTCAGTTATTATCTTAAAAAAGTTAGTCATATTTACGTTTTTAAATTTAATAATTACATTATATAAATTTTGATCTATATATGAAGTTTTATCTAATAGGACACATATTAAAATAGATATAAAAGTAATTGAAAGAATAGAAATAAATACTTTCTTTATTAAACTCATTACTTATTTGTATTATGATAATAATTAACTTCTGCTAATTGCATAGATAAATAATCTAAATCTTCATAATTATCATCATCAATATTTCTTTCTATTAAGTTTATTAATTCATTCATACTCTTACATTGAGTATAATCAATTTCATATTCATTAAGTATATCTATTTGTTCTCCAGTTAATATAATATTATTTTGATTATACTTAATAAATCTTTTTTCAATACTTCCCATATCAAAATCCATATAACACCTCTATTAATTATTTCCTAATAATTTAATTTTACCCTCTTTTTGTAAAGTTAATATTTTAGACCATACATCATCCTCAACAAATCTATTTTTCTTTGGATGAACTAAATATCTAATATTAAATTCTATATGGTCATCAACTACTCTCATATATATTATAGGTTCTACCTTATTATAATATATTCTATAGTCAACACTAATGTCCATTACTTCTTTTCTCATCTTTTCTGGTATTCTTTTTACAACTTCATTACTATTAATAACAGAATATAGTATTTTTTTAACTTCATCAGAATCAACATCTAATGGAGTTTTAACAACTATTTCACTCCAAATATATTTAAAATTTTTAGTATAATTTTTTAATGAACTACTTAATATAATTGAATTTGGAACATGAATTATTTTACCAGTTGATTGTTCACAATGGTCATCTTTTTTTACTTCTAATATTTCAAAACTTAAACTACCAATTCCAACTACATCACCTTTAAAATTATCTGTCTCAATTCGGTCATCAATTTTAAATGGTCTTTTAGCTTTAATATATATACCTGCAAAAAAATTAAATACAAAATCTTTTAATGATAAAGTTAATGCTGCAGATACAAAACTAATTACTGTTATAACATTATCTAAATAATTATTCCATAATATAAAAATAATTATAAAATTAATTGTAGTTAATATAATATTAGCTTTTTGATATATAACATAAACATTTCTACTATTACCCCAAAATATTTGTAATATATTTTTTACACAATATAAAATTAATTTAAAAATAATTATAGTTAAAATAGTTAGTACAATTAAAAATATATATTCTTGGTTTATACCTGTTATATCTTCAAGAAAATTACTAAATATCCTTAAGTATTTCATTTAAATCACCCTTTTTATTAACTATAATTTATTATATCACATAATATTTTTATTTATCATTTTTTTAAGAAAATTTTCTACTAAGACTTTACTTTCAGACATAAAATATTATATATTTAAAATAGAGGTGGTATAGTGGAAGAGTTAAATGTATTGGAATCAAAAATATTAGAGTATGTTAAAGCGAAGAAGAAAAATTTAACATATAAACAAATTAAACGAGCTTTGAAAATTAGAAAAGAAGATGAAATAAAAGAGCTCGATTGTGCTTTAAACACGCTGCTGACGAAAGGTTTTCTCTATTTAAATGATTATGATGAATATCAGTTATTTGAAAAAGACAATAGTTTAGCTATAGGTGAATTGCGCTGCAATTCAAAGAACAAGGCTTATGTAGTTGTTGGTAAAAATATCGTATTTATTCCTGATAGTCATTTAAATGGAGCCATAACTGGCGATGTAGTTATTGTTAAAAGAAATAATTTTAAAACTGCTACTAAGACTAAAGGTATAATTGATAAAGTTTTAGTGCGTAAAAAAGGTGAAATAATATTTGATTATATTGATGGAGAATTTGTTCCATATAATTGGCCTTTTCCAATTAATATATTAATTGATGAAAAAGAAAAAGAAAATCTAGTTGAAGGAACTAGAGTATTAATCAATATTACTTTAGATGAAGTGGATGGTGCTTTCATAAGTAATATTAAAAGTATTATAGGTCATAAGGATGATCCTCAAATTGATGTAAAAACTATTGCAAGTGCTAATGGAATAGTTATTGATTTTTCTAAACAAGCATTAGAACAAAGTGAAACTATATCTACTAGTGTAAGTGCAGAGGAAATAGCTAATAGATTAAAATTACCATATACTATGGATTTAAGAGATAAAAATATATTTACTATAGATGGTGAAAACACAAAAGATATAGATGATGCAATTAGTATTTGGAAGAATGAAAAAGGCAATTATGTGTTAGGCGTACACATTGCTGATGTTAGTTATTATGTAAAAGAAAATACTCCATTAGACTTAGATGCTAAAGAAAGATCAACTAGTTATTATCCATACAACTATGTTATTCCAATGTTACCACATAGATTATCTAATGGAATATGTTCATTAAATCCTAATGTTGATAGATTAGCATTCTCATGTATTATGGAAATAAATCCAAAAGGAGAAATAATTGATTTTCAATTCTTAGATACAATCATTAATTCTAAAAAGAAAATGACATATGAAGCTATAAATGATATTTTTGAAAGAGGAATTCCTCACAAAGATTATGATCCATACTTATATGATTTAGCTCTTATGCAAGAATTATCAGAAATATTAAGTAAAAGAAAAAGAGAAAGAGGATACTGATATGAACCCCGTTTCTTG
>DIMA01000027.1 GCA_002425325.1 Caryophanales bacterium UBA5578 | reverse complement strand
TTTAAAGGTATTATAATCATAACTCTATTTTTTTATTTTTAATATTTGTGTAAATTCACCATCAGTTATTTCAGTATTAATACTTAAAAAACTATTTCTATCTATTAATTTTTTAACTAACGATAAACCAAATCCATGGCCATTCGATTTAGTAGTAAAACCTTTTTCATATATTTGATCAACATTAATATATTCTTTAATTGGATTAGTAATACTGATACATATATCATCTTCTACATATAATTCAATAATAATATACTTTTCTTCAAGTATCTCTACATATTCAATAGCGTTATCTAGAAATACACCAAGTATATTACATATATCTAAACTAGTTGATGAATTATACTTATTAAAATCTAATATTCTAAATGTATTGCTTATATCTAATTCGTATTCTATATTTTTTTCTTTCATTAACAATATTTTCGTATATAATATACCACTTAATCCATTAGTAGGTAACTTACTTAATTCTTTTCTAATTAATTTATTTTCACTAATAGGTTCATTTAATATAGAATCAATAAAATCATGAACTTTTTTATTTTTTGTCATAGTCTTAATACATCTTAAGTGGTTTTTATTTTCATGTTCTTCTACTCTATTTTCTTTTATTAAATCTTCTAAAGTTTTAATACTATTATGATTTTCATCTAATTTTAATAATAATTCTATATTATCATCTTTAATTTTGATTATATAAATAAAAATTGCTACTAAAAGAAGGCTAATTAATAATGTCTGAAATAATAAATATTTACTATCTATTTGATTAAATGCAGTTAAAGTAAGTAAATTATATATACATATTATCAAAATAGTAAATACAGCTACTGTATTATCATTTAATCTAAATATGATTTTATTTATAGCATTATATAATTTCTTTATAAAATTAAATTTTGAAAATAAATAAGCTATAATACTTATTGAAACATTAGAAATAAAACTTCCAAATAAAGTTTTAACAAATACCTCAACATCCGGAACTAAACATAATGCTAATAAAGAGTATATAACTTCACCAATAATATATAATGATTGAATAAATAAAGCATTATATATACAATGTTTTAATTGTTTCTTATATAACATAAAATATAACCCCATAAAGAATAAAGTTATATTAATAATTTTAATTATTTGATTTACATAAAAGTAATTTATAAGAGAAAATATACTAGTTACTAATAATAATGTTAAAGATTTAAATCTAAAGATTTTTGTTTTATTACTAGAATAATTATTCCATATAATAAAAACATTTAAGACCATAAAAAATGAACTTATTATTGTAGATATTAACATATTACATCCTTCATATATTTCTTAGATATTAAATCTATTTTAGTATTATTATCAAATAATATATATTTATCTTTTACATTATATTCAATTACATATTTATCGTTAACAAAACAAGCTTTATGAGTTTGAACTAAATCTATATTTAATTTATTTAATAAATCTCTCATACTTATTTTTATTGATAATACTAAATTATCATAATATATTAATGTTTTCCTAGATATCGTTTCTTTAGTAATATAATATATTTTATTAGTATTAATATTATAAATTGTATTATTGACTTTTATTTTTACTATTTCATTATTATTATTAATATTTAGCATTATTCTATTTAAGGTATCATTAAGATTATATTCTGTATCATCAAATTTATTAATGAAATTAAAACACATTATATTCTTTTTTGATATGATTCTAGTTAAATCATCATGTCCTGATAAAAATATAATATAACTTTTATAATCTTTATTTCTTATGTATCTTGCAGCATCTATACCAGATCTTTCATTTACTTCTATATCTAATATATATATTTTATTTTCTAAATTACTATTTACTATAAAATTAAAATTGTCATCGTAGTCATTGAATAAGTGTAATTTATATTCAATATTATTAAAAAAAGATTTAACTATTTTTGATATTCTAGTTAAATCCTTTTTATTATCATCACATATAATTATATTAATCATTATAATAATTTTCTATTACTAGTTCTTTATTTCTATCAATGACTAACGAATTATTTTTTACATCATGTGTAATAGTTGAACCTGCAGCAACAAATCCATAATTACCCACAGTAAGAGGCGCTACTAAATTTACATTACATCCAATAAATGCATTACTTTTTATTAACACTTTTTCTCTTTGATTTTTTTCGGATTTAAACTTTTTATTTACAGTTATGGCTCCACACCCAAAGTGAATATCATTTTCTAATGTAGAATTACCTAAATAAGATAAATGGGCGATTTTATTACCATTACCTATTATATTATCTTTTAATTCTATAAAATTACCAATTCTATTATTATTACCTATTTTATTATTTGTATGAATATTAGCATAAGGTCCCACTTCATTATTATCTCCTAATATACTATTTACAATATATGAAGACTTTATATTATTATTATTTCCTATGACTGAATCTTTTATATAACTTCCATGCATAATAATTGTATTATTTCCAATAATTGTTTTACCTTCAATTATTACATTTGGATATATTGTACAATTATCACCAATAATAACTTCTTCATCTATGTAACATGAATCTTTATCTATAAAATTTACCATAATAGCTCACCTTCTATCCTATACAATTATATCACATAACAAAAAAAAGACGCTAATTATTTAGCATCTCCTTCTACTAATTCTAAAATTACCATTAAAGCATCGTCACCACGACGTTCAGTTAATTTTAAAATTCTTGTATATCCACCATTACGTTTAGCATAACGTGGAGCTATTTCATCAAATACTTTTTTAACAGTATCAGCATCATTATGTAAGAAAGCAATAGCTTTTCTTCTTGATACTAATGATCCATCTTTACCATAAGTAATCATTTTTTCAGCAAATTTACGAACTTCTTTAGCTCTTGTTTCAGTAGTTTCAATACGTCCGTTATTTAATAAATCTTTAGTTAAATTTGCTAACATGCTTTTTCTGTGTTTATTAGTACGTCCTAATTTTCTATAAGCCATAATATTCCTCCTTAACTATTAGTCGTTTTCGCGGAATTTAAGTCCCATTTCTTTAATCTTATCAATAACTTCTTTTAAAGATTTCTTACCTAAATTACGAATTTTCATCATTTCTAACTCTGATTTAGATGTTAAATCACCTAATGTATTAATTCCAGCTCTCTTTAAGCAGTTATATGCTCTAACAGAGAAATCTAAATCATCGATAGAAGTTTCTAATTTTTTAAGTTTGCTATCTTCTTGTTTAGCATTCATTATACCAGTTATATCTGATATTTCACTTAAATTAGTTACAATGTTTAAATGTTCAATCATAATTTTAGCAGATAAAGCCATAGCTTCTTCTGGTCTGATTGTTCCATTTGTAAATACTTCCATGATTAATTTATCATAGTTAGCATCTTGACCAACTCTGGCACTTTCAACTTCATAACTAACTCTTTCAATTGGTGAGTAAAGTGCATCAATTGGAATAAACCCTTTTTTCTCATTTTCAACAAATGATTTATTATCTGTTGAAGGTACATAACCACGACCGTTAGCAATGATTAATTCCATATCAAGTTTTCCACCTTTTGCAACAGTTGCTATAACTTGATCTTTAGAAATAATTTCTACATCGCTATTAGTTTCGATATCGGCTGCAGTTACAACTCCTTCTTTATCAGAGAATAATTTAACAATTTGAACTTCTTGTGAATTATTTTTTACTGCAATATTTTTTAAATTTAAAATAATTGTAGTAACATCTTCAACAATACCATCCATTGTTTGGAATTCATGCATAACACCGTCTATTTTAACAGCTACAATAGCACTACCTGGCATGCTTGATAACATTATTCTTCTTAAAGAATTTCCTAGGGTAGTACCAAAACCTCTTTCTAAAGGTTCTAATTCAAATTTTCCATAATTTTTATTTTCAACATATTCAGTAATTTTATATGCTGGTTTTTCAAAATTTAACATTTTCCCCACTCCTTTTCTCTAAATTATCCACGTGGACGTTTTGGTGGACGACATCCATTATGTGGTATTGGTGTAACATCAGTTATAGATGTAATTTCTAAACCTGCTGTTTGAAGTGAACGAATAGCTGTTTCTCTTCCTGACCCTAAACCTTTTACATATACTTCAACTTTTCTCATACCCATATCGTATGCTGCTTTTCCAGTTGCTTCAGCTGACATACCAGCAGCAAATGGAGTTGACTTCTTAGAACCCTTAAATCCTAATGTTCCAGCAGAAGCCCAACTAATTGCATTACCTTCATTATCAGTAATTGTTACAATAGTATTATTGAATGTTGAATGGATATAAGCTCTACCTTCTGGTACAGACTTCTTAACTTTTCTTTTTCTTGCTTTATATGCCATTTTTCATAACCTCCTCTTAGTTACAATTATTTTTTCTTATTAGCAACTACTTTTCCTTTACCTTTACGAGTACGAGCGTTTCTATTAGTTCTTTGTCCTCTTACAGGTAATCCTTTTTTATGACGAGTTCCTTGATAAGAATTGATTTCCATTTTAGTTTTAATATTCATGTTAACTTCACGACGTAAGTCTCCTTCAGTCATGTATTTATTAACTTCATCACGAATAGCGTTTAATTCATCATTTGATAAATCTCCAGCTCTTTTATTTTCATCTATTTTTGCATCAGCTAAAATTTGTTTTGATAAACTTCTTCCAATACCATAAATATAAGTTAATGATATTTCAATTCTTTTATTATTTGGTATATCTACACCTTTAATACGTGCCATAAAACACCTCCTATATTAACCTTGTCTTTGTTTATGTTTTGGGTTCTTACAAATAACCCTAATTGAACCTTTACGTTTAATTACTTTGCAATTTTCACATATAGGTTTTACTGATGGTCTAACTTTCATTAAAATCCCTCCTACTTTCTATAGGTTATACGACCAAGTGTTAAGTCGTAAGTTGATAATTCAACCATTACTGTATCACCAGCTAAAATTCGAATCATGTTCATTCGCATTTTACCTGAAACTTGTGCCGTAATTACATGCTTGTTTGCTAATTCTACTTTAAATTTGTAGCCTGGTAATACTTCTAATACTTTACCTTCCATTTCGATAACATTGTTCTTCGCCATATTATCACCTCTAATTCATTATATTCGTTTTCTAACCAATACTTTTTTTAAAAGTGAGCAGATGGTTGTCCATCGGCAGCATATACTGTCAATCTTGGTTATGGAAATTGATCAGTTTAATTTAATATTCTTTACATTATTTTAACAAATAACGTTATCTAACAACTTTATTACATTATATAATTCAAAAGCAAGCAAATATTAAATTTATATAATAGTATAAAATCAAATATAATCCCAAGCTAGAGATAATTCTCTAGCTCTTTGTTATATATGTTGACAACTATTTGTTATTATCAATAATCACTTTTATTTCGTTATAAATATCTTCTTTAGAAGCATTTCCATTTACACGGAATAAAACATTTTTAGATTCATAATAATCGATTAATGGTGCTGTTGATTCAAGATAAGTATTATATCTTACATCATATGTACTAGCATCATCATCGCTTCTATGTTTTAATTCCACATTGCATTCATCACAAATATTTCCGTTTTTAGGATTTAATTCTGTGATGTTTGAATTATATATCTTTCCACATTGTGGACAAGATAAACGACCGCTTATTCTATTTTTAGCAATTTCACGATCTAAATCAATTAGTATAACTAAACCTAAAGGTAATTTTAAATCTTCAAGTAATGTTTCATACTTTTTAGCTTGTTCTATATTTCTAGGAAAGCCATCTAAAATATAACCATTTTTACAGTCATCATTATCTAATCTTTCTTTTAATAATTCTAAAACTAATTCGTCAGGTACTAATTTACCTTCATCTTGCATTTTGCAAATAATTTTAGAATTCTCACTATTACTATTTCTAGCCCCTCTAAGTAAATCTCCAGTTGATATATGTGGAATGCCATACTCTTCCTTTAATAATCCAGCTTGAGTCCCCTTGCCAGCGGCAGGAGGTGCTAATAAAATAATATTATTCATTATCTTCTTCCTTTTCTTCCTCTTGTGTAAGTTCTACTTACTAATTGACTTTCTAATTGTTTATATGTTTCTAATGCAACACCTACAACAATTAATAATCCAGTACCACTAATAGATATACTTGTACCTATTGATGAAAACTTACCAAATAAAATAGGAATTCCAGCTAATAATGCTAAGAATGATGCACCTACAATAGTAATTCTGCTTAATACAGTTTTAATATATTTTTCAGTGTCTTTTCCAGGTCTAATACCAGGAATGTATCCACCGTTTTTATTTAAATTATCTGCTAACTCATTTGGTTTTAATTGCATATATGTATATAAATAACCAAAACCAATTATTAATAACATATATAAGATAAATCCAGTTGTTGAAGTATAACTTATATATTTATTTACAAACATAGAAAATTCTGCGTTTTTAATAAATTGTCCTATTATTTGTGGTATTGAAACAATTGCTGAAGCAAAGATTACTGGAACTACTCCAGCTCCATTTAATTTAAATGGAATATAACTTTGCTTACCAGTAGTACTAGTTGATTTATTAGCATATTGAATTGGAATACGTCTTTCAGCACATTCCTCAAAGATAACTCCAATTATAATTGCTAAGAATACTAATACAAATATAACGAAAGTTAATATACCAATAAAGTCTCCTCTATTTCCAATTAATTCTTTCCATAAATTACCAAACATACCTGGTAAAGTAGTAATAATACCTGCCATGATAATCATAGATGTACCATTACCAATACCCTTTTTAGTAATTTGATCTCCTAACCACATAACTAAAGCAGTACCAGCAGTTAATACTAATGCATATAATACATAATCAATTGGTGATCCTGTTTTAATATATGTGAAAGAATACATATATCCTTGAATAAATGCTAACACGATACCAACTACTCTAGTAATTTGGTTTAATTTAGCACGTCCAACTCCACCTTGTTTTGTTAGCTCTGATAAATATGGAATAATATCCATGCTCAATAATTGAATTACGATAGATGCCGTAATATAAGGCATAACACCTAATGCAAATATTGAGGCTTGTTCAAAAGCTCCCCCACTCATAGCATTTAAGATTTCTAGGAAACTTAAATCTAATTGTTGTTTATCAACACCAGGAACAGTTATTGTTGTTCCAATTTTAAATACGAATAGGGTAGCAAATGTAAATAATATTCTTTTTCGAATATCTTTATTTTTATGATTAAATATTTGCTTTATTGTTGCAAACATATTAAATCACCTCTGCTTTTCCACCCATTTTCTCTATTTTTTCAACTGCAGTAGCTGAAAATTTATTTGCTTTAACAGTAACTTTTTTAGTTAAATCACCGTTACCTAATACTTTAATTCCAGATAATTGTTTTTTAACAATACCCATTTCTTTTAATAATTCTGGAGTTACAACAGCTCCATTTTCAAATTTTTCTAAATCACTTACATTAATTGTAGCATATTCAACTTTAAATGGTGCATTAGAGAAACCTCTTTTTGGTAATCTTCTGAATAATGGTAATTGTCCACCTTCAAAACCAGGTCTTACTCCTCCACCACTTCTAGCATTTTGTCCCTTATGTCCTTTACCTGAAGTTTTACCAGTACCTGATGAAGTACCGCGTCCAACTCTTTTATTTACTTTAACAGCTCCAGCTGGTTGTTCGATTGTATGTAATTTCATATTATATCAAATCCTCAACTTTCTTACCACGTAGTTTAGCTACTTCTTCTACTGTTCTTTGTGATTGTAATGCATTAAGGGTTGCATATGCCATATTAATTTTTGTATTTGAACCTAATGATTTAGATAAAATGTCTTTTACACCAGCCATTTCAAGTACACTTCTTACTGGACCTCCAGCTTTAACTCCTGTACCTTTAACAGCAGGTTTTAACATAACTTTACTAGCTCCACAAACACCAGTTGCTTCATGTGGGATAGTTCTGTCTTCAATGATTGATACTTTAACAATGTTTTTAACAGCAGCTTGTTTAGCTTTGTTAATTGCATCTGGTACTTCGTTTGCTTTACCAGTTCCTAAACCAATCTTTCCTTTTCTATCTCCAACAACTACAACGGCTGAGAAACGGAAATGACGTCCACCTTTTGTTACTTTTGTAACACGACCGATAGAAATTACTTCTTCATCATAAAGTTTTGGTTGTCTTTGTCTTGGTTCTCTTTGACGTTTGTCACCTTTACGAGGTTCTACTTTGCCAGTTTTACCAGTTTTTTCAACTTGTTCAGTTGTTATAACTTCTTCAACTTTTTGTTCTTGTTCCATCATTATCCTCCTTTTAGAATTCTAGTCCGTTTTCGCGTGCTGCTTCAGCTAATGCTTGTACACGACCATGATATTGGTATCCACCTCTATCAAAAACAACTTTTGTTATTTTTGCTTGTTTAGCTCTTTTAGCTAATAACTCTCCAACTTTAGTTGCTGCTTCAACGTTACCACCATTGGCAAGCTTCAACTCTTTGTCTATAGAAGAGGCACTAACTAATGTAACAGCTGCTTCATCATCGATGATTTGAGCAAAAATATTATTATTTGATCTAAATACATTTAATCTTGGTACTTCTCTTGTACCAGAAACTTTAGATCTTACACGAGCATGTCTTGCTTGACGTACTTCATTACGAACTACCTTTTTAATCATAGTTACTCTTCTCCTTTACTTATTTATTAAGAAGCTTTTTTACCTTCTTTACGACGAATTACTTCATCTGTATAACGAATACCTTTTCCTTTATATGGTTCAGGTTTTCTAATCTTTCTAACGTTTGCTGCAAATTCTCCAACTAATTGTTTATCAATACCTTTAATTAATAATTCTGTATTACTTGGAGCTTCTACTGAAATACCTTTTGGTACTTCTACGTTTACTGGATGTGAATATCCAGCTGTTACTACTAATTCATTTCCTTTAACTTGGAAACGGTAACCAACACCAACAGATTCTAATTTCTTTTCGAATCCTTTAGTAACACCTTCTACCATGTTATTAATGTTAGCATTAGCAGTTCCATGAAATTGTTTATAATTATCATTTTCTCTAATTAATTTAATTTCTGTATCTGTAGTTTCAACAGTAATATGTTCATTTATTATAGTAGAAAGTTCTCCTTTTGGACCTTTTACTGTAACTTCATTACCATTAACTGATACAGTTACTCCTGCTGGGATTGTTATAATTCTATTTCCAACACGACTCATAAAATCATCCTTTCTACCAAATGTAAGCTAAAACTTCTCCACCAAGTGATTGTTCTCTAGCGTCTTTATCTTTCATAAGACCTTTAGAGGTAGATATAATAGCAATACCTAACCCGTTTAATACACGTGGAACATCTTCAGCTTTAACATAAACACGTAAACCTGGTTTTGAAATTCTCTTTAATCCAGTGATTACACGTTCTTTATTTTCACCATATTTTAATGATAATACTATAGAATCTTGAACATCGTCTTTATTAATTTTATAATCAGCGATAAATCCTTCTTCTTTTAGTATTCTAGCTATCTCAACTTTTATCTTTGAAGCAGGAATTTCTACTTCCTTGTATCGCATTTGATTTGCATTACGAATTCTTGTAAGCATATCTGCAATTGGATCTGTTACCATATACTTCCCTCCTTTTTACCAACTAGATTTTTTCATCCCTGGGATTTGTCCTTTGTAAGCTAATTCTCTGAAACAAATTCTACAAATTCCGTATTTTTTTAATACTGCATGTGGTCTTCCACAACGGTTGCAGCGAGTATATCTACGTACTTCAAATTTAGGTTCACGACTAGCTTTAATTTTCATACTTTTCTTAGCCATAATTTCCTCCTAATATTTATTATTATTTTTTGAATGGCATTCCGAAACCTTTTAATAGGTCTAAAGCTTCTTCGTTAGTTTTAGCAGTTGTAACGAATACAATGTCTAAACCACGAACTTTAACAACGCTATCGTAATCAATTTCTGAGAATATTAATTGTTCAGTTAAACCTAAAGTATAGTTTCCTCTACCATCAAATGATTTATTAGATATACCTCTAAAGTCTCTTACACGAGGTAATGTAATACTAATTAATTTATCTAAGAAGTTATACATATTATCCCCACGTAAAGTTACCTTACATCCAATTGCTTGACCTTCTCTTAATTTAAATCCTGCAATTGATTTTTTAGCTCTTGTAGCAACTGCTTTTTGTCCTGTAATTGTTTCAAGATCTTTCATAGCAGCTTCTAATAATTTTGAATTACCAGTTGCATCTCCACAACCAATATTTAAAACTATTTTATCAAGCTTTGGTACTTCCATAACATTTTTATAATTATATTTTTCTCTTAAACTAGATACGATTTCTTTATCATATTTTGCTTTTAGGCGGTTCATATTATATACCCTCCTTCCAATTAATCTAGGTTAGTATTAGATTTTTTTGCTACTCTAATTTTCTTACCTTTTTTATCAACAGTATGTCCTATTCTGGTACCTTTTCCAGTTTTTGGATCAACTATCATTACGTTTGAAGCATGAATTGGAGCTTCAACTTCAAGAATACCACCAGCATTTTGTCCATTAGATTTAACATGTTTTTTAACAATGTTAACTCCTTCAATAACAACGCGATTTTCTTTTCTTAAAACGTTGATAATTTTTCCTTCTTTACCTTTATTTTTACCAGCAATGACAACAACTTTATCTCCAGTTTTAAAGTTCATATTCATTCCTCCAAACTTCTATAACACTTCTTTAGCAAGTGATATAATTTTCATAAAATCTTTTTCACGTAATTCACGTGCTACTGGTCCAAATACACGAGTTCCGACTGGACTCTTATCGTCTTTAATAATAACTGCAGCGTTATCATCAAATTTAATATAAGATCCATCTTCTCTTCTTAGACCAAATTTTGTTCTAACTACAACAGCTTTAACAACTTTACCTTTTTTAACTGTTCCGTTAGGAGTTGCGCTTTTAACAGTTGCAACCACTATATCTCCAATATTACCGAATTTTACTTTACTACCACCAAGAACACGAATTACAGATAATTCTTTTGCTCCTGAGTTATCAGCAACTTTTAAACGGCTTTCTTGTTGAATCATATATTAATCCTCCTTCGTCAATTATACAATTATTATAAAATAACTGCTTCTTCTACTACTTCCACAACACGGAAGTGTTTTGTTTTAGATATAGGTCTAGTTTGAACGATTCTTACTCTATCGCCCTTTTTAGCTATGTTCTTTTCATCATGTGCAGCATATTTTTTAGAATATTTAACTCTTTTTCCATATAATTTAGCGTTTTTATAAGTTTCAACTAATACAGTAACAGTTTTGTCATTAGCATCACTAACTACTGTACCAATCATTTCACGTAATCTTTTTTCTTCCATAAAATCCTCCTAATTATTTTTCAGCTAGTTCTCTTTCACGTAAGATTGTTTTCATACGTGCAACTAACTTTCTTAATTCATTAATTCTTGAAGGTTTCTCTAAATTACCTGTTGCTTGAGAAAATTTTAAGTTAAATAATTCTTCTTTGCATTCATCTATTTTTGCGATTATTTCTTCGTTAGTTAATTTTCTAATTTCTTGATTAGTCATTAGCTTCACCGCTTTCTTTCTTTACAAATTTACATTTGATAGGTAATTTATGCATAGCTAATCTTAAAGCTTCACGAGCTACTTCTTCGCTAACTTGACTAACTTCAAACATAATTTTACCTTCTTTTACTACTGCAACCCATGCATCATGAGAACCTTTACCTTTACCTTGACGAGTTTCAAGTGGTTTCTTTGTTAAAGATAAATGAGGGAAAATATTAATCCATATTTTACCTCCACGTTTCATATAACGTGTCATAGCAACTCTGGCTGCTTCAATTTGACGATCTGTAATCCAAGCACCTTCCATTGCTACTAATCCGAATTCACCATTATGTAATTCAGTGTTTCCTTTTGCTTTTCCATCATAAGGAAGACGGTGTGGATTACGATATTTAGTTCTTTTTGGAATTACTGCCATCTACATTACCTCCCTTATTTTTTTCAGGAAGTATTTCACCTTTACAAATCCAAACTTTAACTCCGATTTTTCCATAAGCTGTATCAGCTTCTTTAATAGCATAATCTATATCAGCTCTTAAAGTATGTAGTGGAATAATTCCTTCAATATATCCTTCAGTACGAGCCATGTCAGCTCCACCTAAACGACCAGAAACTGCAGTTTTAATTCCTTTAGCTCCAGCCTTCATAGTATTTCTTACTGCTCTTTTTTGTGCAATTCTGAATGAAACACGTCCTTCAATTTGACGAGCAATATTTTCTGCAACTAATGCTGCATCTAAATCAGGGTTCTTAACTTCTTTGATAGAAATAGAAACTTCTTCATTAACTAATTTTTTAATTTCAGCTTTTAATTTTTCTATTTCATCTCCACCGTGACCAATAACAACACCTGGTTTAGCAGTATTAATAATAACTTCAGTTCCTTTTGAGTTTCTTTCAATAACAACACTAGAAACTGATGCATCTTTTAATTTTTTTGCTAAAAACTTACGAATCTTATCATCATTTGCTAAATATTTTGCAAAATCTTTATTATCAGCATACCAATTAGATTCCCAAGATTTGTTAACACCAATTCTAAGTCCTATTGGACTAACTTTTTGACCCACAAGTGTTCCTCCTTTACTTAGTTTCTTTCACTTACTACTACTGTAATGTGACTTGTTCTTTTCTTAATTGGATCTACGTGTCCACGTGAACCAAATTTCATTCTTTTTAAGGTTTGACCTTCGTTAACAAATGCTTCTTTAACATATAACTTAGTTTTATCCATACCAGCGTTATTTTCAGCATTTGCTACAGCTGAAGTTAAGACTTTACGTATTAATCTTGCAGCTTCTTTATTTAAATTGTTTAAAATTTTATCTGCTTCTTCTACGTTTTTACCACGTATTAAATCTATAACTAAACGGGCTTTACGAGGTGGGATTCTAACTCCCTTTGCAATCGCTCTTGCTTCCATTTTAGTCCTCCTTCCTTAACTTCATATATTATTTATCTTTTTGATCTCCATGACCACCAAATTTACGTGTTGGAACAAATTCTCCTAACTTGTGTCCTACCATATCTTCTGTAACATAAACTGGAATAAATTCTTTACCATTATGTACAGCAAATGTATTTCCTATAAATTCAGGGAATATTGTTGAACGGCGAGACCAAGTTTTGATAACTTCTTTTTTCTCTGAACTATTTACTTTTTCAACCTTTTTCATTAAGCTTTCATCAATGAAAGGTCCTTTTTTAAGACTTCTTGCCATTTAAACCATCCTTTCCCTATTTAACCTTACGACGACGAACAATAAGTTTGTCTGATTGTTTTTTACCTTTACGAGTTTTGTAACCAAGTGCTGGTTTACCCCAAGGTGTAACAGGCCCTTTACGTCCGATTGGAGCACGACCTTCACCACCACCATGAGGGTGATCGTTAGGGTTCATAACAGAACCACGAACTGTAGGTCTAATACCCATATGTCTTTTACGTCCTGCTTTTCCTAAATTTACTAATTCAACATCTTCATTACCAACTTCACCAATAGTAGCTCTACAAGTACTTAATACTTTACGAACTTCACCACTAGTTAAACGTAATAAAGTGTAATTTCCTTCACGTCCTAATATTTGTACACTTGAACCAGCTGATCTAGCTAATTGACCACCTTTTCCAACTTTTAATTCAACATTGTGTACAACAGTACCTTCTGGAATATTTGCAAGTGGTAAACAGTTACCTGCTTTAATATCAGCATTTTCACCACTCTCAACTTTATCTCCTACTTTTAATCCTTTTGGAGCGATAATATATCTTTTTTCTCCATCAGCATAATTTATAAGAGCAATATTTGATGTTCTATTTGGATCGTATTCAATTGAAGCAACTGTTCCTACAACACCATCTTTATCTCTTTTAAAATCAATAATACGGTATTTTCTTTTTTCTCCACCACCTTGGTGTCTAACAGTTATTCTACCTTGATTATTACGACCACCATTTTTCTTTAGTGTAACCACTAATGATTTCTCTGGTTTTACTTTAGTTAATTCACTATTATCTAAAGTAGTCATACCACGTCTACCATTAGTTGTTGACTTATAACTTTTGATTGCCATATGTATAATCCTCCTTTAGATTAGTTTAGTTCTATTGAACTACCTTCAGCTAACTTAACGATAGCTTTTTTAACTTTATTTGTACGTCCAACATAACGTCCAACTCTTTTTCTTTTAGTTGGAGCATTTAATGTATTAACGCTTTCAACTTTAACATTGAATATAGCTTCTATAGCTTGTTTAATTTGAGTTTTATTAGCTTTAGTATCAACACTAAATACGATTGTATTTGATTCAGCTAATTGAGCACTTTTTTCAGTAATAATTGGTCCTTTAATAATATCTCTATAACTATTCATTATTTTAAAGCCTCCTCTACTGATTTAATAGCACCTTCAGTAGCTATTAATGCATGAGCACTAACAACATCCATTGTATTAATTTCATCAGCACTTAATAATAAAACATTATTTAAGTTACGAGATGCTAATACAACATTATCATCTAATTCATCAACAACGATTAAGATGTTTCTGTCTACTTTTAAGTTTGCTAAAATATCTTTCATTTCTTTTGTTTTAGAAGTTTCTAAGTTTAATGAATCTAAAACGATTAATTCATTATCTAATACTTTGTAAGATAAAGCAGATTTTAAAGCTAATCTTCTTTCTTTACGATTCATTTTCTTAGTGTAATTCTTTTCAGTTTGTGGTCCAAATGCTACACCACCATGATACCAGTGTGGAGCACGTGTAGAACCTTGACGAGCACGTCCAGTACCTTTTTGTTTCCATGGTTTTCTTCCACCACCAGAAACTTCAGCACGACTCTTAACAGCGTGTGTTCCTTGACGAACATTACTTTGAGCTAACATAATAGCGTCATATAAAACTACATCATTTGGTTCAATATTCCAAATTTCTTTATTTAATGTAATATCTTTAACTTTTTCACCTTTGACATTTAACACATTAATTTTACTCATATGTTATACCTCCTAGTTTTCTTCTGTAGCAGTTTCTTCAACTTCTACTTCAGCACTTTCTACTTCAGTTGTTTCAGGTGTTTCTTCAGTAACATTGTAATTTACTAAATTTTCAGCATCATTAATTTTTCCATTAGCTTTAACTGCAGATTTAATAATTACTAACCCTTTCTTTGGTCCAGGTACGTTACCTTTGATTAATATTACATTATTTTCTAAATCTACAGATACAACTTCAAGATTTTGAATTGTTACTGTAAGTGTTCCCATATGTCCAGGTAATTTTTTACCTTTGAAAACACGCATTGGTCTCATTGTTCCCATTGAACCTGGTCTTCTATGATAGTGAGATCCATGTCCCATAGGTCCTCTTGATTGACCATGTCTTTTAATAACACCTTGGAACCCTTTACCTTTAGTAGTTCCAGTTACATCAACAACTTCTCCTGCAGTAAAGATGTCAACTTTAACTTCTTGACCTACAGTATAATCATTGATATCTACACCTTTTATTTCTCTAAAGAAGCGCTTAGGTGTAGTGTTTGCTTTAGCTGTATGTCCAGCTATTGCTTTTGTCGCTAACTTTTCTCTCTTTGTATCGAATCCTAATTGAATTGCTTCATAACCATCATTTTCAATTGTCTTAATTTGTGTTACAACATTTGGTTCAACTGATACAACAGTTACAGGAATTAATTTTCCAGATTCTGTAAATACTTGAGTCATTCCAATTTTACGACCTAAGATTCCTTTCATATACTTTTCCTCCTATTAATTATTGTGAGATTTTGATTTCAACTCCACTTGGAACTTCTAATCTTGTTAAAGCATCGATAGTTTCCTTTGTTGGGTTGATAACATCAATAAGTCTCTTGTGTGTTCTTTTCTCGAATTGTTCACGAGAATCTTTGTATTTGTGAACAGCTCTTAAAATAGTAATTTTTTCTACTTCAGTAGGTAGTGGAATTGGTCCACTTATTTCTCCACCATTTCTTTTAACTGTTTCAACTATTTTCGCACAAGCAGTGTCTAAACTTTTATGTTCGAACGCTCTTAATTTGATACGAAATTTAACTTTTGACATTTCTGTGTCCTCCCTTCGCCTATATCTTGTACAGACTTGCTCCGTGTAAAAACCTGAATTTAGATTAATGTTTTTCTATCAACTTAACCTGGTGTTTCAGCAACCTCACACATCTACGCATGCCACACATAATCCATTATACTAAAAAGGTACTGAAAAATCAATACCTTTTTTTATTTTTTTTAGTTTTCTTCTTTTGTTCTACTGGGTTAACACCTAGTTGCATTACCTTTCTTATATTAGTAGGACTAAATATATCTCTTGTACCTTTAATTAGTTTTAATGCTTTAGGATTATATCTAATTGTTTTAATTTTTCTTCTTAATTCAACTTCATGTTTTGTTTCATATTCTAAAAGTAATTTATCAATTATCTTTTTATCTAAATCAGTTATTTTTTTCTTACTATCATTTATTCTTTTGAATTGTTTAGTTAATTCACCAAATATTCTTTTATCATTCATTTCTATTTGATGTAAATACGTATGTCCTAAATCAGTTAATGGTGCTCCATTTTTAAATGTTTTTTCACCACCATGTTCTTCCTTTTTAATATGATGATAAGTAAGTGGATTTTCTCTTGTAATTTTAAAATTTAACCAATCATAATCCGTTATCCCATACATTATAACTAAATGTTTTAAAACTTGATCCATAAAACCAATCCCCTTTAATTGGTTTTATATAATAACATATAATTTTTAAATAATCAAAACCATATAATATATTGGTGATAGTATGGATAAATTATTAGATAATCTCGATCCTTCAACTTTTACATTAAGCGCTATTTCTATAGGTTTTATATTATCTAATGATTTATCCCCAGCTGAAAAAAATTCGGTTGGAAACTGGTTTATGTTAGTTGGTCAAATATTATGTACTAATGCTGGGCAACAACAAGTATTAAGTAATAATAATCAAGCTAATAATATAAATAGTGTTAAAGAGAGTATTGCTATTGTAAATAATGAATTAAATAATTACTAAATATATGTTATAATGTTTATGGTGATAATAATGAAAGTAAGTATTTTAGGAACAGGTGCATATGGTATATCACTTGGTTTAATATTAAAAGAAAATAATCATGATGTTTATATGTGGACTAAATTCGATGAAGAAGCTAATTATTTAAATCAAACAAGAGTTAGTCCTAACTTAAAAGGAATAAAAATAAACAAAGATATTGTAATCAGTACAGATTTTGAAAATACAGTAAAAGATTCTGAATTAATAATTATTGCTGTACCTGCAGCATTTGTTAATGATGTATCTTGTGAATTAAAAAATTATTTAAAAGATAATCAACATGTATGTATAGCAAGTAAAGGTATTGAAAGAAATACATGTTTATTTGTATATGATGTATTTAAGAAAAATATAGACAGTGATAAAGTAGGTATCATATCAGGACCTACATTTGCTATAGACGTAGCTAAAAAAGTACCTATTGGATTATCTTTAGCAACAAAAAATATGGAAACAGCTAATTTAATTAAAAACACATTACAAAATAATCACGTAAAATTACGTCATACAGAAGATATTTTAGGTGTTGAAATATGTGGAAGTATAAAAAATGTAATAGCTATAGCTTCTGGAATGTTAGACGGAATGAATCTACCGATATCAACACAAGCTATGTTAATAACTGAATCATTAAATGATATAAAAGAATTAATTGATACATTAGGTGGGGATAAAAAAACCATTTTATCTTTTGCAGGATTTGGAGATATATTATTAACATGTACTAGTGTAAAAAGCAGAAATTTTACATTTGGAAAATTAATAGGATCAAAAGCAAACAAAGATCAAATAAATCAATATATTGAAACTACTACAATTGAAGGATTATATACATTAAAATCTATTTACCAATTATTAAATGATAAAAAAGTAAATATGCCTATAATAGATTTAATATACGATATTATTTATAACGATAAACCAGCTGAAGAATTATTAACATTCTTAATTACAAAATAGAGGTATTAATGACAAAAGATATATATAGAAGTTACTTATTAGTATTAGAAGATGAAAAAGAAAAAATAATAATTGACTTTAGTAAAATAGAAGAATTTAGACATCAAAAATTAAATAAATATAAACTTGAACATATAGACTATTTTACAAGACAAGCTAGAAGCGAAGATGAACTTAGAATAATACTAGTAAGAGAAAAAGTTATAGATATAAAACAGGCAGAAAAAGGTAAATTTAAAATATATCCAGTAAAACGAGAAAAAATTGAAAAATTTATAGATGGTAAATTTAAGAAAGTTGAAATACCAGAATTTGCTGATGAATCATTAGAAGGAATTGTAATTGCAAAATATGATTACTTATTTGAAAGTGATATTGCAATCATTGATTTAATTGAAAAAAAAATTAAAAGATATCAATTTTGCTGAAAAATTTTATGATAAATTTTCAAAATCTAAACAATATTCATCTGGTTATATTGCTTCATTAACTCATAAAATAGAAGATATAAACGAAGATATTAGAGATGCAAGAGATTTTAATCAAAAAAATCGATTAGAGCAAACTAGAAAATCATATTATAAACAAATTAATGATGCAAAAGAGATGCGTGGATTATTAGATAGTTTATTATTTTATAGTAACGCTATTAATAGAGGCGAAATATTAGATAACGAAAGTATATTTAGTTTTAGAAATAATATCAGAGAATTTGTATTAAGACATAAATATTATATAGAGAGTTATAAAGATGGATTACATGATAATAGAGCACTCACATTTAAAACAAATAAAGATAAAAAAAGAACTGTAAGTTATACTAAATTTAGAGACTTAGTAATATTTTTAATAACTTATTTAGAAGAAGAAGAATTACAAAAAAGAATTAAACAACAAGAAGAATCTGAAAAAGATATTATCGAAGGAAGACAACTTACCTTATGGGATATAGACGGTTTTAACAAAAAAAAGAACAGATAAACTGTTCTTTTATTATTTAACAAATGGAATTAAAGCCATAAAACGTGCATATTTAACTTGAGTTGCTATATGTCTTTGGTGTTTAGCACAAGCTCCTGTAATTCTTCTTGGTAAAATTTTACCTTTATCAGCACTGATATATTTTTTGATTACTTCAATATTTTTGTAATCTACATCTTTACCAGCACACATTTGACAAACTTTTTTCTTTTTTCTATAAAATTCTGCCATATTAATATCCTCCTTTTAGTCTAGGAAATTATCATCGATTGAAACAGAATCTCCATATTCAGCAAATGGATCATTTTCAACACTTACGCTATCTTGAAAATCATATGGACTTGGTTCATCAGCATAACTTGAACTATCACTTGAAGAACGACTGTTCTTACTATCAACAAATTCAAAATTATCTAAAGCTACATCCATTGTATAACGTTTGTTACCATCTTTATCGTCATAACTTCCTGCTTGTAGTCTACCTTCTAAAGCAATTTGATTTCCTTTATCAAAATATCTTGAAATAGTTTCTGCTTGCTTTCTCCATGCAACTACATTTATAAAATCAGCTTTTCTTTCTCCATCAGCACCAGCAAAATTTCTATTTACTGCAACTGTAAATCTTGTAAAAGCTACATTAGAACCAGTATATCTTAATTCTGGTTTTGCTGTTAATCTTCCGATTAATATTACTTTATTCATATTTCACCTCTATTAGTCTTCTTTTTTAATAATTAAATGTCTAATGATATCTTGTGAAATACCAGCTAAACGATCAAATTCTTTGATTCCTTTATCTGTATCAGCTTCAGCTTCTAATACGAAATAGTAACCAGATTTAAAAGTTTCTGATCCTTTCTTGATTTCATAAGCTAAAGTTTTTTGTCCCCAAACATCAACATTAGTTACTTTAGTACCATTGTTTTCTAAAGTTGCTTTAAAGTTATCTGCTACAGTTTTAATAGCGTCTTCTGCTAATGTAGGTTTTACGATAAACATTATTTCGTAATTTCTCATTTTTTACACCTCCTCATGGTCATTGGCCTTCTTAAGGCAAGGAGTAAATCACTTACTCGCTATAGATTATAACAAATAAATTATATTTTGTAAAGAAAAAAGTAATCGAAATTACTTTTATACATTAAATCTAAAATAACAGATATCTCCATCTTGCATTAAATATTCTTTACCTTCAAGACGCATCTTTCCTGCTTCCTTAACTTGTTTCTCAGAACCTTGTTCTTTTAAGTCATCAAAACTCATTATTTCAGCCTTTATAAAACCTCTTTCAAAATCAGTATGAATAATACCTGCACAAGCTGGAGCTTTCATTCCTTTTTTAAATGTCCAAGCTCTAACTTCATCAGTACCTGATGTAAAGAAAGTTTCTAATCCCAATAATGAATATGAGGCTTTAATCAACTGATCTAATCCACTTTCAGCAACACCTAATGCTTCTAAAAATTCTTTTTTATCTTCATCTTCTAATTCACTTAACTCTTCTTCTACTTTAGCACAAACAACAATTACTTTTGAATTTTCTTTAGAAGCAAATTCTTTTAATTTTTCTACATATTCATTTGTACCAGTAGCTAAATCTGATTCAGATACATTTGCCATATATATAATAGGTTTTCCTGTTAATAGATTATAAGTTTTAATAATCTTTTCTTCTTCTTCTGTTAAATCCATTTTTCTTATGCTTATATTTTTTTCTAAAGATTCTTTTAATTTTATTAATAAAGTAGCTTCTTTTTGAATTTCTTTATCCTTAGACATAGTAGCTTTTTTACCAATCTTATTTAGTCTATTATCAACTATTTCTAAATCTGATAATATTAATTCTAATTCAATAATTTCCACATCTCTAATAGGGTCTACTACATCTTCAACATGTATTATATTAGTATCATCAAAACATCTAACTACTTCTACAATAGCGTCTACTTCTCTAATATGTGATAAAAATTTATTTCCTAATCCCTCTCCATTTGCAGCACCTTTTACTAATCCTGCAATATCAGTAAATTCAAATGTAGTTGGTACTAAACTAGCAGGTTTATATAAATCATTTAAAAAGTCTAATCTTTCATCAGGAACTACTACTACACCAACATTTGGTTCAATAGTTGCAAAAGGATAATTTGCAGCTAATATTTTTTTCTTTGTTATTGCATTAAATAATGTTGATTTTCCAACATTTGGTAAACCAACAATACCAGTTGTTAAACTCATTACAAACACCTCTCAATAAACCTAATTTTACTATAAACCATATATAAAAGCAATAAAAAAGAATAAGTTTCCTTATTCTTATAATACTGAATTTCCGTTGAAACCAGTTGGTAATCCAATTAAATTCCATCCTATTATTATAATAATCCATGTTAACGCTAATGCTAAAACTACAGGGAATATTTTTTTCATAGTACCAAAGAAATTTATATCTTCATTTTGCATATCAGATTTATATAAGAAACCTAACATTAAAATAAAATAAATATAAAATGGACTAAAACATTTACCAATAGAATCACCAGCTTTAAATATCATTAAAGTAAATGAAGGTGATATATTAGCACGAGCTAATGATGTAACTAAAATAGGAGATGCTAAACGCCAATTATATATTGTATTTGGATTTAATATTGTAATAATAATTGTTACAAGTAATGTAACAGCAATAACAAATACACCTGACATTTGACTATTTCCAACAAATTCAATTAATATTAATGAAATTACTTTTGAAATATTAGTCCATTCTAGTATACCATTCATAATTGAAGCAAAGAATAAACCAGCAAATATAAATCCAGTATTTTGGAAAGTTTTAGATATTGCTTTATTGTATTCTCTACTATCTTTAATATTTCTAGATAATTTACCATATATGTAACTACAAACTAATGCCATACATAATAAAATAAATATTATTCCATCTTTAAATGGAGCATTATCACCAAGTAATTTTAACATATATCTTGGTGCTGTATTATCTAACATCCATCCAGATAAAGGTAATCCAGGAATGATAGACCATATCATTATTACAAACATAACTGCAAAAGCGATTAATGACGCTCTTAACGCCACTTTAGATGTAACTAATTCATCTACTTCTTCACTATGTTTTGTTTTCTTTTCAAATTTATTTTCACAAATAACTGTACCTACAATAGTAATTATAATTGTAGCCGCTATCATAACAAATATATTTGTTAAAGGATTATATTTATAATTATCTATTATATTTACAGCTGAAATTTTTGTAATATCACCTAATAATATATCTTGATAATTAAATACTATTCCAGCTCCATATCCTATTGTAATACCAATAAATGCAGTCATAATACCAGCTTTAGGATCTTTATTAATAGATTTATATAAAGCTGCTACTACAGGAAAAATAATAGCATAACTATAATTTCCAATAATAGTTGAAGATATACAAACAAATAATATTATAGCTGTTAAAACCCAACTTTTAACATTTTTTAAACCACCAAATAAATGTTTAAATAAACCACTAACTTCCATAATTGATATAGTTATTAAAGTAACAATAGTGGGAATTAAAGGTTCACAATTCTTAAATACTTTTAAAGAATTACCTAATATATATTTAATACCATCACTACTTAAAATATTTCTAACAGTAACAATAGTTGTCTCTAAAGTATTGTTGTCTGTTTGAATACCTTTAAGACCAATTTTATTTAAAATAAAACTTAATACTGCTAAAAATAAACTAATAAATATCATTATTGTAAGAGGTCCAAAATTTATTTTCTTTAATTTAAACCTATTCATTTTACCTCCTAATATTTAATTACCTTTTTTAGTTTTTTATTAAAATCTATTCTTGGAAGCATAATACTTCTTCCACACTTTAAACATTTAATTTTAATATCAGCACCAACTCTAGTAATTTCCCATTCATTACTTTGACATGGATGCTCTTTTTTCATAACAACAATGCTTCCTAATTTATATTCATTATTCTCCATTGTGTACCACCACCTGATTAAATGGTATTTCTATATTATTTTCATCAAATAATTTTTTTACCATTTCTCTAATATATCTTTCATAGTCATATTTATTAGAATATTTACAACCAAATACTATTCTAAAATCAACACTACTATCGCTCAATGATTCAACACCGCATATTTTAGCAGGACTCTTAATATTTAATTCTTCCGAATTATTTATTTTATCACAAGCAATATTTAATATTTCTCTTACTTTATCTAAATCAGCTGTATATGAAACAGAGAAATCTAATAAACATGTACTATTTTCTAATGTATGATTAATTACTTTATCAATATTTCTATTAGCTATTATTAACACTTCACCTGTATAAGCTGTAATTCTAGTAGATTTAATACCTAAATAACTAACTGTACCTTTAAATCCACCTATAGTAACAACATCACCAACAGCATATTGATCTTCAAATAAAATACTAATACCAGCAATAATATCTTTTAAGAAATCTTGTAAAGCTAAACCAGCTACTAAGCTAATAACTCCTAATGAAGCAATTAAAGATTTAGTATCTATACCATATACATCCAAAATCATTACTAAAGCTACTAAAGCAATAAAATATTTTAAAATATTTTCTATTAAACTAATAGATGTTTTTTGTTTTCTTGTATTAACTCTTACATTTTTTAGTTTTAAATTTAAAAGTCTTTTTAGAATTTTTTTCAATATTAAATATAAAACAACAGCGCAAACTATAATAATTGTTGGCGCTACTATTTTTTTATCTAATATAACATTTAAAATATCTTCTATATTAATTTTTGACATTTATTATATCCAATATTCTATTTAAATCGGCAACATTAGTAAATCCAATTTCAATTTTATTATCTTTAATTTTTACTTTAGTACCTAAATGATTTTTTAATAATTCTTCAACATATAAATAGTCTGTTCTAGTTTGACTAGTATGTCTTTCTACTTTAACCTTTTTATCTTCACCTTTAGCTCTTTCTTCTAAATCTCTTACTGATACTTTATTTTCAATTACTTCATAAGCTAAAGATCTAATCTTATTATCATCTTCCAATTTACTTAATACTCTTGCATGAGCCATACTAATTTGATTAGAAGAAACTAAATCTTGTACTTCTTTTGGTAATCTAAGTAAACCTAATATATTTGTTATATGGCTTCTACTCTTACCTACTTTAGCACTTAATTCTTCTTGAGTTAAATTTAATTTTTCAATCATTGATTTATAAGCTAATGCTTCTTCTATAGAACTTAAATTTTCTCTTTGTAAATTTTCTAAAAGAGCTATTTCCATCATTTGGTTATCATCTAAATTTCTTATAATAGCAGGAATAGTTGTTTTCCCAGCCATCTTACTAGCTCTAACTCTTCTCTCACCAGCGATTATTTCATAACCCTTAATACTCTTTTTAACAATGATTGGTTGAAAAACACCATGTTCTTGAATTGAAGATGCTAATTCATGTAATGCTTCCTCATCAAATACTGTCCTTGGTTGATAAGGATTGGCTCTTAATTCATCTAAATTAATTTCTATAATTTCTTCTCTAGTAGCAGTTTCATAAACTGATTTTTCAAAGCTTTCTAAATCTATATTTTCACTATTAAATAATTGTTGTAATCCTGTTCCTAATGCTCTTTTCTTAGTTTCCATTTCTATCAATCACCTCTTTAGCTAAATTTAAATAAGCTTCTGTACCACGACTCTTTGGTTCGTAAGCATGTATTGGCTTACCATGACTTGGTGCCTCTGACAATTTTACTAATCTCGGAATAATTGTGTCGTATACTTTTTCTTTAAAATAACTTTTAATCTCTTCAACAACTTCTAAACCTAAATTCGTTCTATTATCTAACATAGTCAATAAAACACCCTCAATATCCAAATTTGGGTTTAATTTTTTTTGAGCTATCATAATTGAATTTAAAAGTTGCATAATACCTTCTAAAGCAAAAAACTCACATTGTACTGGAATAATAACTGAATTAGCCGCAGCTAGCGCGTTTGTTGTAATTAATTGTAATGAAGGAGGACAATCTAAAATAATATAATCAAATGCATCTGCAATTTGAGATAAATGTTTCTTTAATTGCTTTTGCGCTATAAAAGAAGAATCTTCCCTAGACATTTCCATTAATTCTACATCTACACCAGCTAAATTTATTGATGCAGGAATTGTATATAAATTTTTAAATT
The DNA here is from genome assembly GCA_002425325.1 of Caryophanales bacterium UBA5578. Taxonomy (GTDB): domain Bacteria; phylum Bacillota_I; class Bacilli_A; order RF39; family UBA660; genus UBA5578. Next base: position 12,119 of record DIMA01000027.1, on the reverse strand, counting down.
TTGTTTTTACAATTACATCTCTAATATTTGCTTTATCTACTAATAATTCATATATACTTAAATCTAATTCACCTTTATTAATACCAACACCAGTTGTACTATTTCCTTGTGGATCTAAATCTACAAGTAATGTATTTTTACCTAGGAGACCTAAAGAGGCTGCTAAATTAATACTAGATGTAGTTTTACCAACTCCACCTTTTTGATTTACGAATGCTATAATCTTTCCCATTATTTCACCTATTTCTAACTTCTATATCAAATATATTTTATCATATTTTAATACATAAAGAAAGAAAAAAAGCAATGTTATATTGCTTTTCTATTTATTATTATTTTTTTAAAAATGGATTTAATCTATTTATTATTTTTTTATAATTTTTATCTTCAATTTTTGATTTCATATAATCATACTCATCATAGCATAATCCTTCTTTATTATAATATTTTAATAATCTATAAATCGATAATAAAATATTTGGATTATTCTTTAAATATTCAACCATATTTGAATTATTTTCAATAATAGAAATAATTCCTTCTTTTTCTTCGGACATCTTACGTTCTAATTTTAGATTTTCATAAACATTTAAGCACATTGTTCTAATAATATTGGTTTTATCTAAATCTAATGGTTGTCCATAGAAATAATCATATACATTTTCTTCTTTAATATTTCTAGATAAGAATATATTAATATAATCTACACATTTAATGCAATCATTAGAAATATCTTTTAGCATATCTAAATGCATATGTGAAAAACAACATATTTGATTAATAATATTACTATCTCCATTTTCAATGGCACTTAATCTTGCCTTATCAATTATATATGGTTTCATTTTATGATATTGTGTATATAATTTCATCATAGCTTCATAATTATGGAAGAAATATGAAAATAATTCATTAGAATTTTTAGGTAATTTAGTTAAATCATCTTTAATATTTTTATATGGATATGAACCATCTTCAGATACATAAGATACAGATTCGTAGACATCACCTAATATTTTTCTTATTAATTGTATTTTAAAATATTCTTCATATCTAGCATCTAATCCATTTTCATATAAAATATTATATATTTCCATTGTTCCACATAACATATCAAATACTTCTTCAGGTGAACAATTAACTATCATTTGATCTAATATTTCCTCTAATTTATCGTCCATAGAAAAATCATGTATCATTACAACAGGATATTCATATTTATAATTATAACCTTTATCTAAAGAGGCAAACTTGTCTTGTATATCTTTACTTTTTATTAATTTTCTTCTATCAAAATCAGGTGTTCCATAATTAGAAAATACTGCATCCAATAAAATATCACATATTTTAGAATTATATGATATAGAATTTACTATATCAATATCATCTTCAAATATGGCCATCATAGCAATTTCTTGCCCTAATAAATCCCCAACATCTTTTGTATATAATTTTATATCAGCATAAGTTAAAGATAATAAATAATTTAAGAATTCTCTTTCTTCAGCGATATCTCTAAAATTACTATTAATATACTTAATAAAGCCAAAATATAATTCATGATAGAAATTTTCTAACTTAGTAACTAATTGTCTTTCTTCTTCTACTCTTTCCTCTAGTTCATCTTCATCTTCAAATTCATAATAATAACTTTGTTGACGATCTATTTCTTTATCTCTATCTTCATCTAAACCAAATTTACTATATTCATTCCAATAAAAATCATTTAATATATTTAAATCATTTTTATAATAATTAAATGTTTCTATTTTAATATCTGTTGGTAATAATTTTATAAAATATTTTATCATTTTAATATAACATTGTTCATCATCAACAAAAATTGTAAATGGATCAAATCCTTTTTTTATTTTAACTACATAATCTTCATCAACAGAACTTATTCTATTTTCGCCACTTTGTATTGGATAAACTAATACATTATTATGATAAGTAGTAATAATACTATGTAATAATAATTCTTTATATTGCATAATCTCATCTATATCTACTTCTAATAAAAATGCTAATTGATTATCCCATGGAGAATCCTCTAATAAAAAGTCATGAATAATTCTAAAATCATTTTTAAAATATTCTATTACTACCTTTGCAAAATATACTGTCTTTTCTTGTCCTTTTAATTCTTTAAAATTAGCCATAGTATCACCTTTGAGTTGCTATTATATAATAAAAAAATAAAAAACGCAAAAAAATGATAGTTATTTACGACTATCAAATTTTTTTCTTTCATTAGTATTTAAAATTTTCTTTCTCATTCTATAACTTACTGGGGTTACTTCTACTAATTCATCATCATTAATATAATCTAAACAAACTTCTAAACTCATTTGTTTTGGTCTTTTTAATACTACTGTATGATCTTTTCCAGCACTACGTGTATTTGTTAATTGTTTTCCTTTAACAACGTTTACAGCTAAATCATTTTCATGATTATTTTCTCCAACTATCATACCTTCATATACAGGTGTTCCAGGTTCAATAAACATAATACCACGATCTTCAAGTCCACCTAATGCATAAGCTGTTGCTTGACCATTTTCCATAGATACTAATACACCATTTTTTCTTGATCCTACTAAATTACTTGCTTTAGCTCGATAATCTTTAAATGTATGATTAATAATTCCATATCCTTTAGTCATTGTCATAAATTCTGTCATAAATCCAATTAAACCTCTTGTTGGAACTATATATTGTAATTTTGTTTGATTTTCAATAGTATTCATGTTTTCCATAATACCTTCACGATTTCCTAATGCTTCAATTACATTACCAACAAATTCTTCAGGTACATCAATTTGTACTTCTTCATATGGTTCACACATTACACCATCAATTTCTTTTTCAATAATTTGTGGTTTAGATACTTGAAGTTCAAATCCTTCTCTACGCATATTTTCAATTAAAATTGATAAATGTAATTCTCCACGTCCTGAAACGATAAAAGATTCTGAATCATTAGGAGTTATTTTTAATGAAACGTCACGTTCAGTTTCTTTTATTAATCTTTCTTCAATTTTTCTAGCAGTTACTATTTTACCTTCTCTTCCACAGAATGGACTTGTATTAACACCAAATGTCATTTGTAATGTTGGTTCATCAATACGTAATAAAGGTAAAGCCTCTTCTTTTCCAGCTGTACATACTGTTTCTCCAACTGATATATCTGGTAATCCAGCTATAGCAACAATATCTCCAGCTTCCGCATGATCTACTTCAATTCTCTTTAATCCCATGAATCCATAAATTTTAGCTACCCTAAATTGTTTAATTGAACCATCTAATCTAACACATGATACATTTTCATTTAATTTTACTGTACCACTTTTTACTAACCCTATACCAATTCTTCCTACGAAATCATTATAATCTAATAAAGCAGGTTGAAATTGTAAAGCACCTTCTAAATTTACTTTTGGTTCAGGCATATATTCTAATATTAAATCTAATATTCTTTCCATACCTGGTTCTTGTGAATCTATTTCAGGTGATAAACTAGATGTACCATTAATAGCTGAACAATATACTATAGGGAAATCTAAATCTTCAATATCTGCACCTAAATCAATAAATAAATCCATTACTTCATCTATTACTTCTTTTGGTCTTGCTGCTGGTTTATCAATTTTGTTAACAACTACAATTGGTTTAACACCAGCTTCTAAAGCTTTCTTTAATACGAATCTTGTTTGAGGCATTGTACCTTCATATGCATCTACTACAAGTAATACACCATCAACCATATTCATAATACGTTCAACTTCTCCACCAAAGTCTGCATGTCCTGGAGTATCTAAAATATTAATAAGATTATTCTTATAATTAATAGCTGTAGTCTTAGCTAAGATTGTAATTCCTCTTTCTTTTTCAATATCATTAGAGTCCATTACTCTTTCTTGTACATTTTCATTTTCTCTAAATGTTCCTGATGATTGTAATAATTTATCTACTAAAGTTGTTTTACCGTGGTCTACGTGCGCTATAATAGCAATATTTCTTTTATTCATAAAAAAACTCCTTTTTTCAAACTTTAGTGATTATAGCACAATCGTCAAAATATGTAAAGTTATAAAAAAAAGCAATTATATGTGATATTATTATAATAGGTGATAATGTGAAAAAAATAATAACACTATTTATATCATTTTTTATATTTACTAACATCGTCAATGCAGAAGAAATTAATGTTAAATTTAGTAGATGTATCGATGGTGATACAGCTGCATTTTATTATAACAATGAAGAAATAACAGTCCGTATGTTAGCGATAGACACACCAGAAACAAATCATCCTACAAAAGGAAAAGAGGCATATGGGGAAGAAGCAAGCAATTATACTTGTTACAAACTAATGAGAGCAAAGAAAATCAAATTAGAATATGATGAAAATAGTGATAAATTAGATAAATATGATAGACATTTAGCATGGGTATTTATAGATAACAAATTATTACAACAAGAATTAATAAAAAAAGGATATGCTAAAGTAGATTATGTATATGGAGAATATAAATATTTAGATATACTAAAAGAAGAAGAAAAAAATGCAAAAATTAATAGAACTGGAATATGGAATAATAATCAAAATTTAATGAACTATATATTATTTGAAGACGGAAGTGTTAATTATCTTACCTTATCTATAATAATGATAATTATCATTATCGGATATTTTACAAGTAAAAAGTTTAGAAAAAAATTATTAAAAAAAATAAAATAAACCTCAATTACGAGGTTTATTTTTTATAATCAAATAGAATTTTTCTTCTTTCTTTTTTATATTTTTTCATTAATTTAGTATAACTTTTACTACTAGGTTGGTATGCAAAATAATTATACCCACCACCCTTTTTTATATTTACAACAAAAAGAAAGTCATACACATTATAATTTAAATCTTGATAAACACATAATATTTTAGTTGTATCTTCTACTACACCATCTTCTGTTACTTTTGTAACAAATGAAGTTTGTACACTCTTTTCTTCACCTGCTCCAATATCAAATGTAGTAAATAATTTTTGTATTTGGACATCATCTATTTCTTGATTACCATAAATTTTTTTACCTGTATATAAATCATAAAATTTAACATTAGTGGCTACACCATAACCGATGTTTTTTAATTTAATCATTACATCAATACTTTTCTCTTCATCAAGATCAACATTCGAATTATCATCTAAATATTTCTTTTTAATTTTATTTCCAATTAATACAATGAAATATAAACATTTATCTAATTTAGAAAGTGGTTCAATTTTATGTAATATTATATATGGTTTATGTTCCGCCTTAACTCTACTCATAACTGTATAAAGAGTAGAATATAAAGTTGCTAAAACAGGAACTACTATAGAAGCAACTGTTAAAATTAAAGTTATCTCTTCCATATATACCTACTTAATAATATTCTTTAAGATATAATCAACTGTAATCTTAATATCAGGGAAACAATCAATTTCATCTAATTCATCCCTAGTAAACCATCTTATATCAGAACTTTCTTCTAAATTAATAACAGGTGTTATATCATTATTTGGAACACCAACATATATAATATCTATAATTAAATCACCATTAATTTTTCTATTTTTTTGAATACCTAAAGGTCTAATAAAATCTTCTTCTCTTGGAAATTTTTCTCCTATTAAAGATAATCTTAACCCTGTTTCTTCATAAGCTTCTCTTAAAGCACATTCTTCTGGAGTTTCATCATCCTCAATATGACCACCCGGTTGTGTCCATTTTTTATTTTTTCTATGCATTATTAATAACGTTTTTTTATCTTGAGGATTTATTATAAATACAGAAGCACAAAAATGTCTCATACTATCACCATTATGATTATAACAAAATTATATTTTAAAGTCTATTCTAATACATCAATTGATTTTATATCATTATCTAAATAAACAATAATTTTTTCATCTTTACTAACAGTGCATAATAATATTTTTTTTATATCCGAATATCCTCTTACTTTTAACTCATGTATTAACCATTCTTTATTTTTATTTATAATTTCTAAATTACCTAATAATATTTTTCCGTCAATAATAACATTAGCTGATAAAGATTCTTCTTCTCCTTTAATATTTAAATCTCCTAATTGAACATTTTTATATTTCGATTTTGGTAAAAAACTCATTTCACCATTTACTTCCATTATTCCATATTGAATTTGTGATACATCAAAGTATCCTTTAATTCTACATTCTTCAAGTAAATCATTTACATCTATACGTACTTTTTTCATATTTTTTCGTAAAATCTTACCTTCTTGTATTATAATTGTAGGTTCTCCGATAAAAAATCTTCTCAATGTTAAACTTCTCATTGTAAACATTGACACTAAATACGCTACTAATCCAAACATAATTACAGCAATGACACCAACCAATTCATTTGAATCAGTATTATAAGTCATCTCAGCAGCAAAATTACCTATTGATATACCTATTACATAATCAAATAAACTAAGTTCTGAAACTTGTTTTTTACCTAACATTTTTGTAACTAAAAATAAACTAAATATAGATATTAAAGCTCTATAAGAAACTTCTAATATTATTTTTATATCCATAATATCACCATTATTATTATGAATAGTAAATAGTTAAATATACAAAAAAAAGATAGTATAAACTATCTTAGTTTTTTTTATCAAAACCGTATTTACGATTGAATTTTTCAACACGACCAGCTTTTGATGCTCCCATACCATCTTTTGTTCCACAATAGAATGGGTGACATTTATCACATGATTCAACGTGTAATTCACTCTTGTTAGACATTACTTTAAAAGTATTTCCACAAGCACAGATTACATTAGTTTCAACGTATTCAGGATGAATTCCTTTTTTCATATTCTACGCTCCTTCCGCCATGACTAAATAAGTCATAGAAATTTAATTCATACATATTCTAACAAATTATTATAATAATTGCAAGAAAAAAATGTAAAGCAAATTACATTTTAATCATCTCTTCCAAATAATCTTAATAAATCAATAAATAAATTAATAAAATCTAAATATAATTGGAATGCTCCAAATATAGCATAATTTTCTGGATTTTCTATACTATACATTTGATTTTTTATAACATGTATATCATATGCAACATATCCTAAGAAAATAACTAAACTTAAAATTGCTAAGAACATATTCATACCTGGAACAAATAAACTTACTATTGATAATAGTATTAAACCTATTAATCCCATAAATAAAATAGATCCAAATTTAGTTAAATCTAAACTTGTTGTATATCCAAATATTCCTAACACTAACATTGATACTGAAGTAACACCAAATACCCAAATAATTGATTCTAAATTATATGCTAAGAAAATAGTTCCAAATGTTAAACCTGTAAGACCAGCATATAATAAATATAACGCTGCTGCTACTGGAGCTGGAATCTTATTTATTGCTAAAGATAAAACTACACCTAAAACAATTTCAACTATCCATATAATAATATAGTTTCCTCCACTAAAAATGTTATACATCATATTTTCATTTGATTGAACAAAATAACCTATACCAAATGTTATTATTAATCCAACAAATAACCATAGAAATATTTTTCCAAATAATTTCTTTGTATCTATCACACTTTTCACCTCTTTATAATTATATCATAATTATCAATTAAATTAAAAATTTCACTATTACTATATTTGTTATCCTTATTTAAAATAACTACTATATTATTTCTAGTATACTTTCTTAAAGTAATTAATAAATTACATAAATTTACATAATCATCATTTATATTATCTATATTATTTAAATCTATTATTACTTTTTTTGATTTAATTAATATATTTTGAAAATATCTATCTTTTATTTTTTTGTTTTTATCTATATCATCTTGTATATCATCTACTCTAGTATTATTTATTTCATAATTATAATCACAATTAAAATTTGTACCTATAGATAAAATTAATTCATCATTATTTATATTATTTAAATAAATCATATATACTATTATTACAATAAATAGAATAAATAATATCTTTTTCAATATTTCACCTCAATAAAAAAGTAGCAAAATTATGCTACTTCATTATATTCTTCAATCTTGATTTTAGCACCTACAGAAGATAATTTCTCTATTATATTTTCATATCCTCTAAGTACATATTCAACTTTATTTACTGTAGTAATACCTTCAGCTGCTAAACCAGCTAATACTAAACAAGCACCTGCTCTTAAATCTGTTGCTTCTACAGTAGTACCAATTAATTTTGTAGGTCCAGATACAATTATAGTTCTATCTTTTATTTCAATATTTGCTCCCATTTTATTTAAATAAGGAACATTTTGAAATCTATTTTCATAAATTGTTTCTTCTAGTATAGATTTTCCATTTAATTTAGTTAATAATGTAGTTAATGGTTGTTGTAAATCTGTAGCAAATCCAGGAAATCCTAGAGTTTTTACATTAATACTATTACCATTTTCTATTTTAGAAATAATTATATCGTCTTCATTAACAATAATATTAGCACCCATTTCAATTAACTTATCAATAAGTGATTGAAAATGATTTGGAATAACATTGTTTACTTTTAAATTATCACCAACAAGAGCTCCAGCTATTACGTAAGTACCAGCTTCTATTCTATCTGGAATAACTTCTATTTGAGCACTATGTAAATAATCTACACCTTCAATAGTTATTGAACTAGTACCTGCACCAGATATTTTAGCTCCCATTTTATTTAGTAAATCAACTAAGTTACTAATTTCTGGTTCCCTAGCAGCATTATTAATAACAGTTGTTCCTTTAGCTTTAACTGCTACTAAAATAGAATTAACAGTTGCACCCACACTAGGCATAGCTAAATCTATTGTAGAACCAACTAATTCATCAGCACTAATAGTAAACTTATTTCCTTCTTCTAAAACATTTGCTCCAAGCATTCTGTATCCTTTTAAAGTTTGATCAATGGGTCTAGCACCAATTGAACAACCCCCAGGGAAATACATTTCAACAAAATTATATTTACCTAATAAAGAAGACATAAAGTAATATGAAGCTCTTAATTTTTTAGAAATAGCTTCTGGTACTTCTTTATTTTCTATTTTAGATGAATCAATAGTAATACTATTATTATCTCTTTTTACAATTGCACCTAAGTATGTAAGTATCTCTTGTAATGCATCAATATCAGAAATATTTGGAACATTATTTATAGTTATTTCTTCATCACAAAGTATAGCTGCTGGAATTAAAGCAACTGCACTATTTTTTGCTCCACTTATATTAATTGTTCCTGATAAAATTTGATTACCCTCTATTATAATTCTTTTCATACTTACCTCCTTATATAATATATGTATTTATACTAATTTGTGTATTAATCATACATTTTAGTTCCTAATAAAGTAATTTTCTCTTTAATCACTCTTTTAATATCTTCTTCACCAGCTTTAATTATTTTTCTAGGATCATACACTTCACTATCAGTATTTAATTTATTTCTAACACCTGATGTCCATGCTTGTTGTAATTCTGTATTAATATTTAATTTACAAATACCACATGATATAGCTTTTCTAATTTGTTCATCATATATACCACTACCACCATGTAAAACTAATGGTTTATTTGTAGCAATTTTAATTTCTTCCATTCTATCAAATGCTAATACCGGATCTCCTTTATATGGCCCATGTACACTTCCTAAAGCAGGTGCTAAAAAGTCTATATTTGTTTCATTACAATATCTAACACAATCAGATACTTCAGCATATAGTATGCTTCCATTTATATCATCTTCTTGACCACCTACATGACCAATTTCTCCTTCAACAGAAACATTTCTTGCATGAGCATAATCAACAACTTTTTTTGTTATATCAATATTTGTATCTATATCTTCTCTTGATTTGTCAATCATAACCGAAGTGAATCCTGCATCAATAGCAGCTACTACTGATTCATAACTACTACCATGGTCTAAATGAATAGCAACTGGAATAGTTGTATTTAAATAATTCATTAAATTTTTAACCATATCTACAACAGTTTTGTATCCACCCATATATTTAGCTGCGCCTTCACTTACACCTAAAATTACAGGTGTATGTTCTTTTTCACATTCTTCTAATATAAATCTAGTCCACTCCAAATTATTAATATTAAATTGTGTTACTGCATATTTATTTTCTTTAGCATGATTTAACATTTTAGTCATGTTCTCTAACATACTATCACCTAACTTTATATTATTATTATAAAATTAAAAAGTCAATAAATTAGCAAATATTTTATATATGTATACATTTAATGTACAATAAACTTTTTACTTTGACTAAAAAATGAATCAATTGTTTTTCCACTAATAGAATTTGCAATTATATTACAATCACCATTTAAATTTATTCTAATTTTTTTAGATATACTTTTTAATACATTAAAGCAAACATTATCTACATCTAATTTAGAACAAATTTGATAATCTAAAATTTCTTTATAGTATTTCTTTTTGTTTGCTCCATAATCATAATCATTTAATCTTAACAAGTTAAATAAATCAAAACCATTAAAATAATTTGTATAATTACTAAATTTATCTAAAGAAATATTATTAATATGAATCTTACTTGGATTTAAATCATCTCTTTTTCTTGTTGTTAAATTATAAGATTCATCCATTTCTAATTTATCAAAAAAGTTCTCATATTCTTTTAATGTCATTGAATCAATCATATATTGATGTTGATAAATGTTATATATCCCTTTATCTTCTCTTTTTCTAAAAGTATTTCTCTCTTTCATAAATCCTGTACTTGATATAACTGAATAATTAAACTCATAATCTATAACACAATCAAAATTTAATATATTTGATATTAAAGTTTCTTTATTATCTACAATTATAAATCCTTTTTTATATGGAAATATTTCAATTACTTTTTTTATTTTACTAATTAATCCAGAATCATCACTTGCTACTTCTTCATTAGTAAGCGTAAGACCTTTTTCAGAATTAGTTTTAATAGTATATTTGTTAAATTCTGTTACAATTGTAATTTCATTATTTTGAATAATTATATCTTTTAATTCAATATTATTGCTTAATCCAAAACATTCAAATAAAAAATATTGAAAGAATAAATTATCTGTTATTCTTTTATCTATACCCATTCCTTGTCGGATAAAATATTTTATTAATTCCTCATTTGGTATAGCTACTTCTTCATAATCTTTTTTTATAATAGTTTGCGCTAATAACATATCTAATTCACCTCTTCCCGAAAAATTATTTTAGTATAGCACAAACTAAAATATTGAGTCAAGGAACTTTAACTATTATATTTATTCAAAGTGTCAACTATAAAAGATCTATATTCAACATCAGTTGTATCTTCTTCAATCATACATAAAGGAGGAAATAATACACACCACCAATTATTTCCTAATCCATTTCCTATTGTAATTACAAGTGATTGATATTCACCATCTTTATATTTTATTCCTTTAAATTCTTTTTCAGGAAAATAATTTAATCCATAATTAATATTAAAATCATCTGTATATTTCTTTACAATTTTATCTATATTAACTAAACTATTTTTTATTACAATATGTGCATCATTTATATTATCTACATTAGATAATTGTTCATATAAGTATTTTTCTACTTCATTTTTTATTTTAATTTTTAATTCTTGATCTTCTTTTTTATCTGATGCTGCTATTACTCTTATTCTTATAGCGTCTTCTGGTATTAACTCATTTTCAGTTACTACATTAGAAATACCTACAAGTAAAAAAATAAAAAGCAAAATAAAAAGAATATTTTTCATTTATATCATCTCCTAATATATAATGAATAATATTCTTAAATTTTATACAATTATAACATTGTAATAATTAAATTAAAGCAGAATCCGCATATTCCACCGATACCTGCCATTTTAGCATCTCCTGGTTTTGTATTTTTCCATACAAAATATAAAATCCATCCAACAATTGGAATTAAGAAACCTAATACAGCCCATCCAAAATTTCCTTTTGTATTAACATTTTGAACATTAGGTCCAGGTACTTGTTGTCCATACATTGGTTGT